>CAYSSU010000040.1:5297-30585 GCA_964433895.1 uncultured Prevotella sp.
AGCGGAGCTGCAAGCGGAGCTGCAAGCACGAAAATCCCAATATGAATATTATCGCGACCAACTGCTCGCTTATCCTATGGAAGAGTCTGACCAACCCTCACTACGTTCGGGCAGGTCAGACACTTCCATTCAAAATAGTGACAATTCATCACAACCACAATCCGTATTGAATCCTCACACTCCAAATTCAGTTTTACAACTGCGGGGTAAAGTGGTATGGAAAAAGCTAGGGGAGGTTGGCGAGTTGATTAGAGGTAATGGATTACAGAAAAAAGACTTTACTGAAACTGGGGTTGGCTGTATTCATTACGGACAAATATATACATACTACGGCACATATACTTATAAAACGAAATCATTTGTTTCAGAAGAGTTTGTAAAGAAAGCGCGTATGGCTAAATATGGTGATTTGGTAATAGCAACAACAAGTGAGAATGATGAAGATGTCTGTAAAGCTGTAGCATGGTTAGGTGATGAAGAAATTGCTGTTAGTAATGATGCTTGTTTTTACTCACACCATTTGCATCCAAAATACGTTGCCTATTTTTTTCAAACAGAGTTGTTTCAAAAACAAAAAAGACCACTTATCACAGGAACAAAGGTTAGACGTGTAAATGCCACAGATTTAGCGAAAATAAAAATTCCCATTCCTTCCATAGAAGAACAAGAGCGCATCGTCACCATTCTCGATAAATTCGACACGCTGGTCAATTCCATCACCGAAGGATTACCAAAGGAAATAGAATTGCGTCAAAAACAATATGAATATTTTCGTGATAAATTATTGTCATTTCCTCGTAGGGGCGAACCTATGTGTTCGCCCAATAAGGATTG
Source organism: uncultured Prevotella sp. (assembly GCA_964433895.1). GTDB lineage: Bacteria > Bacteroidota > Bacteroidia > Bacteroidales > Bacteroidaceae > Prevotella. Next base: position 6,132 of record CAYSSU010000040.1, read on the forward strand.
TTTGCCCCAATATAAATAAATGGTATTAATGCACATATCATGAGGCGACACATATTATATTGGGCGAACACACATATTATATTGGGCGAACACATAGGTTCGCCCCTACGAGACATAATTCGATGGTTTAAAACAATGACGACCAATCATTATATTCGTGGGGTGAAACAATATGATTGGATGCCATTTGATGGGAAACTGTGGCAACGGAATTATTATGAACATATTATCAGAAACGAGCGAGAATATTTGAATATCATGAATTATATAGAAAATAATCCACTAAAATGGGATGTTGATACATTAAAACAAAAATTATTATAGGAGGAGCAATAATGACACAATACAGCACGATTGCAGAATTGCAAAATTACATAGTTCTGGACAACTATACAAAGGGCTCAATGGTATGCGAACCGCCTGCCGGCTATCAGACGGAGGCGGCTCTGGAACATGAGCTCATAGAAGACTTGAGAAATCAGGGCTATGAATATAACCCTGACATTGTTTCGCCTGATGCGCTATTAGTAAATGCAAGGAAACAACTGCAGATTCTTAATCAAGTCGTTTTCACTGATGCGGAATGGGAGCGTTTTGTGGAAGAATACTTGGACAAATCCGGTGATACTATTATTGATAAAACAAGAAAGGTACATGATGATTATATCTATGATTTTGTTTTTGATGATGGGCATATTCAAAATATTTACTTGGTGGATAAAAAGAATATCGCTCGCAACAAAGTGCAGGTGATTAATCAATTTGAACAGACAGGAACACAAGTCAATCGTTATGATGTAACAATTTTGGTGAACGGATTGCCTATGGTGCAGGTGGAACTGAAAAAGCGTGGCGTGGCTATCCGTGAGGCTTTCAACCAAGTACACCGCTATAGTAAGGAGAGTTTTAATAGTAAAAGTTCACTATACAAATACTTGCAGATTTTTGTTATCTCAAATGGTACGGACACCCGCTATTTTGCCAATACTGTAAAGCGAGACAAAAACAGTTTTGACTTTACGATGAATTGGGCAAAGGCAGATAATACACTAATTAAAGACCTAACGGATTTCACGGCAACGTTTTTCCAAAAGAACACATTGCTGCAAATACTGTTAACCTATTCTGTGTTTGATACCAGCGACACTCTGCTCATTATGCGTCCATACCAAATAGCCGCAACAGAGCGAATCCTATGGAAGATTAAGAGTGCTTATCAGGCAAAGCAGTGGAGTACGACAGAGGGTGGTGGCTATATTTGGCACACCACGGGTTCTGGCAAGACACTGACCAGTTTTAAAGTTGCCCGGCTTGCCACCGAACTTGATTTCATAGATAAAGTTTTCTTTGTTGTTGACCGTAAGGATTTGGATTATCAGACGATGAAAGAATATCAGCGGTTCTCGCCCGATAGTGTTAACGGTTCGGAGAGCACGGCAGGATTGAAGCGTAATATCGAAAAAGATGATAATAAGATTATCGTCACAACGATTCAAAAGTTGAATAACCTAATGAAAAATGAGGGTAGTCTGCCTATTTATCAAAAACAGGTCGTATTTATCTTTGACGAATGTCACCGCTCCCAATTCGGTGAGGCACAGAAGAATTTGAGAAAGACTTTCAAAAAATACTATCAATTTGGATTTACAGGTACTCCAATCTTTCCTGAAAATGCCTTAGGAGCAGAAACTACAGCCAGCGTATTTGGACGTGAACAACATTCTTATGTCATCACAGATGCCATCAGAGATGAGAAAGTTTTAAAGTTCAAGGTGGATTACAACGATGTGCGCCCAAAGTTTAAAGCACTGGAAACAGAGCATGATGAGGTTAAGTTAAATGCAGCAGAAGACAAGAAGCTCTTGTTGCATCCTGACCGTATCAAAGAAATATCCCAATATATACTGCAGAATTTCAGAATAAAGACCCATAGAAACCAAGGAAGTAACAAGGGCTTTAATGCCATGTTTGCAGTGAACAGCGTGGAGGCAGCGAAACTGTATTATCAGGAATTAAATAACCTGCAGAAAGATAAAGAAAAGCCTCTGAAGATAGCTACGATATTTTCTTTTGCTCCCAATGAAGAACAAAATGCAGTAGGCGAAATTGCAGAAGAGGACTTTGAACCATCGGCAATGGACAGCAGTGCCAAGGAGTTTTTGACAAAAGCAATAAATGATTATAATACTATGTTTAAAACGAGTTTTGGAGTTGACAGTAAGGAATTCCAAAACTATTATCGTGATTTGGCAAAAAGGGTGAAAAATCAAGATATAGACTTGCTGATTGTAGTTGGAATGTTCCTTACCGGTTTTGATGCGCCTACATTGAATACTCTGTTTGTAGACAAGAATTTACGCTATCATGGTCTGATGCAGGCTTTCTCACGTACAAACCGCATATATGATGCGACCAAGACGTTTGGCAACATTGTCACGTTCAGAGACTTGGAGCAGGCTACGATAGATGCCATTACGCTGTTTGGCGACAAGAACACTAAAAATGTGGTGCTGGAGAAGAGCTATAAAGAATATCTTGAAGGATTCACAGATATAGCTACCGGCAAGGCGAGAAGAGGATATGTAGACGTAGTCAGGGAATTGAAAGAAAAATTTCCTGCTCCGGACGAAATAGAAACAGAAGAAGATAAGAAGGCTTTTGTCAAACTGTTCGGAGAATATTTGCAGATAGAAAACATCCTTCAAAACTATGATGAGTTTACGCATCTTAAAGAACTGCAAAAGATTGACCTGCAGGATAGCGCAGCCCTTGATACATTCAAGAACACTTACTTTCTGACGGATGAAGACATTACAGCTATGCAGGGCATTGATGTTCTGAAAGAACGTACAGCACAGGATTATCGTTCTACTTACAATGATATTCGAGATTGGTTCAGAAATGAGAGAAACGGTAAAACCTCTGAAAAGTCAAAGGTAGATTGGGATGATGTGGTATTTGAAGTTGATTTGCTCAAATCTCAAGAGATTAATCTGGATTATATTCTGGAATTGATTTTTGAACACAACAAAAAGACAAAAGACAAGACTGTATTAATAGACGATGTGCGCCGGGTGATTAGAGCGAGTATCGGGAATAGGGCAAAAGAGAGTCTGATTGTTGATTTTATAAATGAGACAGACTTGAATCCAATTCAAGACAAGACCGGTATTATAGCTGCATTTTTTGCTTATGCCCAAGAGAAGCAGAAGGAGGAGGCTGACATTCTGATAGAAAAAGAAAAATTGAATAATGAGGCTGCAAAAAGATATATTCAAACATCTTTGAAACGAAAGTATGCAAGCGAGAATGGCACTGACCTTAATGCGATTCTGCCGAAGATGAGTCCACTAAATCCTCAATATTTAACGAAGAAGCAAAGCGTTTTTCAAAAAATTGTAGCTTTTGTAGAGAAATATAAGGAAATTGGAGGAACTCTTTAAATACTAAAAGAGGGCACATCGCTTTTGATGCACCCTCTTACCTTTATTCTTATGTATATGTGTGGCGTTATTGCAAGAATGAAATCAATACACCGGCAGCAACAGCCGAACCAATCACCCCTGAAATGTTACTGGCCATGCAGTAATTTAATACATAGTTCTTGGGATCATATTTCGTTGCAATCTCATTGGCAACGCGACTTGCCATTGGTACTGCACTTAATCCCGTTGCACCGATAAGCGGATTAATTTTCTTCTTAGAGAAAAGATTTACTATCTTAACAAAGATAATACCTCCGGATATTGACAGAGCAAAAGCCAGGAATCCTCCTACAACAATACCTATAGTAGTCCAGTTGAGGAACGCATCTGTTGTCATAGTAGCACCTACGCATAGTCCTAAGAATATGGTTGCTGCATTCATGATACTATTAGATGCTGCATCAAATAGACGAGAGGTGTCGCTTCCTATTTCTTTCAGCAGGTTACCGAACATAAGCATACCAATTAATGGTACTGCAGATGGAACGAACAATGCCACAACGGTAGTCACTACAATAGGGAAAACGATTTTCAGAACACGTTGATTCTTTATCTCAATCTTTGAAGGATATAGTTTCTCCTGTTCCTTCATATTAATCATAAGTTCTTTTTTGGAACATAGCAAACGAACCACTAAAGGTATGATTACCGGAACAAGAGCCATATATGAATAAGCCGCAATGGCAATAGGACCAAGTAACTGAGGAGCTAACTTTATAGTTGTGAAGATAGCTGTAGGACCATCAGCGCCTCCAATGATACCTAATGATGCTGCTTCCTGAGGAGTGAATCCCATTAGAATAGCCACCAATAGAACTGTGAAAATACCCAACTGTGCTGCAGCACCGAAAATGGAAAGCCGCAGATTGCGCAACATTGGACCGAAATCTGTTAAGGCTCCGACACCCATAAATATAATAGGTGGAAGAAATCCGGTTTTTATCAGCATATAGTATAGAAAGTTCATGATGCCCAAATCATGTGCAATTTCATGTAAAGGCATATCCCATATTATTTTTCTAGTACCATTAGCCAATGTTACATAACCTTGGGAGTCTGCTTGAAGAACCCCCATGTCACCACCGGGGAAGTTTGCCAGCAATACACCGAAAGCTATCGGGATTAGCAGAAGTGGTTCGTAATGCTTCTTGATGCCCAGATAAAGCAGCAGGAAAGCAATTGCATACATTATCAAGAATGATGGGTCGGCAAGGATGTTGCTGAACGCCGTCATTTTATATAGATTGTTTAATATCTCTTCCATTATCCGATTTTCATTAAAATGTCGTCTTCAGAAACTGCATCACCGTTATTTGCGCATATAGCAACTATTGTTCCTCCAAATTCTGCATGGATGGCATTATAGGTTTTCATAGCTTCTATATAGCATATCACGTCACCTTCATTGACTTTGTCGCCAACTTTCTTTGGTGTTTCTTGTGCGGTCTTGCTCAAGAAGAATTTTCCTTCCAGAGGAGATGTTATCTCTTTACCTTCTCCTACAGGTGCCTGAACATTGGCTTCTGCTGGAGTGTCTGCTGATTTTACATCACCGTAGGCAACAGTAACTTTGTAAGCTTGTCCGTCTACATTTACGGTTAAAATCTTAGGTTCGCTGTTTTCTGAAGACTTTTTGTTCTTTTCTGCACGGCGTTTTTCCATATCAGCCAAAAAGTCAGCTTTTGCCTTTCCGCTCTTGAATGCTTCATACTGAGCCGGATGCATGGCATATTCAAAGAGTTCTTCATCGTCCTGTCCAAATTCCCAGTTCTTCTGTTTCATTTTTTCACGGAATGCGTCTAGAGCGTCAGGATAATTGTCTTGTGGGTTTCCTGTAAAGAACTGTCGTCCTTCGTGTTTGGCTTTTTCTATGATTTCAGGAGCCAGTTTTCCCGGAAGTTTACCGGCTTTGCCAAGAATCATATCCCAGATGTCATCAGCAATAAGTCCCCAACGTTCTTTGCCTTTCTCCATTTGCATGACATTCATCAGCGCTACGTTCTTTACGTATTGGCTGAATGGAGTTACAAGGCAAGGGTAGCCAAGGCGTGGCCATACGTAAGCAACTTCATTGAACAGTTTGATTAGCAACTCATCTTGTGTCATCAATGCTTGATTGCGCTTTGCCTTATATTTGTTGATGCTCTTGAGATTTGTTTCCAAGTCAGACATAAGGCTGCCCATCATTCCACCAGGGAGTCCCGGACCTATAAGAAGAGAATTCATGAGGCGGTTGCGGGAACTGCAATATAAACCGAGGAAGTCGTCCAGAAATTCCTGAATCATGGAACGTACTTTCATATAGGCTTCCATATTTATTTCCTTAACTTGGAATCCGGCATCTTTCAGCATTGCCTGAACTGTAATAATGTCAGCGTGTCCGGTACCCCATGAAAGTGGTTCCATGCCCACGTCAACATAGTCACATCCGGCTTTGCATACTTCAAGAATACTGGCGATGTTAAAACCAGGACCGGTATGGCTGTGGTATTGAATAGGGATATCAGGATGTGCCTCTTTTATGCCGGCAACAATCTTTCCCAAAGATACCGGTCGTCCGATTCCAGCCATATCTTTGATACATATTTCATCAGCTCCGGCAGCAATAAGTTCTTTTGCCATATTCACATAATATTCTATTGTGTGGACAGGAGAGAATGTAATGCATAGAGAGCATTGAGAAATCATTCCTGCCTGATGTGCATATTTTATAGAAGGAATTATGTTGCGGGTGTCGTTCAGTCCACAGAAAGTACGGGTAATATCTGTACCCTGTGCTTTCTTTACTTTATAGAATAATTGTCTTACGTCTGCAGGAACAGGACTCATGCGCAGTCCGTTCAGTGCACGGTCAAGCATGTGAGTCTGAATGCCGGCTTCATGAAATGGCTTAGTCCATTGACGGACAGCTTTGTTTGGGTTTTCTCCGAATAATAGGTTTACCTGTTCAAAGCCTCCTCCATTTGTTTCAACACGGTCAAAGCAGCCCATTTCTATGATGGCTGGAGCTATCTTTACCAATTGGTCAACGCGTGGTACGTATTTACCGGCAGATTGCCACATATCACGGAAAACCAAACTGAACTTAACTTCTCTTTTCATAATATACTAATTTTTTATTTCGTTTTATTATTTTTTCTCTACTTTGATAACTTTACCTTTACCGGCAGTAATGGTATCCACTGCAGCCTGGATAATAGCAATAGTTTTTGCATTTACTTTGTCAGGCACTGTTGCCGCTTTCTTGTTTATCACTTCTTCTGGAGCGTAACGGTTAACTAGAGTTATCAGAAGTTTACCTAAGTTGATAACAATCAGAAGGATGAGAAACACAGTGGTCATTCCAACCAACATCAGTTCTATTCCTATTCCTAAATTTTCCATGTTTTTATACTATTTTATTTACGTACAATAATTATGTTTATAATAGAATTGCCCCGAAATTACTGCTTTTTTATGAATAATGAAAGAAAAAAATGCTAATTTTTCTAAATCTTATTATTTCTTTTAGTGGTCTTCGTATGTTTAGTTATAGTGTACTAAAATTCCGCACTTATTTAAGTGCGGAATTTCAGTAATACCATTTGGTATAATTAAGTAATTTGTATTGTTTTATTCCAAATTAAGACTCTTCTTGATAGCGGCAATCTTTGCTGTACCCTTATTGTCTAGTTCAGGATATTGGTTAGCTGAAGTCATAGGAGCCTTAACTTCCATGTAGAACTTAATCTTAGGTTCAGTACCTGAAGGGCGCACGCTTACTTTAGTGTCGTCATCGCAGAACCACTGCAGAACGTTGCTTGTTTCAGGCATATCAAGCTTTGTTTTGCTTCCGTCGGCATGTGTAGCTTCCAGGGTCTTGTAGTCCTTCCATAGAATCACTTTGCTGCCACCAAGTTCTTTTGGAGGATTGGCGCGGAAATTGCTCATCATCTGCTGAATTTCGTCAGCACCTGTTTTACCTGGACGTACTACGTTTACGGTGAATTCCTTAGAGAAACCATATTCTGTATAGATGCCCATCAGAACTTCATACAGAGTCTTGCCCTGATCTTTTGCCCATGCGCATATTTCAGCAAGCAGACTCATTGCAGAAACTGCATCTTTATCGCGGCAGAAATCTTCAGCAAGGAAGCCGTAGCTCTCTTCGCCACCGCCAATATATTGCTGTTTGCCTTCTGAAAGCAGAATTTCACGTGCAATCCACTTAAAACCAGTGTAGCAGTCACGCATCTCAATGTTCTGTTTTTTGGCAATCTTGCGTATTACTTCGGTTGTAACGATAGTTTTTACGATAAAGTCTGTAGGCTTTAGAAGTCCTTTAGCTTTGCGGTTTGTAATTATATAGTATAAGAAAAGCAGACATGTTTGATTGCCATTTATGAGTACCCACTCACCTTTGTCGTTTTTACATGCCATACCCACGCGGTCTGCATCTGGGTCACTAGCCATAACAATGTCTGCGTCCATTTCTTTTGCATCACGTATGGCAAGTGTCAAAGCTTCTCCATTCTCAGGATTAGGGCTCTTAACAGTAGGGAAGTTGCCGTCTTTTACCATCTGCTCTTTCACGCAATGTACATTGTCAAATCCCCAAAGCTTGAGAGAACGCGGAATCAACTTCATGCCTGTACCGTGCAGAGGCGTATATACAATTTTGAGGTCATGCTGTCTTTTAATAACTTCCTGGTCTATGCTGAGAGAAAGAATCTTGTCAAGATAAATTTTATCTATTTCTTCACCGATAATTTCTATCAGAGCTTTGTTGCCCTTGAATTTAACGTCTTCCACTTTCACTTTGTTAACCTCGCTTATTATGCCTGTATCGTGTGGTGCCAATACCTGTGCGCCATCTTCCCAGTAAGCTTTGTAACCATTGTATTCTTTAGGGTTGTGACTTGCTGTGATGTTCACACCAGCCTGACAGCCATAATGGCGTATGGCGAAAGAACATTCAGGAGTAGGGCGCATATCATCGAAAAGATAAGCTTTTATGCCATTGGCAGAGAATATATCAGCTACGCTCTCGGCAAATTTGCGACTGTTGTTGCGGCAGTCGTGACATACAACGACAGAGATGTCTTTTTTGTCGGCAAAATTCTTTTTCAGATAGTTGGCAAATCCCTGTGTTGCCATACCTACTGTATAGATATTCATGCGGTTGCTTCCGGCTCCCATTATACCGCGTAAACCGCCTGTTCCGAATTCCAGGTCCTTATAGAAACTTTCTATAAGTTCAGTTTTGTCTTCTGTGTCTAGTTTAGCCTGTACCTCTTTTTGGGTTTCTTCATCGAAGGCTGGAGACAGCCATTGTTTAGCTTTGGTTTCACACTGTGAAATTAGTTCTGCGTTATTTGCCATAATTTATTATATATTATAATGTTAGTTTTCCTTATTATTTATGATTTATAAGGCAAAGATAATTATTTTAGATGAGAAAACAAGTGTAATGACGTTACTTTTTTGTAACTTTGGTGCCAAATTGATAAATAACTATGTATTTCACAGGAATTATAATTGCAATATCTACTTTTTTGATTATAGGCTTATTTCATCCGATAGTTATAAAAATGGAATATTATACCGGTACAAAGTATTGGTGGATATTTTTGTTTTCAGGTTTGGTTACAATCTGTGGGGCTTTCATGATAGAAAATGTGCTACTGTCAGCTTTGCTTGGTGTTTTCGGAGCTTCTTGTCTGTGGAGTATAGGTGAGCTGTTTGAACAGCGTAAGAGAGTGCTTAAGGGGTGGTTTCCCGTAAATCCCAAAAGAAGGGATGAATATAAAACAGACAATAAAGAAAAGAAATGAAGACACAGTTGATACTTGTTGGCAAGACGGTGAATAAACATTTTGTGGCAGGAATAAATGATTATGTTGAACGTATAGGACATTATATGCCATTTGGCATAACGGTTATTCCGGAACTAAAAAATACGAAGAGCCTTAGTGAACAGCAACAGAAAGAGAAGGAAGGCGAAATGATAATGAAACTTATTCAGCCTTCTGATACCGTGGTGCTTATGGATGAGCATGGAGAGGAATATCGCTCAGTGGAGTTTGCCAAATGGTTGCAGAAAAAGCAGAACACGTCGCGCAGGCTGATGCTTGTCATTGGCGGACCGTATGGTTTTTCTGATTCATTATACAGTCGCGCAAACGAAAAAATATCATTATCAAGAATGACATTCAGCCATCAGATGGTGAGACTTATATTTACAGAGCAGATTTATCGTGCCTGCACAATAATCAAGGGCGAGCCGTATCATCACGAGTGATGTGCTGTCGGTATATGTGCATTTGGTAATGACCAGAGTTGTAACTCATGCGCATAACTCTGGTTTCATTGGTCCTTTTGCCAAGAGCCAAGGCTACGTGCCCCATTGTGCGTCTCAGGTTTAACTCTACGCATGGGTGAATTTTGCTCCCGTCAGTTATCATCATGTCTATACCAAATGGTCCTGTGTATGATATCCTGTTATTTTTGTTAAAAGATTCTTTTATTGTTTCTTTTATGATATCAAGTTTGGCTATGTCTATGTAGTTGCCCAGCAATTTAATTTTTTCTTCTTCGCTGGTAAGCAGATTGCCGGCATATTCACCGTTTATGGTGTCAAATACAGAAAGTCCGCAATATTCAATTTCTCCATTTCCATGTGCCATGAATTCCATTCCGAAATCCATCACCTTATTGTAGTAAGGTTCTATCATTATGTAACCCTGACGCTTGATAATGTTCTTTATCCAACCAATCTGGTGGCTGTTTATGCCGGTTTTCTGCAGGTCTATGTACCTTAAGCCTCTGCCGCTGCTGCTCCATGGCGCTTTCATCACGTATTGATAAGAGCCCTTACCACTTGGAATACTCAGTGGATTGCCAAGTTCTTCAAAGTTATATATAACTTCTGCGGCACCGATAAAAGATGAGTCTGCATCTACAAGATTTTGCAGCAGATGGCTGGCAGCCCATTTGCGTGAACTCATTTCTCTAATACCACTTATGTATTCGTCATCAGGGAGAATGTTATCCAAAGTCCCTTCGGAAGCATTGTTAAGTTTATATTTCAAAACATTGTCCCATCCCCAAGCCTCTATCTTCAAATTGTCAGTAGACAGTTCTTTAAGATCCTTCCACTGTATATATTCCACATTGTTCATGAAAGGCAGCAGATGAGTTTCCGTGTCAGGTAGTGACGGAGAATCGTCAAGCAAAACCAGGTCACCCTCTTCAGCCCATAGAGACGGTATGAATCCAATATCAGCCCTTAGTTGTCTGACAACATGTGAAGCTGTAAATTTCTCATTGTCAGCAGCAAGAGCTATATCGTGTTCAGGATTAAATATATGTAGAGTCATAACTATTTCTTTGTTATCATAATTCCGGCATTTCTTTCACTACCTTGTCATCTTTCCATGTACCTGCTCTTTTTGCAAGTGCCATTTCTTTGTATTTTTGCTGGTGTAGTTCTGCTTTTCGGGCAGCTTTTATTGCAGCTTCATTTTCAGCAACCTCTTCCGGTGAAATACGCATGGTTCCGTTTACTTTTATGAGGTCTTTTACAACTTCTCCACCAACAATAAGTCCGGCTGCAGCCGGTACGAAAGCATTGCTGGCAGGAATATCACGGCGTTCAGTGCATTTGCGCATATCTTTGTTTGGGCAGATGCAATGGAATCTGCAACTTATGTTTGGGTCGTCAATAGGGCGCAGAGGTTCCTCTTCGCTATATACAACTTTGAGATGAGGAATATGTAGTTTGCGCAGTTTTTTTCGTATCACTTTTGCCAGCGGGTCCATTTTCGTTTTATTTATGTCGGCAATACGAAATCCGGTAGGGTCCATTTTGTTGGCTGCTCCCATGCATGATATTATAGGTATATGCAGATTATGACAGCGTTTCACAAGTTCAAGCTTTGCTGTAACAGTATCAATACAGTCCACAACATAGTCAAAGCAAGATAAATCAATGTCGTCTGCGTTCTGAGGCATATAGAACATCTGATATTTATGAACAATGCATCGTCGGTTTATGTCGTGTATGCGCTCTTCAGCCACATCTACTTTATGGCGTCCAACAGTAGATAGCAAGGCATGTATCTGCCGGTTCACATTTGTAAGGCATACACGGTCGTCATCGAAGAGGTCCAGTTCACCCACACCGCTGCGTGCCAAGACTTCAACCACATAACCGCCAACGCCTCCGACACCGAACACAGCAACGCGCGAGCCCATTAGAGTATCTATGGCAGGCTTGCCTACAAGTAACTGAGTACGTGAAAATTGATTTTGCATAAAACTAATATTCCTATTTGCCTGCAAAGGTACGCTAAAAAAATGATATTTAATAAAGTTTTTATATGTTATTTCGAATTTTAGTTGTACTTTTGCATGCAGATTTAAACGTTTAAAAATATGATTTTTAAGAAGAAAAGATGGCATTGCCTTCCCGGTCAGCCAATCACCGAACTGGACAAGCAGGTGATGTATTGGGAGAATAAGGGAAAGGAAGTGCCTGTCCGTGAGATGGTGAAGACTCAAGAACAGATAGAAGGCATACGCATTGCCGGTAAAGTCAATACCGGATGTCTTGATGCTGTGGCTGCAGCCATTCATCCTGGAATGAATACTCAGGAGATAGATGATATCTGTATGCAGTATTGCAAGGATAATAATGCCATTCCCGCTTGCCTTAACTATGAAGGATTCCCTAAAAGTGTATGCACTAGTATTAATGAAGTGGTGTGTCATGGCATTCCTAAGGAAGAAGACGTCCTGGAAGAAGGTGATATTGTCAATGTTGACATGACTCTTAGTGTTGACGGCTATTTCGGTGATGCCAGCCGTATGTTCATTATCGGTGGAAAGACTACACCTGAAAAAGAACAGTTGGTCAAGGTAACGAAAGAGTGTCTGGAAATCGGTATGGAGGCAGCTAAACCATATTGCTTTATAGGTGACATTGGACATGCTATACAGAAGCATGCAGAGAAATACCATTATGGTGTAGTGCGAGATTTATGCGGACACGGTGTAGGATTGGCTATGCACGAGGAACCTGATATTCTGCATTATGGACATAAAGGACAGGGAATGCTACTTGTGCCTGGTATGGTGTTTACCATTGAGCCAATGGTGAATATGGGTACATGGCAAGTATTCATAGATTCTGATGACCCATACGGATGGGAAGTTATATCAGGTGATGAAAAACCTTCAGCTCAGTGGGAGCATACTTTGCTTATGACTGAAAGTGGAGTAGAAGTGCTGTCTTATTAATCAATGCAATCATGGACAATAACGATATATATATATTAGGTATAGAATCTTCTTGTGATGACACCTCAGCAGCAGTGTTGCGCAATGGTGTGCTGCTTAGCAATGTAACTGCTTCTCAGGATGTTCATCGTGCTTATGGCGGTGTTGTTCCGGAACTGGCATCCAGAGCTCATCAACAGAATGTGGTGCCGGTGGTAGACCAGGCCATCAAACGTGCCGGTATTACCAAGGAACAGCTCTCTGCTGTTGCCTTTACTCGCGGTCCTGGACTAATGGGCTCTCTTCTTGTAGGAGTGAATTTTGCAAAGGGATTTGCCCGTTCGTTAAATATTCCTATGATAGACGTGAATCATCTTCAAGGACATGTAATGGCGCATTTTATCAAAGAAAGTGATGATGATAACCACATGCCGCCATTCCCTTTTATCTGTCTTCTCGTTTCCGGAGGAAACTCTCAGATTGTTAAAGTGAATGCCTACAATGATATGCAGGTGTTGGGACAGACCATTGATGATGCAGCAGGAGAGGCTATTGATAAATGTGCCAAAGTATTGGACTGGGGATATCCGGGAGGACCGATTGTAGACAAGTATGCCCGTCAGGGAAATCCACATGCGTTCAAGTTCTCAGAACCTCATATTCCGGGGAAAAACTACAGTTTTTCCGGCTTCAAGACCAGTTTTCTTTATAGTCTGCAAAAGTGGGTTAAAGAAGACCCGGATTTTGTTGAGAAAAACAAGTTTGACTTGGCTGCCAGCATCGAGTTCACTGTTGTAGACATACTGATGAAAAAGCTTCGTATGGCAGTGAAGGAATCAAAGATTACCCATGTGGCAGTTGCAGGAGGAGTTTCTGCTAATAATGGGTTACGTAACGCATTTAGGGAACATGCGGCTAAGTATGGTTGGACTATATATATACCAAAGTTCAGTTTCACAACTGACAATGCAGCTATGATAGCATGCGTGGGAACTTTTAAATATCGTGACAAAGATTTTGCCACAATAGATTTACCGGCATTCTCTAAAGTAACATTCAAATAAACTATGGAATTAGAAAGTAAAGTATTAAGTAAGCAAATACAGAATATTCTCTATAATAATGAACTGACGTTAGGTACGGCTGAGAGTTGTACCGGTGGACGTATAGCAGAGGCTATTATTGCTGTTCCAGGAGCAAGTAATTATTTCAAAGGTGGCATTGTGTCTTATACCAATGAGATAAAGGAGCGCCTGCTCAATGTAGATCATCAGGTGTTGGAAGAGCAAACTGCTGTGTGTGAAGAGGTTGCCAGGGAGATGGTTGTAGGTGCATGCAATACTCTTGGTACGGATTTCGCAATTTCTGCAACAGGTGTGGCAGGTCCAACTGGTGGCACAAAAGAAATTCCGGTCGGAACTATCTGGTTAGGATATGGCAGTAAGGATGATGTACGCACGTTTAAACTTACAGAAGATTTTGGACGTGACATAAATCTTGCCATAGCTACAAATAAGGCAATCAGGCTTTTTGTAGAGTACTTGAAAGAGAAAGATATTAAGAATAAATAGCCGAAATTCAAAAAAATACTTAATTCTCGATATTCTTCTATGAAATATTTTGTGTAATTCAAAAATATTTGTAATTTTGCACTCTGTTTGGAATAAGTATTTAAAATCGGAAACAAAAATTAAAGATAGAAATGTCTAAAATTTGTCAAATCACAGGTAAGAAGGCACAGTTAGGTTGCAATGTGTCTCACTCAAAGCACCGCACTAAGAGAAGCTTTGATGTTAACCTATTCAGCAAGAAATTCTACTGGGTAGAAGAGAAATGCTGGGTTACACTTAAGATCAGTGCTGCTGGTCTTCGTCTTATCAATAAACTCGGTCTTGATGCTGCCATCAGACAGGCTGTCGCTAAGGGATATATCACCGATATAAAGGTGCTCTCTTACGATGAAGAGGCTGAGAATGCATAACTTTTAGATATAGGAGATACAAAATAATGGCAAAGAAAGCTAAAGGTAACAGAGTACAGGTTATTCTAGAATGCACTGAAATGAAAAACAGTGGTCTTCCAGGAACAAGCCGTTACGTTACAACTAAGAATCGCAAGAATACTCCTGAGCGTCTTGAGTTGATGAAGTTTAATCCAATCCTCAAGAAGATGACTCTTCATAAGGAGATTAAGTAATAACCCTTTTAAAATTCATATAAGATATGGCAAAGAAAGTGGTCGCTACCCTCCACGAAGGTTCTACGGATGGTCGCGCTTATTCAAAAGTAATTAAGATGGTTAAGAGCCCTAAGACTGGTGCTTACGTATTTGATGAGCACATGGTTTTAAATGAGGCTGTTAAAGATTTCTTTAAGAAATAATTTTATAACATCTATAATAAAAAAGGTTGCAATTTGAAATTGCAACCTTTTTTCATGTTTTAGAGAAGTCCTATTTTTATTTGAAATAATATAGGAATGTGGCAATGCCTTCAAGTGCAGGTTTCTTTTGTCCTTCTATCTCTATGGCGAAGCCTATCTGTACTTTGCATATACCGCGGAGGTTCTCTATCTCGGTAAGTTTAGTTACCAGACGAACCTTGCTGCCTGTAATTACAGGTTTGCCAAAGCGCATTTTATCCATACCATAGTTTACCATCATCTTGAGATTGTTCACCTCAATAATCTGATTCCACATATATGGAAGCAGACTCAGAGTCAGATATCCATGAGCAATAGTACTCTTGTATGGGCTTTCGGTCTTAGCGCGCTCCACGTCTACATGAATCCACTGATGATCCAATGTTGCATCGGCAAATTTGTTAATACGTTCCTGATCAACTTCCAGCCAGTCAGAAACTCCCAACTGTTCTCCAAGATGAGTAGCAAACTCATCATAAGAGTTGATAATTAATTTTTCCATAATATATTTATTTAATTTATGATTAGCATTAAGCCATGATTTTATTGTAATAGGCATTTAATGTGTTGCCTGCCACCATCCGGTCTTTTCTCTTCCGGCAATAGCTGCAGCCTGTTTACTACAGTCAGATATAGTTATTCCGCAACTGTTCTTAATGGAAATATAAGTCTTGCTCGGCTCTGAATACAGCGTAGCTGTTGTTGCAGCACTTTTTATGGCATTGGATAGTTTTGTGTTGAATTCTTTATACAGGGAACTGCTGATATTCAGATGTTTTACATAGTCCTGTATATCAAAGAAAAATCTTTCTCCCTCATAATATTGAACACTGTCTACAAGCAAGTTATCAATGCTGTCTTTTTCACTGCTTGCTTTTGCAGCATATTCAGCATTCACTTTTTTCATAACATTACCAAGGGCGTCAAGCTGTCTGCAATCTATGGCAGTAAGTGCTCCGTAAGGAAATGATTCTAGATTAGTATAAAAGTTAACGAATCCACTTACTATTGATGCGTAAGCAGGAGCGTTAGAAGACATATACGTGAATACAGAATAGTATGGCATACCTATTATGTTTATTTCTCCGGGAGAAGCTATAAGAAAGTTTGTTGCATTCTTAAGTTCGTATGCCGTTTCAATGTTTGCCATATCACAGGCATCAAAATATATGTATTGCAATTTTGTTCCACTGGCCTCTATTGCTGATGCCAGCACATCAATGTCAGTTTGTGTTTCTGTGTCACTACTAGAACCATATAGTCTGGTAATGTCATTTTCCATCGGTCTTTTTTCTATTACTGTTTCTGCAGATTTAGCAAAAGCTTTTGCATAACTTTTGCTAGAAGAATATCTTATTATGCTGCTTCCACTGTAATCATCTTTGTATATCCATCCTAGTCCGTGTCCGCCAATTACCATGGCATAGTTAAGAGCCGGGGCATAGTTCTTGGCGTCATTTATTATTTCTGTCAGTCCTTCTTTGGTGGCATATACATTTCCGGTGTAGTCTTTAATTTGTTTCTCTTCACAAGTGCTGCCATTGTATGTAATTTCGTAGAGAGTAGAATTGTCAGCGGAAGAACTTTTGAAAACAAGCAGTTTGTTGTATCCCAGACCGTCATTGGCAATTATAGCTTTTTCAATGCTGTCTTGGTTTTGTTTGAACATAGATGTTAGACTGTGGTCGGACCCGGTCCATGGCCATATAACCAACATCGTCTGTTGTGTTATGTTATCTACATCATAAACGTCACCCCCACATGATGTGAAGGTGACGATTGTTATGATTAGAGATACTGCTATGTTTATCAGTTTCTTCATTTCTGTAAGAAAATTATTTTTTCTTTAATTCTTCTATAGCGGTTTTCAGAGCCGCAATCTTTTCTATAGAGTCGCTCTCTTTCTTGCGTTCCAGGGCAACAACCTGTTCAGGAGCGTGAGCCACGAAATTTTCATTGCCAAGTTTTTTGCGCACTCCATTCAAAAATCCTTCAAGGTGCTGAAGTTCTTTTTCAGCCTTCTCTATTTCTGCGGCAACGTCAATAAGGTCACCCACAGGAACAGCAAATTCTTCTGTGCCAACCATGAATCCACTGGCATCGGCAGCCTTTTCTGAAACCACGTTGATAGCTTTAAGATTAGCCATCTTCTTAATTACGTCATTGTAAGTCTCAGCCTTGTTCTCGACAATTGCGAGAAGTTCCAGTTGGTCTTTTGGTGCAATCTGTTTTTGGTTACGCACAGTACGCACTCCACTTACAATCTGTTTCACGGTTTCTACGTCAGCAGTCAGTTTCTTGTCAGCTTCCGTAGGTTCATCTATGGTCAGAGTGGCACGCATGATGCTTTCACCGTTTTTGCGTTCATAAATATGCTGCCACAATTCCTCTGTTATGAAAGGCATAAATGGATGCAGCATCTTCAGCAGGTCATCAAAGAATTTCAGTGTAGCTTCGTATGTAGTCTTGTCTATAGGCTGAGCTTCACCGTTTACGTATGCCGGTTTTATCATTTCAAGATACCAACTTGAGAATTCATCCCAGAACAGACGGTAGATAGTCATCAAAGCTTCAGAAATACGATATTGTTTAAACTGTTCCTGCATTTCCGCATTCACCTCTTTCAGTTTGGCATCAAACCATTCCACGGCAATTTTGCTGGCGTTAGGCTGTTCTATGTTGTCGGTCTTCCAACCCTGTATAAGTCGGAAGGCATTCCATATCTTGTTGTTGAAGTTACGTCCTTGTTCACAGAGACTCTCGTCAAACAGAATGTCATTGCCGGCAGGGGCACTGAGCATCATTCCCATACGTACACCGTCAGCTCCATATTTCTCTATCAGTTTTATAGGGTCAGGAGAGTTTCCGAGGCTCTTGCTCATCTTGCGTCCCAGTTTATCGCGCACGATACCTGTGAAATACACATGTTTGAAAGGCATCTTACCTCTGTATTCATATCCAGCCATTATCATACGTGCCACCCAGAAGAAGATGATGTCAGGACCGGTAACAAGGTCACTGGTAGGGTAGTAGTAGTTTATTTCCTCGTTGTCAGGATTGTTTATTCCGTCAAACAGAGATATAGGCCACAACCAAGAAGAGAACCATGTGTCCAGCGCATCTTCATCCTGTTTCAGGTCTTCAGCCTTCAGATTTTGATTCTTCTGCTGTGCCTGTTTCAGGGCCTCTTCGGCAGTTTCAGCCACCACCACTTCTTTCTTGCCTTCAGCATTAGTGAAGTAGTAGGCAGGTATGCGGTGTCCCCACCATAGTTGTCGGCTTATGCACCAGTCTTTTATATTTTCAAGCCAGTGGCGGTAAGTATTTTTGTATTTCTTAGGATAGAATTCAATGTCATCATCCATTACAGGACCAAGAGCCAAATCAGCGAAGTGCTGCATTTTCAAGAACCACTGAGTGCTAAGTTTTGGTTCAATAGGTACGTTTGTGCGTTCAGAGAATCCAACCTTATTATCATAGTCTTCTATTTTTTCCATAAGTCCGGCATTCTGCAAATCTATGGAAATCTGTTTGCGCACGTCCATGCGGTCTTGTCCCACATACATTCCGGCAGCCTCGCTTATGGTACCGTTGTCATTGAATATGTCAATGGTCTCAAGTCCGTGCTTCAATCCCAGTGCATGGTCATTAATATCATGTGCAGGAGTCACTTTCAAGCAACCGGTTCCGAATTCAATGTCCACGTAGCTGTCTTCTATCACCGGTATTACTCTGTTTACCAGAGGCACGATAACGTGCTTACCTTTCAGCCAGGTGTTTTTCGTGTCAGCAGGATTTATGCACATGGCAGAGTCACCCATGATTGTTTCCGGACGGGTAGTAGCCACAACGGCATAATATCCCTTTTCGTCCTTATGCATCACGTTGCCTTCGTCCTTACGTTCTATGCTGTCCTGGTCTTCCTTTGCCACATAGTATTTCAGATGATACAGTTTTGAGTGCTCGTCCTTATAAATCACCTCTTCGTCAGATAGTGCAGTCTGCGCCTTAGGGTCCCAGTTCACCATTCTTGCGCCACGATAAATATATCCTTTATTGTATAGGTCCACGAAAACCTTTATCACACTTTTGCTTCTCACCTCGTCCATAGTGAATCCGGTGCGGTCCCAGTCGCATGAACATCCCAGTTTCCTGAGTTGCTTCAGTATTATTCCACCATGTTCGTTAGTCCAGTCCCATGCGTGTTCCAGAAATTGTTTTCTTGTCAGGTCAGTTTTCTTTATGCCTTGTTCAGCAAGTCTGTTCACCACTTTGGCTTCAGTTGCAATGCTTGCGTGGTCGGTTCCCGGTACCCAGCATGCGTTTTTGCCTTCCATGCGTGCCCGTCTCACCAGAATATCCTGAATTGTATTGTTCAGCATGTGCCCCATGTGCAGCACACCGGTAACATTAGGAGGAGGGATAACCACTGTATAAGGTTCTCTTCCGTCCGGCTTACTGCTGAAGAGCTTGTTGTTAAGCCAGTATTCATACCATTTGGATTCCACAGCCTGTGGATCATACTTACTTGCTAGTTCCATTTTATATATAGTTTTCTTTTTAAATTCTTTTTATTACGGTGCAAAATTACTAAATTCTTTTCAATTAAGATTATAATACAAAGATTTTTTATACCTTTGCAGTATGACTAAACATACAAAGGAAGAAAAAATGCAGGCTTTCGGGCGTCTGCTTGATATCCAGGACCGTCTTCGGGTGGAGTGCCCATGGGATCGCAAGCAGACCAATGAGTCTTTGCGCCCCAATACAATAGAAGAGGTGTATGAGCTTTGTGATGCTCTGATGAAAGATGATACCCGTAACATTTGCAAAGAACTTGGAGATGTTATGGAGCATGTCATTTTCTATGCCATGATAGGCAGTGAGACTGATGATTTTGATATTGCCGATGTTTGTGATGCCCAGAGCCGGAAACTCATGTTTCGTCATCCTTTTATCGATTGGACCGGATGGCGCGATAATCCATACGAAAATAATACTGATGCCATGTCTGATGACACACCTCAGAATGAAGTTCAGGTGGAAGCTACATGGGAACAGATAAAGCAGCGAGAAAAGGACGGCAATAAAACCGTTCTGAGTGGTGTACCAGATTCTCTGCCTTCAGTCATCAAGGCTTATCGCATTCAGGATAAAGCGCGTAATGTGGGCTTCGACTGGAAAGATAAGGTTGACGTGTGGAATAAAGTGCGTGAGGAACTTGGAGAACTTGAGGTGGAACTTCGTCGTGAGGACAGTGAAAAATCTACTGATGAACTTGGAGATTTTCTTTTCAGTGTCATCAATGCCGCTCGTCTTTATCATCTTAATCCCGATAATGCCCTAGAACGTACCAATCAGAAGTTTATACGCCGTTTTGGTTATGTAGAAGCAAAGGCTAAAGAACTGCATAAGTCGTTGAAAGACATGAGCTTGGCAGAAATGGATAAATATTGGGATGAAGCCAAACGACATGAAAAGAATTTAGAGACAAATAATAAATAAAAATTTATCAGAATGAAAAAAATATTTTATCTTGCAGCTTTGGTTGCCGTGATTGCTGTTGCCGGCTGCACAGGCAAGAAGACAGGTAAGAATATTACCATTTCAGAAGATAGCACCAAGACTGCTGTTGTTCCTGATACCACCATCTATGGCACTTGTGGTGAGGCCACGGCAATGCACACTCTGCAACTTATCACCGATGCAGGCGACAGTCTGCAATTTGATATTGCCGATGAAGGTCCTGATTCAGCTTCAGTGCTTGGCGGCTTGCTTGTCGGCGACCGTATGGCGGTGATAGCCCATGATGTTGATGGCGCAAAATATGCCACCAGAATAATAAATCTTACAACACTTGTAGGTAAGTGGACTTCAATAGACAAGAACTTTGAAATCCTAGAAGGGGGAGTGGTTAAGAATAATGTCAAGGCAGAAAGTAATCCTTGGACAGCATGGAAAATATACAATGGGAATTTGCTTCTCAATACTGATACATTCCAGATAAACACTTTAGGTGCCGACTCTCTGTATCTTGAGAATAATGTGGGAATATTCCTTTATAAACGCCAGAAATAATTGTGGAACCATTTAAAGTACATATTCTAGGGTGTGGGTCAGCGCTGCCTACTCCCAAGCATTTTCCGTCATCTCAGATAGTTGAGATGCGTGGTAAGTTTTTCATGGTAGACTGCGGAGAGGGTACTCAACTGCAGATTCGACGTGTGCGTGTCGGTTTCAATAAAATTCAGGCTGTTTTCATTTCTCATCTTCATGGTGATCATTGTTTCGGGCTTATAGGAATGATTTCCACTTTCGGACTTCTTGGCAGAACAGCCGCATTGCATATCTATGCTCCTAAGGAACTGAAACCTATTCTTGATGCCCAGATAGCTCTGTTTTGTCGTGACCTGGGCTATGATGTGGAATTTCATGCCGTGGATACAAGAAAGCATCAGATTATCTATGAAGATCATAGTCTCACCGTGGAGAGTCTGCCGCTTGTACATCGCATGCCGACATGTGGTTTTCTGTTTCGTGAGAAACCCACTCAGCGCCATATCCTCCGTGATATGATAGATTGCTATGATATACCTCTGAGCCAGATAAACAATATCAAGGCTGGAGCATCGTGGACCACTCCTGACGGAGAAGTAATCCCTAATGAAAGGCTTACATCTGCTCCGGACCCCGTGCGCTCTTATGCTTATTGCAGTGATACCCGTTATCAGCCGGAACTGCATAAACTCCTCGGTGGCGTAAGTCTGCTGTATCATGAAAGCACATACGCATCAGACTTCGAAGACCGTGCTAAAAAATATTGTCATTCCACGGCTGCTCAGGCTGCCACCGTGGCACGTGATGCTAATGTAGGTAAACTACTTTTGGGGCACTACAGTGCCAGATATGAAGACGAGAATATCCTGCTTGATGAGGCTAGGGCAGTATTTCCAAATTCCATACTCTCATACGAGCACCAGACGATAGATATAGACATTTAGTATTCTGTCTGTCACCTCACGTTCAATATCTTCTGCGTTTGCAGAGATATTCTCCATTTGGGGTTCTTAAGGCAGAATTCAAATGTCTTTTTAATAATTTCATCGTTCTTTTCCTTGTTACCGGTGTCACAAGGTTGCAGACTGTATACTTTAGCATCAATGCCGTCATACAGGCTCATATTGTTTTTTCCGTTATACACTACTTTAAGCTCATCAATACGGTCAGCTTTAATTTCTGCGTTTTTACAGAATTCAAATTTAGGAGAAACAGTTACCCAGTCAATGTTCTGGGGAGCCTTTATAGTACCGTTAGTTTCAATTTGCACATACATACCAGTATCATGCAGCTTGTCAACCAGAGATTCTGTCAGTTGAAGAGTAGGTTCACCACCGGTAACAGTAACCATTTTTGCCGGATATTTAGCAATCTCATTCACTATATCCTCCTCAGTCAAGTCCCTGTAACACTTGTGGTCAGTGTCACAGAAAGCACAGTTCAGATTGCATCCTGACAGACGGATGAAAATAGACGGTGTACCAGAATAAGCCCCTTCGCCCTGAACGGAATAGAATATTTCGTTTACCTTCATATTTCGTTCTTCGTTTCATCATCCATTACGTAGATAGCGATATTGCCGTCAGACTCCTGAACCATTGCTTTGTAGCAAGTTGGAATCTGCTCTGTAA
The DNA here is from genome assembly GCA_964433895.1 of uncultured Prevotella sp. Lineage (GTDB taxonomy): Bacteria > Bacteroidota > Bacteroidia > Bacteroidales > Bacteroidaceae > Prevotella. The sequence continues at coordinate 28,983 of CAYSSU010000040.1, forward strand.
CCCATCTGGCGATATTTTCAGCAGTAGGGTTGAAGGGGAGTAGTTCATTCAGATTACCATGGTCCAGATATCCGTGTATCTTATCTTTGATATGTTTAAAATCACATACCATTCCATCTTTATTCAGTTCTTTTGCTTTGCAGTAAACCGTTATATGCCAGTTGTGGCCATGAAGCCTCTGGCATTTGCTTTCATAACTCAGTTCCAGTTTATGACAAGCAGCTATTTCCATTGTTTTAGAAACGTAATACATAATATACCTTTTTAATCAGCAATTACCGATTACATAACCATTATGAAATGCGGTATATTACTGCTTTGTTTGCAAAGATACCGTATTTTTTGCTTAATCAGCTATTTTTTTGTTACTATTTGATTTTCAAGTCAAAGGAGTTCCTTTTTTTTCTAGAGTTGAAAATTCGTCCATATCAAAAGAAAGTAATTCTCCAATACCTTGACATAGCAACACATATATATGATTCTTAATCATTCTAACGTTTAATCCAATTTTCAATCTGTAAATCTGTAATTCTATTAAAATGCTTAGTATTCTCTGTTACTAGAATTAGGTTATTTGTTACAGCAGTAGCCCCAATAAGCAAATCAAAATCATCAATAGGACATCCTTTTTTCTTTAATTCTGCTTTTTTTTCGGCAAACGTAAGCAAAGAACCGCTTATTGGGATTACTGTAAAAAGAGAAATAAAATCATTTACTTCTTTTAGTGCTTGTTCTTTTCTGTTACACAATGTAGCACCATAATATAATTCAGCTACTGTAATGTCAGACAGAAAACAATATTTGCGAGTTTTTGGAATTTATTTTTTCAGATACATTATACATTCCTTTTAAATAGAATATACAGATATTTGTATCTATGAGATATTGCTTCATAACCTTACAGTTTAGTCAAAAGAAACAATTACTCGTTTTTCCGTTTGTGAATTATCATCTATCAAATGTATCATTTCGTCAGCAGAAATTCCATTATTTTTCCATATACCAAACATGTTTTCTATAGATGGTTCCTCTTTTTTCCTCATCATGCTTGCTGTCAGACCATTGATGATTCTAATTTTCATATCATCAGTAAGATTTACCAATGAACTCATGAAATTTTCTTCTAATGTTATTGTTTTCATAATTTTTCTCCTACTAATTATATCCGCAAAAATACAACAATACAATGTAAATTCCAAATATTTATTTGTCTTTTTTCGTAAAACTATAAAGTGTTAGCATATTAAAGGCGGAATAATTTTCAACTCTTTTCTGTATTTTCAATCTGCAATTCTATTAAAATGCTTAATGAGAGTTTAATAGATTTCTGTCTAAAGTAGGATTGGGGGCATAAAGCCAAAGGCGTGTTAAGGATTAAAAATTAATAATTGATTAAGAATTAATTGTCAACTGTCAATTGTCCATTTATTTCGCCTCAGGCGCATTAATCCTTAATTTGCACTTCCAGTGCATTTCGCCTCTGGCGCATCTCCGTACATATTATCATAGTACTTCTGATAATCTCCGGAAGTCACATTGTCCATCCATTCCTGATTATCCAGATACCACTTCACCGTCTTTTCAATGCCCTCTTCAAATTGCA
>CAYSSU010000041.1:0-30073 GCA_964433895.1 uncultured Prevotella sp.
AGTGGCTATGTTATATACATAGAAATGTTAAATCCCCAACTTTAATAACTGAGCCTAGGTTCTTGCTTGAAAATAATGAGCAAAAAAAAGAGCCAATGGAAACCATTGACTCTTTTTTGTGGGTGGTGATGGATTCGAACCACCGTAGGCATAGCCAGCAGATTTACAGTCTGCCCCATTTGGCCACTCTGGTAACCACCCTTTACTTTTTTAAAGCGATGCAAAGGTAATACTTATTTTTTAGAACACCAAACTTTATACTGTTTTTTTTGTAAAATATATTATTATAACTATAGAACAAGTATCTCTTTTGCTTCTTTTTATTGGACTTCTAAATCGTTTACTTATTTAACTAAAGACTGTTCGATAAAACTTTTAGTAAAAAAATAGGGCAGTCTTTTGCCAAGATTGCCCTATTAATGATTCTTTAAGTAAAATTCTTTTAGAATGTAACACGAACACCAAGTTGCATGTGCCAACGGCTGTAAATGTCATTCACTGTTGGTGCATAACCTATATATTGGAATGTTCCAACTTGATTTTTATTCTCTTCACTTATATCTGAAGTTTTTGTACAACTCATGATGGTTTCAGTGTATGTGCTGGAATATTGTGTACCCCATTTCTTATTGATAAGATTTGCAAGGTTGTAAACATCGCAAATGAGCTGGAACTTACATGGGTTTTTACCATTGCTATCAAAGGAATAGAAATCCTGAGCTAGATGAAGGTCAAAACGATTCTCCCAAGGTGCTGAATTAGAGTTGCGTTCTGCATACTGACCACGATGATTCTTGGCGTACTTATCGTTTTCAATCCAATTTTCAAAATTTGTCTTGTCTGCATCAGAAGCAAATTTCATAACATTCATTTCTTCTTCTGTAGGAATATAAAGAAGTGTATTGCCTGTTCTGTAATCGCCATTGAATGAAGCAGATTTGTCACTCATCATCAAACTGTAACGTTGACCGCTGTTACCATTATAACTAAGACCTACGTGAGTTTGCCAACGACCACCTTTACCGTATCTCGGTGAGTTGTAGTTAGCTGTAATCAGTACACGATGAGGCATGTCAAACATAGAATAAGCAAGGTCAGCTTTGTTAGGGTCTACACAATAGTAATATCCCCAGTTAGACAAAGCTACAGAAGATGTACCATCGTTTACAGAGTAAGAATGACCAAATGTGTAACTTGCCATTAAGTCAAGACCGAAGTCGAAGCTCTTTTCTAATTGTGCACTGAAACTGTAACTATAGCCTTTATTGGTGTTAGTCATATTTATTATTGAACTATAACTGCCCGGAGTACTGGAATAATATGTAGTTGCTGAATTCTCAGAATTTTCTACAGCATATACTTTTTTGCCATTGTCTACTAGTGCAAGATTCTCAAACCATACACTGTTTAGATTTTTAGAGTACATTGCCTCTAGAGTCATGTTGATGCCATAAGGAAGTTTCTTTTCCCATGCAAGATTTGCACGGAACACCTGAGGAAACTTAAAGTTGCGATCAATAGTGTTGATGGCAGGCTTATCAGCTGTACCAGAGAAATCCTTAAGAATTTCTTGAGGGTCTTTTGCTCCATATTCAGTGAAAGTCGGTTTAGTACCGGTCTTAATAGTGGTACCTTTCATTTCAACACCTGTATTAGCCCAAGCATTTTCTATCCATACGAAAGGAGCACGACCATTAAAAATACCTACGCCACCGCGAAGTTTAGAATCGTGATTATCGTTTAGATAATATTGGAATCCGAAGCGAGGTGAAACCATAACATAAGATTTAGGTTTACGACCTACGACAGAGTCATATTTTTTAGAGAAATCACTTGCATTATATTCATCGTTAGTAGAAGGGCTGTTAAAGTAAACAGGTATGTCAAAACGTATGCCAAGTGTAAGAGTTAGTTTACGGCTTACATCCCATTTATCTTGAGCATAAAAACCAAATTGACCGGCTTTGAAAGGTGTTGCCCATTTACTAGTGCCAGTAATCTCTGAATCTGAATATTTATAAACGTAAGATGTTGGAGAATCAGTGTCGTTAAGGAAAGAATCAACACCGCTATAAACAAATTCTCCATTTGCAGCCTGAATGAATGCATTCTTCATGTTGTAAATCTCGTCATGAGTACCGAATGTAAGAGTGTGGTTGCCCAAATACCATGAGAGGTTGTCTTCCAATGTCCAAATGTCTTGATTAAGTGAGTTCGCACCAGATGAATATTCTGTACCAAGATTAATAGTACCTTTGCCATTAATAGCATTCTGAATATAGATTGTAGGACCGGAATAAGGTATTTCACGATGGTCGCGAACTGATGTTAAACCAAAACGAAGTTCATTATAAAGTGATTCAGTGATATGAGAGTTTAATTCAGCTACAAAAGAGTTAGTCTTATTCTTCATGATGTACGAACTGTTGTTGAAGTAATATGTACTTGTACCAGAACCGAAAACATCTTTAGAAGAGTTATTGAATTGGTAACGGAATGAGAACTTGTTGTTTTCATTTATGTTCCAGTCTATGCGACCTAACAGAGAAAGAGCGTCTGTATCAATATTGCGCTGATTATAAGAATCAGTGTAACCGGTGATAGCATAGTAACGATCTAGAATCTTCTGTGCCATATCCTCTGTAAGAAAATAGTTTTCTGAAGCAGGATAGTATGTAGAAGGGAAAGACTCCTTTTTATACTCGAAGTTAGCAAAGAAAAACAGTTTATCTTTAATGATTGGTCCACCGAAAGAAGCACCATACGTGTTAGTTGTTTGGTCGCCAAGCATAGCATGCTCATTATCTTTCTGACTGTAACGGCCATAGAGGTTCTCGTTCTGAGTGTAAGTGTAAGCAGAACCTGTGAATTTGTTAGTACCGCTTTTTGTGATAGCATTGATTGCACCACCGGTGAAACCACTCTGGCGTACATCGAAAGGAGATACGGCTACCTGAATTTGCTCAATGGCATCCATTGAAATTGGATTGGCACCTGTCTGACCACCATTGGTTCCTGTACCAGCCAAACCAAAGACATCATTACTTACCATACCGTCAATCTGGAATGAATTGTAACGGTTGTTGGCTCCGGCAATGGTGATACCGCCAAACTTATTGGTATTTACCAGTGGAGACATCTTTGCTACATCATAGATGTTACGATCGATAGTAGGAGTGTTTTCTATCTGATTCTGATTGAAGTTACTTGAAGCTCCTAAACCACCTTTACCTGCGGTTCCGGTTACAACAACTTCACCAAGGACCTGAGCATCTTCTTTCAAGTCTGCGTTGATAATACTAGGCTCACCAAGAGCCAAATTGATGTTACTTTTAACATTCTCTTTGTAACCAACGTAAGAAATGGTAATAGTGTAGGGACCACCTACGCGCATACCCTGAATTGTGTAACGTCCGTTTTCATTTGTTGCAGCACGATACATTGTTCCTGAAGGTTCATGCCTAGCGGTGACAGTTGCTCCGATGATTACTTCACCGTCAGCAACGACCTTACCATTGATACTTGAAGTTGTTACCTGCGCCATAATGGATGTTGTGAAGAACAACATCAACGCCATTAATAAATGCAATCTTTTTTGCATACCTTTTAACTGAAATTTAATTAATAATATGAGGGGATAAACCCAGTTAATAACTTTACGCCTGCAAAATTAACTAAATTTTTTAGTATTTGTGTTACAAAGATGTTAAAAGATTGACTTTTTATTGCAAAAAAAATCCGCGTTTTTGAATTAACGCGGATTGATTCATTTTTGTTTCAATTTCATTCTTTTCTCTTCCAAATACTTACGATTTTGTTTCTAATAGCTATCAAGTTGCAAACAGAAACAAGGAAGAAAAGTGATATTCCGACTATTACGGCAGGTATCATATTTCCGTCTTCAATATCAGGGAATAATGTTTCTATTATGCCCATATAATAGTTTCTGACGAAAAATAAGACAATCCATGCTATAAGGAGTACCCCAACATTTAATCCTATTGTAAGTAGTTGGTATGGTCGTGCCACTTGCGTAGGACTGTATCCTATTAGAAGTAGGTTTTCCAGTTTGCTGGAATTCTTCTGTACCAACAGATATATACTTAGCATAAGGATGTAGAAACTGAGAATAGAAATTATTAGACCGACTATCATTACCATTGTTACCATCATCTTAAGGAAGTATGTGGTCTTTTCGGCATTCAACTTATCATCCTCAATCTCATATCCTTTCTTGTCTATATATTTAGAAATGTGTTCATCTGCAGGATTGCCAACTTCCATAATAAGACGCGTCGGGTTACTATGTTCTCCAGGAGCAAACTCGTTATTGCTCCAGTCCATGAATGTCTGTGGAACGAGAATGCTGCTCAGACGGTTTGAAAACCCAATGACTTTACCTTTGAAATTCTCATCTTTGCCATGCCCATGAATGAATATCTGGAAGTTTATCATTCCTACCAGTCCATCGCTTATTTTTGGCAATGAATGACTTTGGGCAAAACCGAAGTTGTACATCGTGAGATAAATTTTTGGTAGAATCACCGGAACTTCTTTGCTTCCCGGAGTGTATTTCCATTCGCTCATCTTAACGTCTACAAAGCCATCGGGAACACTTTCAAAACTAATCTCACCATTATTCAATACAGGAGTACCGTTGACACTCATGTTGGCATCAGCCTTGTATTCAGTAGATGTGAACTTGCCGACTTTGTTAACAAATTTCTGACCTTCAACATTATCAATTTCAGACGCACTGAATGTATTGCTTCTGCCACTGATAGTGCTTGCTGTACCTATTTTTTTATTCATTATAATGAAATCACTCTTCATGAAATTGTCTTCGGCTGTAAACACCGGAGTAACGTCATGATAGAACTGAAATCCCAATAAAACGATTAGCATTCCAAAAAGGTTGGCAAAGAAGAAACCTATAAACTGGGGGATGCTGATATGCTGACGTAATAATTTCCAAACTAAATTCATAGTCTAAATGTCTTTTCGTAATTAAGATCCATGTGCTTGCCTATACTTGTAACGATAACTCCGGCACCTTGAGATTTTGCTTCAGTCATCATTATTTCAGCCATTATACGGCTGTTATTGTCGTCGAGATGGCTTATTGGCTCGTCGGCTAGAATGAAGTCGAAAGGTTGTACTAATGCCCTAATCATAGCAACTCGCTGTTGCTGACCAAACGACATACGTCCAATCTTTGCATCCAGTTTGTCGTCTATACCAAGCATTTCAAACCATTTAACTATCTGCTTACGGCTTTTGAAACCTGTCAGATTGTTTTTTATTTCCACATTCTCCATGGCGGTAAGTTCCGGAAACAAGCGTAACTCCTGAAACAGGTGACTAATATGACGCTTGCGTGTTTCCACCCAATCGCTTACTTTATAGGTGGTAGCGTTTTCGTTATCAAAGATTACATTGCCACTGTAATCATGGCGATAACCTACTACGTAACTGCAAAATGTGCTCTTGCCTTTACCAGAGTCGGCTTCTACTAAATAGAGATGTCCTTTCTCAAAAGTGGCATCAGTGTTCCATATATCTGAGTCAAGTTCGTTTGCACGTGGTGCAAACACTTGAGGAATAACGGAACTGAATTTTATTGTTTCCATTATTTATTTTAATGTATAAACTATAGTCTTGACATTACCGAATATCGGTCGTAGCATGCTTGTAACAGCCCCCGCCTTGCTTCCGGTCATGGCATTCATGTTGATGACCATTACAAGTTTCTGTCCGTTAATCATGTTCTGCACATTGGTTGGCAATTGTTTTTTTGTTGTTTTTACAGATTGCAGAGCTTCATCTTTACTGCTGCCACTCATGAACTGCATGTCTTCTGTTATGCCGAAATAGAAAGTAGTCTTATTGTCGGTGTAATACCATCCCTGTGGTTGCCAGTTTTCGATTCTTCCACCTTTGGGGCAACTTTGCTTCCAATAGTCAATATCTGCAATCCATTTTTTGTTGGCCAGTTGTGCGCTCATGCTCATGGAAATGTTGTCTTTACCATATTTAGGAGTTATGATTGCCATTTCTCCATCTACACTTCTTATGATATTATCCATGTCTATGGCTTGGTTTACCCCCATAAGCAAAGCCTGAATACCTTTGTTACTCTGCATTAAAGGCAGAAATTTTACTCCGTTCACATTGAGAAACATTCCCATCATAGCGTCTGCCTGCATGGCTTTTACATATTTGCCTTTGATGGGGCGATATATAGTTGCTGCATTTTTCAGAGCCTTGTTTATGCCTTTGTTGAAAGAGAATGTTTCTCCATTTATATGCATCAGTCCATTCTTTACGCTCATTTCTGCTGCAATCATAACCTGTGAAGGGTCTGCACCTTTAGGAGCGCCAAGGGTAAAAGGAGCAACAAACTGATCAGGCAGTGCTTGAGCTTGAGCCACCATACTTATAGGGGCATCTATGGAATCAAGCTTCTCGTATATTTTACTTGCGGTGATGCCGTCTTCTTCATCTTGCTTAAGGTATCTTGATATTTGCTGTTGCAGTTCTGCCTGACCATCCACCGTAACAGGTCCCATGATAAGCAGAGAAGCATCACTCCATCCTGCCACCCATGCGTCTTTCAATACCGTAAAATGAAATCCACGGCGTTTCATCGGTTTGGGGCATGAGCCTTTTTTTGCAAGGTTGTTGAATGTTTCTGTCAGGTCGTCTTCATTGTTTACTTTTGTGCAAACTCCAAGATTTCCGTCTGGAGCTTCAAACATGAATATTTTGTGACTGGCATCAATTCCACTCTTGTCTATATTGCTTGCGTGAAGCAGAGTCTTAAGTACTGCAACATTATTTACACCGCTCATTTTTGCAGGATCTATGGATATCAGTGCTGTGCTTTCAGACGGGATTGCATTAAGATAACTGTTGTCGGTGCAGGCTGTTAGTGCCGTCACCATAATACTCATTAACAAGTAAATGATTTTTTTCATAGTCAATTATTATTTTCTTTTAGCCAACTGGCTCATTGTCACTGCCATAAGACCGGCGGTTTCAGTACGTAGACGGCTTTTTCCAAGTGATATACTTTCATATCCTTTACTTAAAGCTAAGTTGACTTCTTCAATAGAGAAGTCTCCTTCCGGCCCTATAAGTATTGTAATGTCTTCATTATCAGTGTTACAAGTAATTTCGTTAAATAAGTCAATCTTGTCAATTTCATTATAGCAGTGAGCTATAAATTTTCTTCCGTTTCTTTTTTTTGCGATGAATTCTTTAAAATCAATCATTTCATTGATGACTGGCTTAAAAGGCTTTCTGCTTTGTTTCATGGCAGAGATGATGATTTTGTCTATGCGTTCTGTGCGGATTACTTTTCTTTCAGAGAAATCACAATTCAAGAAACTAATCTCGTCAAATCCGATTTCTGTGGCTTTTTCCGTCATCCATTCAATGCGGTCGATATTTTTTGTAGGTGCTATTGCCAGATGAATGTGTCCATGCCATGTCTTTTCTTGCGTCATAACCTTGTCAGTTTCATACATACACTTCTTGTTGGTTGCAAGGGTAACTGTTGCATGATAGAAAGTTCCGATGCCATCCATAAGAAACATCTCATCTCCACTCTGAAGTCGTAATACTCTAAGGGCATGTGTGGCTTCTTCTGCAGGCAACTCATGTTGTGTGGCTGCATCGGGAACATAAAAATATCTGACTTCTTTCATATTTTATCGTTATATATCCTTTACTTTCTCATTCTTAGGATGAAAAATCAAAGCAAAACTTATTCCTACTATAAAGGCATATACAGCAAAGACCAACCAGCATGGTTGCCAGTTTGTGATGCCGTTAGATGATGTATGTGCTGTGACAATGCTCTGGGCTGCGAAACTTCCCACAGTTGCTCCAATACCATTTGTCATGAGCATGAATAATCCCTGAGCACTTGAACGCTGTTTGGGATTTGTAGATTTGTCTACAAATAAAGAACCGGAGATATTGAAGAAATCGAAAGCTACACCATAGATAATCATAGATGCAATAAACATCCAGACTCCACTGCCGGGATTGCCTGTTCCTAAAAGTCCAAAGCGAAGTACCCATGCAAACATGGCAATGAGCATCACATTCTTAATGCCGTATCTTTTCATAAAGAAAGGTATCATGAGTATGCAGAGGGTTTCGCTAATCTGTGAAATAGAGTAGAGTATCACCGGATATTTAACTCCAAAAGTACCGGCAAATTCAGGTATGTTCTTGAAACTTTCAATATATGGGGTTGCAAATCCATTTGTAATTTGCAGACTTACTCCAAGAAGCATTGAGAAAATAAAGAATATAGCCATCTTTTTCTGTTTAAACAAAGCAAAAGCTTCAAACCCAAATGCTTCAGAAAGACTCTTCTTTTCATTACTGTCGCTTACAGGACAGGCAGGTAGTGTGAATGAGTATAGGAATAATATGATGCTGGCAACACCACTTACAACAAACTGCATTTCTGAACTTTTGAATCCCATGATATCCACAAACCACATAGTACAGATAAATCCTATTGTTCCAAATACGCGGATTGGCGGGAAATCTTTTACTGTATCAAGCCCTGCCTGAGTGAGGCCTGTATAAGCTACGGAATTACTTAGCGCAAGGGTAGGCATGTAAAATGCTACACTGAAAGAATAGAGTGTGAACAATATACTGAACTGGGCTGATTGTCCTTCTGTGTGTCCATACCATGCTGCTGCAAACATGAATACGCCCGCTAGCAGATGACATAAGCCCAATAGACGTTGAGCAGGAATCCAACGATCTGCGATGATGCCCATTAAAGCTGGCATGAAGATGGATACAATACCTTGCATGGCAAAAAAAGAACCGATAGATCCAGCCATGCCTATATTGCCAAGATAGATTCCCATACATGTCAGATAGGCTCCCCAGACTGCAAATTCCAGGAAGTTCATGACAGTTAGTCTGATTTTAAGATTCATTTTGTGTTATTTTTGCGTGCAAAGATACTGTAAAGTGTACATAAAACAAAATAAAATTATCTTTTATTCGAAAAAAATATTATTTTTGCAATGGATTTTAAAACTAGTATTATATAAAATGGAAACAATATTATATATTAAGAATATGGTTTGCGATCGTTGCAAAATGGTCGTTGAAAAAACACTCCGGGAAAATGGACTTCATCCTATGAGTGTTGAACTAGGTGAGATACATATTGAAGAAAAATTGAATTTGGTAAAGTGGGAAGTATTACGTGAGGAACTAGAGAAGCTGGGGCTTGAACTTCTTGATGACCGCCGTGAACAGACAATTACACAAATAAAAGCGGTAATTGTGAGACTGGTACATTATCGTGACAATAATTCAACTCTTAACCTCAGTGACTATGTATCGGCACAATTACACAGTGACTACAGTGCATTGAGCAAATTGTTCAGTGAGGTTGCCGGAATTACCATAGAACGTTATTATATAGAACAGCGTATAGAAAGAGTAAAAGAACTTATAAAATATGACGAGTTGTCTTTGACTCAGATAGCCTTACAGATGAGTTATTCCAGTGTTGCTTATCTCAGCAGACAATTTAAAAGCGTGACAGGTATGACTCCTACAGAGTTCAAGGCTCTGAAGAAAAATACCCGCCGTGCTCTTGATAAGATATAGTCCTATTTTATAAAATTAAGTCGCAGTGAATTCACAACTACGCTGACACTGGACAGAGCCATTAGGGCACTTGCCCACATTGGTGTTATCTGGAAGTTGATGCCCAGCAGAAGTGGTACTCCTGCTGCCAGAGGTATACATATTATATTATAGATGAATGCCCAGAAGAGATTTTGCCATATCATCTTAACCGTGGCTTTACTGAGTCTGAATGCGCTTGGCAGACTTTCCAGGTCATTGCCCATAAGTGTAACTTGGGCTACGTCCATTGCCACATCTGTGCCTTTGCCCATGGCGATGCTTACGTCAGCCAAAGCCAGAGCCTGGGTGTCGTTTATTCCATCGCCTATCATGGCTACTGTATTACCCTTGTTCTGTAGTTCTTTCACTAAATTTTCTTTGTCTTGTGGCATCACCTTACTGTGATAATGCTTTATACCCACTTTGTCTGCCCAGTATTTAGCCGCCTCTTCTTTGTCACCACTCATCATGTAAACTTCTATGCCTCGTTTCTGTAATTCAGCAATAGCTTCTCTGGCGTGAGGCTTTAGAGTCTCCCTTTCTTCAAACTTTAGATTATCAGCCTTTGTGAAATCTACATTTGGGTTAGGAATGGTAAGTGTTCCGGTTTTGTCGGTTACTATGGCGTTTACTTTATGTAGCTGTTCCAAAGCCGTGGCATCTTTTATCAGAATTTTCCGGTTGGCAGCTTTGCCGATACCTACCATTAATGCCGTAGGCGTGGCAAGTCCCATAGCGCAAGGACAAGCTATGACGAGTACTGATACTGCTGAGATAATAGCTTGATGCAGATATAAACTTCCTCCAATAATCCACCATGCAAGAAAAGTAATGAATGCCAATGATGCAACTATTGGAACAAATATCAGGGCAGCTTTATCTACTATTCGCTGGACCGGAGCTTTACTTCCCTGAGCATTTTCCACCATTTCAATGATGTGGGCAAGAGTGGTGTCTTTTCCTATTTCGCAAGTCTTAATTCTTATTTTTCCCTGCGAAGGAATTGTACCTGCCATAACTTTGCTGCCGATTTTCTTTTCAGCGGGAGTAGGTTCTCCGGTAATCATACTCTCGTCTATATAAGCGGCATCTTCTGTCATAAAACTGTTGGCAGAAATTACATCTCCGTCTACAGGTATCTTTTCCCCGGCTCTGACCTCCAGAATATCACCCTTTTCAATGGTAGACACCGGAACATCTTCTGTCTTTTCTCCATTTACAATTCTTGCAGTTTTGGGAGCCATACCCATCATTTGTCTAATGCTTCTTGCGGTTCCGTCTTTGGCTTTTTCTTCCAACATTCTTCCTGTCAGTACAAATGTGATAATCATGCTTGATGTATCAAAAGTACCGAACAAAAAACTTATGGCGGTGCTTAATGTTACCAGTGTATCCATGCTTGCTGTGCCATGTGTGAGTTGTTTCCATGCTGTTATATAGAATTTACGTCCACAATAAAAAATGTTGGCAAAAGCTATCAGCATAGTCGTCTGATAGGCAATATTATTACTACCTACAGTTATCCAGCCCATGGATATAGACATTATAGCAGCAGACAGAATCCATGATATTATAGTCTGTCTTTTAAGAATAGAGAATTCTCTGCGCTGTATTTCTTCTATATTTCTGCCAGGCTCAACAATCAAATCATATCCAATGTTGTTTATTTCCTTCTTCATTGTCTGAAGAGAAATCAAGTCAGGGTCATAATCTATAAGTGCACTTCTGCCTGCCAGATTTACAGATGCGCTCTTTATCCCATCAAGAGAGTTTAGCTTGCGTTCTACGTTTGCTGAACAAGCAGAGCATGCCATGCCTATAACCGGAATTGTTTTTTGCATATATGATTTTATTCCAGGCATTTTTATAATTTCAATTCGTATTTTCCGCAGTTTTCAACAACCTTTTTTATATCATTGAAATTGACGGTATTTTCATCGAAATCTACAGTTACGTTCTTTTCAGCCAAGTCGGCTTCTGCTTCATTTACTCCGGCAAGAGCCTTTATTGCATTTTCAACATTAGTTTTGCAGTGTACACATTTCATTCCATTTACGGTATAAGTCTTTTTCATAATCAAAAATATTATTTGTTCGTCTGCAAAGGTACTTTAAATCCCACATATCGGTATTATACTATTATGGAATAATTTTATAACTTTCTAAAAAGGCATAAAAACGTATTTTCTTTATAAAAAAAGTATAATCAATTTCTTATTTTAGTAATCTTTATTTATCTTTGCATCATGATGAGAAGAATATATTTTATACTGTTTTATATAATGGGCGTTGCTATGTTGGCAGAAGCTCAGAATGACGGTAGTGCCACTAATGTGCATTACGGTCCACTTCACAGTTTCGATTCTCCACGTGAAGGATGGTTGCTTCCTGGAGATACAGTATATTCAGATACAGCCAAAGCTGTGTATACAGGTGAAGCCAAGAAAATAGATTTCAAATATGTAAATGATAATAAATATGACGTTATGGCTCCATCGGTACTAGGAAGTTATTTATCTGATTATGGATGGGGACTTCATCGTGGGCTTAATGTTTCTGTTGATCTTTCTGCCTTTGCGACGTTTGGACATAATTTGCCTCATAGCGGAGGATTTGCTCAACGTATTAATGCTACATATCTGGCTCCGTTGACAAAGGATGGCAAGGCATGGATTGCTGCCGGTGGATATATTCAGAATATCAATTGGGGTGGAGACAGCTATCGTGACGGTGCTTTTTATGCAGCTGTGGGATATCGTTTCAATGAGCATTGGGAAGCTTGGATATATGGTCAGAAGAATGTGGCTAATAATTATAACAATTATTATAGTATGTATGGCTATGGTATGTATGGTCCATGTGGCATGTCTTATTGGCCTACAATGGGGTCGTCTATGGGAATGCCAGGAGCTGATGTCATAGGTGCTGCCGTGAAATATAATGTAAACAAAAACTTTTCTGTTCAATTGAATGTTGAGGCTGCATGGTATAATAATCATGACAATAGCTATTTTGACAAATACAATTATCCAACACCACAAAATTAATTTTTACGAATATGAAGAAAATAGTAATTTTTGCTGTATCGGTATTATGCACCGTTTCGGCTTATGCTCAGACAAAGAATGAAAATGTAAACAAAATAGCCAAGAAAGTTTCTAAATTCTGGAATAATACCAAGAAAACTGTCTCTGATGCCGGCAAGGAAATTGGTGATGCTTTTACTTCAGACAAAAGTAAAAGTGATGCTGGATTAATAGAGATTGATGGCGCACAGTATATGCCTATATATTCAACAGATAATTTTTATAAGGAGAATAAAGAAACTGATACAGAGCTTACAGCTATTGCTGCAAAATATTTCACAGACAAATATCCTGATGCGAGGATAATATCAAATGTTATTCCTCAAAGCGATTGGGATCGTTATTCAGAAACAAGAAATAATAAGGTCGTGGGATACAAGAAAACTGTGGTCTGTTATATTCTTGCGCGTGATGGTGAAGAAGGATATATAAACGCTAAATTCTATTTCACGGCAACTCGTAAAGCAGGAGAGGAATATGAACCTGATAATGGCGTATGGCCATCATGGGAGAAGACTGATATGATTTCCAAAACTACATTTGAAAAACTGACACAAACCGTAACAAAATAAACAATGAATATATTTAAAAAATTATTCGGTGATGATAATAGTGCAGAGACTCCTGCCGAAGAAAACGCTAAGAATGTTGAAGTCCTTAAATATGATGGTGTACGTGCCATGAAAACAGGGCAGATAGCTTATGCCATACAATGTTTTGAACATGTGTTGGACATACAGGATGATCTTGAAGTTCGTGATTATCTTTCCCAGTGTTATATCCATAACAATGAACTCCGTCCGGCTTATGAGCAACTTCAGAAGTTGGCAGAGATTAAACCGGATAATATCGAGATATTCATCCGTATGGCACGTGTGGCATATATGATGGAAGATTATGAAGCTATGGCTGCTGATTGTGAAAAAGCTAAGCTTTTAGATAAAGATAATGCAGAAATAGATTATCTAAATGCTCAGGCTTGCATAGGACAAGGCAATATGATAGGTGCCATTGCCATGTTGACTCGTGCTATAGCTTTAGATGATAAATTTGCTGCGGCTTATCTTCTTCGTGGTGATACACTTAGAAAAATGGGTGATGTTAAAAGTTCTGATGAGGATGCAGCTTGGTTGTTACAACATACGGAAAACAATGAAGATGTGCTTATGCTGAAAGCCCGTATAGAAGAAGCTAAAGGTGAACACGATAATGCTTTGGAATATTATAATAAGGTCGTAGATGTTAATCCATTTGCCATAGATGCTTTTCGTGAGCGAGGAACAGTGAAACTGGCTAAGGGTGACAAGGATGGTGCCGAAGAAGACATGAAACAAGTCTTAGAGTTGAATCCACAAGAGGCTGAAAGCGTAAATGGTAAATATCAGGCTGAAGGACGTGAAGGTCAGGATATTCAGCAGCGCATGGAACAGAAATATAAGGAGAATAATCCATACGGCTTTTAAAAATGTAAGTGTTTTGATAAAATTTCTTTCAATTTGTTTGGCAGATAGAAAAATTTGTTTTACTTTTGCAGTTGTAAATAATTAAAAACAAAATAAGATATGAAGTTGTACGCATCTTTTTATTACTTTTACTTTTACTTTGCAAGAAATTGCGAAGCGGGAAGTTGCGTGTAAATTTCAACTTATAGAAATGAAATAAATTAATACATATACGTTACGGTCCCGCTCTTTAGAGTGAGGACCGTTTTTCGTTTATAAAGACACATTATAAAAATGAAGAGAATAGCAATACAAGGAGAAATAGGATCGTTCCACGATATCGCGGCTCATGAATACTTTCACGGTGAACAGATACAACTTATATGTTGTGCTACCTTTGAGGAAGTATTTGAGAATATCAAGCGTGATCCTACTGTTGTGGGGATGCTTGCCATAGAAAATACTATTGCTGGTAGCCTGCTGCATAATTACGAACTTCTTCGTGGCTCCGGTACTACTATTGTGGGAGAACATAAATTACATATCAAGCATTCTATTTGTTGTTTGCCAGATGATGACTGGACTACGCTTCAGGAAGTTCATTCTCATCCGGTAGCATTGATGCAGTGTGGCAAATTTCTTGCCAATCATCCGGACTTAAAGGCTGTAGAGGCTGAAGATACTGCCGGTTCGGCGGAATATATTTCCAGACATAAGGTATATGGGTGGGCAGCCATCTGTTCCAGTTATGCTGCCAATCTGTATGGCATGAAAGTGTTGCAGGAAGATATTCACGACAATCCTCATAACTATACTCGTTTTCTTGTAGTTACAAATCCTCAGAAGTCAGCTTTTCTTCGACATGTAGAAATGGCTAATAAGTCAAGTATCGTTTTCAGTCTGCCTCATGAGGAAGGAAGCCTCAGCAAAGTGCTTACCATTCTCAGTTTTTATGATATTAATTTAACTAAGATACAGTCTCTGCCTGTAATAGGTCATGAATGGGAATATCTGTTTTATGTGGATCTTACATTTGATAACCTTACACGTTATCGCCAGAGTATAGATGCAATAACACCACTAGTAAAGAACATTAAAATATTAGGAGAATATGAATCCAGCAAATAGAGTATCGTCAGTACAGGAATATTACTTCTCTCGTAAATTGAAAGAAGTTGCGCGTTTGAATGCTGAGGGAAAGAACATTATTTCTTTGGCAATAGGCAGTCCGGATATGCCGCCATCGCCACAGACAGTAGAAAAACTCTGTGCGGTAGCACATGACCCGTCAGCCCACGGTTATCAACCGACAATGGGAACCCCTGAACTCCGTAATGCCATGGCCGGTTTCTATAAGAAATGGTATGGGGTGGAACTGGACCCTGCAACTGAAATTCAACCAATGATAGGCAGTAAGGAGGCTATATTGCATACAACTCTGGCTTTCGTGAATCCTGGTGAAGTGGTGCTGGTACCAAACCCCGGGTATCCTACATATACAAGTCTTACAACTTTATTGGGAGCGCGCGTGGTTTATTATAACCTGAAAGAGGAAAACGGATGGCAACCTGACTTTGCGGAATTAGAGTCTATGGATATGAGTGAAGTAAAACTTATGTTCACTAATTATCCTCACATGCCGACAGGAGGAAATGCCCGTAAGGAAACATATCGGCAATTAGTGGCTTTTGCAAAGAAGCACGATATTGTGATAGTCAATGATAATCCTTATTCTTTCATTCTTAATGAAGGTGAGAAGTTATCCATACTTCAGGTACCGGGAGCAAAGGACTGCTGCATAGAGTTCAACTCTATGAGTAAGGCTTATAATATGCCTGGATGGCGTGTTGGACTTTGTGCAGGAAACAGAAAGTTTATATCATGGATTCTGAAGATAAAGAGCAATATAGACAGTGGAACTTTCCGTGGAATACAGTTGGCTGCGGCTGAGGCTTACAATACTAATGATGCAGCCTGGCATAAGGAATATAACGTGAATGTGTATCGTCGTCGTCGCAATATAGCAGAAGAAATAATGAAAACTCTAGATTGTAGTTTTGACGATTCTCAGGTTGGAATGTTCCTCTGGGGCAAGATACCTGACAAGTATGCCTCTTGTGAAGATTTGACCGAGAAGGTGCTTAATGAAGCTCGTGTATTCATCACGCCGGGTATGATATTTGGCTCTAACGGCAATCGTTATATCCGCATCTCTCTCTGTGCTAAAGACAAAGATATTAAAGAAGCACTTGAACGGATAAAGAATGTGTTCAAATAAATATAGAATTATAAATTTAAAAGAAATATAATATGGAACTCGAATTACAACCATTGAATTTACCTAGTGATAATGAACGCCCTTCATGTGTCATTGCCGGACCTTGTTCTGCAGAGACAGAAGAGCAGGTGCTTACTACTGCCAAAGAACTAGCTGCTAAAGGATGTCACATGTTCCGTGCCGGAGTGTGGAAACCGCGTACCAAACCAGGAGGCTTTGAAGGAAACGGCGAGGCTGCTTTGCCTTGGATGAAAGAAGTGAAAGAGGAAACCGGTATGCTTACAGCCACTGAAGTGGCTACTCCTGAGCATGTAGAAATGGCTCTTAAATATGGTATAGATATTCTTTGGGTTGGTGCCCGTACTTCTGCCAACCCATTTGCCATGCAGTCTCTTGCTGACAGTCTTAAAGGGGTTGATGTTCCTGTGCTGGTGAAGAATCCTGTAAATCCGGATCTTGAACTTTGGATTGGAGCTCTTCAGCGTATCAATCAGGCTGGAATAAAGCGTTTGGGAGCTATTCATCGTGGATTCTCTAGTTATGATAAGAAAATATACCGCAATCTTCCTATGTGGCAGATTCCTATAGAATTGCATCGTCGCATACCAGAATTGCCTATTATCTGTGATCCTAGTCATATAGGTGGTCGCAGAGACCTTATAGCACCTCTTTGCCAGCAAGCTATGGATCTTGGTTTCGATGGACTTATCGTTGAGAGCCACTGTAATCCTGATGAAGCATGGAGTGATGCCAAGCAGCAGGTAACTCCTGATATTCTTGATTATATTCTGTCTCTTCTTGTGGTTCGTGATGAGCACACAACAACTGAAGGTCTGCGCCAGCTTCGTGGTCAGATAGACGAACTGGACAATCAACTTATGGATCTTCTTGCAAAGCGTATGCGCATTTGCCGTGAAATAGGAACATATAAGAAGGAACATAATCTAACTGTGCTTCAGGCTAGTCGCTATAATGAAATATTAGAGAAGCGCGGTGCTCAGGCCAGTCTGTGTGGCATGAGTGCAGAGTTTGCGGCTCAGGTGTTTGAGAACATTCATGAAGAGAGTGTTCGTCAGCAATTGGAAATAGTAAATCAGTAAGATGAAGATATTAATAATGGGAGCAGGTAAGATGGGGTCTTTCTTTATCGACCTGCTCAGTTTTGATCATGAAGTGGCAGTGTTTGAGAAAGATGCCAGGCGTATGCGGTTTACGTATAATTGTCAGCGTTTTACCACTTTGGATGAGATAAAGGTTTTTTCACCGGAACTTGTCATCAATGCCGTTACAGTGAAATACACTCTTTCTGCTTTTAAGGAAGTCTTGCCTTATTTGCCTGATGATTGTATTGTCAGTGATATAGCCAGTGTGAAGACCGGGCTAAAGAATTTTTATGAACAGAGTGGGCATCCGTATGTGAGTACTCATCCTATGTTCGGACCAACTTTTGCCAATCTTCAGCAGCTTAGTGAAGAGAATGCAATCATTATCAGTGAGGGTGATTATATGGGACGTATATTCTTCAAGGATATGTATCAGAAGCTGGGGCTTAACATCTATGAATATACATTCAAGGAACATGATGAAACTGTGGCTTACTCACTCAGTATTCCGTTTGTATCTACATTTGTCTTTGCTGCTGTGATGAAGCATCAGGATGCTCCCGGTACCACATTCAAACGCCACATGCGTATAGCAAAAGGTGTGCTTAACGAAGATGACTATCTGCTTCAAGAGATACTTTTCAATCCTTATACTTCTGGACAGGTGAGCAAAATACGTGAAGAGCTGAAGGAACTTATCACCATAATTGATAATAAGGACGCAAAAGGAATGAAGGCTTATCTTACAAAGATTCGCCAAAATGTGAAAGAAGATATTCAAGACTGAAACTGACACAACACATTATGTACCTACTTTCTCTTCTTCTTGGAATATTCACTTTTGTGGAATTCAATACTGAAAATCTATTCGATACGCAGCATGACAGTTTGAAACAGGACTATGAATTTTTGCCTTCGGGTGACTATCACTGGACTCCGACGCGTTATTGGCGTAAGTTGAATAATATAGGGCAGGAGATTATTTCATGTGGTGAATATCCTGATTCCAACGAATGGACATTGCCTGATATGGTGGCATTGTGTGAAGTGGAAAATGATAGCGTGATGCGTGATCTCACGCGTCGTTCTCTTCTTCGCGGTGCCCTTTATAAGTATATTATTACAAATTCCCCGGATGCACGTGGCATAGATGTGGCACTGATGTATAATCCTAGTGCTTTTCGATTGGTTAGCAATCGTTCTATACGTATAGATACTATTCCCGGACTTCATCCTACTCGTGATATACTCTATGCCTATGGCAAAATTAAAGGTGGAAAAATGCTTCATGTGTTTGTGGTGCATGCTCCAAGCCGCCGAGGTGGCGAGCAAGCAAGTCGTCCTAATAGGTTACATGTAGCTACGATTCTCAGTAATGCTGTAGATTCAGTTTATCGTACAGATAAGAATGCAAATATAATTGTAGCCGGAGATTTCAATGATTATACTGATAATGCCAGTTTGGAACTGCTGTACACTCACGGTCTTCGCGATGTCTCAGCTAAGGCTAAAGGCAGTAATGGCGCAAAGGGCACATATAAGTATCGTGGAGAATGGGGCAGCCTGGATCATATCCTCTGTAGCATTTCTGTAGACAGATATTTGCAGAGTTGCTGTATTGCGGATAGAATATTTGCTCTTACAGAAGACAGCCGTTATGGTGGAGTGCAGCCATTCCGCAACTATAATGGTCCGAAATATAATAATGGTTTCAGCGATCATTTACCTCTGGTAGCTCGTTTTAAATTTTAAAGATATAAAAATTACCATATTCTAAAATCTATGAAGAATTTATTAATTTCTCTTTTGGCAGTTTTTTCAGTTTTGCCAATTATGTCAAAAAACAATTTTGTAACAGTCAGGAACGGTCATTTTGAGCGTTCCGGTAAACCTTATTATTATGTAGGTACCAATTTTTGGTATGGTGCAATTCTTGGTTCTGAGGGGCAGGGCGGCAACAGAGAACGTCTGTGTCGTGAACTTGACAATATGAAGCAGATGGGAATTGACAATCTGCGTATACTTGTCGGCTCTGATGGAAAGAGAGGCATTAAGACTAAGGTGGAACCTACTTTGCAGGAGGCTCACGGTGTTTATAATGATACAATTCTGTCAGGATTGGATTATTTGCTAATGGAAATGGGAAAGAGAAAGATGGTGGCTGTCCTATATCTTAATAATTCATGGGAATGGAGTGGAGGTTATGGCTATTATCTGGAACAGGCAGGAGCCGGAGTTGCTCCACGTCCCAATGAAGACGGATACCAGGCATATATGAATTTTGTAGCACAGTATGCTACTAACAAGAAAGCACATCTGCTTTTTTATGATTACGTCAGGTTTATCATTACCCGCAAAAATCGTTATACCGGAAAGAAATATGCAGATGATCCGGCTATAATGTCATGGCAGATAGGTAATGAACCTCGTGCGTTCAAGAAAGAAGTATTGCCTGATTTTGAAAAATGGCTTGCAGAATCTTCTGCTCTTATCCGTAGTCTTGACAGACACCATCTTATAAGTCTTGGCAGTGAAGGTATGTGGGGATGTGAAAATGATTATGGTGTATGGGAACGTATCTGTTCTGATAAGAATGTGGATTATTGCAATATACATCTGTGGCCATACAACTGGAGTTGGGTTCATAAAGATAAACTTATGGAAGAATTACCTGTAGGTTGTAAGAATACAAAAGAGTATATAGACAATCATCTGGCTATATGCGACCGTATCGGCAAACCGCTTGTCATGGAAGAGTTTGGATATCCAAGAGACGGCTTTTCTTTTTCGACAACTTCAACAACTAAGGCTCGTGATGAATATTATCGTTTTGTGTTCTCTCTTGTCGGTGACAATGCTTTGCATGGTGGAAAGTTTGCCGGCTGCAATTTCTGGGGATGGGGAGGATACGCCAATCCGAGGCATATACAGTGGCAGGTTGGTGACGACTATACCGGTGATCCTGCTCAGGAAGAACAAGGACTGAATTCAGTGTTCGCATCAGATACAAGTACTCTTGATGTCATTCGTCATGAAGTACAGCAAATGAATAAATTACGGTGAAAATAAAAATCCCCTGATGTTTTAATCAGGGGATTTAATATATAATATTTATTTGGCTTCGTTCATAACGCCTTCTATATATAGGCGGGTCATCTCGGTTTTTCCGTTTGTACGTACAGTGATACTCTTTTTAAAGTGTCCCGGAAATTTGCCTTTACCATTATAGGTAACTTTGATTTGTCCTTTTTGTCCCGGTTGTATAGGAGCCTTTGTATAGTTTGGCACAGTACATCCGCAACTTGCTACAGCTTGATTTATAACCAGTGGAGCATCACCAACATTGGTAAATGTGAATGTACATTTCTGTACCGGTGCATTTTCACTGAATGAGCCGATGTCAATGCTGACATTATCGAATTTGATTTCTGCCTGTTTCTGAGCCGATGCCATTGTAAATACAGACATCAGCAAAATAGCTATTGTTAATACCTTTTTCATATTCTTATTATTTTAGAATTTACTTATCAGATGCATTTCAAGTCGCAAAAGTAATAAAACTTATCAGTATTATTATATAAAAGTCGGTTTTTTAAAAAATATTATACATAAAAGAAGGGGAATGCCCTTAAAATGGAATTCCCCTTCTTATTATAAATTATCTAAGAATATTAGATATTTTCGCTCCAGTCTTCTTTGCTCTTGCGAACATAAGACTGATAACGGAGTTTAGCCATCTTTTCAGCCTCTGTGAACAGTTCTTCAGCCTCTTCAGGATAAGCCTTTGCTACAGAAGAGTAGCGAACTTCACCCATCAGGAAGTCACGGAAGTCTGACCATTCTGGTTCTTTAGAGTCAAGAGAGAATGGGTTCTTGCCTTCATCAGCCAACTGTGGATTGAATCTCCACAAGTGCCAGTAACCACAAGCAACGGCTAATTCTTCCTCACGCTGACTTGTACCCATACTTCTCTTCATCTTCTTGGTACCCTTGATACCGTGGTTGATACATGGAGCGTATGCGATAACCAAAGATGGACCTGGATATGCCTCAGCTTCACGGATAGCCTTCAATGTCTGAGCATTGTCTGCACCCATGGCAACCTGAGCTACATAGATGTAACCGTATGTAGTTTCCATCAGACCAAGGTCTTTCTTGCGGATACGTTTGCCCTGTGCTGCGAATTGAGCGATGGCACCAAGAGGGGTAGACTTAGAACTCTGACCACCGGTATTAGAGTAAACCTCAGTATCAAGAACCAAGATGTTTACATCCTCACCAGAAGCGAGTACATGGTCAAGACCACCGTAACCAATATCGTAAGAAGCACCGTCACCACCGATAATCCACTGACTTCTCTTAACGAGATAGTGGTCAAGTGTCTTCAGTTCTGTACATATTGGGCAACCGGCTTTTGCACCTTCAGCGATAAGAGGCTTAAGTTCTGCGGCAGCAACCTTGCTTTCTTCAGAATTGTCTTTAGCAGCAATCCATTTGTCAGCAGCAGCCTTGAATGAGTCAGAAGCCTTGTCTGTAGCCTTAGCGTCACAAAGTAACTTAACGATGCGTTCTTTCATTTTCTTGTTACCCATAACCATACCAAGACCGAATTCGCAGAAGTCCTCAAACAGAGAGTTGTCGAATGCAGGACCCTGTCCCTTTGCGTTTGTTGTGTATGGAGTAGAAGGAACAGATGCAGAGTAGATTGAAGAACAACCTGTTGCATTTGCAACCATCTGACGGTCACCGAAGAGCTGAGACAGCAATTTAACGTAAGGAGTCTCACCGCAACCTGAACATGCTCCAGAGAACTCGAACAGTGGTTGAGCGAACTGAGAGTTCTTAGGACTCTGCTTGATGTCAATGAGGTCTTGCTTTGAAGTAACCTTGTGTACAAGATATTCCCAGTTTGCAGCTTCTTTGACCATGTCAGGAGCATCAACGTTGAATGGAACCATCTTCAATGCCTTTTCACCCTTCTTTCCAGGGCAGACATCAACACAGTTACCGCACCCCAGACAGTCAAGAACTGAAGTCTCAACACGGAAGTGCATGCCAGACAAAGCCTTAGGAGCCTTGATATCCTGAGTTTCAATTTCAATGCCCTTCAGTTCTTCATCTGTCAATACGAATGGACGGATAGCTGCGTGAGGACATACGAAAGAACACTTGTTGCACTGAATACAGTTCTCTGTGTTCCATACTGGTACGAATGCTTCTACACCGCGTTTTTCGAATGCGGCTGTACCATTCTGCCATGTACCGTCTACAGTGTCATTCTTGATGAAGTCTGAAACTTTCAGCAAGTCACCTGCCTGACTGTTCATAGGGCGAACAAGTTCTTTAACGAATGCTGGTGCATCGTCTTCCTTAGCAGCATCGTCAGCAAGGTTAGCCCAAGCTGCGTCTACAGCAAGTTCTTTGTATTCGTTACCATGGTCAACAGCAGCGAAGTTCTTGTCTACGACATCCTGACCCTTCTTAGAGTAGCTCTTTACGATGAATGCCTTCATCTGTTCTACTGCAAGTTTCAAAGGAATAACCTCTGTGATGCGGAAGAATGCAGACTGCAGGATAGTATTGGTACGGTTGCCGAGACCAATTTCCTGAGCAATCTTTGTTGCGTTGATGTAGTAAACTTTTATATTGTTCTTTGCGAAGTAGCGTTTTACCTTGTTAGGGATGAAGTTAATAAGTTCATCACCGTCGAAGATAGTATTCAACAAGAATATACCGTTCTTGCGAAGACCACGTGTTACATCATACATGTGCAGGTAAGCCTGAACGTGGCAAGCCACGAAGTTAGGTGTGTTTACCTGATATGCGCTGTGGATAGGGTCATCACCGAAACGAAGATGAGAGCAAGTGAAACCACCACTCTTCTTAGAATCGTAAGAGAAGTAAGCCTGGCAATATTTATTGGTGTTGTTACCGATAATCTGAACAGAGTTTTTGTTGGCACCTACAGTACCGTCAGCACCCAGTCCGTAGAACTTAGCTTCAAACAGGCTGTCGCCACCCATAGGAATTTCTTCCTCTTCAGGGAGTGATGTGAATGTAACATCATCAACGATACCTACTGTGAAATGATTCTTAGGCTGTGGCAATTCAAGATTCTTGTAAACTGCAACAATCTTAGCAGGAGTTGTGTCTGAAGAACCGAGACCGTAACGGCCACCTACGATAAGAGGTTTGCGCTCGTCGTTGTAGAGAGCACTCTTAACGTCAAGATACAATGGTTCACCTTCAGCTCCTGGCTCCTTTGTACGGTCAAGAACAGCAATGCGCTTAACTGTTGCAGGCAGAACCTTCTGCAGATAGTCTACAGAGAATGGGCGATACAAGTGAACAGCAACCATACCTACTTTCTTACCCTGCTTTACAAGGTAGTCGATAGCTTCGCGTGCAGGTTCTGTTGCAGAACCCATAAGGATGATTACGTTCTCAGCGTCTTTAGCTCCATAATAATTGAAGAGGTGATATTCACGACCGGTAATCTCAGAAATCTTGCCAAGATAGTTTTCTACTACCTCAGGAATCTTATCATAATATTCATTGCAAGCCTCACGATGTGTGAAGAATGTTTCTGGGTTCTCAGCAGTACCGCGAGTTACAGGGCGCTCTGGAGACAATGCACGGTCACGGAATTTCTTGATGTCATCAAGGTCAACCAATGGGCGGATGTCTTCCATATTCATCTCTTCAATCTTGTGATATTCGTGAGATGTACGGAAACCATCAAAGAAGTTGATGAAAGGAATAGAAGTCTTCAGTGTAGCCAAATAAGGTATAGCAGACAAATCCATAACTTCCTGTACAGAACCAGAGCAGAACATTGCGAAACCAGTCTGACGGCAAGCCATCACGTCTTGATGATCACCGAAGATACAGAGAGAATGAGATGCCAGTGTACGTGCTGAAACGTTGAATACGCAAGGCAGCAGCTCGCCTGCAATCTTATACATATTAGGAATCATCAGAAGAAGACCCTGAGATGCAGTGTAGGTAGATGTGAGAGCACCAGCCTGGAGAGAACCGTGAACAGCACCTGCTGCACCACCTTCAGACTCCATTTCCTGGATTGATACACGCTGACCGAAAAGGTTCTTGCGACCTTTGGCGGCCCATTCATCTACATGCTCTGCCATTGGAGATGACGGAGTGATAGGGTAGATGGCAGCAACTTCTGTAAACATGTAGCTTACATGGGCAGCAGCTGTGTTACCATCACATGTGATAAATTTTTTTTCTTTAGCCATTTTAATAAATGATAAAATATTAATGAATGTTTTTGTATTTAATTTCTTAACCTTAACTATTTCTGTTTTACATTAGTATAGGAATCCCAGCAACCATAGCGGTATGCGGTTGTCTTTTCCCACCTCTGTGTTATATCTGGCATATATAGTATCGGGGTTATATCGTAGCTTGTGTTCACCGTGTGCATCGCAGATTCTGAATTTTCTGTTCTTGTCTACAGTGTAGAAATGATCTTTTCCAGTCTGGTTTACTTTGTGGTCTTTCCAGAGTGAGTTTACGAAGAATGCTTCCATGGCATCTTGAAGGTTCACCTGTATAGGATATATAGCATACATCAGATTGGAGTTGTGCATCATTACCTTTGACGGCTTTTTTGGAAATTCCTCTCCCACGGGATAAATCATGTTTATGAGTCTGGCGTCAGCCAGATATTTTATATAGTTCATCACCGTGGCACGGCTTGTTTCTATTTCTTGAGCCAAGTTACTTATGTTTGGAGCCTTCGGACCGTCAACAGCCAGCAAATAGAATAGTTTCTTTATTTTTGTTAGATATTTCAAGTCTATCTGCTTTATCAGCAGTATGTCTACTTCTGTCATCATGTTCATTGTCTTGAGCAGATTCTCAGAAAAGTTGCGATGCTCAAGGAAGAAAGGATAAAAGCCATGATGAAGATAATCCATGAAATATTTCTGCGGGCTCACCTTTGGAAGAATCTCTTTTATTATATGTTCATGATTCTGAATGATATTTTCCAAAGTGTATGCATGGAAGTCGTTTCCTGTCTGAAGGTTTATGAATTCACGAAAAGAAAATCCTCTGAGATTATAGCTTTTTACTATTCCGTTTAGTTCCGGGTTTTCCTCTTTCAGGCGCATCACGCTGCTACCGGTAAAAACAATCTTTAGATTTGGATATAAATCATAGCATTTGCGCAGTTCTTTGCTCCAGTCTGGTTGCTTGAATACTTGGTCAATAAGAAGCACTTTTCCTCCGTGTTTTACAAAGTCCCCCGCAAAGTCAGCAATGCCCCGTCCCTGAAAATAGAAATTGTTCATGTTTACAAACAGACAGCGCCTGTCTTCTGAACCGAACTTTTCTTTGGCATATTGCAATAGAAACGTTGTCTTCCCTACACCGCGAGTACCTTTTATGCCTATCATACGGTCATTCCAGTCTATTTCATCCATAAGGAGTCGACGAACCGGAGCATTTGTATGCTCTACAAGGTAAGAGTGTGTACGAAAGAAGGCTTCCATATATCTTAATTTCAAGTTTGTTTTTAATATTTCAATGCAAAGGTAACATTTATTTCTAAATTTGCAAACTCTAGATTGCAAAAAGTTTTTATTTTTTCATTATTTAGCATTCTTATGATAATGGTTTCAAGTTAAAGCCGTATCTTTGCAATCACAAAGGTTATCTTTGTGCATATATAATAAGGTATAACGAAACATAATGAAGAGAATAGATACGCATAAGAATGTTGGAGAATATGACCATTATACGGTGAATAGTGAGGGCACTTTGCTTGACTGGCTTCTTGATAATGTCAAGGGCGAGAGCAAAAGTAAGATAAAGTCAACTCTTAAGGGAAACGGTATCAAGGTGGGGCAGAAGACCATCTCACAGTTTGATTATCCTTTAAAGCCCGGTATGAAAATATCCGTGAGCAAGAGCAAGAAGAATGACACGTTCAAGAGTCGCTATGTTAAGTTGGTGTATGAAGACCGCTATATTGTGGTGGTGGAGAAGAACATCGGCATCCTTTCTATGGCAGCCGGACATTCATCTCTGAATGTAAAGGCTGTGCTTGATGATTATTTCAAGAAGAGTCGTCAGAAGTGTTTTGCTCATGTGGTTCACAGACTAGACCGTGATACCAGCGGACTTATGATATATGCCAAGGACATGCAGACCGAGATGCTTCTTGAAGAAGATTGGCATCATACTGTCTACGACCGCCGTTATGTGGCAGTGGTGTCTGGTGAGGTTATGGAGGATGAAGGAACTATGGCAAGTTGGCTTAAGGACAACAAGGCTTATGTCACTTATTCTTCACCGGTAGACAATGGTGGAAAATATGCCGTTACTCATTTTCATGTGCTCAACCGCACTCCTGACTATTCTCTTGTGGAGTATCGTCTTGAAACCGGACGCAAGAACCAGATTCGTGTTCATTCAGCTGATATGGGGCATCCTGTATGTGGAGACATCAAATATGGCAATGGAGATAATCCCGTAGACAGATTGTGCCTGCATGCGTATATGCTGTGTTTCTATCATCCGATAACCCATGAGCGCATGGAATTTCAGACGCAGATACCGTCTCTGTTCCGTCGTCTTTTTAAATAAGTAACAATAAATAATTATGAATAACTTTGGATATTTCGTATTTGTAATAATAGCTGTGATTATTGGCGTAACTATAATAAAGAAAGTTACGTCCTGTCTCATCAAGGGTATATTCCTCGCTGTTATAGTTGCCGTGTTGGTGATTCTTTATTTCACTTGGTGGGGTTAGAATTCAACTTGAATGTTTCCGCTTAACATTCTGCCCGTCAGATAGTTGGGCACTGCATACTGATTACTGTTCACGTCAGTAATCCAATAATAACTGTTCACGTTGTTTATGCCGAACAGATTAAAACATTCAACGCCCAACCATATATTTTTGAATATACTTTTGCGGTTACTTTTTTCATTGTTCAGCAGTCTGTAACTCATGCCGATGTCAGCACGCTTGTAGGCGGGTGCCCGGAATGAGTTTCGCTGCAGTTCCTGATGAGGGGCAGAGAATGGCAATCCGTCGGCATAACTTAGGTTTAATGACATTTTCCAGCGGTCGGTACCCGGGAAAAAGTCAGTGAAACATAGATTTATTACGTATTTTTGGTCTGTAGGCAACGGCATTTTTCTGCCTTCTAATTTCATTTCAGTGTCCATCAGTGATACGCTTATCCATGATTCAGCTCCGGGCACAAGGTCACCATATAGCTTTAGGTCTATTCCTGCAGCGTGTCCGCTTGCGTCGTTGGTGCCATAATACACCACGTTTACATTGTTTATAGAGTACGGTATAAGATTGCTCAGGGCTTTGTAGTAAGCTTCTGCAGAGAATATGTATTTTCTGCCTGCCAGATTGAATCTGTAGTCCATTCCGGCAATGAAGTGTATAGACCTCTGGCTTTTTATCTTTCTGTTCAGTGATGCCACTGTTATGCCATTCACTGTAGAAGTGTCTCTCAACTCTTTGAAGATAGGAGCCTGGTAATATATTCCGGTAGCAAATCTCAAAGTCATGTTATGGTCGAATGCCGGTATTATCCCAAGTGAGAGTCTTGGAGAAACGATAGTCTCATGGTTGAAGTTCCAGTGACTCATCCTCACGCCGTAGTTCAATGTGAAATATGTATGTTCTCCAGCACTGGCAAATCTCCATGTGTCCTGCACGTAAGCCTCGGCTCTGGTGGCGTCAATGGTGTTGTCTGCCTTCATGGAATATATCATGTATAGGTCTTTATCGCCATTTGGAATATTGTATCCGCTGGAGTCACGCATCTCATATTCCGTACTTTTTTCCTCTATGTGTTCTCTCTTTATTGTGAATCCAGCCTCAATGTTATGAATTCCGTTTTTATGCCGCAGCATCAGTTTGGCACTTTCTGTGTTTGCCTTTAGATAGTTTCTGGTATGTTCAAAGTATGTTCCCACTCCCAGACTTTCGTTTTTATCAGTTTGTGTCAGCCAGTATTGTCCTTGAATATCATATTGCTCCTTTTCGTTGGTGTTGAAAGCAGAGGCTATTAGTGATATACTGGTGTTGGCTGTTATGTGTCTTGTTATGTCCAGAGCCCCGGACCATGTGCGGAACAGGTCTTTCTCCTGTCCGTCAAAATACACCTTGAATGATTTCACGTTTTCAGCAGTTCCGAATTTAGTTTCTCTTGATTCAGGGTAGAAGTTGTAGTGATTGTCGTTTATGTTGCCTATAAAATCAATGGTCCATCGTTTGTTAGGTCGGTAACTCAGATAAGTCTGATAGTCCATAAAGTCAGGTCGGTATTCTCCTTCAGTCTGCAATGACCCCAGCAGATATCTGTTGGTCTTGTATCTTATGCTGTTGCTCCATGAAATTTTTTTGTTGCCCAATGCAATGTAGGCACCGGCTCCAAGCATACTTGCGTTTATTTTTGCTTCAAAATGTTCAGGGCGTCGGTATGTAATGTCAAGGGCAGACGACATCTTGTCGCCATATTTTGCTGCAAATCCACCGGTAGAGAAATTTATTTTGTCCACCATGTCAGGATTTATTACAGACAGTCCTTCCTGCTGTCCGCTTCTTACCAGGAATGGGCGATAAATTTCCACTCCGTTTATGTAGACAATGTTTTCGTTGAATGCTCCTCCGCGTACATTGTATTGGGACGACAGCTCACTGTGAGAAGACACTCCCGCCTGCAGTTGCACCAGTTTTTCCACATTGTTGCCTGTTGCTGTATTCATTTTCTGCAAGTTTTTGGAATTAAGTTCCTGGTTTTGTCCTGTTTGTATTTTTTGTCCGTCCACGTTCACCTCATCCAGTACAGTGGCATCACCATATAGTTTAACTTGTAGCGTCAATTTTCCCTTAGGGTGTCTCAGTATTCTTGTTTTTGTTTTATATCCTATCATTGAGAATTTCACCACCACACTATCCTCAGATTTTAGGCTCATGTAGAAATCCCCTTTCATAGAAGTCATTGTAGCCTTACCTTGTTTCAGCACAGAGACAACAGCCAGTTCCACGGGGTTTTCGTCTTCATCAGTTACTCGTCCCTGCAGAGTGAAGTTCTGTGCCATTGCGTTTAAGGCAGTGCAGAACATCAGTATTATGGTATATACAATTTTTATTTTCATGAATTGTGCCGGTCTTATTATTTAACCGTAAATCTATGATGTGCAAAGATATGGAATATAATTGACATGACAAAAAAAGTAAGTGTAAAAGTGGATTGTAGCTTCATGCCCGGACATGAGATTTCATAATTATGGATTAATAATTGGCACGCTTTTTCCTTTCACGGTTTTCTTAATCCTTAATCTTTAATCCTTGTCATTCCAATATAGTGCATTTTGCAGTCCAAAGTAGTGCATTCTGCAGTTCAAATCAGTGCATAATGCAACCCAAAGCAGGTAAGCGTATCCGCGATGCAGCCTTTTGATTCCGTAAAAGTATGTTTACCTT
>CAYSSU010000042.1:0-29353 GCA_964433895.1 uncultured Prevotella sp.
GCTGATGAAGAACAGCTAATCCTTTGGGAGCTTGGCAAGCAATGGGGCAAAAGTGCAGAGCAGTTGGAGTCAGATACGACTGTCAACCATTTCATCATAAGGAATACTCTCATAACCCTTTTGTCATCATACGCTTTTTCTTCTTTTGATGTAGTACTTGAAGTGCTGCGTCAGTCGGAAGACATAATCAGATTCAACCTTTCTGACTATAATGGCTTTACGTACATATTGCCGATATTATCGATAGTTTTTGAATATGAACCAAAACAACTTGAGCAATTCTTATTGGAAGAAGGTTTAACTGACTATTCAAAACGAATTGTAGCCGATCTATTGGCAAGGATGGGTTGTGATACAGAGACCAAGACTGAAGCCTATAACAAGAAGGTACATGACGAGCTGTCTGGCATCTTCAGCAGAGTTCTTGATGCCTATATCTCTGATTACCCTACAGGAAATATCTGCGACAAATACGTTGTCAGCCATGTCGTTAAGGCTATTGTCAATTCAGGACTCGAGGAGTTGTCAGAGCAACTGAAGACAGTGTATTCCAAAGACATGGTCGATAAGAAGATATGTGGTGAGTTGGACACAAATCTCTCTGTGATGAAAGATTTAGGATGTGCAGATTTGAATTATATCGAAACGGGCATTTACCCATTAATATTCTTACCCACTTACCTCATATGAGATAATGCCGACAATCCCGATTTTGGCGAGCAGTAATTAGTGGGTCTGCGATAAAAGATGGAATGTTCATATGTAGGCATGGACTATCCAAAAGAGGAATTAAGAATATAATAAATCAGAAGAACTCATGAGAATTTTTTCTATTATCCAAAAAGTTTTTACTAAATTAGAAAATCGTTTAGATAGATCACACCTAAATGTGACTAAGACTATATATGTCAATTTTCGAACTTTACCCATTCTTACTGCAATTAAATTACCAATTTTCATTTATGGAAGACTCCACTTTGTTGGGGGGGGGGTGATATAATCATTAAAGGAGAAGTTGAGAAAGTATGATAAAAATCGGACGACATAAAGATTATTACACAATTCCCGGCCGCTATTCTACGCTAATACTTCGGCCGGGTTGCTCAGTAGAGTTTAATGGCTTATGCAGTATTGCAAGGAATTGTATATTAAGAATTACAGAACAAGGAAAACTTATTTTTGGGCCTTTAGTTTGGATCGGAGAATCGGTAAATATCGATTGTACAAATCAAATATCTATAGAAGAAGGTAGTTCAATTACTTACAACACTATTATCAGTGATTCAAATCATCATTACGTAATAGATATGACTAATCAAACTGTCAAGCCTATGTCCAAGAAAATCTCTATTGGAAAATATAATTGGATTGGCAATAACTCTTATATTAATAAGGGAACAGTAACACCTGACAATTCTTTAGTTGCTCATGGCTCTTATCTTGATAAGGATTATTTGAATTTAAATGGGAAAAATGAATCTGTGGTTCTTGCAGGTGCACCTGCTAAAATCATAGGGCATAATCGGAAACGAATATTTTCAGGGAAAATTCAAGCTGGAATAGATGAATATTTTAAAACTAATCCTTATTCTACATACTATTTGTTACCAGAAGGTATAAAGGACGAATCAGAAATAATTTATTTCAAGTGAAAGTCTCATATTACAGAAAATAATAAAAGTAAAGGCATAGAGACTTTAACAAAGGTCTTCAGAAATTAGAGTATTATAAATTGGTGAAAAGGATAACCTTGTAAAAATGGAAACAAAAAAGGAGTCTCCAAAAAAACGATTGGCAAAAAACACAATCTTGTTGTATGCCCGAACGATTATTACGATGCTGTTAGGGTTATATACTTCTCGTGTCGTTCTCCAAGTTTTAGGGGTAGATGATTTCGGTACATACAATGTCGTTGGGGGATTTGTAGCCATGTTTACAATGATAAGCGGTTCGCTGACTTTTTCTACCCAAAGGTTTTTGAATTTTGAACTTGGAAAAAAAGAAGGGAAACCGAGAGATGTATTCTCTGCCGCGATGAACATCCATGTTATGCTTATTTTAGTTCTACTAATAGTGAGCGAAACTGCCGGATTGTGGTTTATCAATGAGCACATGAATTTTGCTGATGACAGAATGAAGGCTGTTAACATCGTATTTCAGCTTTCTGTCTTTACCTTCGCGCTAAACATTTGGAGTATTCCTTATTCAGCAACAATTATTGCTCACGAAAGAATGGATATTTTTGCCTATACATCTATATTTGAGGCTGCTGCCAAACTTGTTCTAATCTATGTACTAAAATTTTTGGACGTTGATCGGTTAATTGGCTGGGCAGTCGCACTTGTTCTGGTAGCTATAATACTAAGAATTTTCTATTCTATATTTTGCTCATACAATTATCAAGAATGTCATTATAAGCATGTTAAGGATAAAGCGCTCTACAAGCAGATGCTGTCATTTGCGGGCTGGAATTTCTTTGCTACCATTGCAGATACATTAAATGGTCAAGGTGTCAATGTTATTAGTAATATGTTCTTTGGAGTAAGGGTTAATGCTGCGCGAGGTGTTACTAACCAAGTAGAAAACGCAACAAGGACATTCGTCAACAATTTTACGACGGCATTAAATCCACAAATTATTAAAGCATATGCCTCAAACGATAGGGAGTATCTAAATTCACTCATTATTTATGGGTCAAAAATAGCCTTCTTTCTCTTATTAATCGTTGCAGTGCCACTCTATGTCGAAATTGATAAAATCTTAAAATTATGGTTAGTTAATCCACCGGAGAATACTGCTAATTTTATAAGAATAGATTTATTCTATCTGTTATTATTAAGTTTGATGAATGCGCCTATAACAGCAATGTTTGCTACTGGGAAACTAAGAAAATCGCAAGCAGTTACAGGATGTTTGTTGTGGATGAACTTTATCATTACATATATCGCATTTTATCTAGGTTTTCCTGCTTATTCTGCATATGTTATAATGAGCCTATCTACATTTATAATACTGATTTATAGAGTATACATTCTTAAGGAATTAATAAATTTCAAGGTTAAACGCTATTTTGCAGGCGTTCTTTTGCCATCATTGATAGTTTTTGTTTTGTCTTTATCTCTTCCGTTGTCAATTACATATCTTTTTAGGGAGGAGACTTTAACAAGACTTATTTTAAATGTGATTGTTTCCTTTATATGGTGCACCATTTTAATATTATTCATAGGGCTTCGCAAAGATGAAAGAAAAAAACTTTATTATGTTGTTCATACGATGATTTCAAAAATTTACAGATAATATCGGCAATTAAGTTTGATTTTGATTATGGAAAAAAGATTATATTGGATTGATAACTTAAAATTCGTAGCAATTTTCCTTGTTGTTGTTGGTCATCTACCAATGCAGCAAGAAGCTAGAAATTTTATTTATCAGTTTCATATGCCGTTATTCTTTATTATTAGTGGGTACCTGTACAAGTCAAGGCCTTTGAAAGAGGAAGTGAAAATTGATTATAAAAGGCTCTTAATTCCTTATTTAGGCTTCTCTCTTATTGGTGTCTGTTGGTGTACAATTACCAAGCATTATAATATAATTAAATTGATTGTAGGACTTTGTGTTGGTGAAAATTACGACACATCATGGTGGTATATCCCTTGTCAGCCAATGTGGTTCATAATAGCTTTGATTTGGATAAGATTGGCCTCAAGTTTGAATTCCATGATTGTCTGGTTGTCTGATTCCATTTTGGTAATATGCTTATCTATGATTTTATCTAATGATGGTAATAACATGTTGTTTTCCATAGATTCAGCACTTTTGGCAATGCCTTTCTTTGGATTTGGTTATTTCTTAAAGAAGGAAAACCTTATATCCAAGTCCAAGACTTTGCCAACAAGTATTGTTTTTCTATCTTCCTGTGCTATTACATTCTTGCTAACTAAATCAGGTAATCATACCGATATATCCAATGGCTATTATGGTAATAATATATTTGTCTTTTATATATATAATTTTGTATTTGGATACAGCATTATGGCTCTATTTAACTTGCTATTTAATAAGAGTGTACCTATTTTTAGAAGATATAATTCTGGAATGATTGCTATAGTAGGATTGCATCAAATATTGGAATTTTTTATTCTTTATCATCAGCCTTTCATTAAATATAATGGGGGGGGGCATAAACATTCTTGAAGCTTGCATCATTTCATTTGTTACATTGGTTATTATATATCCAGTAATAACAATTGTAAAACGTTATTTCCCTATGCTATTGGGAAACCGTTAATAAAATCCAAAGTTCTATAGGAAAATAATAAAGCGTTCTATGACTTCAAAGAAATTAGTATCTTATGATGTAAAAGTTAAACGTAATGCCAACATTGAGGCTCTTCGTGTGATTATGATGCTTTTCATCATTATGCTTCATATGTCAGGCCAATACTATAACATAGATGCTTGTAGGTTAACAGGGCATAGCATAGAGTATTCTAGTGTACTTTCTTTAAGAATGTTGCTTATACTTGGTGTGAACACGTTTGCTTTTATCTCTGGCTATTTTGGCATTAGATCTGTCTCTGTTCGGGGGGGGGGGGCATAATAAAGTCGTGAAATATGAGCTTCTTGCATGGTCATGGGGAATCATATTTATCGTTATAGACATTATGTTCAGTGGCATACACCCACGGCACATCCTTGATTTGTTATTACCCACGGCTTCAGGAACATGTTGGTATTTTAGTGCGTATATGTACATGTTAATGATTTCACCAATTTTGAATAGGGGCATTGAGAATATTGATAAAAGGCAATATCAAGCCTTAATGATATTCTTATTATTGGTAGAATTTGTAGGTGGAACTTTATATCATTATAATGGGACCACGCTGACGCAATTACTTTTCATTTACGTGATAGGTCAATATCTTCGTAAGTATCCCATACAAAAGATAGAGAAAAATCCAGTTCAAATTTTAATGATTGCTACAGGAATTAATGTTGCAATAGTGTTCGCATGTAGTTATTATCAAATATGTGGAGATCACATAACGAGAATGTTGGAGAGCAATAAGAATCCGCTAGTACTATTATCTTCGGTATCGCTCTTTATGGCAGCAAAGAACAAGATGCAATCAAAACTATCAGACGTTGTAGGCAGACTTGCTCCATATATGTTTTCAGTATATATTAGTCATGTCATTTTATTGTATCTCAATATAATAGACTTCAAAAGGCTGGTATTGATTTCACCTATTGTGAGCGTATTTGCGATTTCAATATCAATCTTATTGTTAGCCACATTAGCTGACAAGCTAAGAGCGTTGCTCTTAGGGAAAGTATTAGACAAATCAGAATCAACAATAGAAAATATCCTCAAGAGAAAATGAACATTCTATACATCATGCGGTATTGGCCAGTGTATGGTGGTGGTGAGACTATCACAGTTACATTGTCGAATGAGTTCGTAAGACGTGGTCATAATGTATTTATAGCTTATACTTACTATAATACAATAGACCCTATGCCCTACTCTTTAGCTGACAAGATAAAAAGTAAGAAGCTGTTTACCATTGAAGGTTACAAAAAAATAGACATTGACAAATTACGACAGTATATAATCGATAAGGATATAGACATCATGATTAACCAATGGGGAAATACAACTCTTTGTGACCTTGCTCGTAAAGGAACAAAATGCAAGCTCATCACTTGTTGGCATCTTAGCGTTCTTCTACCTCTTGGTGAAGAAATGAATTGGAAAAGAAAATTGGCTCAACCAATTTTGGGTAAGAAATTTTTTGAGCGTCGATGGCGTAACAACCAAATGGCTAATCATTTGAACAACTACAATCGTAGTGATAAATATGTTTTCCTTGCCAAATCATTTATGGATGAGTACCAATCTATCTCTGGTATTGAAGACAAGGCAAACAAGTTCTACGCAATCAACAATCCCCTGACATATCAGTATTTCTATGACATGGATAAGTTCGAGAATAAGAAAAAGGAAGTGCTATATGTAGGTAGAATTTACGAATACCAAAAACGGATCTCTTATGTTCTAAGGATTTGGAAGATTATAGAGAGTAATCCCGAACTGAGTGACTGGAATTTGAAAATAGTTGGTGATGGTCCTGATATGGATACTTCCAAGCAACTATCTCGAAAATTAAGTCTACAACGAGTTATTTTCGAGGGGTTTAAAGATCCTAAACCATTTTATACAGAATCTGCTATATTCATGATGACATCAGCTTCGGAAGGTTTTGGAATGACTCTTGTTGAAGCTCAACAGTATGGTGTCGTTCCTTTGGCAATGGATACATATAGCAGCTTACATGAGATAATAGAAAACGGGAAGAATGGGGTCATCATCCAAGATAATGATCTTAATGGATATGCTAAAGCTATAGAAAAACTCATGACAAACACAGCATACCGTAAGCAAATCGCAGAAAACGGACTTAAGACTTGCAAAAAGTTCACCGTTGAACATATTGCTGACGAATGGGAGCATCTTTTTAACGAAATGATGAAACAAAACAATGAGTAAGACAAAAAACGCTTATATTATCGACCCTTATTCCAGTGGGAGTTATCACGAGGTGATTAATCAGTCGTATCTCATGATGATTTCCTCTCTTTATGACAAAGTGGTATATATCGCTGATAAGACTTCTTGTGATAATCTTAGAAAGCTTATGGATGCTTGTCATTATGACTACAGCAATGTAGTTTTCGAAGAAAAGGATTTCAAGAGGTTACGTACAGGGTGGAATGGATTAGATTATCTCATTTGGATGCTATTAACAGGATGGCTTGATTATTTTCACTATATGCGTGTGCCTGATGATAGTGACGTCTTCTACAATAACAATATATACGAAGGAATAAGCCTTATAAAGTTATTCTCTTTCGGAAAGAAGAATCGTGTATTCGATATGTGCCACAGTGATATGGAGCACATAATGAAAGAGAAAGATGACACTCTGGCAATGAAAATATTCGGTTGGTATCTGCGCCATGTCTTCAAACATACAAAGATAAGCAGAAAGATCCATTTTATATTGCTTTCCTCTGATATGGTCAAATACTTCAACAAACATATTGCTCCTATAAATAGAGAACAGGTGAACTCCATTGATCATGCATATATCAGACCAATAAACAACGTCTCTATAAAAAAGAAGGAAGATGATATAATAAGGATAGGAGTTCCTGGTGCTATAACTCCATCAAGAGGTTTAGGTACTTTAAAGTATATCTTAGATCATCTTACAAACGATAAAGTAACAATCTATTCATTGAGTTTTGTCAATGGCAGCATAGAATCTAAAAACTTTGTTGAACTTAACAAAACCGGGAAATTGCTACCTTTCGAAGAATATAATTCTAATGTCCGGGAAATGGACATCCTGCTTCTGTTATATGACAAAGGCTCTTATGAATTGACTGCCAGCGGGGCTGTTCTTGAAGCAATCTGGGATCAAAAGCCAATTATAGCTTTGGATAACCATTATTTCAGATACTTGTTTAATAAGTTCGGAGATATGGGTATATTATGTAACTCCCTTGAAGAACTTTCACAATGCATCAATAAACCATCGTGGTTAAACAATTTACAAAAGATAAAAGCCAATCTTTGTTCTGCTAAGGTAAATCTTATGCCTGACAAAGTTGTAAAACAATTGGAATATATTGTTAAATAAGGATTTAAGTAAGTAGTAATATCTATATGATTTTTCAGTTAATCGCTATATTAATAATCATCTACAGCTTCATCAACTTCAGGAAGGCTTTTCTGACTTTTATGCTGTATGATTTGTTTCTGAATACCAACATTAACTTCCTGTCAATACCAGGTGTTCCTATCCTTACTGTCGAGGATGTCCTTATCATGGTATTTGCAGTAGAGTTCTTTATAAGGTATGGTACGAACAAGGGTGGACCTTACGCCCAGACAAGAAATAATTTTCCATTTAAGACACCATTCATAATATTAACTATTTCGTGGACGATTTCTACAGTCTTTGCATTAGTCGGGTTCGCTGGAGCTGTATCAGCATACGTCAAGCAAATATTGGAATATGTCATTATGACCTATCTTATATGGAGAATCATCAATGACAAGAGAGATTTGATCTTTCTTTTACGAGGATTTACATTCTTGTTCCTGCTTTGCGGAATTTATGAGTTATACGAGATCGCAACTCAATCGAACCCACTCGCTGATTATGAGACCAGCTTAGTACAAGACCAGACAAGAGCTATTGACTTTGGTAACTATGACGAAGATGAGGGACGTGGATTCAGAGCAAAATCCGTCTTTGCCCACCCTATTGGTTCTGGCATCAACTTTGGACTGTATATTATTATCTCTTTGTTCTTCTTGATGAAAGCCAAAATCAACATAAAGACAAACAAACTGTTAGTTTTAGCCACATGCCTATTGTCTTTGGCGTGCATCATTATGACAAAGTCACGTGGTCCTTATCTTTTTCTCTTGATCGGAGCTTTCTCTTTTATTAGTTTAAAGAGTGGTAAGTTCTATCGGTATGCCTTTATAATGTTATTAGCATTGGTAGTCCTCTTACCATATTTTAGTGACCAACTGGACATTTTCAAAAGTTTGTTCTCCGCCGATGCGCAAGAAAAAGTTGGTGGTAGCGATGCCAACATGCGCTTCGAGCAGTTGACGGTTGCTATAGGAATTATGTCGATGTCCCCCTTATATGGATTAGGATTCAAATTCTTGAGCGAAATGTCAACAGTTGTTACTGTGGGATTGCTTGGTGGCGAAAGCGTATGGTTCCAGGTGTTGCCCCAGTTTGGCATTCTTGGCATATTGGCATATCTCTTCATGATTTATTGGACCGTAGTCAAACTACCGAAGAAATATAAGAGTGCTTCTATCTTCTTCATTGGCATGGCATATTGGCTTGTTATTTCCATGACTAGTGTTCCGGGAATGCAAGTCTATCTATATTATCTCGCACTTGTCCTTGTTATCAAGTATCAGATGGGATGCTTTAATGACAATGGTCGCGCTAAGATTGCATAAATAAAGCGATGAGGAAATTCTTTGTACTTGCGTTCTGTGCTTTCACTTTTTCGTTACAAGCAAAATCTGTGATTAGCGTTGATGATCTCAATCCAAAGAATGGAGATTTGGGTACTGCAATTTCCGAGGCGATAGACAATGCGAGTAAAAAGAATGACGAGATTGAGGTAGTCTTTTCAAAAGGCAAAACATATACGTTTTATCGTTCCATAGTCGTGAGGGACCATACTACGATTGACGGTAATGGATGCACTATCCGGTTCAATACTCTTCCACAGACACACGCTATGTATATATACAACTCATTTATCACTAACAGGAAATGCGTGTCGACAGATGGGACTATCGATCACTTCACGCGTACATTGTACGCGACAAAGGATATTACAGTCCAAAATATCAACTTTGAATGCGAAGGGGACAACGAGTTCTGGTTTAATGTAAACAGTGAGCGGGGAATTATTGGCTTATATGGTGTTGATGGTTTAAAGATTGAGAATTGTTCGTTCAATCAGCTTCAACGCAACACTCCTATATGGATTGTGAATATAAAAAATGCAGAAATCAGTAAGTGCAAGTTTATCGAGAGCATCTCAAATAAAGGGCAAAAATCGTCATGCGGTGCGATTTGGACAAACATAGGTTCTTATCTTGATAATGTCAGTATCCACGACAATGAGTTTACCAATTATAGGGATGAGTCAATTTCTATCTTTAGCGATGGCAACGAATCAAACCGATATGTTGACAAGGTAGATATATACAAGAATGTATTCAACTCAAGATATTATGCAATAACGGTTTATTCAGGTGGTGTATCAGGTTCCGTAAGCATTCATGACAACACTTTCAATGATTTCGAGTGTAAAACGAATCCTTTGGCCATAGAAGGAGAAGGCGACATCCGTAAGTTTGAAGTAAAGAGCAATAGGTTCTTAAGAACGAGCGAGAGTTCTGTTATGGATTTCGTAGCCAAGCTAACGATTGACTCACTATTGTTCGATAGTAACGAAGTGAAAAATGGTAATATTGCTTACAGCTATCTTCCAACTATTACTAAGTATTGCTCAATTCGAAACAACATTTTGACTAATGCCTCGACAATATTGAGTTTGTCTTGTAAGATGCCAATATATGTTGAGAAGAATATCTTTACTGTCATCAATGCGAAGAACAAATGCCTATTCAATATTAACAATGGACTGGAGCAGGACTATATTCGCAACAATACATTTGATATTCGGAAATCAGATGGCGTGATGTTACTATCACAATATGGATATGGATATAGCGAATGTCAAAACAGACTAACATTTACAGGTAACATCGTAAATTTCAGACAGACCTCTACCTCGTTCTTTCACAATGATGAAAAAGGAAAGAAGATTACTGTTAATATCAGCAACAACAAGATTGCTGGTATAAAGGGAAAATTATTAATGAGTAGAATAATATCAAAGAAATGAATCCATACCTTTATGATTATCTGGCCAGTATGAAGAAGATTCTTCTTTTAGTGCCACATTACAATTTGGGGCTTATCATCAAAATGGTGGTAGCATGGATAATGTCTATTCGTCCGAACTTCAAAGAAGCAGGACGAATTTACGGAGAGAGAAAGAATGAAATCATTCTCCAATGGTTGGAGAATCGATATGGGTATCTTGTACCAGAAACCATTACCCCCCCACATACATTCAGATGAGCCTGAACGTATCTTCGTCTTTTGGTGGCAGGGTACAGATGGCTTACCCGACATAGTAAGGATATGTATCAACAGCATTAAGCAAAATTCTAATGGTCGAGAAGTTGTGATGATAACAAAAGACAACATTAGACAGTGGGGTGACATTCCTCAGTACATATTTGACCAGGTGTCTTCCGGTGCTATTACCATAACACATCTCAGTGATATTCTTCGGATATGCTTGCTTTATCAACATGGAGGGTACTGGATTGATGCTACAGTGTTTATGAATGCGCCATTAAACGATATAGACTTTAACCCTTTTTTCGGAAGCATTAAAATACATGATAGGCACACAGGAACCATATCTGCATACAGATGGACAACTTTCTTCTTGTTTGTGGCTAAAGGCAGCGAGGCTATGAAGACGTTCAGAGAAGTTCTCTTGACATATTTCAATGAAAATCGTGGTCGTATTATTGACTATTTTTTGATTGACTACACCTTTGATATGCTCTATAGAAAGTCATCAGGTTTTCGGAAACTCGTCGATGAAACACCATATACCAACGAGCATCTTTATGATTTGGTTGGTCATCTCAACGATTGCGCGCCAGTCAATCAATATTTTCAGTCAGTGTCAGATACGCACATCTTCAAACTTACATGGAGAAATAAATTTTCCCGGAAGGTTGAAGGAAAAGATACAATGTATGGACAGCTAATTGATAGATATTAGTTTTACTCCTTTACCTATAAGGGGTATTTTCATTTCAACATGTGTATGAAAAGATTCTTTGTCATAGCTCTAATCATTATAGCGATATTACCAGCCTCTATCAACTTCGCTATGTTACAGCCATCATTCTTCCCTTATGTAGGTGAAGCAAAGGATTGGTTGGGATTTTGGGGTAGCTATCTATCTGCGGCAGCAGCTGCGATAATGATTATCTATACCGCCTACTCTCTTAGGTTGAATGAGAAGACATTAATCGAAATGAAAAGGGAATGGGAGGAAGAGAGAAAAGCTAGATTGTATTTTTCTATAGAAGACAGAATTGGATTAATATTGTTGAAAGTCACCAATGTCGGCAAGGAACCTGCATATAATATTAGGCTTTCCTTTAACAATGAGTTTATCGATTCAATACTATTTAATCAAATCAAAGAAGTATATCAGACATTACCTAGCAAGAAATTTTCTTTGGAGAATGGTAAGGCAAAGTATTTCTATATATCGCCAGTTTATGGCAAAGCTTTTGTTGAGTTTAAGAAGACTCATGAGACTTTCACTGGTACTGAGGTTAACAATTGGCTTGACAAGTTTAAGAATGTTCCAATCATTATTGATGCAACATACG
The DNA here is from genome assembly GCA_964433895.1 of uncultured Prevotella sp. Classification (GTDB taxonomy): domain Bacteria; phylum Bacteroidota; class Bacteroidia; order Bacteroidales; family Bacteroidaceae; genus Prevotella. The sequence continues at coordinate 12,110 of CAYSSU010000042.1, forward strand.
GTAAAGGAGAAAGGGAACATGCAGAGTTAAAATTAGACGATTTCCTAATATCAAGTTTAGTAGTGAAAGATGAGGTTTCAGAGCAGTTGGAGAAGATTGCTAAAGGAACTGTAAAAAGCAACGACCAAATTTATACTATTCAGAAAAGCCTTGATATTATAGCAAGATATGTTGAAAAATTGAAATAATGAACTATAAAAAAATACGATCTCAAAGTTAGCTCATTTGAATATAAAGTAAATATTTTCTGAATGATTGATTATTCTTTGAACTTTTAGTATGGCTACAGATAATAACAACCCTACCGTCAGTATCGTGATTGTATGCATGAATAATCTTAAGAACTTGTATCCATGTTTGGAGAGCATGAAGAAATATACTCACGTAAGCTACGAGTGTTTTGTAGTGGCATATCTCTTTACGAAAGAAAACTTGGAGAAAGCGAAAGTAGATTTCCCATGGGTGAAGTTCATAGAGAGTAACGAGATACGAGGTTTCTCAGAGAACAATAATTTGGCTTTACGCCAAGCGAGAGGCAAGTACTGCTTCGTGCAGAATGACGACACAGAGTTTAGGATGCCATGCATCGACAAGCTTGTTGAAACAATAGAGGAACTCCCTGATAAAGTTGCTATTGTAAGCCCGAAAGGAATACTTGGCAATGGACAGATACAATATTGTGGCAGGGCTGCACATAGCCGTTGGCATTATTTCCTTGGCGCATTTGGGCTGTGGAGTGAAAAGCGAGCTAACAAACGCAATCCTACGAAAAGCATTTTCAAGAGCTACGATATTATTGGTGCCTACTTCTTGATAAAGACAGAACTGTTTAAAGAAATTGGATGGTTCGATGAAAGATACTTCTTCACCCCGGAAGACATAGCAGTCAGTTGCGAGTTGCGTAAGCGTGGTTATGAGTGCTGGGTAGATGCTGATGCGGAGATTATCCACTATGAAGGAATGACAGGTAAAAGTATGAGCCCTATACAGACAGCTACAGGACCTGCCGGGTTTGTCGGCGCAATGATGTGGCGCAGCGGCAACACATACATAGGGTACTGCCTCTTCACGTTACTCAATCTACCATATACAATCGGACAGTTTATCTATCATTCACTCCGTTCCAATCGTCACGGCAAACCAAATCGCTATAACTTATTAGCAAAGAAAGAACACAATGTGCTTTCCGTTTGTTTCACGAGAATGACACCGAAAGAAGTGTTTGTGAAGTTTTATAAGAGGATAAAGAAGTAGAATTAGTTTTTTTTGATATGAGTAGTCTGGACAAATTAGCATCTATACATCCAAAGGAAATCGCGGGCGCGTCATCTTCCAACAGATTTGAATATCAGATTAATTGGGGATTACATAGGCTTCTTCAATTAGAAAAAGCACATGAAGATTATGTCATGATCCTGGACTATCATGATGATATTGTTATATGCAATTCGGAAAAGCAAGAAGACTATATTGACTTTTATCAGATTAAGACTAGAACTAATAGTCGTTGGGGAATAAGACAATTATGTAAAGCTGATAGTAAAGTAAAGAATCATTAGATGAAGGAAGTCAAAATACAAAATCTACAAATTTTATAGATTTGGATTTGCGATAAGTTATGATTGACATGACACTAAGGAAAGCTAAGGGTATATCTTATTCCCAGTTATATCCTAATGGAAAAGACATTATATGCGAGTTACTGAAAGGTTTGCCAACCTGCAATTCTGTATGTTGGATTGCCTTTATTATTGCAAAAAAAGATTCATTGACAGATGGGGACTTCGATTTGCATATTATCATGCCCCTTTTGTTTGAACTTAATAATGATCTACAGCACAGAGTTACTGACTTTATGGGTGCATACGTAAACAAGAATGATTTATACATAAATGTTCCAGCATTGTTAGATGTCATCGTAAAGCTTCTGGAGAAACCAAATCTTGATAAACGTGACCTTGATAAAGAAGAGAAATCAAAATTATTTAAAGCATACCTTATTGCCTGTGATAATTACTTGATAGATGGCTCTACAGTTAGCAAGGATAATTTAGGTCCAGCAGATATTTTACAGACGTATATGCCTTGGGCTTTACAAAGCAATTCCTCAAGAAATGTAATGTCGCCAATGATGGAATTGTATAAAGGAAAGAGGCTACTGATGGATTTCGCACCTTCAAATGATAAATTCAATACTTACGTAGATGAATTTCTAAAGCAGAAGCATTGTAAAAATGCATCCGAATATCTGTGGAATATATACAGTCTATCTACGGGGCTAATGGTCAATGATACAAAGACATGTCTTGTAAAACTTGGAGAAAATACAAAGAAGAATGTCATCGATTTTTATGATAGTCTTTGCGTTAATACAACTAGAGATTATGGACATGGAGCTAAAATAAATATCCAAGAATATCCATTATTTAAAGTAGATGAAGATTCCTATTGCGTACTTTTTAGTAAGTTTCTTATTGATAAGCTCTATCATTCTATGATTTTTGATATAGCTGGATCAATAGAAAAAGTGCACTTGTTGAAAGGCACAAGTGGAGAGATTTACATACAACTCAAAAAAGTAATAGGTGAACACTTTTCGGAACAGTATTTATTCTATCCTATAATAAATCAAATCTTAAAGGATATAAGATACATAAAGGAAACAGGAGACGAATTGAAGGCTGAATACGGTAATGGTATGCCAGACTACTTTGCACGTAAGGCTGAAAGAATCTTTATATTTGAATTTAAAGACGTTCAATTGACATCAAAGGCTAAGGAATCTGATGACTTTGACATTATAATCGATAAGTTAAACGAAAAGTTTGTAGCAAATGAAAAGGGGAAGCCGAAAGGCATTTCACAGTTGGCTAATGTTATTGTAAACAAACTTGGCAAAATAAAGGGTATGGAGAACGATGAACATCTAACTGTTTTTCCTGTTTTAGTATACACTGACAGCAGCTTTGACGAAGAGGGTATAAATTATCATCTAAACAATAAATTTAGAGAGGCACTTTCAAAAACTAACATTGCACAAAGAATCAAAGTTAAAGATTTAATTATGGTTAATTTGGATTCCTTATTCATGTTCGAGAAGGCATTCGTTGATGGCAAACTTAAATTCGATGTCTTGCTTAACAATTTTATCTCCTACAAGGATTCTAAACCTGAATATAACGTTGTTCCCTTTAATAAGTTCTTGTTTCAGACAGGTAAGAGAAAGGGGTACTTCTTCAAAGTTCCATATCTTGTAAAAGAGACTTTTGAAGGACTTAAAAATATTAGCAAAGAAAGAAAGCTTACTTATCAATAAGGTAAATATGACGTATTGATGAGTCAAACAAAGTGTTTTAATGTGGTAAATAATTTGGCTTTTGACGTTGTAATCTTGTAAAAAAATACATTTTGCTAAGCAACGAAAAATCTTATGCAAGGCAAAGAAATATTGAATGTTAGAAAGAAAAATTATAGAAGAAATGTCGAAGATGCGAGGATATTTTGAAAAGGCGGGAGGAGTGAAACTCATAAAGCAATGGGCTAAGGCTGGAGTATTGTTGGATGCTGTTGGATTGTTTATGATATTGGGGCATAGCAAGACAGCATTGGAGCAGTTGAGAAGTGCTGTAAGTTTGAAAATTCAGAATAAACTGAGGAAAAAGTTTAGGAAGGAAATTGAAATGCTGCATAAAGAATATGATATAAAAAGTCATAGGGAAGGTGATACTGCTTTATATAATAATGTATCAGAAGAAAGAAAGTCTGACAATGACAATATTAATAAGACTGTTTGGATATTTTGGTGGCAAGGTATTGAGCAAGCTCCTGACTTGGTGAAAGTATGCTATAAGTCTATTGAAGTGAATTTGAAAGACTGGAATATTGTGCTTATTACTAAAGATAACTATAAACAGTACACAGAGATTCCAAAGTTTATTACTGAGAAGTTGGATAAAGGCATAATAACACTTACTCATTTCTCTGATATATTACGGTTGGATTTGCTCCTTCGGCATGGCGGTCTATGGTTAGATGCGACTGTACTTTGTACTGATGGAAATATTCCAAATGTCATATTGCAATCAGATTTGTTTGTGTATCAGACTCAGAAACCTGGAGCAGATGGACATGCGACTCTTATGTCAAGTTGGTGTATGTGGGCAAAACCGAACAACTTCATTCTTAAAGCTACGCAAGAATTGCTTTCTGCATATTGGAAACGATATAACTACATGATAGATTACTTCTTGCTTCATCAGTTTATGACCATCGTTATGAAGGATTTCCCTGAAGAAACAAAACGCATACCTCCATATACTAATGAAAATCCACATCTTCTTCTCCTTCATTTCTTTGATAAGTATGACGAATGCCTATGGAACAATTGGAAAAGGCAGTCTTGCTTACATAAGTTGAGCTATAAGTTGAACAAAAAAGAAGAGGGACATGTGTGTACGTTTTATGATGTAATTATCAATCATCAACAGATATGAATTTGAAAAGAGTTATAAGAGCTTTGCTTTTAAGAATATCAATGTCCAATTATCTCCCAATGAAAGGAAGATGGTTCCTCGTGAGACTGGGGGGGGGTGAAGTGTGGAAGCACGTTTATAGGACAACAAGTTATTTTTGATAGTCTTCACCCTGAGTATATCGAAATTGGAGATGGTGGTGACATAACTATGCGGTGCATTATATTGACTCATTACATAAAACCAAATGGTAATGCGCATACATATGAATTTGGCAAGGTAAAAATAGGTAATAATGTTTTCATAGGTGCAAATACAATAATTACAAAACCAGTAACGATAGGGGATAATGTAATTATTGGTGCAGGTAGTATAGTTACTAAAGACATACCGTCCAACGAAATATGGGTAGGTGTGCCAGCACATTTTATTAAGAAATATCAATAGGATATGATCTTACGGAAATGTTTATCGCCGCAACAGTTGGAACGTATTGCCAAGATTTTAGGTGATACGAATGAAGGTCTAACCGGCTCTCAGATAGGTCATGCTCTTTTGCAATATGGCCTTAAAGATGTTGACCCAACGAACACAAAATGGAAAAGACTATACAACGCTTTTGCTGAAAGTCAAAATCAGAAGAGATATTCTAATGATATTTTGCACTTCATCTGTAATGTGGTAAATCCTCAAATATATACAGATGCTAGGAAATTTGAGGAAACGAGATTACATATAAATGAAGTTCTAAGCTATGTCGGATATGAACTTCAACCTAATGGGAAATATCATGTGGTAAAAGAAGCAAGCACGATTTCAGAAGCACAGTCGAGAGCTAACAAACTTTTGTCTGACCTTAAAGCGAGAAATGCACATTCTGACATATTCAAATATTGCACAGCTGAACTTGTAGACAAGAACTATTTCCATGCTGTATTTGAAGCATGTAAGGGGTTGTTTGAGAGAATAAGGCAACTTTCTTTTATACGAGCTGATGGAGTAAAGTTGGTATCATATGTCTTTAATCATCCTGTCTTGATTATCAATGAATACAAGACACAACAACAAAAGGATGAACAAAAAGGATTCGAAGCAATACTTGAAGGTATCTGTAAAATGTTTAGAAATCCAGAAGCACACTGTCCAAAGATAGAATGGCCTATGGAAGAACAAGATGCATTGGAGATACTTTCTCTAATTTCTTATTGTCACAGAAGATTAGACAAGGCTCAGAGAGTGACAGAATAAATAACAAATTAAAGTAATAATCATAATATAACCATTATGCAAGCAATAATATTAGCTGCCGGAATGGGCAAGCGACTTGGTGAATACACTAAGAACAACACCAAGTGTATGGTGGAAGTGAATGGAGTGAAACTCATTGACAGAGTGATTAACCAGTTGGCTAAGCTGCACCTTAGCAGACTGGTGTTAGTTGTAGGATATGAAGGGCAGAAACTCAAAGACTATATCGGTCATCAGTATGATGACATATTGAATATTGAGTTTGTTGATAATCCCGTCTATGACAAAACCAACAACATCTATTCTTTGGCACTTGCTAAGAAGCAACTCTGCGAAGATGATACACTCTTGTTAGAGTCTGACCTGATCTTTGAGGACAGTATGTTGCAGATGCTACTTGACGACCCATATCCAAATCTTGCACTTGTTGCCAAGTACGAGTCATGGATGGATGGTACTGTTGTAAAGATTAACGAGTTCAATGAGATTGTGAACTTTGTCCCGAAAGAGGCATTCGACTGGTCTGAGGCTGACAAGTATTACAAGACCGTAAACATTTACAAGTTCAGCAAGGAGTTCAGTCAGAATGTATATGTTCCATTTTTGGAAGCTTTCACCAAGGTAATGGGCAACAACCAATACTATGAGCAGGTGCTTCGAGTTATTACTCACTTGCATCAGGCTAACCTTCGCGCTCTTCCTATCCGTCCGGATCAGAAGTGGTATGAGATAGACGATGTACAGGATTTGGACATTGCTTCCACAATCTTTTCCAGTGGTGAGACGAAATATCATGAGTACCATAAGTGTTATGGTGGCTTCTGGCGATTCCCTAATCTGCTTGACTTCTGCTATCTTGTTAACCCATACTTCCCTACAAAACGAATGCGTGACGAGATGCGTGCCAATTTCGATACGTTATTGACAGAATATCCATCAGGAATGTTTGTTAACTCACTGCTTGCAGGCAAGTATTTCGGCATTAAGCAAGATTATGTTGCCGTAGGTAATGGTGCCACTGAACTTATCAAGATTGTCATGGAGGAACATACCGGTAAGAAAGTCGGTGTGATGTTCCCGACATTCGACGAGTATCCTAACCGCTTAAAACCGGAGCAGATTGTTCCTTTCATTTCCCACAAGGACAACTTCTCTTATACCGTTGACGAACTGATGGACTTCTTCGGCGATAAAAATATTTCTTTGCTTCTCCTTATCAATCCAGACAACCCATCCGGTCAATACATTCAGAAGAAAGATGTGCTTCGTCTTGCTGATTGGTGTAAGGAGAAAGGCATTAAACTTATTGTTGACGAGAGCTTCGTTGACTTCACCGATGGCTACGAGGACAACAGTCTGCTTCATAATGACATCTTGGAGAAATATCCTGACTTGATGGTCATGAAGAGCATCAGCAAGTCTTATGGTGTTCCAGGACTTCGTCTTGGCATCTTTGCTTCTTCTAATAAAGAACTCATTGCCCGAATCAAGAAGGAAGTATCCATTTGGAACATCAATTCCTTCGGAGAATTCTATATGCAGATATTCGGAAAGTACGAGAACGACTATAAGCGTGCTTGCAAATTGTTCCGTGAGGAACGCGAGAAATTTTTCAAAGATTTGCAGACAATTCCATACCTCCGTGTCATCCCATCGCAGGCAAACTACTTCCTTTGTGAAGTAACAGATAAATACACTTCTGCCCAGCTCGCTCAGAAACTCATTGAACATGATGTCATAATCAGTAACTGCTCTTTGAAGCGCAACATGGGCGACAGTGGCAAGCAACTCATTCGTCTCGCAGTCCGTGACCGTAAGGATGATGAAAAATTGGTAAACATTCTAAAGTCATTGTAATGAAAATTGTATTTGTGGAGGCGGCAACCTAGGACATGTAGTAAGTGGCTACTTGGGAGCCAAGTCTGATGTCAATGTCGGCATATTGACAAGACATCCTGAACGGTGGTCAGACCAACTGAAAATAACATTACCCAACAGCTCTACAATAAATGGCAAACTGAGCATTGTTACTCACAATCCGTCAGAAATCATACCACAGGCAGATATAGTATTGCTTTGTCTGCCGGGTATGTATATCAGAAGTGAGATAGAAGAGATAAAGCCATATTTGAAACCGACAACCATTGTAGGAAGTATTGTATCAAGTACTGGCTTCTTCTTCCAGACTCATGAGCTGATTCCAAATCAACCAACATTTGGCTTTCAGCGAGTGCCATTCATTGCAAGAACTGAGCAATATGGACATAAAGCCCATCTACTTGGATTCAAAAGTTCTTTGAATGTAGTAATTGAGAATTATACTGATGTAGAGGGTATTCGTTCAACATTGGAAAAGTTGTTTGATACCCCAGTTAACTTGCTTGACAGCTTCTATGAAGTTAGCTTATCCAACAGTAACCCCCTTCTCCACACAGGACGACTTTACACAATGTGGAAAGATTGGCATGAAGGAATATACTATCCGAAGCAAAGTCTTTTCTACGAAGATTGGACTGTCGAAGCTGCACAATTATATATAGACATGGATAATGAGTTCCAACAACTTCTGAAAGTCCTTGGAGTAAAGGAAGGCTCTATTCCACCTGTCCTTGAATACTATGAGAGCTATGATGCAGAATCATTGTGCAACAAGATAAAGAGTATCGCTGCCTTCAAAGGCATCAAGTCCCCAATGATTGAAACATCCCAAGGCTGGAAGCCAGACATACATAGCCGTTACTTTACAGAGGATTTTGGGTATGGGCTAAAGTTCATATACCAGTTAGGTAAAAAAAGCAGAATAAACATGCCTCGTATAGATATAGTCTATGATTGGGGTAAAATGATAGCAAAGATTTAAATTTTACATAATGGGAAAAGAATTAACATTGAAAGAGACCCAGCAAGTTTCTTTTGAAATCCTTAAAAGGATTAAAGGTCTCTGTGACAAGTTAGGACTTAAATATGTTCTTGCTTGGGGAACTTTAATTGGAGCGATTCGTCATCATGGCTTTATTCCTTGGGATGATGATGTTGATATAATGATGCCACGGCCTGATCATGACAAACTGATTCACTATATGCTTACCCATAAAGAGGAAATAGCTCCTTTGCAAGTTTTCAACAGCGAAACTTGTAAAGACTATCCTTATCTTCTTACACGCATTAGTGATAGTCGATATGTTGTACATACAGATAATGAAAAAGATTTCGGTCTTGGAGTATTCGTTGACATTTATGTTGAAGATGGTGCAGGCAATTCTAAAGAAGAAGCCTTGAGTATAATGAATAAGACTCATGGTCTTTGTTCATTGATATTCCTATCAACAAGGAAGCATTATGTTTTTGGCTTGACCCAGGGCATTATTAAGAAAATAATAAAAGTACCAGCTTTTATTTATGCACATCTTATGGGTAAGAAGTACTTTGAGCGCAAACTAATGAAATATGTTGACTCAGCAGACTATGACAATAGTACTTGGGTAGCTAATATCATTTGGGGAACGCATCCAGAATGGGAAGTCTATCCCAAGTCTATACTCGAAGATACTATTGAAGTTGACTTTGAAGGTGTTAAATTCAAAGCTCCACAACAATACGATAAAGTTCTCCGTCAGGTTTATGGAGACTATATGCAATTGCCTCCTGAAAAGGATCGCATAGCTCATCACTTTTATTCTGCATATCGCAAGGAGGATATTAATAATGAATAAACAAAAGTCCGCTCGACCTGCCCCCCCCCATTAAACTTAGGGAAAACTATCAGTCTTTGAATGGACTTCGAGCATATTCTGCAATTGGAATAGCTCATTGGCTTGATATTCTTGTTCTATATAATGTTCCCTTTCTTCGTCTTTTTAATAGACAACAAGAAGAGAGCTTGACTTGTTTTGATTATAGCAATAGCTTTCCATTTTATTGGGAAGTATTATTTCTTTAAGGAGCCTTTTGTCAACTTCTATGTGGGCAGACATAATATGATATTTAGTATGCCTTACTTCATAGGTGGAGGGCTGATATATCTTTATAGAAAAGAACTAAAGAGTTTGTCTTATAAGCATAGTAAATTGATGCTGGCAATAAGTATTATTCTATCAATTGGTTTGTTTTTGAAACCTGCGATTATTGACGACAATATGTATATCCTTATCCTTTTCGCCTCCTGGCTTATTTATGCAATAGGTGGTTCAAAGCCATGGATGACGAATAGAGTCGTTGATTATATAAGTGGAATTTCAATGGAGATATACCTCAGCCACATGGTACTGTTTAGATTAGTTGAAAAACTATCTCTTGATAAGTTGACTGACAACCCCAATATCAATTATGCTGTTGCTGCAATTTCAACATTGGCTTTAACTGTATGCTTCTGCCATGTAGTAAAGTATATTATACTACCAAGGCTTATGAATATACAGAAACCAATGTCAGTATAAAATAATTAGAATTAAATATCGTATTAATGAAGATAGCATTTGTTAGCGTCCGTGGCATACCAAATAACTACGGAGGCTTTGAACAGTTTGCAGAGTATATCTCTGTAGGACTTGCAAAGAGAGGACATGACGTAACAGTTTACTCTCCTTCTTATCACCCATATAAGAAGGATGAGTATAAAGGTGTACATATAAAACATATCTATAGCCCAGAACCTTGGATGGGAGGAAGTGTTGGCTCGTTTTTCTATGACTTCGCTTCACTAAAAGATGCGTTGAAGAGAGAACACTTCGACATTATCTATGAAGCTGGGTATACAAGCATTATTCCTGCGTTCATTTGGTTTAATGTCAAGAAAATCAAAGATCCGATTGTTGTAACAAACATGGATGGACTTGAATATAAGCGCACCAAGTTCAATAAGTGGGTGCAGAAGTTTATTCATTGGGAAGAGAAGGAAGCTGTTAAACATAGTCAGTATCTTATTGCTGATAATATGGGAATCCACGACTATTATAAGGAGAACTTTGGAGTTGAAAGCAAGTTCTTGGCATACGGTGCTGATGTTCATACAGATTTCAATGCTGATTATCTCAAAGAGTTTGGTCTGAAACCTGAGGAATACTACATTCTGGTTGCACGTCTTGAGCCTGAAAACAATATTGTAATTGCTATAGAAGGTTATCTGCACTCAAAAGAGAATGGCAAGAGACCTTTAGTAGTCGTTGGTAAGACAACCACTCCTCATGGTAAAGAACTTGTTGCGAAGTATGGTAATGAGAAGGGAATTAAGTTCGTTGGTGGTATCTATGACTTCAAGAAGCTGGATTCTGTCCGCCACTTCTCCAAGGCTTACTTCCATGGTCATAGTGTAGGTGGCACCAACCCTTCACTGCTTGAGGCAATGGCATCAGGTTGTTTTGTACTCGCTCACGATAACATCTTTAATCGTGCGGTGCTGAAAGAGAACTCCCTCTATTATGGTTCCGCAGAGAAAGTAACTGAACTGCTTAATAATATTGATGACATCTGCGCAAAGTACAAGAAGGCTTATACTGATGCCAACATAGAAGTGATCAAGAAGGAATACTCTTGGGAGCATTTGGTTGACCAGCATGAGCAGTACTTTAAAGAATTGCTGGATAAAGCTAAGAACAAATAACAAATAACAATATTCATCAATGAAAAAGAAGAAATTTAATTACTTATTGGCAGGTACGAGTTGGTTGTTCCTGTTCGTTATTAGTATGTTTCTTAAGCCACATGGAGATGACTTTGAATTCCTATACTATTTTAAAAATGGTAATTGGAATGTTGGAGGTTATCATTGGCTTAACGATTGTATCTTATTACCGAGAAACTACTGGAGACCAATAGAAGATGTTTTGTTTACATTCGAGGCGCATTTTCCCTATTTGTATCCCTATTTGCATCATGCAATTATAGTTACTCTCTGCGTTATCTCTGCTTGTCTAGTTTATAGACTGGGGGGGGCATTACGTTTAAAGCAGTCAATTAGATATGTTTCGTCAGTATTTTTGTTGTTTGCTTCGACATCAATGGGAACAACCCTTGATGTTGGAGGATTCATACAGGTATTGGCGACATGCTGTGGGCTGGCATCTATACATTTTTGGCTTCGCAAAAATACCATTGGCTATATTTCGTGGTTTATCTGTTGCTTTATTGCTTGTTTTAGCAAAGAAACTGGCTTTATATGGTTTCCAATAGCACCTTTATTTGCAGCCTTATTAGAAGTCAAGGAGAAACATGTTAATATTTATAAAGGGAAAAATCTTATACATGTACTTAAGACGCTTATCGTTCCAGTTTTAGGAATTGTATTGTATCTTATAGCATATGTTTCGGTTACAAACACTGATATAGCAAAGGTTGCGTCAGGCTCTTCAAATACAGAAAAGGTTGCAAAAAACGCCAAAGGTAATGAAAAGTCAGCTCTTTTTACAACGGATGTAAGCACTCATGATTATTCCTTCACACCAGCATCATTAGCAAAGAATATTTTCGTATGTTGGGTTGCAGCATTGTATCCTATTGATACAACTGCTATATACCAGAAGGATTTCTCACTTATTGCGTTGACAGGTATTTTAGGATTAATACCTTTTCTCCTGATTTTATACTATGTCATACGCTATATAAGAAATCACAGTTTCCCTGATTGGAGCCTGCTGTTTTGGATGTTGCTCATAGTTTCATCAGTGTCTCTGATTCTTAGAGCCGGTGAAATCTCAGCTTATCCAAGCATTGCAATATTAGCTTTAATAATAGGTCTTGTACTTAATGATGTAAAATGGTCTTGTAAAGGTCTTGTAGTTCTTGTGATGTTTACGGTGTCAACTTTAATTGTTGATGCTCATAAATATTACATGTGCTATTGGGCTGCAAAAGATGCAGATACAATTGGAAAGGAGCTTAAATCGGAGACAAAAGATCCTTCCAATGTTCTCCTTATCCAGTATGGAGACTGGACGCTTAAGAAAGACGGCGCGTTTGTACGAAATTTAGTTTATGATTTCTTTGATGGTGGGGCTGCTATTGCAGCATACGACTACAAGAAGCCAACAAAACTGTCAATTAAGAACTTCATTGGCAAAAATTTTTATTCATTAAAAAAGCAAGCGTATTCGGAGGCTGTTCAGAACAAGAGTAAATATTCTGCAATTTGGATAGTAAGCGAGAAAGAGACAACAGTTATTAATCATTAAAGGCAAGGAGTTATGAAAAAAGTAACAATCATGATTCCTGCCTATAATGAGTCGGCTGTGTTGCCGAAGCTTTTCGTTGAGCTCGATAAACTTATGGGTAGGCATAAGGAGTATGAATGGGAAATACTATTTGTGAATGATGGCTCTAAAGACAATACCCTTGATATTATAAAGGAAAAGCGACAGAAGGATGCACGTTATTGTTATGTTAACTTATCAAGAAACTTTGGCAAGGAAAGAGCAATGGCAGCAGGATTTGACTTCGCGACAGGTGATTGCCTTATAAACATGGATGCTGACTTACAGGATCAGCCATCACTAATAAATCAGATGTTGAAGTATTGGGAGGAAGGTTATGATGATGTATATGCGAAGCGTAAATCAAGAGGAGAAGAGTTTTGGTTACGACGTAATTTGTCATTAGCTTTCTATTGGTTGTTGCAAAGAATGACCAAAATAGAGATCCTTCCTAATGTGGGCGATTTCAGACTATTGGATAGACGCTGTATAGAATCCTTAAAACGTCTCCATGAGAATGAACGTTATACAAAGGGTCTATACTGTTGGATAGGTTATAAGAAAAAGGAAATTCTCTTTGACAGAGGTGATAGAGCTGCTGGTAAAACGCATTGGAATTTCTGGGGACTGTTTGGGTTAGCCATAGAAGGTATCGTAACTTTTACGACAAAGCCTCTACGTATAGCAACGGTATTAGGAATTCTGATAGCTATATTCTGTTTTGTCTACATGCTATATTTCTGGCTAAAGACTTTGATAGTTGGAGATCCAACAACGGGCTTTCCAACATTAATAATAGTAATGCTTTTCCTTGGAGGAATCCAACTTCTTTCTTTAGGCATTATAGGAGAGTATGTAGCTCGTATTTTTGTCGAGACAAAAGGAAGACCAGTATATATAGCAAGCGAGTACAATGACAAGAAAATCTAATTTTCTTATAGAAGGCTTCCAAAAATACCATGAAGTAATAATGTATCTGGTGTTCGGTGTCCTAACAACATTAGTTAACATTATTACTTATTACGTCTTATATAACTTTTGTAGGGTAGGTAATGTATTGAGTACGACATGGGCACAAGTGTTATCCATACTTTTTGCCTACATTACAAATAAGTTATGGGTATTTAACTCTAAGAGTTGGAAGTTCAGTCTAATCTGCTATGAAATTATAAGTTTTTTCGGATTTAGAGCAGTGAGTGCTTTGTTTGATATAGGTTTCATGTGGGTGACAGTTAGTTTGATGAATATATGGCCATTAGGAATGAAAATAACATCAAACGTAATTGTTGTTATAATGAATTACCTTGCAAGTAAACTTATGATTTTCAAGAAAAGATAATGAATATTTTGTCTTCACAACTTTTGGAACTTCTCCGTGCTGCACTTTGGAGGAAGGAACCTGATGGTTCTCTTTTCAAAGAAGTGTCATGGAAGAATGTCATCCATCTTGCTGAAGTAGAGACGGTAAAAGCCCTGCTGCTTGATGGTATATCTTTACTCCCTAAAGAGTTGATGCCTGATGAATATACTATTATGGATCTTGCTGGAAGGCAAAATAAGATAGTTCAGCACAACCAAATCCATCGGGAAACAATTGTTCAGATTGACCAAGCATTAAAAGCAAACAACATTGCTGCGGTGTTTATGAAGGGTCAGATTACGGCTTTGCGTTATCCACATCCTCTGCATAGACAGCCCGGTGACATTGATTTTGTTGTTGGCAAAGAAGACTTTCAAAAGACATTAGATACCCTTGATACTATTGGTAAAGTAGATAGGAAACTCGTTCACGAACATCATGGGATGGCGTGGGTGAATGGTGTTACAGTAGAACCACACTATAAAGTACATAACTATCAGCGACCATCAACCGATAAGGCGATGCAAGAAATGTTCTCGGAGGTTTTTCCTGATAAGTTGATTAAAGCTGACTTAGACGGCTACAAGGTTAATGTATTTCCACCTACATTTGAAAGTGTGTTCTTGATTAGCCATATGGTAAACCACGTTTATGAAGAAGGCTTAGGTTTGCGTCAGGTCATTGACTATGCCATGTTCTTGAACAAATGCGCTGATAAAATTGATTGGTTACAGCACGATGAATACTTGTATAGAATGCGGATGCAACGTGCTTTCAGAATCTTTGCATGTATTTGCGTAGAATATCTTGGATTAAAGTTGCCTTCACAAGTAGAGCCTTTCTCGTATCAAGAGAAACAATGGGCAAGAAAGATGATAGAGGATATAATGAGCGTTGGCAACTTTGGCCGTGGTAAATATGTTTTTCATCATAACGGAATTAAGGATGCTTTCCACAACTATCTGTGGGTTCTAGGTCGTTGTTACCATCTAAGTTTTGTTTGCCCAAGTGAAGCAAGATGGTGGGCCATTTCTAAGTTCACAAGATTCTTTTGGAAATTGAATAAGCAAAAATAATATTATGGAAGTAATAAAAACTGAGATTGATGGCGTGTATATTATAGAGCCACGCCTATTTAACGATGCAAGAGGATATTTCTTCGAGAGTTTCTCACAGCGAGACTTCGATGCAAAAGTACGTCACATTGATTTTGTACAAGATAATGAATCAAAGTCTTCGTATGGAGTAATGAGAGGATTACATTTCCAGCGTCCACCATACAGCCAAAGCAAACTGGTTCGTTGTGTACGTGGTGCAGTACTTGATGTGGCTGTAGACATACGCAAAGAAAGTCCTACATACGGCAAACATGTAGCTGTTGAACTTACAGAGGATAACCATAGACAGTTCTTCATTCCTCGGGGCTTTGCTCATGGTTTTTCAGTGCTCTCTGATACTGCTGTATTCCAGTATAAATGTGATAACTTCTATCATCCTGAGGCTGATGGCGGCATAAGCATTCTTGATGACAATCTTGGCATTGATTGGAAGATTCCTACAGAACATGCAATACTATCTGATAAAGATACTAAACATGAGTTGTTGAAGGACTTTAACTCTCCTTTCGACTACAACGTTGATTTGTATGCTCCTGATCAGAGTGAGAAAATATAATCGTTTAACGAAATAGGAATTATGAATATTCTTGTAACTGGAGCTAACGGGCAACTTGGAAACGAGATGCAGCTCGTTAGCAAGAAGTCAAAAGACAACTACATCTTTACAGATGTCTGTGACGGTTATCAGAAGCTTGACATTACGGATCTTGATGCCATACGAAAAATGGTCAAGAACAATGATGTCAAGTGCATTATTAACTGTGCTGCTTGGACAAACGTTGATAAGGCTGAAACTGCCGGTGAAATTGTAGAGACATTGAATGCAACAGCACCTGAGAATCTTGCTAAGGCAATGAAGGAAGTCGGTGGACTACTCGTACATATTTCAACAGACTATGTATTTGGCGGGGATCCATATAATACGCCATGTAGAGAAGACCAGAAAGGAACTCCTACAGGTGTTTATGGATTGACGAAGTTGCATGGAGAGCAAAAAATTCAAGCTGTTGGTTGTGACTATATAATCATACGCACTGCATGGCTTTATAGTGAATTTGGTCACAACTTTGTCAAGACAATGCTCAACCTGACAGCAACTAAGCCTCAGTTGAAAGTCGTGTTTGATCAGACGGGTACTCCAACATACGCTGGCGACCTTGCTGATGTCATCAATGATATTGTAGAGAATCGCAAGTATGTTGGCAAGAGTGGTATTTACCACTTCTCGAATGAAGGTGTATGCAGTTGGTATGACTTTACCAAGAAGATTGCAGAACTGGCAGGTAATACCTATTGCGACATAGAGCCTTGCCATAGTGATGAGTTCCCAAGCCCTGTTAAGCGTCCAGCTTATTCAGTTCTTGACAAGACAAAGATTAAAGAGACATTCGGAATAAAGGTTCCATATTGGACAGATTCCTTGAAGGAATGCATGAATAACCTACTAAACAAGTAAGCAATGAACTACAAGAGAACAATAGTTATTACCGGTGGTGCAGGCTTTATTGGCAGCCACGTGGTAAGACTTTTCGTAAATAAATACCCTGAGTATAAGATTATCAACCTGGATAAGCTTACATACGCTGGTAACCTTGCCAACCTCAAAGATGTTGAGGATAAGCCGAACTATAAGTTTGTTAAGATGGACATCTGTGACTTCGAAGACTTCCGTAAGCTCATCGAGGACGAACAAGTTGACGGCATCATCCATCTTGCGGCTGAAAGCCATGTTGACCGCAGCATCAAAGATCCTTTCACCTTTGCTCATACCAATGTGATAGGCACATTGAGTCTGTTGCAGGCTGCCAAACTTTATTGGGAGTCGCTGCCGGAGAAATATGAGGGTAAGCGTTTCTATCATA
>CAYSSU010000043.1:0-28580 GCA_964433895.1 uncultured Prevotella sp.
TTATGTGCGCCCTTAGGGATTCGAACCCTAGACCCACTGATTAAGAGTCAGTTGCTCTACCAACTGAGCTAAGGGCGCATAACAATCACTGCAATCAAAAAGCTATTTCTGAATTGCGAGTGCAAAGGTATAACTATTTTTGCATATAGCCAAATCTTTACCTAACTTTTTTCTGTTTTTTTTGAAAACAACATATATACCTTAAAAATAAAGGAGTTGAAATTTATATGAACTTTAATTGAACATATTAAACTTCAACTCCTCTTCTATTATAAAATTTCTACCATAACTGAATATGGTTATAATATGATAGGTACAGTAACCTTTATTCCAAAATTGCGTCCCATATTATATATACCCTGGCGACCAGTAACATTATTTATGTCAGCATATTTAAGTCTGCTCAAATGATTCTGATAAGCACGATTTGTAAGATTCTCTCCTGTCAGATAAATAGAACAGAGTTTTTTGCCATGCAGCAAGATATCTGTGCCGGCTGATGCATTCAACAGCGTATAAGAAGGTGTTGCAGTCTCCGTATCATTAGCCTTGTAATAATGATTCTGCCGTAAATTGCACTCAACCCCAACCTTTACATAGAGATTATTTATGGTTTTGCCATCTCTTACGATGTCATATTTCACATTGGCATTCCACCTTGGAGCCGGAGTCAATGGTAAATATTTTGTTTCCTCAGGCTGGTGTAACTGAACAGCATTTACATAGCTGAAATTATTTTCTATATGTAAACGGTCAACAGGATGCACATCGACGCTTATTTCTCCTCCCATCAACCTGGCATCTCCTTGAGTAAACTGATATGTTGGGATGCCTTCAGTTTCATAATTCAATCTATTTATAAAGATATAATTATCTATGAAATTTGTAAACAGCTGAAGTTGAGTTGTAACAAACCTTGAAGTATAATCCCATCCTAAGTCTATCTGCCAACTGTTTTCTGCATTAAGATTATGATTACCCAACTCGTAACGGAATGTACCTTCATGTTCTCCATTGGCAGACAGTTCACTCATATTTGGAGCACGAAATCCACGGGCAAGATTTATACGGAAATTCATGTTTGGCTTTATTTCGTATACAGCTCCTACACTTCCTGTCACACCGTTAAAACGCTTGGAAAATTTATCAAATCTATCTTCCAGCGCAAAAGAATGCAAATGCCGGGTATCAAAGCGGAGACCGCCGCTAATATTCCATCTGCCAGTTTTATAGCTTGATGTAGCAAATACGCCAAAGTCGAAGAGGGCATAAGCAGGAATCAGATATTCGTCACCTTTGTTGATGGAACGCTGATACATTCCACCGACTCCGGCAGAAAGATTCCATCCTTCACGTTGTTCCAATGAATAATGTAAATCATAATTCACAGTATGCAACATAAAATCTAATCCCGGGGTTTCAGTACTCTCTTCGAATTCCTGTCGTCTATTCTGCTGATATCCGACAATAGCCTTTAAAAAGCCATTGCCAAGGTAAATGGAATTATCCAGCACAGCTTTATAATGATGAATTTGCTGGTATGGAAGTGATTTTCCATACCCTTTAAGATTGCTCTGCTCTGAAATCAAATCTCCGGTCTGTTCATCTCTTTCGCCTTCACTCATGCTGGGCGTAAGGTGATAATAAGAGAGGCGCAGATGACTATAGCCCCAACTTTTATTTATACCCAGCAAACCGGACAAGGCTCGTTCCCGGAACTGACTTCCAGGCACATATCCATCGTACTTATTCTTATATGCATGAGCCATCTTGTCTGAATATCTGGCATCCCAAACAAAACCATTCTGATTGCCTCCTATATTCAAAGAATAATCAAAGAGGCCATTGTTAGTCTGATATTCTGTAGATACATTAGCTCTTACCTGTCCTTTGGGCAAAGTAGGAGACTCATGGAAAATCACTACACCTGCCATTGCATCTGAACCATACATAAGAGAAGCCGGTCCTTTAAGCACTTCTACGCTATTTACAGTCTGTGGATCAATCTCTATTCCATGTTCATCTCCCCACTGTTGACCTTCCTGGCGCACACCGTCATTTACGGTAACAATTCGATTGTATCCTAATCCACGAATTACCGGTTTTGAGATTCCACTGCCGGTGGTTATCTGGGATATACCCGGCTGATGAGCAATCGCGTCTATAATATTAGTTGAAGATGTAGACTGGAGGTCTGTTGATGTCAGTATTGACACAGGAGTAGGAGAATCCTTTAACAAGGTCTGCCCTGCCACACCGGTAACGACTACTTCATTAATCAGAGCATTGGATTCCTTCATAACAAAGTCTGCTTTTGTTTCATTACTCAAATTAATTTTCTTAATAATTGTCTGATGTCCAAGATAACTAACCTGCAATGTAACTTTCTTAGCAGGCAAATCTGTAAGTTGATAGTTTCCATTAGCATCTGTTGTTGTTCCGGCTGAAAGTTCCGGAATATAAACAGACACGCCAGCAAGGGCACTGTTATCTACTGCGTCTATAATTTTTCCTGAAAGTGATGCTTTTGGAGCCATAGGCATAGGCTCTGCCCCAGCCCACAGACACAATGTCATGAGCATCAGCATTATATATATTTTTTTCATTCTATTTTTTAAATACATAATTTATGATGCATGATACTTTTCACTATATTACAGCATCATACATCTACTTTTTCCTTAATAATACCTTAAAAAACTATAGAATGAAAAGGTGGTGCTCTCGAAGAGTAACTGCCAACATAACTGGCAGGGCGCATCTGTATATAAAGTACAGGTGCATTAATTACAAATAGAACAGTACAAGCCAAAACAACAAATGCAGCTCCCAAATAGGAGATACTCTGGAAATGACAGAGCACGCAATTATCAAAATTTGGCGATGATGTGTTTACGTGACTTGCATGATGCAAATGATGCAGACAAGCATAGCATTCTGTATTAGCCGCACTTGACTCATGGTGATGAAGAGAAGATGCCAACAGCATAGGCACGAATACCAATAATAATATCCATGCCGAAAGACGTCTTCTATGTTCATATTTCTTCATCGGTGACAAAGGTACAAAAAAAATACCGTATCAACAAATACAAGACATTATCTCTTTTTGAATCGTGAAATATCAAACAGATACGTAGCCTTAATAACTATATTACCTATATTTGACTTTGAAAAATAATCTCGTTTACTATTACCATAGATATTTCCAAGACCATAATAATAACGTGCTTCGAGTAAAAAATGTCCAATCTTAGGATGACTGTATTCCATACCAGCTCCAACAGCTATTCCATAATCAAAACTATGTTCCACTTTCATTGTGTCCTGTGCCACCACGGGATTGGTTCTGTCTGTGGTGTTGCGCTCTGAAAATTCAAAGTTGGTGGATGTCTTTTCACTGACAAGATAACCAAACTGCGGACCTAGATTTACAAAGAAATTCATTCCTTTATATTCCTTTCCCCATGCCAGATGGGCAAATATTGGAATCTGAATATAATCTAACTTTCTGCTATATTCTTCGGCAACTCCCGTAACTGTATTTATTACAGCCTGATTGTTGTCATCAATAATATCCTCTTTCCAACCTATCTGAGAATAATTTATTTCACCTTGTATGGAACATATCGTAGAAAAATATTTCTCACTCTTGTATCTAACGACAAATCCACCGGTAAGTCCACCAAGAAGTCCTTGATTTACCTTGGGAGTGAAGCCTACATTACTGAGAATATAACCACCACTTACACCAATAGACAAATCGCTGCGATGCTCACCTATCTGGGCCTGCCCCTCAGACGGAAATGATAAAACTAATGATATTATTATACTTATGAGAAAGTTACGTTTCATTTCTTTTAATATGATATTGATTCTATAGACTGGCTGTATAAGTAATGTATTAACTGGAAACTTTCATTCTGATAGCCTCCGCCCTGCTGTTTTTTGAAAAACAACGGTGTCTGCAAAGGTGAATATGAATTCTGGACTTTGCTACCTATGAAATCCTTGCCATAATGGGCAAATCCTCTAATGAAATATTCCGCATGGTCATATCCCGTAATAGCAAAACGTGGCAGGGCTTGCTGCATATTGGCATGAAACCATCCCTGATAAGTTTGTTCCAAAGCCTTGGTTGAACTTGAAGCCGGATTATAATATGAAACCGTAGGAATATATGTATCATATTTATAAAATTTGGACAAATCATAAGGAGCATATATAAGCCATTCAGTATAACCAAAAAGGGAAACCAGAATTCCAGGAACAGAGGAATTAAGTTCTTCCAATTTAGCAAAAACTGCATTTAGTTCTGGTGAGCGTCCGGAATTAAGTATCACCACATTCGGTTTATTTCTGCTGAAAGCCTTTGCAAAAGAAGAAATGCCGGATTTAAGATTAGTGACATTATACTTTATACCACGTATTTCAAGTTCTTTTCGCAAACCGAAAGTAAACATACCTTTATGAGAAGTAGTATCATTACAATCCACAAATACAGGGTGACTATTTGAAAATCGCTCAAGGAAAGCTTTAATAGCAGATTCGTTTAGTTTCACATCATTCTGATATATCTGCCAAACACAACTGTTTTTGCTTATTTCATTACTGTTCACAGAAAATGGAATAATAAGTTTTATATCATTTTTCTGACAAAATTCAGCCAGTGGCTTAACTTGCTTTGTATATAGTGGTCCAAATATCATGTCACACTGAGCTGCCGATTTATCCAGCAACGTGTTACGTATGTCTGCATCTATATTTACATTCCACGCGTGCACATCTATATTATAGCCTTCGCTTTTCAACTGACCGAAAGCAAGGAGCATTCCCCGATAATATTCTGTCATTCTGCGACCGTCTCCGTCTACATTATGAAGTGGAAGCATAACCCCTACCCTTATTTTCTGCCAAGGCTTGCGAGTCTGGGCATTCAGCGGCATTATTGCAAAAAAAAGCAGCAGTATAACTGCATATCTGAAAATCTGTTTCATAAAAACTATACTATTTTCTATAATTCAAGTGCAAAAATACAAAAATTATATTATCTAACCACACATTATGTGTTTTCTTTTTATTAACTTTGCACAATTATATCATAAGAAAATGAAAATTAAGAATTATATATTATGTGTTCTGAGCCTTATGGTTTGCAGCATTACTTTTGCAGATGACAATCCTACAGTGGCTCCAACAGCCTCATTCACAGATACACAGAATACAAAAACAGAAAGCAGCTATAGTGGTTCTGCTCCGGTAACAGGAAGTTTTGTTGCCAATGCCACAGACACTGTTGGCTGGAACTGTTATTACGAATGGCGATTCAAAAAGGCAAACAGCAATGAACCATATCTGGTAAGATACACAGAAAACACAAACTACATATTTACAACTACAGGCAGTCATACAGTTGTATTATATGCCAAATTCACAAAGGGAAGCAATGTTGTGGAATATGAATCTGATGATTTCAGCGTAACAATATCAGAAAGCAATCTGGAAATGCCAAATGCTTTTTCTCCAAACGGTGACGACATAAACGATTTGTATAAGGCTAAATCAAACTATAAGAGCATTGTTGACTTTAAAGCCACCATATATAACAGATGGGGACATAAATTATATTCATGGACCAATATCGATGGCGGATGGGATGGAACTTTCAATGGAAAGAATGTAAAAGACGGAGTATATTTTGTGCAGGTAACTGCTACCGGAGCAGACGGAATAAAATATAATATCAAGCGAGACGTAAACTTGCTGAGAGGATATAATAAAACAACAACGGAATAAGAAATCATATTATGCAAAGCGAAGATAAGAAAATTAATGTATGGGGTGCAAGAGTTCACAATCTGAAAAATATTGATGTTGAAATTCCCAGAAACTCATTAACTGTAATTACAGGGCTGTCTGGCTCTGGAAAATCATCGCTCGCCTTCGACACTATCTTTGCTGAAGGACAACGTAGATATATAGAAACTTTCTCTGCTTATGCCCGCAACTTTCTGGGCAATATGGAACGTCCTGACGTGGATAAAATCACGGGACTGAGCCCTGTAATAAGCATAGAACAGAAAACTACCAATAAAAATCCACGCAGTACTGTGGGCACAACTACTGAGATTTATGATTATCTGAGATTATTATATGCGCGCGCCGGAACAGCATATAGTTATGCCACCGGAGAAAAAATGGTGAAGTACACCGAAGAAAAAGTCATAAGCATGATAAAGACTAATTATCATGACAGAAAAATATACATATTGGCACCACTTATAAGAAACCGCAAAGGACATTATCGGGAACTCTTTGAAGGAATGCGCAGAAAGGGCTATCTGTATATGCGGGTAGATGGTGAAATAAAGGAAATGGAACGTGGAATGAAAACTGACAGATACAAAAATCATAACATCGAAGTCGTAATAGATAAGATGAAGGTGGAAGATGTATCTGAAGAGAGACTTGTAAAAAGTATTCAGACTGCCATGAAACAGGGAGACGGACTTATTATGATTTTGGACAAAGACTCTGATGAGGTTAAATATTACAGCAAGCGGCTAATGTGCCCGACTTCTGGCATATCATATAAAGACCCGGCACCAAATGTATTCTCTTTCAACTCGCCCGAAGGTGCATGCCCACACTGCAAGGGATTGGGATATGTAAACCAGATAGATTTGAAAAAGGTTATCCCAAATGATAACCTGAACATTCATGAAGGCGCAATAAGTCCTCTTGGAAAATATAAAAATCAAATGATATTCTGGCAGATTGACTCTATACTGCATAAATATAGCTGCGACTTAAAAACTCCCTTCAAAAACATACCACAAGAGGCTGTAGAGGAAATTCTTTATGGAAGTCTTGAAAACGTAAGAATAAACAAGGCTCTAGTGCATACCTCAACTGACTTCTTTGTAAGTTTTGACGGTATAATAAAATATTTGCAGAATGTTATGGAAAGTGACGATTCTGCCAAAGGCAAGAAATGGGCTGACCAGTTTCTTGCCATAACAGAATGTCCGGAATGCAAAGGATTGAAACTTAATAAGGAAGCTCTTTCCTATAAAATATGGGATAAAAATATTTCTGAAGTTGCCAACCTGGACATTTCTGATCTTAAAGAGTGGCTGGAACATGTAGAAGAGCACATGGAAAGTCAACAACAGAAGATAGCATGCGAAATAGTCAAAGAAATCCGTTCCAGAGTTAATTTTCTTCTTGAAGTTGGACTTGACTATCTGGCATTGAACCGACAGAGTGCAACGTTGTCCGGTGGTGAGAGTCAACGTATAAGACTTGCCACGCAAATTGGTTCACAATTGGTAAATGTACTGTATATTCTTGACGAGCCTAGCATAGGACTGCACCAACGTGATAATGAGAGACTGATAAAATCTCTGAAAGAACTGCGTGACATGGGCAATACTGTTATCGTGGTAGAACACGATGAAGATATGATGCGCGCATCTGACTGGATTGTGGATATAGGTCCTAAAGCCGGAAGAAAAGGTGGCGAAGTGGTATTTCAGGGTACTCCTGATGAAATGCTTAAACAGCACACCATAACGGCTGACTATCTTAATGGAAAAAGGAAAATAGAAATTCCTTCCAAAAGGCGTAAAGGAAATGGCAAGACTATAAAAATAATCGGAGCAAAAGGCAACAACCTAAAAAATATAGATGTAGAATTTCCTCTTGGTGAGATGATTGTCATTACCGGTGTTTCAGGTAGTGGCAAGTCCACGCTTATCAATGAAACCTTACAGCCTATATTATCTCACCATTTCTATCGCTCACTGAAAAAGCCTATGCCATATACGAAAATAGAAGGCATAGAAAATATAGACAAGGTGGTAAATGTAGATCAAAGTCCTATAGGTCGCACTCCACGTTCTAACCCGGCAACATATACCGGTGTATTCAGTGATATACGTTCCTTATTTGTGAATTTGCCGGAGGCAAAGATAAGAGGATACAAACCGGGAAGATTTTCTTTCAATGTTAAAGGTGGAAGGTGTGAAGCATGCAGTGGAAACGGATACAAGACTATAGAAATGAACTTTTTACCGGATGTAATGGTCCCGTGTGAGGTTTGTCATGGTAAAAGATATAACCGTGAGACACTGGAAGTGAGATTTAAAGGCAAAAGCATTGCTGATGTTCTTGACATGACTATAAATCAAGCTGTTGACTTTTTTGAAAATGTACCTGATATTCTAAATAAGATAAAGAGTTTACAGGATGTAGGACTGGGATATATAAAACTAGGACAAAGCAGCACCACCCTTTCCGGAGGTGAAAGTCAACGGGTGAAACTAGCTACAGAATTATCAAAACGAGATACTGGTAAAACTCTTTACATATTGGATGAGCCAACGACAGGACTGCATTTTGAAGACATAAGAATCCTAATGGATGTATTGCAAAAACTTGTTGACCGGGGAAATACCGTTATAATAATTGAACACAATCTTGACGTTATAAAACTTGCCGACTATATTATAGATGTTGGTCCGGAGGGAGGAAGAAACGGTGGCGAAATTCTTACCATTGGAACACCAGAAGAAGTTGCAAAAAGCAAGAAAGGATACACACCGCGATTTCTTAAAGACATATTAAGCAAGGGCTAGACTGCCCCTGCTATAAGATATGTCATATATCCTAGAAATGCTATTGTCAGAAAGGCACCTTCCCATCTGGCAATTACATATTTGGTATAAGAGAATAACCATAACACAACCATAGACATTCCCATTATCCAAAAGTCGATATTAGTAATACCTTCTATATGCATGGGACATACCAACCCCGTGATTCCCAATATGAAGAGTATATTATAGACATTACTGCCAAGAACGTTACCTATAGCTATACCACTGTTGCCTTTTTTTGCAGCAACGATACTCGTTGCAAGTTCCGGTAACGAAGTTCCACCGGCAACAACAGTAAGTCCGATAACAGCATCACTTACCCCTAATGCCGCTGCTACTTTAGATGCTCCTTCTACAAAAAGATTACTGCCGGCGATAAGACATACTAGTCCGATTATAAGCCAAAAAACAGCTTTCCATATTTTCATATTAACAGTAACATTTTCATCACTTTTCCCTTTTGTATTTCTAAGAGTTTCAAACATGAAGATGATGAACATCAGGCATAATATGGCAGCATCCAAGCGTGATATTTCTTTATCAGCACACATTCCCATTAGAATAAACGAGGATATTATGGCAAACGGAATACTGCGCTTAACAGTATCATGAGTTATGGCTATAGGCGCAAACATAGCCGCAACCCCAACTATGAGCATAGCATTGAAAATGTTGCTGCCTACAACATTTCCTATTGCCAAATCCGGTGTACCTTTGATAGCAGAAACCAAAGAAACACAAAATTCGGGCATACTTGTCCCCATTGCGACAATAGTCAATCCTATAACTATTTGTGGAATCCCCATTTTTGAAGCTATTGCCACAGCACCCTCTGTAAGTTTATCAGCTCCCCATAAAACAATGACAATACCGACTATGATAAAAATTATATCTAGTAACATATATAGACAGTTTACAGTTTTTCGCACTCTTCAAGCCATAATGCATTCACTGCATCACTAGGCATACGCCAATCTCCACGCGGACTAAGGCTCACACTGCCGACTTTCGGTCCGTCTGGCAGACAGCTTCGCTTGAACTGTTGATTAAAGAACCTACGGCAAAATACAGACAACCAATGTTTTATGGTTTCATTATCATATTGGTTATCAAAAGCTTTCTGTGCCAGAATATATATCTTCGCAGGTCTAAATCCATAACGTAAAAAATAATAAATGAAAAAATCATGCAGTTCATACGGCCCTACCAAATCTTCTGTCTTCTGCTTTATATTTCCATCTTCGTCAGCCGGTATAAGTTCCGGACTTATCGGTGTATCTATTACATCATTGAGAATAGCAGATGTTTCAGTATCCATTGTATCAGCAACATACCTTACAAGATACTTTATCAATGTTTTCGGTATGCCGGCATTTACGCCATACATACTCATGTGGTCACCATTATATGTTGCCCACCCCAGCGCAAGCTCACTTAAATCTCCGGTTCCAATAACCATTCCATTCAACTTGTTACTCAAATCCATAAGTATCTGAGTTCGTTCACGAGCCTGACCGTTTTCATAAGTAACATCATGAACATTTATGTCATGAGCTATATCCACAAAATGCTGGGTAACGCTCTTTGCTATATTTATCTCACGGATAGTGATGCCAAGATGCTGCATCAGCGACATGGCATTATTATAAGTGCGGTCTGTAGTTCCAAATCCAGGCATCGTAACACCTATAATGCCCTTGCGGTTATAACCCAGTTTATCAAAAGTACGAACAATGACAAGAAGAGCCAATGTAGAATCCAGTCCTCCACTAATACCGATAACGGCAGTTTTACTGTGAGTATGTACCAATCGTTTAGCAAGTCCCATACATTGAATACTGAAAATCTCCTCACAGGAATCTTTCATATCATCTGTATGCGGAATGAAAGGATGGGCATCTACCATACGTTCTAGAAGAAAATCATTCTTTTCATCTATTCCATGGCAATTTATCATCCTGCATCCATTTTCTTTATCTATAACTCGTTGAGCATTAACATAAGTGGTATTGCTGCGCCTCTCACTTCTCAACAGTTCAACATCAATCTGAGCCGTGACAATCTGCTCGTCAAGTGAGAATCTTTCACCTTCTGCCAACAGTCGCCCATTTTCATAAATCAAGGCATTCCCACCATAAACAACATCTTGTGTACTTTCTCCAAAGCCACAACTGCTATATACATATCCACTCATTGTACGGGCACTCTGCTGTGCAAGTAGACTTTTCAGATAAGTATGTTTTCCTATAAGTTCATCACTGGCAGAAAGATTGAATATAATATCGGCTCCTGCCAACGAAAGATTGTTGCTTGGCGGTGTAGGAGCCCATACATCTTCACAGATTTCAATTCCGAAGCGTGCTCCCTGATAAGTTGAAAATATCTGTGGCTTTGAAGTTATGACAATATTATGACCTGCAAAACGAATTTCTGAATTATGTAAATCCTGAGATGAAGCAAACCATCGCTTTTCATAAAATTCATTATAATTAGGCAGATAAGTCTTAGGAATAATACCAAGGATTTCACCTTGTTGAATAACTACAGCGCAATTGAGAAGTAAATCTCCCGCTACGACAGGTACTCCGACAGTAACTATGATATTTAGTTTACGAGTGAAATCCTGCAACATCATAACTGCTGTCTCGGATGTCTCTAACAGTAATTGCTGGCGGAACAGATCCTGACATGAATACCCGGTAATACAAAGTTCCGGAAAAACTATCACCTCGACATTCTTACCTTCAGCTTGAGCTATTATGCTTTCAATCTGAGCCAAGTTATATTTCACATCACCAACTTTAACTGAAGGTATTGCTGTAGCAACCTTAATGAATCCGTGCTTCATTTATTTAGATTTTGTATGAAGTTATTTTATTGTTACCTGCGTGGCACCATAACCATATTCTTGGAATGATGCATCCTGATAGGTATATTTCTTATAACGGTATTGAAGGTCATTTATTATTGTCCTGCGCAACACCCCTTCACCTTTTCCATGTATAAAAACAATTTTCTGACCTTTTTTATCTTTATAATCAGAAAGAACATCACGGAATTTCTTAAGCTGATAACTTAGAATATCTGCAGAATTCATGCCCTCAGTAGTATCAAGTAACGAATCAATATGAAGGTCTATAACAACAATATCATCATCTCCACGATGTTTTATCTGAAATGGATTTTCTTTGTGTTTGCCATCTTCATAACGATGTACGTATGATTTATTTTTAAGATTGTCATCATCTTCTGTGCCGGCATACATTTCACGTTTCAACTTCTTTGTGTCTACAACAAGAGGCTTTGCCGGTAAATCATTCACGACTATGTTATATAGAAGTGCCGGTGTTTCAAAAAACTGATTATCCTGAAATGTATGTAATTTATAAAATTTGACAGGGTCTATGCGGAACTGGGCGTCTATACTTGGTTTTAATATAAACCCTTTTTCACGCTTATATGCAATCAGCTGCACGGCAACATGCTCCATTTCGTTAAGGACATCTCTGCCGAATTCTTCTATAAACAGTTTCGTATTAGGCTCCACCTCACCTTGAAAGCGAAGTGTCCAGCTGTTTCCTTCGGCCACAAGATATGTAAATTGCATATAATAATTGCTGTCATTTACCAGATATGATTCAAAGCGGGTAGATGTAACTTCCTTTATGTCTACCGGAACAAATGCCAGATAGGCACTTAACTGATTACCCCCCTTGCGCTCACTGACGGGAGCACGGAATGTTATATCCTTGTTGTCATCTATAACATCATAAGCATCATCAGAAGAGAATACATCGTCTTCGGCATCCTGACCCTCATGAAGCATGGCTTTGATACTTCTGTCATCGCGCTCTGTTTTTTTTGCACCTTTGTCTTCAGCCATCTTTGCACTTACTACTTTTGAAATACTATAGTTGTCAGCAGCAGATTCAACAACAACATCTCTTATATCAGTAGGAATTTGAAAACCATCTTCATCTTCTACCAACACTATATCTTTACCCTGGAATCCGGCAACGGTTCCGCCACCTACATCACTAAGGAATTTTACTCTATCTCCAATCTTCATATTTTTTATTTATTAATTAAGGAATAAGAACACTACTGTCACCATAACTCAGAAATCTGAATTCATGACTTAATGCATAATCATATATCTTGTGCCAATCACCTTTTACAAAAGCACTGACAAGAAGGAGCAACGTGCTCTGTGGCTGATGGAAATTTGTAATGAGAATCTTCACTATTTTGTATTCATATCCCGGAGCAATGATAATCTGCGTACTGCTGTGAAGAGCCTCTACGCCACATCTGTCCAACCAGTCTATAATATTCTGTATAGCCTGAACAGGAGTAATACCTTCTGCTATTTTTCCATCTCTGCCATTGTCATAAGGCTCCCATTGATTCACATGCAGTTCTTCTTCTGTAGCATCCGGATTAGTTGCCAATTTCACTCCCATATAATAAAGACTCTCCAAAGTGCGTACACTGGTTGTACCTACAGCTATGACATTTCCACCATGCTTGACTATTTTTTCCAGACTATGCCGATGAACTACAATATACTCTGTATGCATTTCATGGTCATCTATCTCTTCACATTTTACCGGTTTGAAAGTTCCGGCACCGACGTGCAATGTAACTTCATCACGGTCAATACCATGAGCATCAATATCACCAAGCACGGAATCCGTAAAATGAAGTCCTGCCGTAGGAGCTGCTACACTACCTTTGATTTTACTATATACCGTCTGATATGTAGTTTTGTCACTTTCCTGAGTCTCTCTGTTAAGATATGGAGGTATAGGCAATTCTCCAACTGTTTCCAGAATGTCGGCAAAGTTTATATTATTATTATCCCAATCAAAATCCACCCAATAGTTGGTACCTGTTGCACTATGAGCACTTTTCTCTCTGTTCAATGTAACAGAAAGAGTGAGATGTTCCCCTTTTATATCAAATTCACGATGTAATGTACCGTCTTTCCATTTCTTCAGATTTCCTATCATACACAACCATGCACAATGTCCGGTTGTCTGAAACATCAATTCATAATCTGTAGGTTCAGACGGTTCCATAAGAAATACTTCTATCAAAGCACCAGTTTCCTTACGGAAATGCATACGTGCCTGAATAACCTTAGTATTATTGAAAACCATCAAAGCTCCTTTTGGCAAATAAGCAGGAAGATTATAAAATATATCATCGCTTACCTCTCCATGACGATAAACAAGCAGTTTGCTATGATCACGCTGAGGCAAAGGAAACTTTGCTATACGTTCATCCGGAAGCGAATAATTGAAATCACTGATTTTAATATGTTTTGTATCCATTCTATAACTAATTTTTTTCTTAATACTAATATTGAATCAAAGCAGAAAACATACAATATATAAAAGTAAGAATGATAACACTGACAACTATATCCAAATCAGAATAATCATATCCTTTACATGTATATTGTGATGAAATATAATTGATGCGTGCATTTTTCTTATAAAAGATATAATCATAAAGGAAATATGCTGCCGTGCCACATATAATACCCCACAACATTCCCACTAATACATCAGATGGATAATGCATTCCCAGATACAAGCGGGTATAAGCTGTAGCAAAAGACCATAACAGCATGAAACCGGAAAGCAGATAACTTCTGATAAGCCAAAAGAAGAATGTCGTTATGGCAAATGCATTGGCAGAATGAGCAGAAAAGAAACTGAACTGCCTGCTCCCTATCCCACTTACTGTATCCAATGCATATTTTATCATTGGATCATTCAACGGACGCAATCTAGCCACCAAAGGCTTTACAATAATATCATCAACACCACCTGCCAGAACTACACTGAACAAAGCTCCTCCAACAATAAGTAAAATCTGAGCCATCGTTTCATTGTTCTTGATAACTATATATAATAGCGATATATACAACGGTATCCACGTATAACCGGCTGTCAACGTTGTCATCACTCCGTCAAGAAACAGATTATCACTACCATTGAAGAAACACAGCAGTTCATGGTCTAATTGTAAAATACCCTCTATACTCATTATATCTCCTCTATCTGTTTTGTTAATACCCAACCCTCACGTCCGTCTGCAAGTTTTACACCACGCCATTGCTTCATTCCTTTATCTGTTATATCAACACGAGTTCCCTCATGAATAACAAATTCATCAGAACTACTTTTTGCCGGAGTCTTTTTCACATTTACGGTTGGGGCTATTACTACGGCACCTGTGCGATTTATAAATTGATATTTCTGTTGCAGAGCAAAAAGATTGCTTAGTAAAAATATCACAATACAAATAGCAGAACCGAAGAATCCAATTTTTCTTAAATTTACATTTGAAACAAAGAGATATACAAGCAGCAACAACAACGCTACTATAATAGAAACAATAGCTGTAATTGCCCAATTATCCACACTGGTATAATTGACAATGGTCTTATACCATGTGACAAAAAACATTTCATTTTCTCCGGAAATCTTATCTATTGTCTTACTGCGAGCGAACTGAAGATTAAATCTTATGTCACTATTGCCTGGTTCCAACATCAATGCCCGTTCGTAATTCAGCACTGCACCGGTGATATTGTCTGTACGATAATAGGCATTGCCCAAATTATAATATAACTTTGCATTTACTCCTGTTGACAACAATTCCTCATAATCCTTTATTGCCTGCTGATAATTGCCTTTCTTATATTCATCATCAGCATTTTTCTTGGTAACAGCATTGGCATTAAGAGAAAAAGTAAACAAAGCCAATATAACAAATACCAATGTTTTACCATTTTTATTACCGGTCTTATGCTTCATTGCGTTTTCTATTTCCATAATTGCTGTCATTGCTGATTCAAAAGTCTTATTCATATTTCCGGCTGCATCACCAGGTGCATAACGCTCAAACTCACATTCGTCAAGAGCACTCTGGAACCTGTTTACGGTTTCATCGTCAACATTATGAGACTTCAGATTGTCTGCAATATTTTCTTTTGACAGTCTTTCAACCGGCATATTGAGTTTATCACCCACATATCCCCACAAAGCTCTCAACACTTCATCATAGAATTCATTCTGTTTGCCTGTAAGCATCAGTTTGTTAGCCTTGCGCAATCGCTTTGTTGCTATTTTGCTAGCTTTCTTTCCACGCATCTTCACTACATCAGCCATATCCATAGCACGCTTGCGGAAGATAATCAGCAATGCGACAAAGAATCCTAGAGGCAAAAGCAATGAAATCATATATGCCGATGAACCAAAGAAAAAGTCATTTATATCATGTTGCTCTGCATCACCAGTAAGTATTCCATGAATATCATTGTCTTTCTGATAATCTTCAATACTCCCGGATTTACCATCTCCCTTAGCTACATTAATGTCAAATTTCCGGGTGCGTATAGTCTTATAAGAATTACTGCCGGTATCATAATAAGTAAACTCCACAGAAGGAATTGTGTAATGACCTTGATTTTGCGGCACAGCCAGAAAATCATAAATCATATTCCCTTCAACTCCATTGGATGTAAGTTTTGTCTTATCTGTTATCTTTGCATCATATTTTTCAAAATCTTTAGGAAATTGCACAACCGGCTGCTTTATTAGCTTTAAGTTTCCTATACCGCCAACAACAATTCTCAGTTGCAGAGGTTCTCCTGCTTTAACTTCTGATTTGTTTAGTTGGGCAGATATATTAAACTTACCTACACCTCCTGAGAATCCTGCCGGACGCTTAGGAAGAGGGTCCACCTGAATAGTAATACCGGGAGCTATAATGTTTTTATTTATTTCTGTATAGTTGGAACCTCCATTCAGCCATGCCTCCAGAGGATCAACACTTCTGTTTTGCTGAACCACAATACCCTTAAAGGTAATACTTGGAATTGCAAGTTTACCAGTCATCTGAGGATACATCACATATTGACTCCACGTCACGCAACGGTAATTCTTACCATTGACACTCTCTACGTGAAAACTCTTCTGCTGTGGAAGTTGAACTTCTTGAGTATGGAAGCCTGTCAAATCCGGCATTTTTCCTTCCAGTCTTGTAAGGTCCACCAGAGTATAGACTTTATAAGTAAGTAACACTGGTTCTTGTTCGTGCACACGTTTTTTATTGGCACTCACACGAATGAACAAGTCATTTCCTGATATTCTGGAACCGGCAGAGCGCATCTGTGGCTGGTCAGGTTCATGCACCTGTGGTTGACCATTATTACTTCTGGCATGTCCGGAAACCGTTATTTTTGCAGCATGAGATGCCAAATGCCTGCCACCTATATATGCATGAGCAGCCGGAATTATATATGTTCCGTTCTTTGCAGCATACAGGGTATATGTAAAAGTTATTGTTGATGAACTGCTGGTATGTCCGTTTACAATCTGATAACTTGACTGCTGAGAAGTATATGGACCGGCAAGAACCTCAAGCCCTGCTGGTATATTGCCTGCCCGGAAGTCATCAATATCCTGTGTACTAACAGTATAAGACAACCTAAAGTTTTCTCCTGCTCTTACATGTGACGGAACACTGACAGATATATTTTGAGCCCACGCCTTGGAGAAACCAAGACAAGCACATAATGCTATTAAAACTATAATGTGTAAAACTTTATTCATATACAGCAATTTTAATATTTACCAGTTCTTCTGCAATCGTCTGTTACTCTGTTGCTGCATAGCCTTTTTAAGTCTCTGCTGAGTAGCTTTTTCTTCTTGCATGGCGGCATTCAGAAGTTGTTCTGCATTCTCCTTGCTCATTTTGTCCTTAGGCTGAGGCTGCTTATTCTTCTGTTTGTCTTTATCTTTATTCTGGTTTTTATTCTTGTCCTTATCTTTATCCTTGTTTTTATTCTTGTCTTTTTTGTTTTTATCTTTATTCTTATTGTTTTTATTCTGCTGAGGCTGATTCTTCTGTAATTTCTTGCACAATGCAAGATTATACCGTGTCTGTTCATCAGCAGGATTATTTCTCAGTGCTTCCTTATAAGCTTCAATAGCCTCACCATAAAGTTGTCCCTTTTGACAAATCACGCCTATATTATGGTAACACATAGCCTTGCGTACTTTTATTGTTTCCATTTTCCCTGCTTTTCCAAATTCAACAACAGCAGCAGAATCTTTCTGTTGAGCCAATAAAGAATTACCTAAATTATAAACAGCCTGAGCATTTCGCGGATTTTTGGATATGGCCTTACGATATTCCACTTCAGATTTGTCATAACTTTGGGCATGAAATAGTTTGTTTCCATGACGTATACATTCACGGTCGGTCTGGGCTGTGACACCCAAACTGATAATGCTAAACATACATATTATAATATATCTATACTGCATAATTACTTTTTCTTTTTAAAAAGTCTCACATTCTTCAACATTGGATTTTTGCTTTCCAATATGCATATTTCCAATATCAATAATAATATCAGAATAATTCCGAATGCCTGAAACTGTTCAGCATATTCACTGTAAATTACGCTGTCTGTTTCTCCAGACTGAAGTTTGGTAAGTTCATCATTAAGTTTTTCCTGGGCATCATTGGTGTTGTCCACATGAATATAAGTTCCGCTTCCTGCCTGAGCCACCTCACGGCACATCTGCTCATTCAATGTCGTCATAACGGTCTGTCCCGTATTATCTTTCATATATCCGCCGTTTCCGTCAGGTATAGGTGCCCCCTTGGGATCTCCTATTCCAAGGATAAATACATTTATACCCTTTTTATGAGCTGCTTGGGCAGCATCAAGGGCTCCACCTTCATGATCTTCACCATCTGTTATCACAATAATAGCCTTGCCAACCTTATCCTGCTGCGTAAAACTTGCAGCAGCAAGATTTATTGCACGGGCTATATCCGTGCCTTGAGTCTGTATCAGAGAAGGGTCTATATTCTGCAGAAACATCTTTGCCGAAACATAATCACTGGTAATCGGCAACTGAACAAAAGCATCACCTGCAAAGACTATCAGTCCCACTTTGTCATTTGTGAAATGATCTACCAGATTCTCCACCATCAGTTTACTCTTTGCCAGACGTGACGGAACTACATCTTCCGCCATCATAGAATTACTGATATCAAGTGCTATTATGGTTTCGATTCCATTACGCTTGTCGTGAGAAATTTTTGTTCCCATCTGCGGACGTGCTATCATAAGCACCAATATTGCAATTGCAGCCTGCATCAGCCAGAACTTAACA
Organism: uncultured Prevotella sp.; assembly: GCA_964433895.1. Taxonomy (GTDB): domain Bacteria; phylum Bacteroidota; class Bacteroidia; order Bacteroidales; family Bacteroidaceae; genus Prevotella. The sequence continues at coordinate 18,869 of CAYSSU010000043.1, forward strand.
GTAGGACGATACTTTGATACATCAGGCATCAACTGCCTCAATAGTTCAGGATCACCAAATTTGCAAAGTTTGTTTCTCCTTTGTCGCCATACAATTAATCTCAACAAAGCCATTATCGGTATGATGAGAAGCAACCACAGATATATAGAATCTTGAAATCTTAACATTTTATCTTTTTAATATATTATCAAGGAATCCGACGCAACACGGTTGTGCGAAGAAGTAATTCCAATAGCAGCACAAGTAAAGCAGCTATCGCGAACGGCTGATAAGCCTCATAACGTTTAGAATATTTCTTTACGTCCATTTTGGTCTTCTCCAACTTGTCTATATCCTTATATATTTGTTTCAACTCTTTATTATTTGTTGCCCGGTAAAAATTGCCATCCGTCGTAGAAGCAATGTCACTAAGAGTCTTGCTGTCTATTTCTACCGGAATGTTTACATACTGAACACCTCCTGCAACAGGCATAGGATAAGGAGCCACACGGTTTGTTCCCACACCAATAGTATAAACCCTTATTCCCAGACTTTTTGCAATCTGGGCACTTGTCATCGGAGAAATATCTCCCATATTATTACTTCCGTCTGTAAGCAGAATAACAACCTTGCTCTTTGCCTTGGATGATTTCAGACGACTCACGGCATTTGCCAATCCCATACCAACTGCTGTTCCATCAGAAATAAGTCCACGGGCAGCAATATCTGTACGCACACTCTGCAGCAAATTTATAAGAGAAGAATGATCTGTTGTCATCGGACATTGTGTAAATGCTTCTCCTGCAAAAATAGTAAGTCCGATATTATCGTTTGGTCTGCCTGAAATAAACTCTGCTGCAACAGTCTTGGCTGCTTCCAACCTATTAGGTTTCAAATCTTCAGCCAACATAGAAGTGGAAACATCCATTGCCAGCATTATGTCGATGCCGTCCACACTCTTATTATCCCACGAATTATGAGTTTGAGGCCGAGCCATAACTATTACTATAAGCACAAAGGCAACACAGCGCAGCAACATCGGGAGATTGACAATCCGCATACGCCAGCTTTTGGGAGCAAAGCGATAAGCAAAAGTGTCGCTCATCTGAATTGTCGGTTCACTCTTCTTCCTATAAAGGAAATACCACAGTATATATGGTATCAGAAGCAGCAGAAGTATAAAATATTCTTTATTTGCAAATTCCATCTCTTACAATCCAAACAATTGTATTACATTATATATTATATATACCAGTAAAACCGTAATCACGATTATTGCAGACCAAATGAGGCTCTTCAATGTCACGCGGTTTTTTCTGGTTCTGACCTCATCATCGTTCAGTTTTGGAACAATCTTTTCTTCAGTTTCCTGATTATCCGTTTTGGTATCATCAATAAACCTTACGGCATTCACCAAATTCAAATCATTCTCATTGATAAGAGTTGAATACTTGGCAAATTTTACAAGGTCAGCAGTTTCAAAAAGCTCATGCAGTTCATCAATGCTCTTCTGGTCACCGGCTTCACGTAATCTGTAGATTATTTCGCTGCTGGTCATTTCCATTGCATTAAATCCGAAACGCTCTTGGATATATTGGCGAATTGTTATAGTAAGCTTAGTATAATACTGCTTCTGGTCTTCAGAAGTCTGCATACTTTCAGCCTTAATCTTGTCTATCTCATCAAGAGCTTTCTTATGAGCCGGAATATGCTTCACTATGCGTATTCTGGTTATTATCGGCTTATTTTCTTTCAATCTGTGAGCAAAGTAGAACACTAATACACAGATGATTAACAGCACAATGCTCAACCAGAACGTCATGCTCCATTCACTCCATAAGAAAGGATTACTCTGTACATCTTTAGGAGGAAAGAATTTATCCTTATGCAAAGTGTCTACTTCTACGGTAAGCACTTTCAGGGCAAGTGTATTGCCATGATAATTCTTTCCGTTCACCTTGACATTCAGCGCAGGAATTGCATATAGTTTCTCATCAAAACTGGTAATGGTGTAATTGCGGGTAATTCTCTGCATATTGTTGGCAATATCAACAGTATCACCACCTGCAACTTCCACAATCTCCACTCCGGGCGTAATCATCTGCTTCGGTTTCAAAACAGGAAACATGATCTTGGCGCCACGCTGAGCAGACACCGCCAAAGACAGATTTGTCTGTTCACCGATAAGAATCTGTATAGAATCTATTTTCTGCTCCACCTGTACATTCTGGGCTCCTACATTATTTGCAGTCAGAATACAAAGCAGGCAGATTATGATTTTAATATGTCTCATTATTATGCTCTTTTCTTAAACAGCAACATCAATGACTTTGTAAAGTCTTCGTTTGTAGCCACTGAAGTCCAGTCTACCTTGCTTTTTGCAAATGTTTCCTTCAACTTTCCTTCACGTTCCATCCAATAAATTGTATGGGCATGGCGCAGTTTAGCGGAACTGGTGTCTATTATCATCTCATGTCCGGTTTCAGCATCACGCACTTTCATCAGTCCTATGTCAGGCAGCATCTTGGCGCGCTGGTCATACACCTGTATGGCAACCATATCGTGTTTGGAATTGGCAATCTGCATCTCTTTTGTGAAATCATTTCTTGTATAGAAATCGCTCAACAGAAAAACAGTACAGCGACGCTTCATCATTCTTGTAAGAAAACTCACAGCCATACTGATGTCAGTCTTTCTGCTTTCAGGCTCAAAGTCCAACAGTTCTCTTATTATATATAATATGTGTTTACGTCCTTTTTTAGGCGGAATATACTTTTCTATTTTGTCAGAGAAGAATATCACGCCAATCTTGTCATTGTTCTGAATAGCACTGAAAGCCAGCGTTGCTGCTATTTCCGTAAGCAAGTCGCGCTTTGTCTGCCGTTGTGTTCCGAAGTCAAGACTCCCGCTCACGTCAACAAGCAGCATAACCGTAAGTTCACGTTCCTCTTCAAAAACCTTAACGTATGGATGATGAAAACGGGCAGTAACATTCCAGTCAATATCCCTCACATCGTCGCCATACTGATATTCCCGCACTTCACTGAAAGCCATACCCCTACCCTTAAAGGCACTGTGGTATTGCCCGGCGAAGATGTTCTGGCTCAGTCCGCGAGTCTTGATTTCAATCTTCCTTACTTTCTTTAATATGTCTGCTGTATCCATTAAGGAACCTCTACCTTGTTTACAATCTTAGAAACAATTTCCTCCGCAGTAACGTTGCCGGCTTCAGCCTCGTATGACAAACCTATGCGATGACGCATCACGTCATGCACAATGGCGCGCACATCTTCTGGCACCACATACCCACGATGTCTGATAAAAGCATAAGAGCGAGCTGCCTTGGCAAGATTGATACTGGCACGTGGTGAACCACCGTATGTAATAAGATCCTTCAGTTCTGCCAGTCCGTAACGCTCAGGATAACGGCTTGCGAATACAATGTCAGCAATATATTGTGCTATTTTATCGTCAATATAAACCTGATTAACAACTTCACGGGCCCTGATAATCTCAGCTGTAGATGTAACAGGAGTAACCTTTGGCAGTCCACCTTCAAGATGAGCACGTATAATTTTCTTTTCCTCTTCAAGCGTAGGATAATCTATAACCACCTTAAGCATGAAACGGTCCACCTGAGCCTCAGGCAACTGATATGTACCTTCCTGTTCTATTGGGTTTTGGGTTGCCATAACTAGAAATGGCTTTGACAAATCAAATGTAGTATCACCAATAGTAACCTCATGTTCCTGCATAGCCTCAAGCAAAGCACTCTGAACCTTTGCCGGAGCACGGTTAATTTCATCTGCCAGAACAAAGTTGGCAAAGACCGGTCCTTTTTTTACATGAAACGTTTCATCTTTCTGGGAGTATATTTGCGTACCTACGACATCAGCAGGAAGTAAATCAGGAGTAAACTGTATTCTGCTGAAATCACCGTCTATAAGTTGCGATAATGTTTTGATTGCAAGAGTCTTAGCCAATCCGGGAACACCTTCCAGCAGGACATGTCCGTCACTCAGCAAAGATATCAGCAAAGAATCTATCAAATGTTTTTGACCAACAATGACACGATCCATTCCTGTAACAAGATTTGTCACAAAACCGCTCTGTTGTTCTATCCTTATGTTTAATTCACGGATATCAATAGCTTCTGCCATAATTTTTCAAATTTAGTCGATTATTATTTTGTGATGCAAAAATACAACAAATCAGCCTATATAAGGAATATAAGCAACTAAATTATATTAAAAAAGTTTCTTAAAGTATATAATTTAAGAAACTTTCAGCAAATGGCAAATTATCTCACCCCCAATAAAAAATGATATTTTGGGGTTCATATACCATATTTTATACATTTTTTTTGGAGTTCGGCTATCAGCAGCATGCAGTCCATGGGTGTGGACATTAACATGTTGAAAGATTTCAGGCGTGCTATAATCTCGGCAGCGCTGTCATCTGTCAATGCTATTTCATTCGCAGCTTCGTCTTTTTCTTTCTTTTTTTCATTAGGTACAAACTTGTCTTTCCACTGCTCATATTCTGCTGCTGTCATATTTTCCACCTTTATTCGCAGAGAGTTATCACCGTCAGTATGCTCTATTTCTGTTTCGCTGAAATGCTTTGATATAGCAGTCAGTGGAAAGCCTATGGAATAGACATCGGCAGCTACAGATTTCACATAGCGGCATTTCACTTCATAGTCAACCTTGCAGTGCTTCAGAAACAGATAGGCAGAGTGCTGATAAGCCTTCAGAAATACACCTTCTTTATATAGATACACATAACTGATATTGTGATTTTCTGTTTCCAATATATCTTTTACGTTTGGCATGCTTTTTTTATTACTTTTTAGTTAAATATACTTCTTATAATTTTTATATTATCTAAAATATTGGAAAAAATCGACCGACTTAAGCCGGTATTAATCGTCGGCTTTTAAATGCCGACGATAATAAGAAAAGAGATGCTTTACTCGAACAAAAGCCTACAGCGCCCAAGGCAGGAACCCGTTGGTGCGGCCGCTGCCACTGCTGATGCCGGCAGTACTACTGTTGAAGTACAGGTTGTAGCCGTAGCTAGTGCTACTGCTGACAGTACTAGACCAATAGTAGCCGTTCGAGCCAATGAGGCCGTACGAGCCACTGGTGATGTTGCCGGCGGCCGGCAGGAATCTGTATGTTTTTGTTAAAGTTGCTAAATCGGTAGGAAATGTTGTATAAGCCACATTTGTAGGAGCATCGACAGTAATAGTTTTGGCAGGATTGATGTAAGCAGACCTTATTATCCATATACCTTTCGTTACCGCTGTACCGTTTATTGTAACGGGAGCATAAGTACCGGCAGTAACATCGGATGAACGGTCCTGCCAGTAGACATGGTAAGAACATATCATACGAATCTCGTCGAGAGTAGGACAGTTCTTGCAAGAATGGCTTGCATTGGCGGTGGTAGTGGTATTATAATATGATTTGCTGCCTGATGCAGGAGTGGAGCCTAAAGGGTATGCTTCCTCGGCATCCCACATATAATAACTAGGATTGTTGGCAAGCATGAAATCCTGACTGCTATAGTTCTTTTCCACGGTATTGAAACTACCGGCGGAAAGCTTGTCACTGCCTATACTCACCACGCCTTTGGTATAACCGATGTTAAGCAACATAGGTGCACCGGGAGCTACGGCATAAATATTGCCCTCTGATATCTTTGCCTTATTATAGTTATCGGCAGAGATATGAGTTTCTGTGTCACTGAGTGTGCTTGTTGTATTGTTTGTCAACACACCGGTTTCGCAGTTCATGCTCACGCCGTCACAGCCGGTCATGGAACCGTATGCGGCGGCAGCACCGTCAAGTTGAAATGTCTTTACGTAAACGTATGCCAGCTTGTGCTCAAGGGTAAAGACCATGTCATTGTCGGCAGCACCGGAAGTGCTCTTTGCAGCCTTGCATTGTGCCAAAATGGGAAGATTGCTGCTACCAGAAATGGCAGATGAGTTATCAGCTATGGGTGTACCGTGGGTTGCAGGGGTCAAAGACACCTTGAGATAGGATGCGGGACTGCCATGGCTTGCCTCGCTGTTATAGGTTACATAGTAGGCATCTGCCTTAGGAAGGTTACTTACTGTGAAACTTGCCTCAGATGCGTTAGTCGGGGTGGCTTTCAATTGGTCGCTTGCGGTAGCAGTCCATGTGTCGCCGCTATTTGCCCACACTGTTATGAAATCACCTTTCTCCCACTGGAAATTACGTTTGTTCCAACTGTCTATGCCCATACGGGTGGCTGGGCCGGAACCGTTGCTGTCGGTGATGTCGGCTATACTGCCGGTAAAGGTCTCCGTACGGGTATTGGCAGCATCCGTGATATTGGATTCCAGGCTATCCTCACTTGAACAAGAGGAGAAGCCGGAGGCAACAGCCATGCAGACTGCAGCCATTAACATTTTTGATGTTTTTTTCATAATTTATTGTTTTTATAATTATATTTTTTCTCTCTAATATTATCTAAATGCACACTGGCATCATGTCGTATATACCTTTGCTGGTTGGAGACTATTCAGACAATTCAACACCTTGCGTACCCTGCCCGGCGCTGCCACCTGCATCGCTGCCGTTAAGGTTGCTGCCGGAAGTACCGCTGCTTGCATTGCCTGAGGTATCGTTGCCGTTGAGGTTGCTGCCGGAAGTGCCGCTGCCGGCATTGCCGCCATGGCGGACAACGGTGACTCTGCCATCACCCCAACCGGAACTGTCTACAGCTATGTCGTAAGTACATGTGGTGTTGCGGTGGATGTTGAAGTCGGTAAAGTCATTATAGTCTTTGGTGCCGTCATTCTTGTTCACTTCACCTAAATATATCCTGTAAGTGGATTCCCAGCCGGTTCCCCTGGCATAGACTTCAAGATATGAGGCGGCAGCGGGAGCATTGACGGCATTGCGGGATTTCTCATCTGTGAAAGTAGTTGCGCTTCCGTTGCCCGCCAGATTCTCATACACGTAATAGTTCACGCCGCTAACGGCGGTGGTATCGGTATAGCCTGTCTGCACGGCATCGAAAGAACCGAACTTGTCGGCAATGGCATCACCTACAGGAGGAAGGTGATTACTCCCAGTATCAAGCAGATAGCTGCTCAAGGGCACATTGCACAACCGGTAACCGGTAACAACGATGTCGCTTCCTCCTTTGGGAGTGATGTTGAAAGTGAACTTACTACACAGGCGGCTCATGAGTATTTCCTGAGATGTGGTGCTCTCTGACACTGTCAGAGAATCGTTGCCTGTCATGAGTACGGCATCAGCGTTGCCTAGGGCAGCAGCGCTCGCAAGCTTAGCGGTTTGCAGAGCTTTAAGGTCGTCAATGGTATTCACATTGTCAAGAAAGCCGTCAGTGGCATTGGCTATGGCATATATCCGGTATTTATTGCCCGATATAAGCATAAATTTGGTGTTTTTAGTGCCGGCTGCAAGGCTATTCTTGTACTGCAGTTCGTTTCTGCTGTTGAAAACGAGGATATTCACGGAATTTACAGTGAATTCATTGCTCGACAGCGAGCGTGTGGCGCCCGACGTGCTGACTCTCACATCAACGGTAACCGGAGTGCCGTCTTCATCCGATTCAAGCGTGTCGGATGAAGAGCACGATGCCGACAGCAGAGCCAGCAGCGCGGCAGGCAGCAGACACTTATATTTTAATATATTCTTTCTCATAATTTATTTATGTTTTTATACACTGCATTTTAATTACAACATAAGGTACAGATAATCGCTATAATACACCAGGGCAGCTATAACGAGCAGTATTACCAATATGTATCCTGACACAATGACCAGCGGACGGAGATATTTCATATATGATATTACAACTTCTGTTTAAAAAACGGAACCGGCATCCGTATCCGTAAGAATACGGATGCACGGCAGACATCTGTTGTCATGCAGCCACAGCTGCATCCGCTCTTTTATTCTGAGTCCAACAATATAAATCCAATAACCCCATATGCGATATTAGAAATTAACTTCCTGTTTGAGAGTCGTATCCCATGCCTTGACTGTACATGTCACGTCCAGGTTGGAAGCAATTTCATCAGCGAAGTTACAGCCTACGCCGGTAATAGTGGCATCGATGGAGTATATCTTGTTGGCTGATACGTTGCCGTCACCTGTTGTTTCAGTATTATTCTCTGTGATTACAGAGAAGTTCTTCTGTGCAAGGTTCACTACTACAGGGTAGTAATATGTAACCTTGGTATTGTCTGTACCATTCTGGAGAGTAGCCTTTATGACGAGTCTCAGTTCTTTACTAGCACCTGTAGGGAACACATAGTAGTAATGAGATGCAGTATAAGGAACGTCAGCTGTAACTGCAGTTGCAATATCTGAACTTCCAAGATATGCGGCATAAGGAAGATATTCATGTCCTACGGTTTCGCCGCCAATCGTCTTTTGCTCACCAATCACTTTATCTCCATCGGCTGCGTAGGTTTCGTTACCCCAGCCCTGATACAGATCAGAGAAAGCACCACCGAGAGTCCAAGTCTTTTGTGCACCGTACATGAACACCTTGTCTACTGTAAGAGTATAGTCTTTAAATGCGCCTTGCGTAAGATCTACACTGATCTTGTCTATGGAAACACGTGCAACGTCACGTGTGAGTTCAACTGTTGCCAAGTCGTTTCCGTCTTTTGCTTCAGGAGTTACTCCTAAAGCGTTGTTCATAGGCAAAAATTGGGAATTCTGTCCGTCGGCAACAGTATTAGGAGTACCAAAAGTACTACCGGTAGTGTTGTCAAGGTTAAGCTCAACATCTTTGAAAGCAGTAAGGTCCTTTGCAGCCTTGAATGCTTTGACATTGTCAGAGCTTACATTGGCAACCACATAGACTATAGGATTTGTCGTAGTGTAGGTAATGGCATCTTCGTTTACCTCTGTAGATCCTACTTTAGGAGTTGTAATTTCCTTCACGCTGTTAACAGCGCTTGTCTTGGAGTCGACTACGGCAACCACTATGTTGTTGACTGTCGCCTCGTCACCGACAGTACTGGCGCTTCTTGTCATTTCGGAACTTCCTACAATGGTAAGGTCAAGGGTCTTGCTTGACACTGTCGGGGTCTCATCACCCTCGGAATCACTTGAGCAACCTGTGAACATGCCACATGCTGCAATCAGCACTGCTGATAAAACAATGTTTTTCTTTTTCATGATTTTTACAAGTTTTAAATTAATAATTTATGTTACAATGTGCGTACACATTTGTTTTCTTTTACTATAATGAATGAACTTTTAAAGATGTATCACCCCAAACATCACGCCCGGAGTGATACGATGTAAACATTACTAATTAGATGTTTATTTCTGATAATTTATTAGCATATGTAATGTTTGTGTAATGGATGTCAGTCACACCTTTCTGTCTTTCAGTATGCCTGCTTGTAGTTTTATTACTTATTAATGCAACAATACCGACACTTACCGGTATGTTGATTTTTCTATTTATTATGACCGTTATTTCCATATTTTCGATTATTATGTTTATATGTTAATGTTTTTATCTATATGGTTGTTACTTTAGAAGTAACTGCACATTACAAAAGTTTATTTTAAGCGGTTTCAAGGTCGTAAAAAAGCGTTTTAAGACACGTAAAACGCATAATTGGAACCTCCAATGTGCATAGTTAGGACTCGTAAAACGCCTAGTTGGGACTGCTGAAGTGCATACCGGCAGGCAAAGGCACGTA
>CAYSSU010000044.1:0-26355 GCA_964433895.1 uncultured Prevotella sp.
CTGAAAAACAATCCGGATATTCATGCCGAACGTTATTCTATGTTGCCATATAAAGAGCAGGGATAGCTTAAATGTATTCCTCTTTATGCAGTATAGCCTGTCAATTTAAAATGTCAGACAGTTGTCAGAGTCTTTTTTCGTCTGTTTATTATATAAGCAATACTTTTGCGGGAAAAACGGATAAGGATGAAAAAAGTATTTATGATGGCTGTGATGTTGCTTGGCTTGTGCCATGATGTCTGTGCCCAGGAAGAGAAAGACGTGAAACTTAAAGAGGTTACGGTGGAGGCTGCACGGATTGTCAGGAAAGCAGACGGGCAACTGATACTGCCGTCTGATACCCAGAAGGAAAGTTCTGCCAACGGCTACAGTCTGCTTTCCAAGTTGAATCTGCCATTGATTCGTGTTGATGAAGTTGCGCACACAATAACGGCTGTGGGCAATCAGGGCAGTGTGCAGATACGTATCAATGGTATCATTGCGTCTAAAGAAGAATTAATGACATTAGAACCTAAATGTGTCAAAAGCATTGATTTCATCGACAATCCTGGCTTGAGATACGGTGAAGGTGTTGCCTATGTGGTGGATTTGAAGGTGAAGCGGAATGAAGCCGGCTATGTATTGGGGCTGGATGCAAGTAACACGCTTACGACATGGAACGGAAACAATACTGTGTACACAAAGATGAACCATAAAAACTCGGAATTCGGGATTACTTATAATTTCTCATACAGGGACTTCAGTGGTACCAGATACGATGAACGGGCTGACTATCTGCTGAATGACGGAAACCATTATATCGTTTCAAGAAATGACGAGGCATCACGCCGCCGTAACTTTGGAAATCTATTGGAACTGAAATATAATCTTGCAAATTCATCTTCATATATCTTTCAGGCTGTATTTACCGCAGACATGAACAATAAGCCTAATGACTGGAATGTGCGTAGAATCATTGACGGGGAGAGCGATGTAATGGCACATCTATGCTCTCAGGAGAAATCTTTGAGCCCTGTTCTCGACCTTTATTTCTATCACACATTGGGCAGTCATCAGTCTTTTACGGCAAATGTCACGGGTACACATATCTGTACGGATGCATATAATTACAATGATGAGGGCAAAGCATATAGTTATTCTGCGAATGGGAATATGTGGTCGCTGATAGCTGAGGCTATATACGAAAACAGACTTAAACCATTCACGGTTTCTATGGGAACTAGGATGAATGTAAAATATACCGACAATGATTATAGTGGTGATGTAAGCTCTATGAACAATATGCACTCCGGAGGTGTTTATGTTTTTGGAGAAATGAAAGGCAAACTATGGCAGAAAATAAGGTATGTAGCCGGATTGGGTGTAAGCAATCAGCAGTATAGTCAGGATGCCTATGATTATAGTTTCTGGCTGTTACGTCCGAAAGCCACACTTACTTATTCACTTGCCAAAGACTGGCAGTTGCGTTATTCGTTTGAAATTAGCCAGCATGTGTCACAGGTGGCCATGATTAGTGACACCAGAATACGCCAGAACAGCAAGGAATGGACTGTGGGTAATCCAAATGTGGAGCCCAACAGCGTGATGTCGCACAAATTACGGTTGTCATACACCAAGTCGCGGTTCTCTTTTTATGTAGACGGTGAATACCGTAACTGCCGTCATCCTAATCTTGCTCTTTATACCCGTACCGCAGATGATGAGTTTCTGTATACGCAGAAGAATCAGGGAGCAATAAATATGATTTCTTCACTTGCCAATATAGAATATGACGTTATACCGGACAGGCTGACCGTATCAGTCAATGGCGGTATCAATAGGTTTATAAATAAAGGTGATGATTACAGTCATTACTATACGTCTTATACGTGGGGTGCCAACGTACAGTCTTATCTGGGCAGATGGACTCTTACGGCTTATGTCGACAACGGTTGGATATGGATGGAAGGTGAGTCTAAATGCTGCCAGAATGAAGCTGTGTATTTGGGGACTAGTTATCGCCTGGGCAGTTGCAGTATAGGGTTGTTTTGGCAGCATCCGCTGAATAATAACATCAAACTGTATCAGGCGGAGCTGTTGGATAATGTGATTAGCAAGAATATCCGTATTCATTCTAGTGATTTGGGCAATATGCTTACACTTAATTTCACATGGAAACTGGACAGAGGGCGCAAGTATAAAGGAATAGAGCGCAAGCTGAACAATAAAGACACAGATACAGGAATCATGAAATGACAAACATTAGTTAAAATAAAAGGGCACGGACTGAAACTTTATTCAATCCGTGCCTTTTTTTTAAGTATATTGTGGTTACATATTATTGCCGGTGTTGCTTATCTGCTGACCTTTAGATTCTTTCTCTGAGAAATCATTGCTGATGTTGCTCTTGCGCTGTTGAAACTGTTTCTTAGTATTTCCAAAGTTCCATGTCGCCGTGATGCCAATCTGACGTATTGGCACCTTGATTCTCATATTCTGTACAAAGTCTGTTCCGGCACTGTACTGTTTGATGTCAAGAGTATTGCTGTAAGGAGAAACAAATCTTAGTGCGATATTGAGTTTGTCGTTCAGGAAACTCTTTGTCAATGTTGTAAAACCGATAGACATTCCGCCGTTCCATCCCTGAAGGTTATAAGTTTTGGAACTGAATACAGAACCGAGGCTCCATTTGATATCCCATGGCAAAGTCTGTTCCAGACCGATGTATGTGTTGACTTGCCAACCGTGATTTTCTTGTTTCAGTTGTTCGCTATGCATATATCCATAATCCACGCTGCTGCTTGTCATTATTCTTGTTTTTGGGAAAACAAGCCAATTGGCAAATATATTGAGATTAGTCCAGCGGTTCTTTACTATGTTCCCGTATGTGGTGTTCAGCATGTTATTGTTGTCCATGAAAGAATACTGTGACATCTGGTTGTTGCAGAAATTCTGTCCAAGAGTGGCATTAAGCATAAACTTTTGCGAAAAGTAGTTGAACACCAGTTTTATATAATGAGACTTTTCAACTTCTATATCAGGATTGCCATAACTTAGAGATGTAGGGTAAGTACGATCTACGTATGGACTCATATAGCTTATTCCCGGACGTACAATGCGCATATTATAACTGATGCCAATGTTAGAAGTTGGGGCTATGTTGTAGGTTAGAGATATGTTTGGAACCAGTGTGCCATAGTCTTTTTTGAAATTCTGTTCAGGAGTATTCTCAAAAGTAATCTTTTCGAATGTATGTTCATATCGAAGTCCGGCTACGGAACCCCATTTGCCAAATGTACTTTTCCATTCTCCATATCCAGCAAGGATGCTCTGTGTATTCTTGTAATTCACAGAATTTGTTTCGTTTAGAATCTGTTCTCCGTCTACCACATCATAATATTTAGAATCTGAAGTGTTTCGGCGGGCAATGTATTTTGCTCCATAGTTTAGTTTCTGTGTCTCAGATAGTGCACTGGTAAAGTCAGCTTGCAGAGTGTGTTCTGTACTTTTGCCGTGGTCGTTGCTGTATAGGTTCTTCAGTTCTATTGGAGCAGACTTGATGTCTTCATCAGAATAGTTTCTGGTTTGTTTGTTGTGGGATGGTGATGTGGAAAAGAGATAACTTAGAATCACATAACTGCTGTGTTTCTGATTGAAGAAACGCTGATAGTCCATACTGCCGTTGAAAGATGTGTTCCCTGTTTTCTGCTTCATCAGATTGGAATAGCTGAATCCGTCACCGTAGATACCACCCTTGTATGCTGTTGTGGGATAGCCGTCCATTTTGTTTTCCCAACTGTTCAGGTTGGCGTTTATGTTTATATTTTGCAGAGAGTCAATTTCATAGCCCATGCTGATGCTGGCCATTGTGAAATCATTCTTGTTGTCGCTTTTTTTATAATAGTTGGTGGTACTTACGTCTGTTTGTGTGCGGTCTACGTCTATAAGCAGGTCATTGTTGGTGTCATGGTTGTACATTGCATTTGCACTGTAAGTCAGTTTGCCCTGCTGTCCGCTGATGAAGGCAGAACCTCTTTCCCCTCTGGTGCTGACACTGGCACTTATGCTACCATTATATCCGTTCATGTCAGTTTTATTGCCGCCGTTGTCTGTATTCATCACAATGTTCAGTATGCCACCAGTTCCTTCTGCATCATATTTTGCGCCAGGATTAGTTACCACTTCAATGTTTTTCACCATAGAGGCTGGCATAGCCTTGAATATCTTGGATGGATTGCTGCTGAACATGGGATTTGGTTTATCGTTCACGTAAACCTTGAAGTTACTAGAACCATTTACCGAGATATTGTCCTGCCCATCTACTGTTACCATAGGTACCTTTCTCAGCATATCCAGAACTGTTGATGCTTTTGCGTCTATATCGTTCTGTACATTATAAGTCATTTTGTCGGTTTCCATTTTCACCAATGGCTTTTGTGCTACGACCTCTACTCCTTTTAATGTCTTGCTGTCTTCGGTTGTATATACAGTCCCCAGGTTCAGAGTTGTTTCTCCGTTAAGAGAAAACTTGCGTCTGATTTCTTTCTTTCCCACGGAACTTAATGCTATAATATAATTTCCTTTGCCGGCAATCTCCTGGTGGATATTGCCTTTGGCATCTGTTACTCCCATGGATATAGGTGTGCCCGGCTTGTCGGTTTTGAATACGCGGATAGTGGCGTATGGTTCAATACTGTTTTGTACAGAATCTTTTAAAACACCGCTAATTACTGCCTTTTGGGCGAATCCCATTATTGGACTTAGTAATAAAGCTCCAAGTAGAGCTACGTTTTTTTTCTTCATGTTATTTAATAATCTTATATTTCGCAACTTTTGATTTTAAGCGTTACATATACTTAGACGCAATTACTGTTTGGTTGGTTGCAGAAAAATAAAAAAAATAAAGGTATGCCTTTAAAAGCATACCTTTATTATATGTGTTTAGATGTTATGCATCAATGTTTGCGTAAGTAGCATTCTTCTCGATGAATTCTCTGCGTGGTTCTACATCATCACCCATGAGCATTGAGAATATTTCGTCGGCATCTGCTGCATTCTCTATTGTGACTTGCTTCAACAGACGTGTCTTTGGGTCCATTGTTGTTTCCCAAAGTTGTTCAGGGTTCATTTCGCCCAAACCTTTGTAACGCTGTGTGTGCAGAGCCTTATCGTCTTGATTACCTTCTACGTACTTATCTATGAACGCCTGACGCTGCTGCTCAGTGTAGCAATATTCGCTGGCTTTCTTGTAGGTGCATTTATAGAGAGGTGGCGTTGCAATATACAAGTGCCCGTCTTCAATGATTTTCGGCATAAAGCGATAGAAAAGTGTCATGATAAGAGTGTCGATGTGAGAACCATCGACATCGGCATCGGTCATGATTATTATCTTGTCATAGCGCAGTTTATCAATGTTTGCCTCACGGTCATCTTCTTCGCCTACACCGAATCTTACTCCGATGCTCTGTATGATGTTCATTACGGATTCAGCCTCGAAAACTCTGTGCCACTGTACTTTTTCTACGTTCAATATCTTTCCTCGTAGAGGTAGTATGGCCTGTGTATAGCGGTCGCGACCTTGTTTGGCTGAACCTCCGGCAGAATCACCCTCGACAAGGAATATCTCACAGTCATTAGGGTCTTTGTTAGAGCAGTCGGCAAGTTTGCCTGGAAGTCCGCCACCTGTCATTACAGTCTTACGTTGTACGCTCTCACGTGCTTTGCGTGCTGCAATACGTGCTGTGGCAGCCAGAACCACCTTTTCGCAAATCTTCTTTGCTTCAAGTGGATGCTCTTCAAGATAGTTGGCAAGGGCTTCGCCTACAGCTTGTTGTACAGCTCCGGCTACTTCACTGTTGCCCAACTTTGTCTTGGTTTGTCCTTCAAATTGCGGTTCCGCAACTTTTATGGAGATAACGGCAGTCAGACCTTCACGGAAGTCTTCTCCTGCGATTTCTATTTTGGCTTTTTCTATCTGCTTTGATATGGCAGGGTCGTTGTCAGCGTATGATTTCAGCGTGCGCGTTAGTGCCATGCGGAAACCTGTAAGATGAGTACCGCCTTCTATAGTGTTGATGTTGTTCACGTATGAGTGAATGTTTTCACTATAGTCGGTGTTGTACATTATAGCAACTTCAATAGGAGTGCCCTGCTTTTCTGTTTTCAGGTAAATTACATCATCAAACAGATTATTGCGATGACGGTCTACATAACGTACAAACTCTTTGAGTCCGTCTTTTGCATGAAAAATTTCCTGGCGGGTGTGTCCTTCTTCGTCAGGACGGAGATCTGTCAGGATAATCTTAATGCCGGCATTAAGATAGGCAAGTTCGCGCATACGGCTTGCCACAATGTCCCATTTGAATGTTGTCGTGGTGAAGATTGTCTGGTCTGGCCAAAATTGTTGGCGAGTTCCGCGTTTATCGGTAGTGCCTATAACCTTTACAGCATAGAGTGGATGTCCCTTTTCGTATTCTTGCTGATAGATGTTACCATCACGGAATACTTGAGATTTCATGCGTGCAGATAGTGCATTTACACAACTTACACCTACACCATGAAGACCACCACTGACTTTATATGAACCTTTATCGAATTTACCACCTGCGTGAAGAACTGTCATTACTACTTCAAGAGCTGACTTGTGCAGTTTCTTATGTTCGTCTACAGGAATACCACGACCATTGTCTTCTACGGTTACAGAACCATCTTCATTGATAGTTACCTCTACATCGGTGCAATATCCGGCCATGGCTTCATCAATAGAGTTGTCAACG
The DNA here is from genome assembly GCA_964433895.1 of uncultured Prevotella sp. Lineage (GTDB taxonomy): Bacteria > Bacteroidota > Bacteroidia > Bacteroidales > Bacteroidaceae > Prevotella. Next base: position 6,756 of record CAYSSU010000044.1, read on the forward strand.
GTTTCGTTGATAAGATGATGAAGTCCTTTTTCGCTGATATCACCAATGTACATAGCCGGGCGCTTGCGCACCGCCTCAAGTCCTTCCAGAACTTGAATATTCGAAGCTGAATAATTAGCCTCTTCGTTTGGATTTTCTGTCATTTCTTTGATTAGTAATATTTAGTTGCAAAGATACTAAAAAATTACTAGATAAAGAAACTTTTATCCGCTAAAAATACGTAAAATGCGGGTGTTGCTCCGTTTGCACAAGTGATAATATATTATCATGCAAAACGTTATCTGTGGCTTTGCCGGAGATAACGTTTGATATTGCAAAATATCAGTTGGAGATATGCAAGTAGCAAAAAAAATAAAGGTTGCAATTCCCAAGGGAATAACAACCTTTATCAACTAACAAATAAGATAATTACTTACCCAATTTGCTTATATGCTGAGCCAAACCTGATTTTAGGTTAGCTGCTTTGTTTGCGTGAATAATATTGGTTTTAGCCAATTTGTCCAACATCTTCTGTACAGTAGGATACAGTTTAACTGCTTCTTCCTTATCTGTGATGCTGCGCAACTTGCGAACTGCGTTACGCATAGTCTTTGCATAATATTTGTTGTGTAGAGTCTTTGTCTTTGTCTGACGAATTCTCTTAACTGATGATTTGTGATTTGCCATCTTTAAATTATACTTTTATTTTTTTACTTGTAGTCCCTAGCAGAGTCGAACTGCTCTTTAGAGAATGAAAATCTCTCGTCCTAACCGATAGACGAAGGGACCATTGGTTCAATTGCGGGTGCAAAGTTAGATGTTTTTTTTCATCCCACCAAATTTTTAGAGAAAATTTTTTCATAAAGTGTTGTTTTTTTGTGTTTTTGTCTTAACTTTGCACATTATGATGGTAAAAACTAGGGCAATTGTGGTGAATTCGTTTAAGTTTGGTGAAAATAAGATGATTGTTGATATTTTCACTGAATGTCAGGGACGAGTGTCTTTTATAGTCCCTCTTTCATCTTCATCAAAGGCAAAGATAAAAAAACAGTTTTTCCAGCCTTTGTCTATTTTGGAGGTTGAATATGATTATAGGCAGAAGAACAGTCTGCAACATTTAAAAGAGGTGAGGATATATTACCCTTATTCTTCTGTTCCTTTTAATTCTTTTAAATTAGCTGTTTCTCTTTTTCTTGCAGAATTCCTTAATTATGCTATCCGGTCAGAACAGGAGAATCAATCTTTGTTTGATTTTCTAGTCCTTAGTTTGCAATGGTTTGATAACTGTAAGTCTGGTTTTGCCAATTTTCATTTGGTGTTCATGCTGCAAATATTAAATTATCTTGGTTTTTATCCGAATTTGGAAGATTATAAAGATGGTTGTGTATTTGACATGCAGAGTGGATGCTATTCTGTTTTTGCACCACTTCACAGAAATTTTATACCTGCGTCTCTTGCTAAAGTTATATCTACTTTAGCGAGAATGAATTATAGTAATATGCATTTGTTTATGATGAACCGTGAAGATAGAAATCAAATCGTGGCTTATCTGCTGCAGTATTACAGACTTCATGTGCCCGATTTTCCGGAACTTAAATCTCTTGATGTAGTGAAAACTCTTTTTAAATAAAAAAGCTCTCAACCTGTAAGTAGAGAGCTTTATGTTATATTAAGAAAAACTTATTATGCCTTGAACGGGAGGTTCGCTTGGCTTTTCTGTATTGTTTGGTACAATACCGCCTGTAGCCTGGCTCCTTATCTCTTCCAACATCTGGCGTGTGCGTTTGTATGTCGGAGTATTCTCTACAGATAGGATTACATCTTCATTGTCAAGATCTTCCGGACGGAAAAGAAATATATGTGGGCGGCGTTTGTACTGGTTGTTTTTCCCGATATTGCCGTAGTAATGTCCGCGTCGTTCTTCACGTTCGGCACGTCTCTCTTCTTCGCGTGCAATTCTGTCAGCCTCTTCCTGTGTATGTTTTTTTATGTGACCGTCCATTCCGTCTATGTCTTCTATGCCGAAGCCGGTAGCCAGGATTGTTACTTTTACTTTCTTTCCAAGTTCAGGATCTATAGCAAGTCCCCATTTGATTTCAAAGTCACTGCCGAATTTAGCCATGAAGTCGTTCACATCATTCATCTCTTCCATCATCAGACCGGAACTGTCATTCTTTTCATTGCAGAAATTGATGCTCAGTAGTATTTTCTTTGAATTAAATATGTCATTATCATTAAGCAGAGGTGAGTTCAAAGCATCGTCAATAGCTTTTTTCACTCGTCCTTCTCCCTCACCGTAGCCGGTACTCATGATAGCCACACCACCATCTTTAAGTACGGTCTTGACGTCATTGAAGTCAAGGTTTATGAGTCCGTGGTTTGTTATGATTTCGGCTATGCTCTTGGCTGCTATGCTTAAAGTATCATCAGCTTTTCCGAAAGCATCAAGTACCGTAAGGTCGGGGTATATAGCCCGCAGACGCTCGTTGTTGATAACAAGTAAAGCATCTACATGTTTTGACATTTCTTCCACACCGTCAAGGGCTTGGTCTATTTTGCGGTCTCCTTCAAAGCGGAATGGTATTGTCACTATTCCTACGGTAAGGATGCTGAGCTCTTTGGATACTCTGGCTATTACCGGTGCGGCACCAGTTCCGGTCCCACCACCCATACCGGCAGTTATGAAAGCCATTTTTGTGCCATCGCTCAGCATATTCTGTATTTCATCTAATGTTTCTTCTGCAGCCTGTCGTGCCCTGGATGGTTTGTTTCCGGCTCCAAGACCTTCTTTTCCCAATTGCAGATGAACAGGAACAGGAGAATCATTAAGCGCCTGATTGTCTGTGTTGCATAGAACGAAAGACACATCGTGAATGCCTTCACGGTACATGTGGTTTACAGCGTTGCCGCCGCCGCCGCCTACACCTATTACTTTTATTATGCTATTTTCTTTCTCCGGTTCTCCGAAGTCTACTATTGTAGGTTTATTTTCTGCCATGATAATTTGCTTTTTAATAATTGAACTTTCAGTTGTGAAAATGGATTATTCTTCTTCAGCAACCATTTTCTGGAAGAAACTCTTCAGTCCTTTAATAGCCTTATGGACAGTACTGTTTTCTTTCTTTTCTTTGGCAATTCTTGCAGTTTCTTTTTCTAATACAATTCTAGCTGCTTCAGCCTCGGCTTCTTTCCTTTTGCGTTCCTCTTCTGCAGCCTGTTTCTCGGCTTCAGGTATTACAATGCCGCTACCTGTAGTCTCGTTTAGAGTGCGTGGCGGTTTTTGATCATTAACTGTTGATGCTGGCTTGTTATCATTTGGCGTAGCACCAAACAAATCAGTTGTAACTTCTCTGCCGGCACAGTTCATATCTCCCTTTGCCAGAATACCGAGCACTGTGTTCATTGTTCCGTCATGTGCATTTATGCTCTCGTTTGTTGAATTGATGTTTTGAGAGATAAATTTAGCGATTCTTATTTTTTCAGCATGGGCGTGGTTGCGGAACGCCAGTTCAATATTGTTCATATTTGACCCGCCACCGGTGAGGATAATGCCGCCAAGAAGATTGTTGCCATATTCTGAAGGTATCTGGAACAATACGTTTTCGATGATTTCCTCTACACGTGCTTCTACAATTTCAATAAACTTGCGGCTTTCTATCTGTCTGTCTAGGTCTATTGGAAGCATCAGTGAACTGTCTATGTCGCTGTTGTCAGTATAAGCACTGGCATATTTGAGTTTCATTTTCTCAGCATCGCTTTCTTCCACCTGCAGTGATGCGATGTCTTTGGTGATGTTATTGCCACCAAGAGGTATAACTGCCAGATGACGGAGGATGCTCTTGTAATATACCGATACTGTAGTCGTATCAGCTCCCAAGTCAACAAGTACACACCCTGCGCGCTTTTCAGTTTCGGAAAGTACGCTGTCGGCAAGAGCTAGTGGAGCAAGATACATTTCTGCAATGGCAATGCCTGCTTGATTAAAGCATTTGTTCAAATTGCGGTAGAACGTATTACGCCATAATATATTTAGGAAGTTTCCTTCTAGTTTTGTACATTGGATGCCTACGGGGTCAAGTTGGTATTGCTGGTCGATTTTATATTCTTGTGTTGCGGCATCAAGAATTTCTTGGTCAGGATAGCTCATTGTGCGGTTGGCATCCATAAGCTCATTTACCATATCCTGAGACACTACAGTCTCTGCAGGCAGATCTTTTACAATGATATTCCTTACACTGCGAATAGACTGACCGCCGACACCTACATATACCTGTGCTATGTCGGTCTTCAGAGTATTCTTCAACTTGTTTATTATGTTTGTTAGACACTGTACGGTTTTATCAATGTTGTAGACCACTCCGTTGCGTATGCATTGAGTCGAGTCCTCCTTGACAACAGCTAACACCGTAATACTGCCGTCTAGGTTTTTCTTTCCAGCGATGCCGGTAATCTTAGATGATCCCAGCTCGATAGCAACAATAAATTCTGCCATGCTTATATCTTTATCAATTCAACTTCTCTTTTATTATATGTTGTCTGTGACAGCAGATTCTTTCTTTTTGCAGATTATCTGGTTGTCGAATTCTAAATTTATGTAACAGTATTTGTTCCATCCTGCTTGTGAAAGCCCGTATTTATAGAATTTCTCCAGACGTTCCATTTTTTTGCTTATAAAGTCTGTTGTCAATTTGCTTCTTTGATTTTTGTATTTGTTTAGAGGCAGCTGCCCTATATATATAATGTGATTGCCTACCCTTGGTATTAGTTCTATGCCTTGATTCGGCAATACATTGATTTGTTCAATCTGATTTTTCCACAGGTCGTTAGTCATCAGAGTTTTGCTCATAGGTGATATATAGTTTGTAGCAAACCATTTGCTTATATGTCCTGTTGCTATTATCAAGTCTGACGTATAGTGTGAGTTTGGCATTACGCAGTCATGGTCATCCAGATAGTAATCGTCACCGTTGATGGCTTTTATCCTTACTATCGGCATTCTCTGTGTAAGACTAATGTTCACTTGCCCGTCTTGAGTCTTATAACATTCTGCAGTTTTGACAAAAGGACTTGCCATTAGAGTTTCTTCAATCTTTCTTGCATCTACGTATTTCATTGGCTTTTCGAAAGGGTAGAGGTGCTGGTGCTCCAGTCTGTTCTTTATTTCTTTTGTGTCAATGAAACCGTTTGCTGCCTCATCTTCGATGCTTATATTGACTTTTGTACATAATCTGGCTGTTTCATCAGGCTTGTTGAAAGCCGTGAAAGCTATCATCAAGTACACTGCCAGTCCAAGGTCAAGTGCCACAATAATGACTTTTTGCCAGTTTATGTGTATATTCATTTATTCTTTATTTTCCAGAATCTGTGTGATTTGTGGAACATAATTGTCAAGATTCCCTGCTCCAAGTACCACGAGCACATCAAAGTCACGTCCCTTTACATAATCAAGAACATCATCTTTTCTAATCATGTCTTTTTCTACACCGTCTTTCAAGTTGTCATATATGATATTACTTGTAATACCAGGTATCGGGGCTTCGCGAGCCGGATATATTTCTGTTAGAATTACTTCATCGAAATTGCTTAGAGCATCAGCGAAGTCTTTGTAGAAATCGCGTGTTCTTGTATATAGATGAGGTTGAAAAATAGCTGTGATTTTTCTGCCTTTAAACAGTTCCTTCAGGCTTTTTGCACTTTGCAGAATCTCTTTTGGATGGTGCCCATAGTCTGAAAGAAATACATGTTTCTTATTTTTTATCTTGAAGTCAAACCGCCGATCAACTCCGCCGTATGTCTGCATTCCGTATTTTATTTCTTCAGCAGTGCAGTCATTAAGTTGTGCCATAGCCATTGCAGCTACACCATTTTCAATATTGATAGGAACAGGTTGCCCCAATTCTACATTTTGTATGTTCTCTATAGGAGATATGAAATCGAATGTGATTTCGCCGTCTTCAATTTTTATATTTTCTGCATGGAAGTCACCTTCGTCCCGACTGTATTCGTAGACATTTACACCATTCTGTACGTTCTGTTTCATTTCCAACCCTTTGTGGATAATAAGCGCACCGCCCGGTTGAATAAGTTCTGTGTAGTGACGGAAACTTTCAAGATAATCTTCTTTTGTACCGTATATATCCAAATGGTCTGGGTCTGTGGCCGTGATAACGCTCATCCATGGGCGTAACCAGTGAAAGCTACGGTCAAATTCGTCAGCCTCTATTACCACATAGTCACTAGTGTCAGACAGAATGTAGTTTGTACCATAATTTTTAGAGATACCGCCAAGGAATGCGTTACAGTCAACGTGGCTTTGGTGCATGATGTGGGCACACATGGTTGATGTGGTGGTCTTACCGTGTGTGCCGGCTACGCACAGCCCTTTATGAGTTCTTGTCAACGTACCTAAAACTTGTGCACGTTTTTCAATTTCAAATCCACCTTCGTGGAAGAAAACCAATTCTTTATGTTCGGCAGGTATTGCCGGAGTATACACAATGAGGGTAGATGCAGCATTTTTGCATGCATGAGGAATCTCGTCTACATTCTCTTCATAGTGTATCAGCATACCTTCTTTTTCCAACTGACGTGTAAGTTCAGATGGAGTCTTGTCATATCCTGCTACAACAAGTCCTCTATGTATGAAATATCTCGCGATGGCACTCATTCCAATACCACCGGCACCTACAAAGTAAACAGCTTTAATATCTTTTAGTTCCATTATCTTATTGCTAATTTTATGACTTCGTCGGCTATTATGTCGGCAGAGTTCTTAAGTCCGAGTTTTAAAATATTCTCATTTAGAGATTTCAGTTTGTTGTCATCTTTCACAGTTTCCACCGCAGTATTCAGAAGCACTTCTGGTGCCTCTATGTCTTTTACATACATAGCAGCGTTCTTGTTTACCAATGCCATTGCGTTTTTTGTCTGGTGGTCTTCTGCCACGTTAGGTGAAGGTACTAGTATAACCGGTTTGCCGATTAGACAGAATTCGCTTATACTGCTTGCTCCTGCACGACTTATAACCAAATCTGCAGCCTTGTATGCAGCACCCATGTCACTGATGAAGTCAGTTACCTTGAGCATAGGCAATACTTTTCCTTTAAGTTGTTCCATTATGGCTGCATTGTAATACTTTCCTGTTTGCCATATAAACTGAACTCCGCTTTGTTCTACTAGATTCAAATGCTGAAGTATACTTTCGTTGATAGTTCTGGCTCCAAGACTTCCACCTACAAGCAGAATTGTTTTCTTATCCGGCTCAAGACCGAATTGCTTGCGAGCGTCTTCTTTTGTAATATCAGTGTCAAGGACATTCTGTCTAACAGGATTTCCTGTCATTATAATCTTGTCGGCAGGAAAGAATCTTTCCATTCCATCATAGGCTACGCAAATCTTGTTTGCTTTCTTGGCTAGTAGCTTGTTGGTTACTCCGGCATAGGAATTCTGTTCCTGAATAAGGCATGGAATCCCTTTTCCTGCGCAGACGTTCAGTGTTGGACCACTAGCATAACCACCGACTCCTACGGCAGCCATAGGCTTGAATTTTCTGATGATTTTCTTTGCCATGCGTTGGCTCTTCCATATTCTTAACAGCACGGCAAAATTTTTCAAGATATGCTTGCGGTCGAAACCACAAATAGGCAGACCTTTGATTTCGTATCCGGCTGCCGGAACACGCTGCATTTCCATTCTTCCAAGTGCTCCTACAAACAGTATCTTGGCATCAGGACGTTTAGCCTTGATGGCATTAGCTATAGACACAGCCGGAAAAATATGTCCGCCTGTACCGCCACCGCTAATGATGATTCTTAATTCATTGTCCATTTTTACAATTGTCTATTATATTGCAAAAGTAATCAAAATTTTTATTTTTTGATAATTTTGGGTTCTTTTTATTGTTAAACAACTGATTTTATACTATTGCCGGTACTTTTTTCAGTTATTTCTTCATAATAGTCTTTCTTTTTTGCAGAACGACTTATACTTAATATTGCACCTATGTATATACAGTTAATCATAGTAGACGTACCTCCTTTGCTTATCAGTGGTAATGGTTGTCCGGTTACAGGAGCGAGTCCTACAGCAACACACATATTGAACAAGGCCTGCGTGACGAGCATCAGTGCCAGCCCCATTGCAAAAATAGCCGGGAAGTTGTTTTCACATCTGCTGGCTATTCTTCCGGTTCTGAATAGCAGTATTATGTACAGCATTGCTACGACTATTGCACCTTCAATACCCATTTCTTCTATTATTATAGCGTAAATGAAGTCTGAGAATGCTTGTGACAGAAAATCTCTTTCTTCGGAATTACCCGGTCCTTTGCCTATGATATTTGAAGATGCAATGGCTATGTTGGCATGCGCAGTCTGTGCGTCTTTGTCCAAGTCGACGTCTTCCGGTGGAATCTCTTTATGGTTGACAAATTTGTCTATTCTGTTTTTCCAAGTGTCAGCACGGTGGAATATAGACGAAAGCATACCTTCGTCTTCTTTTTTCTGTTCCACTTCTTCGGTCATGTTTTTCTTTGGATCATCTTTCTTGTTGTCGTGACCGGCAACCATGATGAACGTAAAAGCCAAAACTCCCAGTAGGGTTATGATGCCGAGCAGTTTGCCTATCTGGCTCATTGGTATTCTTCCTATAATCATCATCATCAGAATCACCAAACATAAAAGTGCTGCTGTAGAGAGGTTCTCCAGCATAATAAGCGGTATTATGAAAAGACAGACTATCAGAATATAGTTGAATGCATGCTTGTCTGCTCCATTAGGTGTTTGCATGGCACTCAGAATCTGTGCTGTTGCCAGAACCAAAGTTCCCTTTGCAATTTCAGAGGGCTGAAATTGCATACCGATGATACTTATCCAACGCTGTGCGCCGTTTGTGGATTGTCCTGCAAAATATACCCAAATCAGAGTAAGGAAAGAAATTATAAGCAGAAATGGTGTGACTATTTTAAAGTATTTGCACTTTATGTTGAGTGTCACAACCATACAGAATATGCCCATTAGCAGAATACCTATATGCTTTGTCACAGGTGTCCAGTAACTGGCACCTTTATATGTCAGTTCAGAGGAAGCCGAAAATACTTCCACGACACTGATGATACAGAGGAAAAAAAATACCATCCATATCACCTTGTCACCTTTGAATATATTGCTTAGGGTCTTATTATTCATTTACAGATTCCTTACCAAGTCTTTAAATTGTTCGCCACGGTCTTCCATATTCTTGAATAGGTCGAAACTGGCGCAGCATGGGCTTAATAGCACTGTATCGCCAGGTTTAGCCATTTCGTAGCATGCAGCCACGCACTCTTTCATGCTGTGAGTGTCTTTAACCTGTATTCCCAAAGTGTCAAAGTTGTCGTGCAGTTTCTTGTTGTCTGCACCTAGATATACTAGTCCGGTACACTTATTCTTCACAAGTTCAAAAATCTGGCTATAGTCATTGCCCTTGTCCTTTCCCCCAAGAATCAGTATAGTAGGGGTTTTCATACTTTCCAAGGCATACCAGCATGCGTCCACGTTTGTTGCTTTTGAGTCGTTCACATAATGCACGCCCCTTACATCGCAAACTTTTTCCAACCTGTGTTCTACTCCAGGAAAATCACTAAGGCTCTTGCGTATAACTTCTTTCTTTATGCCGGCAATGTTTGTAGCCAATCCTGCAGCAAGGCTGTTGTATATGTTGTGCTTGCCTGTAAGACTAAGCTCCTCCTGTTCCATATTGAATGGAGTGGGATATTCCAGTTTGTATTCTCCGTCCTCTATATATCCTATAGAACCGTTTTTCTTTATTTCAGAGAATGGGCATGCGGCAGATTCAATGTGGAATTTATCCAATTCTTTCTTTATTACAGGGTCATCATTCCAGAAAATGAAACTGTCTTCTTTCGTCTGATTCTGAATGATACGCATTTTGGCATCAGCATAGTTCTCAAACTTATTGTCATACCGGTCAAGATGGTCCGGAGTTATGTTCAGCAGAATGGCAATGTTCGCACGGAAATCGTACATGTTGTCAAGTTGGAAACTGCTCAATTCTATTATGTAATATTCATGAGGGTCTTCTGCTACTTGCAGAGCCAGGCTCTTTCCTATGTTTCCTGCAAGACCAGCATCATATCCGGCTGCTTTGAAAATATGGAATATCAGTGATGTTGTTGTTGTCTTGCCATTGCTCCCAGTGATGCACACCATTTTAGAACTTGTGTATCTTCCAGCAAATTCAATTTCGCTTATTATATGTGTGCCTTGAGCAATGAGCTTTTTAATCATCGGTGCCTCTTTCGGTATACCTGGACTTTTGATGACTTCATCAGCATTCAGAATCTTATTTTCAGTGTGGTGTCCTTCTTCCCATTCAATGTGATGGTCATCAAGTAGTTTTTTGTATTTGTCCTTTATGGCTGACATATCAGAAACGAATACGTCGAATCCTTCTTTTTTTGCCAGTACAGCTGCTCCTGCACCGCTTTCACCGGCTCCTAATATAACTATTCTGCTCATATATGATTATCTTATCTTTAATGTTATTATTGTAAGTGCTGCCAGAATTATTGTTATAATCCAGAAGCGTATTGTTATTTTAGATTCATGCTTTGCACTGTGAGGACTTTTCAGCAGGTATTTGCAGTCTGGGTCAAGCTGTTCATCAGTTACCCGGAAATTGTCGTGTATAGGAGTGCGTTTGAATACCCTCTGCTTTATGCCACGGTGTTTGCCTATCTTATAATAATATACCTGGATGATGACACTCAGGCTTTCTATGAAGAATATTCCACATAGTATAGGCAACAGTAGTTCTTTGTGTATTATGATTGCGCTTACAGCTATGATGCCGCCTATTGTCAGAGAGCCTGTATCCCCCATGAATACTTGTGCCGGATAAGCATTGTACCATAGAAATCCAATTAGTGCTCCTACGAATGCACACATGAAAACCACGAGTTCCTCAGACCCGGGTATATACATTATGTTCAAGTAAGCGGCAAATTGCATGTGACTGCTCACGTATGCCAGAATACCTATTGCAACACCTATTATTGCAGAGTTGCCCGCGCACATACCATCCATGCCGTCATTCAGGTTAGCACCGTTGCTGACAGCCGTAACCACCAATATTGTCATTATCACAAAGAGTATCCATCCGGCAGCCACCTTGTGTTCGCCGCAGAATCCCATTATGTCACTATAACTAAGATTATGGTTCTTAACGAATGGGATAGTTGTTTTCAGTGACTTGTGAGCTTCTGTGTTATGCTTCACAACCGTTTCCTGTCCCAAATGTTCAATGGTCATGTTCTCATTCATCTTAACGTCAGGCGACATCCACAGCACAAGTCCCACGATGAGCCCTATACCGATTTGACCTAAAATCTTATATCTGCCTTTCAGTCCCTCTTTGTTGCGTCTGAATATCTTTATAAAATCATCCATTCCACCGAGAAATCCCAACCACACGGTAGTGATAATCATCAGAATCAGATAGATATTGCGCAGTCGTCCCAATAACAGCACCGGAATCAGAATGGCAAGTATGATGATAATGCCGCCCATAGAAGGCACGCCTATTTTCTTTACTCCGAATGGATCTATACTTGCATCGCGTTGGGTTTCTGTTATCTGTTTACTCTTCAGGTATTTGATGAATCTTTCACCAAACCACGCTGAAATGGCAAGAGACAGAATCAGTGCCAAGAGAGCGCGGAAAGAAATGTATCCCCACATGTGGGAACCGCTTATTCCATATTGTTCCAGAAATCTGAAAAGATAGTATAGCATTTTTACTGATATTTTATTGTTTGTTGTTTCGTTTCATATTCAGATACCGAATATTCCTTTTACTATCTCATGGTCGTCAAAGTGATGTTTCACACCTTTTACGTCCTGATAATCTTCATGTCCCTTTCCTGCAATTAGAATCACGTCACCTTTCTGTGCCAGCATGCAGGCTGTGCGTATGGCTTCCTTGCGGTCTACGATTGTCAGTACTTTCTTCATTTGAGTTTCGTTCAGTCCTGCAAGCATGTCATTGATTATGTCTTGTGGTTCTTCAAATCTAGGATTGTCACTCGTTATGATTACTTTATCACTCTGTTTTACGGCCTCCTGAGCCATCAGTGGTCGCTTGCCTTTGTCACGGTTGCCGCCTGCTCCGCATACGGAAATCACATGCCCTTTACCGTTCAGCACTTCATGAATTGCGTTAAGCACGTTCTCCAGTGCGTCTGGTGTGTGTGCATAGTCCACAACGGCAGTATATCCTTCCGGAGACTGTATTGGCTCCAGTCTGCCGTTTACGCTGTGCAGTGTACTCATGGAAACCAGAATATCTTCCGGTTCCTTGCCTAACATTCTTGCCGCTCCATATACGGCGAGAAGGTTGCTCACGTTGAATTTACCGATGAACTGCACACCTACTTCCTTACCGTCTATTTCCAGATACATTCCTTCGAAGTGGCATTCCAGAATTCTTGCTTTGAAGTCAGCCATACTTCTTATGGAATAAGTCTTCACACAAGCTTTGGTATTCTGCACCATCACCATGCCGTTTTTGTCATCGGCATTTGTTATGGCAAAGGCATCTTTGGAAAGACCGTCGAAGAAAGCTTTCTTTGCGTCACGATAGTTCTCAAAAGTTTTGTGATAGTCCAAGTGGTCACGTGTCAGGTTGGTGAATATGCCACCGGCAAACTTCAATCCGCCAATGCGCTTCTGATGTATCGCATGACTTGAACATTCCATGAAAGCATATTCACAACCTTCGTCTGCCATTTTTCCCAAAAGTTCATTCAGTTCTATAGGGTCAGGAGTGGTGTGGTCTGCAGGTATGGCTTCACCGTCTATATAATTACATACGGTGGATAGCAGACCGCATTTGTATCCGAACTTTCTGAACATATTATATAATAAGGTGGCAATGGTAGTCTTTCCGTTAGTTCCGGTCACGCCAACCAGTTTCAGTCTTTTAGAAGGGTTGCCGTAGAAAAGGGTAGCAACCTTGCCAACGGCGTCTTCGGTAGAATCTACCTGCACATAAGTGACACCGTCTGCTTTCTCTTCAGGCATATCTTCGCAGAGCACAGACTTTGCGCCCAGTTCTATGGCCTTTGAAATAAACTTGTGGCCGTCAACCTGTGTTCCCTTCATGGCAACAAACAGATGACCGTCCTTAATCTTGCGTGAGTCTATGTTCACGCCTGTAATCTCTACGTCAGCGTTTCCTATTATCTTAATAGGTGTAACGTTTTTGAGAACTTCGTTTAATTTCATATATCTTGTATTTTGTTTTTTTACTTTAATGTCAGTATTATACGTTCTGTCTTCTTTATGAAGTGCCCCGGTTCAAGACTTTGTTGGTCTACTTTTCCCCTTCCGAGCAAAGTTACCCTAAGTCCCCTGTTCTCAAGTATGTAGACAGCATCACGTGCCCCCATTCCGATAACATCCGGGACGTAATTTCTTCCGTATATCTTTTCACGCTGCAGTGATATGCATCTGTTGCCTTTCTTTTCAGCCTTGCCCCATATTGGGTTACCGTTGGCATAACTGCCGCCCCAACTCTTGTTCGTGCTAATGCCCAGATGGGCAAGTACGTAGTCGGCAGCCAGAATATTTCCATCCTTTACGTCAGGTATCATTACTGAACTTGAGTCTCTGGCATCTTTCACGTCAAGTTTCAAACTCTGAGCCATTATGCCTTCTGCAATGTCGTGAAAAACCACTCCGCTCATACCGCCTCCACTTGCCGGGAGTCCTGATTTTTGAATACACACGATACAACTGTATCTTGGAGCATCGGCAGGGAAGAATCCTGCAAAACTCAGCAGGTAGTTTGTACCGCCTGCCTTGTATCCGGCTGCCCCCTTTGACATTTGTGCTGTTCCGGTTTTACCTGCAACCTTAAAGGATGGGGAACCGGCTTTTTTTCCAAGTCCCTGGCTCACCACATGCTCCAATATAGTCTGTAGTTCCTTTATGGTTTTGTCCTTGGCTATATGTTCTCTCATCACCTCCGGAGGAAAATCCATCAGCACTTCTCCATTTTTCACTACCTCTTTCACAAATCTCGGTCTCATCATCTTGCCGTTGTTGGCAATGGCATTGTAGAATGTTAGTGTCGAAATTGGTGGAATCTGTGTTTCATATCCAATGCTCATCCACGGCAGAGCCGTCTTGTTCCAGTTAAGCCATTGTCCTTTGGAATTTTTCTTCGGCATACGTATCACAGCAGGTGTAGCGCCCACGAGTGGAATCTGCAGATTGTCGGCAATGCCAGTGCGGTATATGCCTCTTACGAATCTTTCAGGGTCATCCCTGTAATGGTCGTCTATTATGCGGCTCACTCCCACGTTGGAACTTACCATTAGTGTCTGTGGCAGTGTGAGCATGCCGTATCCGCCGCGTCGCCAGTTATGGTCTTTCATCTCCCTTCCGTACATTGGCCATACTCCGCAGCCGGTGTCAACCTTGTAAGTAGTGTCAACCACACCATCGTCAAGAGCCACCATCATGGAAGCTGTTTTGAATACAGAGCCGGGTTCCAGCAAATCACTCACTGCATGGTTGTGTATTTCGTGATATTCACCATCGGTACATTTCTCCATGTTCACGATGGCTTTCACGTCGCCGGTGCTCACCTCCATCACAATAGCCACTCCTACATTGCCATTTATTTCTTTCAGTTCGTTTATCAGTGCTCTTTCAGCAAGATCCTGCATACCAACGTCTATAGTTGTAACAATGTCGGCTCCGTCAATAGGTGGAGTGTCCATAATATCGAGGAACTTGTTCAGCACCTTTCGTCTGTGAATTATGCCGTTTGTACCTCTTAATATAGAGTCGTATGAAAGTTCCAGTCCGAATCTCGCTGCATCTTTGGCACCGTACATTGCACCTATTGTACGTCCGGCAAGAGAACCATAGCTTCTTTTTCTTGCATTGTTCTCCTCATAATGGAATCCGCTTTTGTATGGTGACATATTGAATATCGGCAGCAGTCTCACCTCTGTGAATGTATTGTAATCTATTCTCTTGTCCCATATCGCCATGTGCCGGCTTTGTTTTTTCCTCCCGTCTTCCAGTTCTTTTCTGAAAGCAAGGATACTCTTTTCCGGAAATATTCTGTTTAGTCCCTTGCTTACGGAATCAAGTTTTGTGTTCCAGATTGAATCATTGCCGGCATCGTGCAATGCCTTGAAGTCCATGAATACCTTAAATTCCGGCAGAGTGCTTGCCATAAGTTGTCCATCGCAACTCAATATGTTACCTCTGGTAGGTTTCACGCTCACGCTGTCTTTCTTTACCCTGTCGGCCACCTTCGACCAGTATTCACGCTTTGCCGTCATTATGTAGAACGTCTTTGCGATAACGGCAATTGCCAATATTGTCATCACTATGGCGATGGCACTGTATCTTGGCATTGCTTTTTTATAGTCGAACTTGCTCATTCTTCAGGTACGTTTACTATATACGGTGGCTGACTAGCTATTTTCAGTACGCTGTCTTTGTTATTTTTCAGTAGTTCCAGCACATGGCTTTCGCGGCTTTTCTCTGTTAGTTGGCTGTTGCTTGACAGCGCCTTGTATTTTGCATCCTGCAGTTCTTTCTGCAGTTTGTCAATCTTTATTATCTGGTTCATCACGCTGTATCTGTTTGCTATATATACAATCAGAAAAGCTGTAATCAGAAGAAATACTCCTATCTGTCGTCTTAGTGCCTGTGTGTTCAAAATGTCTCCACCCAACACTTTTTTAAGTGTGAACTCCGAAGATTCTGGGTCTTCGCCTTCATTGGCCTGCTCGCGGATTATCTCCTCAAGAGTAGGCTTCTCCTCCGTTTTGCCATCGGTTACGTTTTCTTCCGGCATGTTGGAATTTTCGGCTGGCTGTTCCGGCAATATTTCTTTGTCTTCGTTGCTCATTTCTTCTCTGCGATTCTTAGTTTTGCGCTTCTGCTTCTTGGATTTCTCAGTTGTTCTTCTTCATTCGGCACAATAACTTTATTGTTTATCAGCTTGAATGGTGTTTCTGTTCTTCCGAAGAAGTCTTGCTTTACCTTTCCTTCTGCGTTACCGGACTTCATCATGTTTTTCACTATTCTGTCTTCCAGCGAGTGATATGTTATTACGCTGAGTCTTCCTCCAGGTTTCAGCAGTTGAGTAGCTCCGTCAAGCATTTCCTTCAACGCATCCATTTCATGGTTCACCTCTATGCGCAGGGCTTGGAACAGTTTTGCCATGTCTTTCTTTTCCCGTTCCCGTTTGAAAAGCGGTTCCACGGCTTTTATGAAATCCTGTGTAGTTTCTATTTTTTTGTCTGTTCTGACCTTTGCCAGTGCAGCAGCTATTCGACGGGAATTTTTCAGTTCTCCATATAGATAGAACACATCAGCAAGCGGCTCTTCGTCATAGGTGTTCACCACGTCAGCAGCTGTCATGCCGGCTCTTTTGTTCATTCTCATGTCTAATGGTCCGTCAAAGCGGAATGAGAAACCGCGGCTTTCATCGTCAAAGTGATGACTTGATACGCCCAAGTCGGCAAGCAGTCCGTCTATATGTTCCACTCCGTAATATCTCATCCAATTTTTCAGATATCTGAAGTTGCTTCTCACGAATGTGAACCGCCCGTCGTCAATGAACTTTCTGTCGCATCCGGTTTCATTGCTTATCACGTTCTGCTCAGCATCAGCATCTTGGTCGAAACTGTACAGATGTGCGCCTTCGTCTAGTCTTGCCAAAATTTCGCTACTGTGTCCTCCGCCTCCGAAAGTCACGTCCACGTATATTCCTCCGGACTGTATGTCCAGTCCGTCCACGCTCTGCTTAAGCAGCACCGGCACATGATATGTTTCTGCGGTTTTAATCTTCATCATTTTCTGCTGTCATTATTTTCTGTAGTGCTTTCCCGAATTCTTCAGGCTGCATGAACGGTTCCTTTGTATTGTTCCATATCTCAACAGTATCATCCATGCCGATGAACTTTATGTTCTGTGATAGTCCTATCATGCTGATGTATCTTTTCGGGATAAGAAATCTTCCGTTACCGTCCAACGTCAGTACTTCTACGTCAGATACAAACTGTCTGAATAATTGCCATTGCTTCATGTCCCATCTGTTCAGTTTGCTGCGTAGCATATCAAGTTGTCCGTTCCATATCGATTCAGGGTAAATCACCAGGCAGGGTTGGAATATGTCTTTGCGCATCACCAACTTCTCCTCACAGGAAACTTGCAGTTCCTTGCGGAAAATGGCGGGCATAAAGGCTCTTCCCTTTGCGTCTGTCTTAGCTTCTATGTTACCTAAGAATCTCATTTATACATATTATATAATATAATTTGGGTTCAAAGTTATATAAAATTCCCCACACTTCGCCACATTTCTCCACAAATTTTACAAAAACTTTAATTTTTTCTCATTTCAGATATATAGTCAATGTGTTTGCCTACAGGCACTCCAATTGTTCATTTTGCAGTTTTTATTTCCCGTATGTTGTATATTCAATGTTCTTTTATTGCAAAAACAATAAAAAAATGAATTTTTTGTTCTAAAAAATAGCATTTTAGAAAAACTTATGCTATTTTTGCAATGTCATAATGTTATGAATTAGTATTTGAAAATATGACAGACGTTATAGAGAAGACTATTGACATAGATAGTATACTGAAGAGTAAGATGGGAAGCAAGGCACGCTATGTGCCTCATTTTTTGGTTTCCTGGCTTAAGCATATCATCCATGAGGACGAGGTGAACCGTTTTCTGTGGGAGAGTCGTGGACTTTCCGGCACAGAGTGGCTCACAGAGTGCGTGCGCTATCTGGGCATGACTTTGGAGATAATTGGGGCGGAGAATTTACCTGATAAGGATGATGGTAAACTATACATCTTTGTCTCCAATCATCCGCTTGGCGGACAGGATGGCGTGTCGCTCGGCTCTGTAATAGGCAGACATTATGACGGTAAGTTCCGCTATCTTGTAAATGACTTGCTGCTGAACCTTCCGGGACTGAAGCCCGTGAGCATAGGAATTAATAAGACAGGCAATCAGAGCCGTGACTTTCCACGCATGGTGGAAGCCGGTTTCAGAGGAGATAATCATATACTGATGTTCCCTGCGGGGCTCAATAGTCGCAAGAACAAAGGAATTATTCATGATTTGCCGTGGAAGAAAACTTTCATAAGCAAGAGTGTGGAATATCATCGTGACGTGGTGCCTATTCACTATAGTGGACAGAATTCAGAGCGCTTCTACCGCATTGCCCGTTTCAGTGACAAATATCTGCCTTTCAACCTGGCTATGCTTTTTCTCGTGGATGAGATGTATCGCAACGTGGGAAAGACTTTCCGCATTGCTATAGGTAAACCTATCCCTTGGCAGACATTCGACAGGAGCAGAACTCCGGCACAGTGGGCAAAGTATGTAGAAGATAAAGTTTACGAACTATAATATTGAAAAACGAAGAGAGAAAAATGGAAGAAGACATTATCCGGCCTATAGACAAGGCTTTGCTGAAGAGTGAGCTTACTCCAGAGCGCCAGCTCCGTATGACCAACAAAAGCAATAACGAAATCTTTATCATTACTGCCCAGAATGCTCCTAACGTGATGAAGGAGATTGGTAGGTTGCGTGAAATCGCTTTCCGCACTGCCGGTGGAGGTACGGGGAAGTCTATGGATATAGACGAATTTGACACTATGGACAATGGCTGCCGACAGCTCATCGTGTGGAATCCTGAGGCTGAGGAAATCATAGGCGGTTATCGCTATCTGTTTGGCAATGACTGGAAAATTGACGGCAACGGACAGCCCATGCTTGCCACAAGTCACATGTTCCGTTTTTCAGATAAGTTCATGAAAGAATATGCTCCCTATACAGTAGAGCTTGGTCGTAGCTTCGTTTCTCTGGATTATCAGAATATCCGCAAAAATACCAAGAGTATTTTTGCTCTAGACAATCTTTGGGATGGATTGGGGGCTCTTACGGTGATAAATCCCAAGTGTAGATATTTCTTTGGTAAAATGACTATGTATCCTTCTTATATCCGCAAGGGTCGTGATATGATTCTTTACTTTCTTAAAAAACATTTTGATGACAAGGAACGTTTAATTGTTCCGATAAAACCGCTGAAAATAGAAACTCCTGATGAAGAATTGGCACGGCTTTTATGTAAAGATAATTTTAAGGACGACTATCGTATACTGAATCATGAAATACGCAAGTTGGGTTATAACATTCCTCCATTGGTGAATGCATATATGGGACTCAGTCCCACGATGAAGTTGTTCGGCACAGCCATAAACTATGGGTTCGGAGACGTAGAAGAAACGGGAATCTTCATTGCCGTGAATGAAATTTTGGAAGATAAGCGTGTGCGCCATATCGACAGTTTCATAAAGGAACATCCTGAGGCTCTCAAGATTACCAGTGGAGCCAATAATATCATATATAAGGACTGTTAGTTTTTTCTGCTTAAAATTGGTTTCACTGTAATGTGTTGGCATAGTGCGACTTACGGTGAATGGGTTTGAACAGGTCACGTTTCAGTATATATCGCAAGAATAAGCGTATCCGCGATGCTAGTTAATTAGCCCATAAAAAAAAATATCGCTAAGTT
>CAYSSU010000045.1:0-25111 GCA_964433895.1 uncultured Prevotella sp.
CAAAGGTAAACATACTTTTACGGAATCAAAAGGCTGCATCGCGGATACGCTTACATGCAAAGAGCGCAGGGAAATACTATCTTTCACGGTAAAAAATTATATATCAATTATTTATGGTGAAACATAGAATAGAAACAATTATTTTTTTTGTGTGAGGCACCTGCTTGTCGAAAATAAGTGTTATCTTTGCACTTGTAAACACCTTAATAATTGGTAATGAAGAAACAACTATATATATATTGTCTGTTGATATGTTTGTGTATGCCAATGTCGGTATATGCTATGTATGGCAATTCTGCTGTGCGTAATATAACTATGGATAATGGGTTGCCTTCTAATGCTGTTCGCTCTATAGTGCAGGATAAACATGGTTTTGTTTGGTTTGGCACAGATATGGGACTTTGTCGATATGATGGTTATGAAGTGCATACTTTTTATATTCCACAAATTAGCAGTGATCAGTATGTGAGCTGTCTTTGTCCTGTTGCTGACGGAATGCTTGTAGGTACCATTAACGGGGTTTATGTATTTAGTTTTCGAAGTGAGACGTTTACCCGGATGTGTACTGGTATTCATGGATTGATAAGCAGTTTCGCCGTTGATGGAGATGATAATATCTGGGTATCTACTACCGAACATGGTGTATATAGATATTCGCGTCATTCCCATAAATGTAAGAATTATCCGTTTAAGATTTTTGGCGGAAATATATCAGACGTGTTTGTTGATAATAATAATCAGGTGTTGTGTCTTACCAATTCTAAACATAACGGGCTATATAAACTAAACAAGTCTAGTGATATATTTCGTGCCGTTGATGTAAAGGGTGCATCTGTTCTTCTGAATGGAATGAAAATGATACAGGGACCGGATAATTCTTTGTATATAGGAACTTGGGAGAATGGAGTGGTACAGTTACATTCTGACGGAACTACAAAGCAGTTGATATCTCCAAAATTAAGTAATGTCGGACTTCATATACATTCGCTGTTGTCTTATTCGCAGGATTTACTGTTGATTGGATGTGATGACGGATTGATAGAATATAATATTCCGCAGAGAAAGTGGCGTAAGGTATCTGCAAAGGATAATAGTAGCGCGACGGCGGCAGAGAAATTTGTCTATGCCATAACAAAAGATGGCGAAGACGGAATGTGGATAGGTACATTCTATGGAGGCGTGAGTTATTTCTCTCCGATTGGTGAAAGATTTGTGGCTTATAGAAGTGATGAACATATAGGAATGTCGGGCAATGTAACAGGACGTTTCTGTGAGGATGCAAAGCACAGAATATGGATAGCTACTGATGATGGAGGCCTGAATTGCTATGATGCCGTGAATAACAGGTTTATAAATTTCCCCGGCTGTGCAGAAATGAACAAACTGAATGTGCATGGACTGTATATGGACGGGAATGAGCTTTGGGTGGGAACGTACACAGATGGTATTATAAAAATGAATGTGAATACCGGAGTGAAAAAAGTTTATCAGTTTGACGGACTTGCAAATTCTAGTTGTTATGCTTTACTGCGTGATAGAAACAAGCGGTTTTGGGCTACCTCTATGGATGCCGTATATCTGTATGATGAAAAGACGGGCAGATTTGATAAGGTGAAGGCAGTTCGCAGTATGACCATAGACATAGAACAGGATAAGTCTGGCAATTTATGGTTTGCCACTCAGGGTGGGGGATTGTTTAGATATAGTAATCACGGGAAAAACTGGAAGCAATACCTGCCTATAACGGATGATACTACCAGTCTGGGGAGCAATCAGATAAATTGTGTGAGAGTGGGGTGTGGTGGAAATCTGTATGTTGGCACTAATAACGGTTTGTTTGTATATAGACCACAGACTGACAATTTTAAGCGTGTTCCTCTTGATACACCAAATGTGGATATAGCCTGTATAATACCTAATCAGGATGAAATGTGGCTGTCGGGAAGTAATGGCATAACAAGATACATCCCGGGAGGGCGCGTGCAGGCATTCAATAAATACGATGGACTTGTAAGTGAGCCTTTTCAGCCTAATTCCGGATATATGGCTTCTGATGGCAGAATATATTTCGGCAGCACTTGTGGATTCAATGCTTTTTATCCGTATCAGATAAAGGTAAATAAAACTTTGGCTCCTGTATTTATCACTAAGTTGGAAATATTCAATCAAGAAGTGAATGTGGGTAATGATAAACTGAAGGAGACTTTGAGTCAGATAGACAAACTTGATTTGAGCTATAAGGATGATATGTTCAGCTTCAGTTTTGCATCGCTCAGTTATATATCACCGGAGAAAAATCAGTATGCCTATATGCTTGAAGGCTTTGACAAAGACTGGATTTACTGTGGAGCCCAGCATAAGGCAACTTATACCAATATTCCAGCCGGTGATTATGTGTTCAGAGTGAAGGCTACAAACAATGATGGTATCTGGAATACGCATGAAGCACGGCTGAAGATAGAGGTGCATCCCCCTTTCTGGTGGTCTCTGCCAGCTAAGATATTTTATTTGCTTCTTGTCGGTTATTTGATTTATCTGTATACGCATATCAAACTTTACCGTGCGGAAAACAAGCACCGGCAGGAACTGAAAGAACTGAATGCGAGAAAGGAGCAGGAAGTGAGAGAGGCTAGACTGCAGTTCTTCACGATGATAGCTCATGAGATAAGAACTCCGGTGACGTTGATAATAGGTCCCTTGGAAAGTCTGAAAGATGAATGGCTGCATATCAATAAAGGCGTAAAGAACACTTCGACAATATCATCAACTATTGATGTGATAGACCGTAACGCACAGAGGCTGCTTAATCTTGTGAATCAACTGCTTGATTTTAACAAGGTGCAGCAGAGTGGAATGCAGGTGAGATTTAAATTGCAGAATATTTCACGTCTGCTTCATGCTGTGACAGAACGTTTTGCTCCGACACTGAAACAGAAGTCCATAATATTGCATACCGTATATCCGCCAGATGATTTTTCTGCAGTGATAGATTATGAGGCTGTCACAAAGGTGATAAGTAATCTTATGGCTAATGCCACGAAGTATGCCAGAAATAACGTGAAACTAAGTTGTGTTGTCGGTGTCGGCAGTTTCTGCATAGAGGTGAAAGATGATGGTGAAGGCATTGGTGAGGATGACCGGGAAAAAATCTTCAATCCGTTCTTTCAGGCTAAGGACAATAAGCCCGGAACGGGTATAGGTTTGTCAATAGTGAAGAAACTTGTTGAGGCTCATAATGGAACGGTAAAGGTGAAGTCTGTTGTGGGCAAAGGTTCTGTATTTACAGTGACGTTGCCAATAAACCAGAAGAATGTAGCCATAGGCGATGAACGTATTGTAGAGTCAGCCGATGAACTGTTGAAAGTAAATGCAGAGTCTGAAGACGTGAGTGTGGAGGAAAATGTGAATGGGCAGGCAACGATGCTTATAGTGGAAGATGACGAGGATATGAGAAACTTTCTTGTTGCCAATTTCAAATCCGGATATAAAGTGCTGACGGCAGTGAATGGAGTTGAAGGCTTGCGGCAGTTGGATATGAATGTAGTAACACTGATAGTCAGTGATTGGATGATGCCGGAAATGGATGGAGCAGAATTCTGTAAAAGGGTGAGGGCTGATAAGAATACGAGTCATATTCCTTTTGTGATGCTTACCGCGAAGACTGATAACGACAGTAAGACAGAAGGAATGAATTGTGGAGCCGATGCTTACATAGAAAAGCCATTCTCAATGAAATATCTTGAAGCCTGCATACGAAATATGATAGAGATGAGGCGCAGACTTCAGCAAAAGTTCTCCAGTGTTCCATTGGAACCAATCACAGAAATTGCGTCAACAGAGGTGGACAATGATTTTCTGGTAAAGATGAATAGGCTGATAGAGGATAATCTTGATAATCAGGATATGTCAGTGGCTTTTATTGCTGAAAAGTTGAGCATAAGCCGCAGCACTTTGTTTTCAAAGATAAAAGTTCTGGCTGATGTTACTCCTAATGAGATGATTCAACTGGTAAGGCTTAAGAAAGCAGCGCGCTTGCTAAAGGAAAATAAGTATAGAGTGAATGAAGTCTGCTATATGGTTGGTTTCAGCAGCCCAAGTTATTTTGCCAAATGCTTTCAGAAGCAGTTTGGAGTTAAACCGGGCGAATTTTGTCTGTGATGCCGTCTTTAGTGTTTCTTTTTTCTGTATTCTTTTCTTAGTCCGAAGTTGTAACCTACATACACGTTTAGAGTGCCGAAAACATTCACAGCGCGTATATTGTCGCTACTGTAGTTGTTGGTATGTATTAGAAGTTGAGCACCTCCAAACCACCGGTCGTTATTATATACCAGAGAGTACCGTCCTACGAAGTCTGGACTATAGTTTTTTTGTTTTTATAGTCTGTGTCTGGTCTATACTTGTGGCTTTCACTTCTTTATAGCATATTTGTGCGCCAAGACTTCCACATGCCATCCAGTTTTTATGGAATACCCAGTTGTACACATAGCCACCGGTGATGAAATAATTATGATAGTGAATGTCGTTGAGATGTTTTTGCCCCAAAAATTCTGACAGGGCTTTTCCACCATCAGAAAGGTCACCGGTGAATCCTTCCTTTTGGGCGGAGTTGAGAATGTATTCAGCGAGTTGCTGATTGTATTCTGTTTTAGCGTGTTCTCTTATAAATTCATCAATTCCGTCATAATCAATGTTCAGAGTTGAAAGCATATAGCCGATGCCGGCAAATGCCGAACCGGCACTTATCTTCTGCCGTTTGGTCTGTGCGAATGCAGCCGGATAAGAATATCTGTGATGATTGAAAATATAATAAAGATTGAATCCTGTCATCTTGACGCTGAAATAGTCAAAACTGGATGATTCCATCTTGTCAAACCATTCTTCATGGTCAAGGTCTATATCCAGCAGACGGTAGTCATAGCCGGTCTTGCGATTGAAGAAGTCAAATCCAAGAAAGGAATTGTATATACTGAACTAAAATTCGCTTTTTTGTTTCCATTTGTCACTGGAGAATGTACTATGGTTAATGGCAAATGTGTAACAGTATGTTAGCCATCTCCATCCTATATATGGACCAACCTTTATTGTCGGAATTGGAGCAAGACTGGCAGAACTTAGCAGCGTAATGTCGTTTTTCATTTCACCGTAAAAGTAATCGAAAGATGTGTTAGCACATAGTTGCACCGTAAAGTTGAAGTGCTTCGGTTCAATATAGTTTGTGTCTATTTGGGTAAATTTCAGTTTGTTCTTTTGTGGAACGAGAGTTGAAATACTGTCTTGCTGTTGTAACTTGACAGACTTGTTGCCTTCATAGTTGCTTATGTTTTGGGCATAGATATTAATGGCTATAGTCGTGCATATTATTATGATGCTGAATTTCTTCATAGGCGTTATTATATGTTAATGTCTTCCGAACTTTTGTGCTTCTTTTTTTTATATTAGCGAATCACTTGCAAATATACAGA
This sequence comes from uncultured Prevotella sp., assembly GCA_964433895.1. GTDB lineage: Bacteria > Bacteroidota > Bacteroidia > Bacteroidales > Bacteroidaceae > Prevotella. Next base: position 5,463 of record CAYSSU010000045.1, read on the forward strand.
TTATTTTTCTTTTATTAAATATTTTAACGGAAAATATTGATGAATTTAATTACTTTGTTGTTTTTTCTTTTCATATATGCCTTTTTTACTCTGGAACTATTCTAGTTTTTTCAGATAGCACCTATGCCTCCTGTGGTTTTCTGATTCAAAATATTGCCATTCACTTCTTACTGCTGTGTTTGATTCCATCTGTGGCATGGCTTCTGCCCATTTGAATCCATAGTCACGGAATTGCGATATGAGGTCATTGAATATAAGGGAATTTGCTCCTTTCTTTCTATATTCCGGCAACACTCCAATAAGCAGCAAGTCAACAGTGTCGGTTTTATGGCGTTGGATAATGTTAAGCAAGTGTATCCATCCAAAAGGCAGCAACTTCCCGTTCCGGCATTTCTGCATTGCTTTGGAGAATGACGGGAATGAAATTCCAAATCCGATAATCTCATTGTTCTTGTTCACATCTACAACTGCGGTGATGAGTTTAAGGTCTGCCTTTTTGATATAGTTGTTAACAATATAGTCTACCTGGCAATCCGAAAGTTTGGAATATCTGTACAGATTACTGTATGTTGTATTTATCAAGTCAAATATTTTGTGCCCTAGATTTTCTTTGATAATTTCATCTGAAGTGAACTTGTGTACATGAAGGTTGTAGTGGGTCTCTATCATCTGTGCCAGTTTGCTGAATTTTGGCGGTGCGACAGCCGGAATCTTGATGCGGTATTCCATATAGTCGTTGTCTTTATGGAATCCTTCCAGACGTTCTATGTGTTTCTGATAATAAGAATAGTTGTAGTTGATGTACATTGTGGCAAGTTTGTCGAAACCTTCAATGAGCATTCCTTCACGGTCCATGTCGGTAAATCCGAGAGGACCGGCAATTTCGTTCATGCCCTTGCTTCGCCCCCAGTCTTCTACAGCCTTGATAAGAGCTTCTGATACAGCATAGTCATCAATGAAGTCGAACCAGTCGAAACGTACTTCCCTGCAATTCCATTCTTCATTGGCTCTATGGTTTATTATTCCGGCTATGCGTCCTACTATTCTGCCGTCTCTATATGCAATAAAATACTTGGATTCACAACATTCGAAAGACGGATTCCTGTCTTTTCTCAATGTGTTCATTTCGTCTGAAAATAAAAATGGCACGGCATACTTACAATCTCTGTACAGATCGTAATAAAACCTTATAAACTTTTTCAGGTCAGCATTGCTGTCAACAGCTTTTATTTCTATTAGTGAACTCATATATAATATTAAACTTAATATGCAAAAATACAAATAATTTTTGAAATAACAATTTCATTTTTGTAAATGTTAGTTTGTCTTAATGTTTTTGTTATTAAATAAGCTGCATTCAGAAATAACAAAGAAAAATAAACTTTTCTTTGTTATCTCATTCATTTGCATTATCTTTGCACTCGTAATTTATACACTAAAATAATGGCAAACTTAAGATTCGAGGTTGTAGCAGAAGCCTTTAAGAAAAGACCTGTTGAAGTGGATGCCCCTGCAGAGCGCCCTTCAGAATACTTTGCTAAATTTGTTTTTAACCGCGCTAAGATGTACAAATATCTGCCTGCTGACGTTTATGAAAAGCTGGTGGACGTGATGGACAATGGTACAAGACTGGACCGCAGCATTGCTGACGCTGTGGCTGCCGGGATGAAACAATGGGCTGAGGAAAACGGCGTGACTCATTACACTCACTGGTTTCAGCCTCTTACAGAGGGTACTGCCGAGAAGCATGACGCTTTCATTGAACATGACGGAAAGGGCGGAATGATAGAGGAGTTCAGCGGTAAGTTGCTGGTGCAGCAGGAACCGGATGCTTCTTCTTTCCCTAACGGTGGTATCCGCAATACCTTTGAAGCTCGTGGATATAGTGCCTGGGACCCTACTTCTCCTGTATTCATTATAGATGATACGCTCTGTATTCCTACTATATTCATTTCTTATACCGGTGAGGCTCTGGACTATAAGGCTCCTTTGCTTAAATCTCTGCATGCTGTAAACGTGGCTGCAACTGAGGTATGCCATTATTTTAATCCTGAAGTAAAGAATGTATATACTAACTTGGGTTGGGAACAGGAATATTTTCTTGTAGACGAAAGTCTTTATTCTGCCCGTCCTGACCTGATGCTTACCGGTCGCACATTGATGGGACACGACAGCGCAAAGAACCAGCAGATGGATGACCATTATTTCGGAACTATTCCTGAGCGTGTACAGGCTTTCATGAAAGACCTTGAAATACAGGCTCTGGAACTGGGTATTCCATGCAAGACAAGACATAATGAGGTGGCTCCTGGACAGTTTGAACTTGCTCCGATATTCGAAGAGTGCAATCTGGCTGTAGACCACAATATGTTGTTGATGAGCTTGATGAAGAAAGTTGCCCATAAGCACAGCTTCCGTGTGTTGCTGCATGAGAAACCTTTTGACGGAATAAACGGTAGTGGCAAGCACAACAACTGGAGCTTGAGCACCGATACTGGTGTGCTGCTTCACCGTGCAGGAAAGAATGCTGAGGATAATCTGCGCTTTGTGGTGTTTATCGTGGAGACACTGATGGGAGTTTATAAGCACAATGGACTGCTTAAAGCAAGTATCATGAGTGCTACCAATGCTCACCGTCTTGGTGCCAACGAGGCTCCTCCTGCAATAATATCTTCATTTCTAGGCAAGCAACTTTCTGATCTTCTGAATCATATAGAGAAGGCAGACAAGGAGGATTTGTTTGCTTTGAAAGGTAAAAAGGGGATGAAATTGGATATTCCGGAGATTCCTGAACTGATGATAGACAATACCGACCGCAACCGTACTTCTCCTTTTGCATTCACAGGCAACCGCTTTGAGTTCCGTGCTGTGGGCAGTGAAGCCAACTGTGCCAGTGCTATGATAGTGCTGAACACGGCTGTGGCTGAGGCTCTGACGAACTTCAAAAGTCGTGTGGACGTATTGATAAAGGGCGGAGAAGACAAGACAAGCGCAATGATTGATGTTGTGCGTGAAGATATAAAGACCTGCAAGCCTATCAGATTCGACGGCAACGGATATAGTGATGAATGGAAAGAAGAGGCTGCAAAGCGCGGACTAGACTGTGAGGCTAGTTGCCCTATTTGTTTTGACCGCTATATGGATGCTGACAGTGTGAAGATGTTTGCAGACATGAATGTGCTGTCACAGAATGAACTGAAGGCACGCAGTGAAGTGTATTGGGAAACTTATACCAAGAAGATTCAGATCGAAGCCCGTGTGATGGGTGACCTTACTATGAACCATATAGTTCCTGTGGCTACTCATTATCAGAGCCAGCTTGCTAAGAATGTGCAGAGTATGCTTGATATATTCGGTAAGGAAGAAGGTAAACAACTTACAGCGCGTAATATAAAGATAATAAAGGAAATTGCCAGTCGCACTCAAGATATAGAGACCGGTGTTGAGAAACTTGTTGATGCCCGTAAGGTGGCAAATAAAATACAGAGTGCTCGTGAAAGAGCCGTTTCTTATCATGATACTGTAGCATCTGAAATGGAGGAAATTCGTTATCAGATTGATAAGCTGGAACTCGTGGTGAGCGATGAACTTTGGACACTTCCCAAGTATCGTGAACTGCTGTTTATACGCTAAGCGGATGATATTAAAAATAAAAAAGAGTGAAGAATTTGAATCTTCACTCTTTTTTATTTAATGCTTGTCGTTTAATTTGATAAGCCGCTGATATTCTTTTTTATTAATTCTCATGAAACTGCCATGTTGTGGACCTGTTACTCCCTTAATGTCTACAGGGGCATGGAAGTTGCGCATATTCTTGTCTGCCTTGCATATACGGTAACGGTGAGGATGGCTGCTGTATTCCACGTATGCGATATTCCAAGTGTCGCTGCCTATAGGTTGGAATGCACTGCTGCCCTCTGTCTTTTTATTACCTTCAAAACTTACGAAATCATCTTCTACAGGTTCTCCCCATCCGTAGGTGAGATGTGAAGATGTGGCTGTATATATTCCGGGCTTTCCACCTTCCTTCTTTATCAGCATGTGATATTTGCCGTCTGAAGGTAGATAGTTGATGTCTGCGTCAATGGTGGCATATCCCCAGTCGAAGAGTACACGTGGTGTTGTGATTTTAGTGAAAGTCTTGTCGGCATAACTGTAATACATCCTGTCATAAGCCTCTTCGGAGCGGTTAAGCATAGAGTAATAAATCATGTAGCCGCCCTTCTCTCCGTTAGGCCATACATAATTTGCGTCCCAGAATATCTGTGGAGCCCATACTCTGTTTACCGTAGACCAGTCTTTATAAGGCTGTGGAGCAGTGTTGCCGTCACAGAATATTTCCTTGCCCTTACGGTAATCCTTAGTTACGCTGGTCCAATGAATAAGGTCATCGCTTTTCAGTAAGTCAATACCGTAGTTGTCCCATTTGTGACTGTTGGCTACACACATATCCGTGGTAACCATGATATAACTTTTGCCATCGTATGTACGGGTGATGAAAGCATCGCGGGTTCCGCCTTCTATGCGTGCGAGTTTACTGTTGTCGAAAATAGGTCCGCCACCGAGAATATCCGTATAGTTGAAACCGTCACGACTGACAGCGAAAGCAGTCCATTCTCCCTTGTCGCTCATGTGGCAATACAGATAACCGTAATCGCCTTTTACCTTATTTTGGGCTATGGATGAAAGTGAGATTGTAAGTAGTGTAATGACTGATAAAAAAATCTGTTTCATTTTGGTATTGTTATTTGTTTTATAATTGATTCTCTATGAAGTCTGTTCTTGTCCTTTCTTTCTGGATATCCATATTTCTACGCTGTTGATAATGTTCTGCCATAGAATATAGCATCCGGGACCTACTGATGAAAGAGGGTTTAGAAATGCTGTAGCTACCCATATAGAGAAAGCCGTGTTTTTCTGCCCTAGAGCCTGTCCGGCTTCTACCGTCTTGTCAAAATAATGACCTATGAAACGGCCCGTAGCAAATTGTATGATGCAGAGAATTAGTCCCATCATGGCTATAGAAAAGAGAAAAAACACTGATGTATGCTCCCATGCTTCATTGATATTCATCACTGTAGTGCCGGTGACTACAATAAGTGAACATCCCCACATATAATAACTGAGGTCTTTAATGTTGATAAGCCAATGGTGAAAGCGTTTCATACTATGTTTTACTATAAAGGCAAAAACCATCGGCATTAGTAGTACGGTGCTTACTTTCCATAATATCTTTAGAAAGAAAGGCATGAATTCCAGATTCACCTCTGTTCCTGTCTGTGGCAGAAGTGGAAAACAGAAAGGAATGAGAATGGCAGAGATGAAGTTTGATATAAACGTGTATGTGGTCATCTCTTCAAGATTACCACCCAATTTAGCTGTTACGACAGCTGCTGCCGAAGCACACGGACCAATGATACATACCAAGATGGCTTCAAGCATAATGAGACCGTCTCTTGTAATATCAAAATATTTTATTATTCCCACTAAAGCAAAGATAAAGATTATCTGTTGTATACTTATCCATAGATGCCATTTCACAGGAAGAAGTTTCTTGAAGTCTACTTTGCAGAAAGTGATGAAGAGGATAAGAAACATGAAATCGGGCAGAACATTTGCATTATATGGTGCATACCAGATTGCTATTGGCTGTAGTATCGGAATAAGATGAAATATGAAATATACTATTATTCCGGTGCATATAGCTACAGGAAGTGTCCAGTTTTTCAGAAATCTGATAATACCCGATTGCATGTTGTCTTGAATTTACATTTAAAAAATTATACCATTAATTACATTACCCCAATCCATCGCAGCACGTCATTGAGATTTGCCACTATAAGCAACAGAATAAGTATTATGAACCCGACATATTCTGCTTTTTCCAGAAATTTGTCACTAGGCTTTCTGCCTGTAATCATTTCATAGAGAAGGAACAGTACGTGTCCGCCATCCAATGCCGGGATAGGAAGAATGTTCATGAATGCAAGTATTATGCTCAGGAATGCTGTCATCTTCCAGAACATATACCAATCCCACTGACCCGGGAACATACTGCCAATGGCACCAAAGCCACCCAAGCTCTTTACCCCGTCTTTCGTGAATACGTATTTAAGGTCCTTTACATATCCTTTAAGGGTATTCCATCCATAGCCTATGCCGGCAGGGAAACTTTCGAAGAATCCGTAACTGTTATGAATAGGCTTGTACATTTCTGTGAATACAGGGAAAGCTATTTCCAATTTCAAATCATTAGACAGTAATGTCTTGGCTGTTACAGCAGAATCGGTGCCTGCTGGAATATAGCTTATGATTGCGGTGCGAATCTTTGTGCTGTCACTTGAGGTTTGTGCTCCGGTCATGGCATCCTCAAGTTTGCTAAGTTCGTTGGTGAATTCGTTGGCAGAGTCAACTTTTTTACCGTTTATGGCTATTATCCTGTCACCTTTTTTAATACCCATCTTGAATGCAGGTCCGCCAACCATGACGGTATCAACTGATGCAGGGACAAAAGGACGGCAGAATACCGGTGTCTCCTTTAGCATGCCCAGAAGATTTATGTCGCCCGGAAGATTGATGCTCATCTTCTTCCCATTGCGGATGATGTCTGCACGCTTGGCAACAGACAAATCGCGGAATACGTCTGCGGTGAAGTCTTTGAACGTCCCATTCTCTGTACCTATAAGAATATCATGGTCTTTGAAACCATAGCTTTTGGCTTCTTCATTGAATTTCATACCCATGTTCATATTCTTTACCGGAACATAAGTTTCGCCCCAGTGGAACATAATCATAGAATAAATGAATAAAGCCAGAATGAAGTTTACCGTTACACCGCCAATCATTATAAGAAGACGTTGCCATGATGGTTTTGTGCGGAATTCCCATGGCTGTGCCGGTTTCTTCATTTGTTCCGTATCGAAACTCTCGTCTATCATGCCTGATATCTTGCAGTATCCACCCAGTGGAACCCAACCGATACCATATTCTGTATCACTGTTCTTTGGCTTGAAGTGAAATAGTTTTCCGCTCCATTTGCCTATTCCGGCATCAAAGAACATATAGAACTTCTCAACTCTTACACCAAAGAGCTTTGCAAAAAACATGTGGCCACCCTCGTGGAGGAGAACCAGTAATGAGATTGCCAGTATAAACTGCAAAACTCTTATCAATATTACTTCCATTATTTTATATTATATTATTTCATTAATTCGGTTGCAATCCTGCGTGCTTCTGCATCTGTCTGCATATAGATGTCAAGATTCGGATTCTTGTCAAATGTGGCTTCCTGCATGGTCTGTTCTATGATTTCAGCCATGCCGAGGAAAGAACATTCTCCATGGCGGAATCCGGCATTCGCAATTTCATTAGCTGCATTCAGTATGCATGGCATGTTGCCGCCCTTGTTGATTGCTTCGTAAGCAAGGGCAAGGCATTTGAATTTGTTTATATCAGGCTCAAAGAATTCCAGTTTCTGCTGCTTGAACAGGTCGAGGCGTTCGCCATTGAGATGCAGCCGTTTAGGAAAAGAAAACGCATATTGGATTGGTAGTCGCATGTCTGGAACTCCCAATTGTGCTTTTACTGCACCATCAACAAACTGTACTGCGCTGTGAACGACACTCTGTGGATGAATCAATACTTGTATCTTATCTGCCGAAACCCCAAAAAGCCATTTTGCTTCCATAACCTCAAATCCTTTGTTCATAAGCGAAGCAGAATCTATGGTTATCTTGGCGCCCATGTCCCATGTGGGATGTTTCAAGGCATCGGCAGCTGTGACAGATTTCAACTGCTCATGAGTATATAGGCGGAAAGGACCGCCACTGCATGTGAGGAGAATCTTTTCTATATCATTGTCGGCATCACCTACAATGCTCTGGAATATTGCGCTGTGTTCGCTGTCTACCGGCAGAATAGGCACATGGTTTTCTTTTGCGAGATTGCATATAAGTTCTCCTGCCACGACAAGAGTTTCCTTGTTGGCAAGACATATTTTCTTATGCGCCTTTATTGCGTTGATTGTAGAGATAAGTCCGGCAAATCCTACCATGGATGCCAATACCATATCTATAGGCTGTGCCTCTACTATCTGTTCCAAAGCGGCTTTGCCGGCATATACCTTTATATCAGGTTCATCGCTTAGAAGATTCTTCAAATCATTGTATTTGTCTTCATTGGCAATGACAACAGCGGCAGGCTTGAATTCATGTGCTTGTTTGGCAAGCTTTTCTACACTATTGTTTGCAGTGAGGCAATACACCTCATACAAATCTTTGTGTTGTGAAATTACATCAAGAGCCTGGGTGCCGATGCTGCCGGTAGAACCAAGTATGCATATTTGTTGTCTTTTCATATTTGTATCTATAATTATATAATGAAGGCTAGAGGTCTAGCAACCCTTCAGGCAAGTCTATGTCTATCTGCTGTTTCGTGGCATTTACATCCTTAACCAAATTTTCACTGGCAGGGATAAGAATGTCTCTGCCGTCTGGAGTTTCTATGTTGAAAAGAATGTTCATAGTGGAATCGTCAACCGATTTGACAGTTCCTATCACTTTATTTATATTTATGTCGTAAAGTTTGAAACCTATGATTTCTGTCCATGATATATTTTCTTCACTACTGTCAGACAGATGTCGCGGAAAGAACACAGTACAGCCTGTTAGCTCTCTTGCCTGTTCCTGAGAGCTAATGTCGTCAAACTTCATAAGTGCAGTCTCTTCTGTACGAAAGCGATATTCTTCGATGAAGAAAGGAACCAGTATGCCGTCTATGTCAAGAATCAGATAGTCGGCATCTACACGGTCGAATACGTCATCATCAAACATGAAAGAAATCTCACCTTTCACACCGTGAGGCTTTCCCAGCTTACCTATTTTATATACGTCTTCAGTTTTAATCATTTACTCGTTTTATGCAAGCGCCAAGCTTATTAAGTCGGTTTTCTATATTTTCGTATCCACGGTCAATCTGCGCAATGTTGGCAATACGGCTAGTTCCACTTGCGCTCATGGCGGCAATAAGTAGTGCTATACCTGCACGAATGTCAGGACTAGTCATGCGACCAGCCCGTAAACGTATTTTATGGTCATGTCCTACAACCACTGCACGATGAGGGTCGCATAAAATTATCTGCGCTCCCATATCTATAAGTTTATCAACAAAGAACAATCGACTTTCAAACATCTTCTGATGAATAAGTACGCTTCCTCGAGCCTGAGATGCAACAACAAGAAGCACTGATATCAGGTCTGGAGTGAGTCCTGGCCATGGAGCGTCGGCAAGAGTCATGATAGTTCCGTCAATGAATGAATCCACTACGTAATGAGCCTGTTTTGGTATGATAAGGTCATCGTCCTCTATCTTAATCTTAATGCCCAGTCTGTGAAAGGCATCCGGTATGACGCCTAAATCTCTTACAGACACATTTTTTATTCTTACCCCATCACCGACCATTGCCGCCATGCCTATGAAAGAACCGACTTCTATCATATCAGGCAGAATCTTATGTTTTGCTCCATGCAGACTGCTTACACCTACTATGGTAATCAGATTGCTGGCAATTCCGCTGATGTTAGCACCCATGTGGTTAAGCATGTGGCACAGTTGCTGTATGTAAGGTTCACAGGCAGCATTATATATTGTTGTGGTTCCTTTTGCCAGAACTGCTGCCATTATTATGTTGGCTGTGCCGGTAACAGAAGCTTCATCAAGAAGCATATATGTACCTTTGAGGCGCTTTGCCTGAATTTGAAAAACATTACGTTCTTCATTTCTCACAAATTTGGCACCGAGATTCTTGAATCCCAGGAAGTGGGTGTCAAGGCGTCGTCTGCCAATTTTGTCTCCACCTGGCTGTGCAACGGTAGCTTTGCCGAATCTGCCAAGCAATGGACCTATCATCAGAACACTTCCACGCAGGGAAGAGCATTTGTTGACAAAATCAAGACTGTCAAGGTAATCCAGATTCAGTTCGTCAGACTGGAAAGTATAGTCGTGCTTGCTGTTTCTGGTAATTTTCACACCTATATCCTGAAGTAGCTTTATCAAGTTCTTAACATCCAGAATATCAGGTATATTGCTTATGCGTACCGGTTCAGTTGTAAGTATAGTACCGCAGATAACCTCCAAAGCTTCGTTTTTCGCGCCCTGTGGAGTTATGGTTCCTTTCAGCCTATGTCCGCCTTCAATAATAAATGATTCCATAGATGGTTATCTTTTCTTTTTCTTGTTGCTGCCTATTAACTCTCTTTCATTTATTTTCTCAAAGGTAAAACTGTTCAGATTCAACTGTATTTTACCATCGGTGTAGCGGGCGAGGTCTGAAGCTACTTTCTCGTCATCGCATGAACCGTGTCCCCATTGTATAAGGTCGCGTTTCATCTGGTTTGCAGTAATTCGCACCAGTTCATCACGCTCATCTCCCGGTTCCATAGTTTTCAGTTTGTTGAAAAGTTCAAACATCTGATTACCATAATGGCGTACCGGAATTTTGTTCATGGGGTATTTCAAAGGCTCAGGTTTGGTAGAAATCTTATGAGCTTCGCTCACGTCGTACGGCCAGTCTATATCCAGTTTGAAGTTACTCATAATGGCTAAATGGTCCCATAGTTTTTTTTCATATTCGGTTTCATCGCCACTTTGCGTAAACATGCGTTTCATAATGGAAATAATAGTTTCCGCACACTCCTGCCGTTCTCCTTTATCTTCTAAAGAAAGACAGTGGTCTACCATGTTTTGTACTTCGCGGCCATATTCCGGAAGAATAAGTTTCTCGCGTTGGGTATTGTAATCTAATCCTTTGATGTTCATGTTTTAAAGCAGTTTCTTTGGTAGCTTGGCTACGAAATTTTTAAGATAGAAAGGAACAAAATATGCTACGTCTTCATATTTGTCCAGCGCAATTCTTTTTTCAGCCAATGGAAACATGTTTTTTGCAAGAGGCTGAATATTTTTTATGAGATGCGCATTCTGATGATTAATTTCATCCATACATTTGGCTGCACCGTCACCAAAGAAATATACCGGACCTTTATCCAGATATTCTTTATAAGTGTCATTGGTTACAACATCTGCCTGAATCTTGCGCACTTCCTTAAGTGAACGGTCGAATACCTGTGCATATACTTCCATGCGGCGGGCATCAAGCATTGGAATCAGTAAAGCGTTGTCTTCCTGTATATGCTCATTCAGCAATACGGGAACAGCCAAAAGTTCCAAGGTCGGTATGGCTATGAGTTTTACGTTTCTTCCATAGCATATACCTTTAGCCATTGATGTGCCTATGCGCAAACCGGTATAAGAACCCGGACCGCAACTTACGGCAACGGCATCAAGGGGGATATTGTGATTATCTATAAATGACAAGGCCTCATCAACAAAAGAACCAAGATTCTCATTGTGATGCGGACCACTGTGGTCTTCTTTGTTGAAGATGCATTCAGCGTCTTTACTAACAGCTACAGAACACACATCTGTACTTGTTTCAATGTTCAGTATACACGACATAATTAATAATATATTCTAAATAACTTGCAAATTTACGCTTTTTTCCCGCAAATTTCTTACTTTTGCAGAAATTTAACGTGAAACAGACAATGATACAATCAATGACAGGTTACGGTAAGTCGGTCGTAACCTACAAGGAAAAGAAAATTAATGTAGAGATAAAGTCATTAAATTCAAAGGCTCTTGATCTCTCTGCACGTATAGCGCCCATCTATCGCGAAAAAGAAATGGAAATCCGCCAAATCGTTTCTAAACAATTGGAACGTGGAAAGGTAGACTTTTCTATTTGGATAGAAAAGGATGCAGTGGTTGATGCTGCTCCTGTGAATAAAAAACTTGTAGATAATTATTACCATCAGATAAAGGATATAGCTGCTGCTACAGGCATCCCTGAACCGGAAGATTGGTTTTACACTCTTTTACGAATGCCTGATGTAACCACTCGTACTGATGTTGAGGAATTGTCTGAAGAAGAATGGCAGGTAGTTTTGTCTGCTGTCAATACTGCTTTAGGCAATCTGGTGGCTTTCCGCGAACAAGAGGGTGCTGCACTTGAGAAGAAGTTTACTGAAAAAGTTGATAATATAGAAAAACTTCTTGGGAGCATAGAGCCATACGAAAAGTCTCGTGTGGAAAAAATTCGTCAGAATATAGTGAAGGGACTGGAACAGATTCCGGGTGTTGACTACGATAAGAATCGCCTGGAGCAGGAACTTATATATTATATAGAGAAACTTGACATTAGTGAAGAAAAGCAGCGTCTTGCCAATCATTTGAAGTATTTCCGTGAGACAATGAAGGAAAGCGGACATGGCGTAGGCAAGAAACTTGGTTTTATCGCTCAGGAAATGGGACGTGAAATAAATACTACCGGCAGCAAGAGCAATCAAGCTGAGATGCAGAACATTGTTGTCAAGATGAAAGATGAACTAGAACAGATAAAGGAACAGGTGCTTAATGCCTTGTAGGATATATGAAAACTGGTAAACTGGTTATCTTTTCGGCTCCTTCCGGCTCCGGTAAAAGTACATTGGTGCAGTGGCTCATGACAGAACATCCTGAACTGAAACTGGCTTTCTCCATAAGTTGTACGTCAAGGGCTCCGCGGGGAACGGAAAAGAATGGTGTGGAATATTTCTTTCTTGCTCCGGATGAATTTAAATCTAAAATTCAGAATGATGAATTTCTGGAATATGAAGAGGTATATGCCGACCGTTTCTATGGTACATTGAAAAGTCAGGTTGAAAATCAGGCTGCTGCCGGACAGAATGTCGTGTTTGATGTAGACGTAAAGGGCGGTTGTAATATAAAAAAGTTCTATGGTGACCGTGCGCTGAGCGTATTTGTGCAGCCTCCTTCTATAGAGGAACTGCGCCGCCGACTTAATGGTCGTGGCACAGATACCCCGGAAGTCATAGAACAGCGTCTGGCAAAAGCAAGTTATGAGCTCACGTTTGCTCCTAAGTTCGACCATGTTATTGTGAATGATAATCTGGAGACAGCAGAGCAACAAACATACGAATTGATAAAACAATTCCTTGATGAATAAATCAATAGGAATATATGGGGGGTCTTTCAACCCCATACATACAGGCCATATCTCATTAGCGAAGTTGTTGATAAAAAATCATTCGCTGGATGAAATATGGTTTGTTGTTTCACCTTTGAATCCTTTCAAGACGGCGGCAACAGATTTGCTTGAAGATGATGTGCGGCTTGAAATGACTCGTATTGCATTGGAGAAGGAAGATAGGTTGGTGGCTTGTGACTATGAGTTCCATTTGTCAAAGCCTTCTTATATGTGGAATACTCTGCGGCATCTTTCGGCAGACTATCCCGAATTTAAATTTACATTGATAATTGGTGCTGACAACTGGGTGGCTTTCGACCGCTGGTATCATGCCGGTGATATACTTGATAATTATGATGTCTTGGTATATCCGCGGCAGGATTCTCCTATAGACAGAACCACAATGCCGGTCAATGTAAAACTTACAGATACGCCTTTGTTTAATATCAGCAGCACGGAAATAAGAGATAGAATTAACCGCGGAGAATCTTTAAAGGGACTTGTTCCGGAAAATATCATCCCACTAGTTGAAGAATATTACAGATAAATTTGTATCTTTGCACAAAATTATGCAAATTGATGAAAGTGCTTAATATTCTTAAGAAGTTTTTTGCGTTGGCATATAAACCGATTGGTTTGAATGCATTGTTCTTTGTAATGATGTATATGCTTGGTTGTTTATGTGCATGGGTAACTCTTCCCGATACAAAAGGAGCGCAAGTCTATGACAATCTTTATCTTGAGTTGTTTTTTGATTTATATATAACATGTGCGGTGCTGGCAATAATACCGTTTAAAATCCGTGGCTGGGTGCGATTCTTGCTTTATGTCGTATTCTATGCCGTGGCATTGGCTGATGTTTATTGTTTTGTAAATTTCGATTCTACTTTGAATCCGTCTATGCTCATGCTTGTGGGCGAAACAGACAGTAGGGAAGTAGGAGATTTCATATCTTCTCTGGTATCTTTTGATGTAGTGCTCAGCAATGTAGGTCTGATACTTCTGCAGATAGCCGTTAATGTGTTTATAGCTTATCTGCCCAGGATAAAGAAGATAAGGTTGCCTGAAATGAAAATAGGTGAAAAAACTACTATAGGTATTGGTTTTGTTTGCGTGGCTCTGTTTATATGGAGTTCTATATCAAGTGCTCACAATAAGGCTGCTACATGGCAGTTGATGTCGGGCAGTACCATTGGAGAAGTGGAACACACGCTGACAGAGAAAGAACATGCTGAATTGTATTTGCCTATTTATAGGTTTATATTCAGTGTCTATGCCAATAACCTTACAGCCAAGCAGGTGGTTCAGCTTATTGATGCTGCCGGCAGAGTGAAGGTAGACAGTTGCAGTTTCCGTTCACCGGATATTGTTCTGATAATAGGAGAAAGTTATGCTAAGAACCATTCTGAGCAGTATGGCTATTTTATGCCTACAACTCCGAGACAGATAAAACGAGAGAAGAGAGGACTTCTGGTACCATTCACAGATGTGGTTACTTGCTGGAACCTTACCAGTTTCGTATTTAAGAATGTATTTTCCCTGCATGTCGTGGGGCAGAAAGGCGAATGGTGCGATTATCCACTTTTCCCGGAGGTATTCCGCAAGGCAGGTTATCAGGTCAATTTCCTTACCAATCAGTTCCTTCCGCAGGCAAAAGAGGCTGTGTATGATTTCAGTGGCGGTTTCTTCTTGAATAACCCTGTGTTGAGCAAGGAACAGTTTGATGTGCGTAATGATAAGCTCCATGTGTTTGATGAAGACTTGTTGGCAGACTATGATAATTTCGTAAAAGAAGGAAAGATTAATCCCGACGGACATAATCTCACCATATTTCACCTAATCGGTCAGCATGTAAGCTATCGTACGCGCTGTCCTCAGAAACAGTTTCACTTCAATGCAAGTGATTATGACGAAAAACGTTCAGACCTGTCTCCTAGAGAACGCAAGATGGTCAGCTATTATGACAATGCCGTACTCTATAATGACTCTATTGTAGACCAGATATGCAAACGTTTTGAAAACAAGAATGCCATTGTCATATATATGCCTGATCATGGTGAAGAGTGCTATGAGGGCAACCGCGGGTTTATCTGTCGTAACCACTCGTCTGCAATAGACTGGCCTTTGGCTCATTATGAGTTTGAAGTGCCTTTCTGGATATACTGTTCTCCTAAATACGCACATAAGCATCCTGAAATATTCAAGCAGATAGTCCAGTCACGCGACCGTCGGTTCATGACAGACGCATTGTCGCATCTGCTGTTGTATCTGGCAGGGATATCAGCTCCTGATTATCATGCTGAATATAATGTCATAAGTGATAAATATGATGAGACGCGCCCAAGAATATTGAAGGGCACTGCCGATTACGATAAACTGCGAAGTAAGAAATGAACAAGGAAATTTTAACTCGTACAGAATGTAATATATTGCGGGGAATAGCCATCATCGGCATATTCCTTCATAATTATTGCCATTGGCTTAATCCGATAGTGAAAGAGAATGAATATCAGTATTTTCAGCATAATGTAGACTGGTTGCATCAGGTTATGGGCAATCCGGATATGCTTATGCCCATGCATCTGCTGTCGTTTTTCGGACATTATGGTGTTCCGGTGTTCCTGTTCCTCAGTGCTTATGGATTGGAAAGAAAGTATGAGCCAAAGCCTCAGAATCCAGATAACACTTGTGGAATAATAAATTTTATAAGAAAGCATTTCATGAAACTGTTTAAGATGATGATTATCGGTTTCGCTGCTTTTATCATGGTAGATGCCATGACACCTGGTAGTTGGCATTATGACGTGCTTAGAATTGTAGCACAGCTTGGACTGTTTAATAATCTTCTGTCCGACCCGGATAAGCAGATATGGCCCGGACCGTATTGGTTCTTCGGGCTTATGCTTCAGTTATATATAGTCTATCGTCTGTTTATATATCATCGCCATATTGCGTGGACAATAGGCTTTATGGCTGTTTGCATGGGCATTCAGTTCTGTTTTGGCGCAGAGAGTGCGGAACTTAACTGGTATCGCTATAATTTCATGGGTGGTATGCTGCCGTTTGGCTTGGGAATAATACTTGCCAGATATGGAGGTCTGTTCGCAAATGCGAAATATCTGTATCATTGGTGCAATTTGCTGCTTATGACAATACTTTCATTTCTTCTGAGTTATGACGAGTACACATGGAGTCTTGTTCCTGCCGTGATATGCATAGGTTCTGTAAGTTTGGCAAAGATAGTTACACATTATGTGTGTCTGTCGTGGCTGGCATCTTCTTTAGATTGGACCGGACTAATCTCTGCTGCACTCTTTGTGTGCCATCCTATAACCAGAAAGATTTTCATTCCTATAAGCCGGCAGGGAGATATTTACACCGGTCTGCTGCTCTATATAGTAGCAAGCTTGTGCCTGGCATGGGTATTCAAACTGTTGATGGACCGCATAAACCGCAAGAAGGCATGGAGTTTAAAATAAAAGATATAGAACTGGCTAATATCTCGCGTTACCGCGGAGAACTGATGGGAATAGCAATGCTTTTCATCATACTCTTTCACGTGGGGTTGCCCCGTTGGGACACATTCTATGGTCTGCGCCGCATGGGTAATGTTGGTGTTGATATGTTTCTGTTTCTCAGTGGTATAGGCTTGTGGTTCTCATGGATGAAAAATCCGTCTTGCAAGCATTTCTTCAAGCGTAGATACCTTCGCATATATCCGGCATGGCTCATTATTGCCTGTTTGTATTATATACCCAGATTTCATGGGGGCAATGTGTGGGCATGGATAGACCTGATAGGAGATATAACTATAAACTGGGATTTCTGGTTGCATGATGAACTTAACTTCTGGTATATTCCGGCAACGATGATGCTCTATCTCTTTGCTCCGGGATATATGGAACTCATTAAGCGACATCCCATATATCGTTGGTTGCCGGTCGTTATGATTCTATGGTGCGTTCTGGTACAGTATGTCACCCCTATTCATAATGCAGTGGGGCATATAGAGATATTCTGGAGCCGTGTGCCTATATTCTTTATAGGCATAAATATGGGAGAGATGGTTAGGAGCAAGCAGCGCATGGACGGAGCAAGCCTGTGGATGATAATAATAATGTTTGTAATGACATTGGCGGCGAGCATCTTTCTGGAGCAGCAACGCCATGGACGGTTTCCTCTCTATGTAGAGCGCATGCTTTATATTCCACTTACCATAACGTCAATATTGATGTTGAACAGAGTGTTCCGGCGAACTCCGAAATGGTTTAACAAAGCGTTTAAGTTTATCGGGGCATTAAGTTTGGAATGCTATCTCATACACATTCATTTTGTGCTCAACTACATACCTAAGTCGTGGAGCTATTGGCCTTCTTTTCTGGTCTGTGTGGCTGTTACAATACCACTGGCATGGCTATTGAGTAAAATCGTTGACCGTATTTCTAAAGCATTGGAATATAGAATATGAAGAAACTTTTAAAACTTATAAGACCAAAGCAATGGATAAAGAATTTCTTTGTTATGGTGCCGTTGTTCTTTGGTGGCAGATTGTTCGACGTTGATGCCCTTGCGGCAGGCTTAATCACGTTTCTGGCATTCAGTTTTGCTGCGTCAAGCATCTATTGTTTCAATGATATATATGATGTTGAGGCCGACAGGCGTCATCCAGTGAAATGCCATCGCCCGATAGCTTCAGGAGATGTAAGCATAAAGTCGGGATATTTTCTGATGTTTTTGATGTTTGTTCTTTCAATGGCGGCTTCTGCTATGCTTGCTGCCGTTGACAGTAAATCGGCATTTGAAACAGGTCTTGTCATATTGTTTTACTGGATACTGAATGTAGCTTATTGTGCTAAATTGAAACAGTATGCCATTATTGATGTCTGTATAGTGTCATTCGGTTTCGTGCTCCGCCTTCTTGCCGGTGGTCTGGCTACAGATGTGGTACTCAGTAAGTGGATAGTTCTGATGACTTTCCTTGTAACCCTCTTCATGAGTTTCGCCAAGCGCCGTGATGATGTGCTGAGGATGGAGGAGACCGGTATTGCCCCGCGCAAGAATACCATAAGATATAATCTCACATTTATCAATCAGGCTGTTACGATAACGGCGGGTGTTACGCTGGTGTGCTATATAATGTACACGGTGTCACCTGAGGTTATAGAGAATTTCCATACAGATTATCTGTATCTTACCAGTGTGTTTGTGCTTGTAGGCTTGTTGCGCTATATCCAGATTGCCGTAGTTGACAAGAAGAGCGGCGACCCTACAAAGGTTATCCTTAAGGATCATTTCACCCAACTTGTTGTGCTGGCATGGTTTGTATCATTTTTGCTATTGATATATGTATTGTAGAATATTTGACTTTGACGGAACTCTTACTACCGATGATACATTATTGGAGTTTATTAAGTTCAGCAAGGGGTGGCTTAAGATGCTGTCAGGCTTTTTACTTTACAGTCCGTTGCTGATATTGATGAAACTGCATCTGTATCCTAATTATAAAGCAAAGCAGAAAATTTTCGCTTATTTTTTTGCCGGTATGAGTAAAAGTGATTTTGATTCCCGATGCAGTCGTTTTGCCATGGCAAAGCAGAACCTTCTCAGACCTGAAGGTGTAAAAACTATGCATGAGGCGGTTTCTGCGGGCGAAAAGGTAATGGTGGTAAGTGCCAGTATTGATAACTGGGTGCGTCCTTTCTTTGTTCATAGAGGGTTGGAACAGGTAGAAGTACTTGGAACCGAAATAGAAGCTGTTGATGGAAAACTTACAGGGCGTTTTTTGACAAATAACTGTTATGGACCAGAAAAGGTGGCACGCATAAAGAAAATGCTGACAGAGCCTCGGACACATTATTATATACGGGCATACGGCGACAGTCGTGGAGATAAGGAAATGTTGGATTATGCAGATGAAAGATATTTTAAACCGTTTAGGCGATAACCGAAAACGGAAAATCGGTGAAGTCATACGCTTCGGCATTGTTGGGTGTATAGCTTCCCTTATCCAGTATGGCGTATATCTGCTGATGCTTCAGATAGCTAATGTGAGCATTTCCAATACCGTGGGATATATAGTTAGTTTCTGTTTCAATTTCATAGCCAGTACATATTTCACGTTTCATGTAAAGGCAAGTATGAAGCATGGGGCAGGATTTGCTTTTTCTCATGTAATAAATTATTTATTGCAGTTAGCTACTCTCAATTTTTTTGTATGGGCAGGTATTAGTCGTGAATTGGCACCGATACCGATGTTTTGTGTCTGTGTGCCTGTAAATTTCCTGCTGGTAAGATTCTTTTTAAAGAAATAAGATTTTGGATTCACTGTAAAATACTGATATATAGTTAATTACCGTGAAAGAGCGTGTCCATTGGGTGGGCAATTAAAGACAGAGTTCCAAAGTAGGCTATATTGCCTTCTATTATGTATTGAAACACAAGACAATATATGCTTCTTTGCTCGATAAAACAGCACATTTTGATTAAGAATTAAGGAAAATATATGCGCTATTGTAGGTTGGGGCTTTATGCCCCGACATGAATTTATTTGCATATTATCCCCGTGTAG
>CAYSSU010000046.1:0-24926 GCA_964433895.1 uncultured Prevotella sp.
TAATTTCCTATTCTTTTATCATTAACAATAACATTCTGTAGCTCTTGTCTTCCACACTCGCCTACTGGATGGACGGCGATAGAGAAGCCCGCCGATGTCTCCATTACTTCTTCAACTTCAAAGCCCAGACCGCATTTACCGTCAGCAAGCATATTGCAATAAGCGATGCAATTTAAACAATTCTTCTTTAGCATTCCTATTACGTCTCCCCCTTTATTGTAATCAAACTCGTAAATTCTGAGTTGATTTTGATTGGTTGATTTGCTCTTAATTTTCTTTATCCCCTGCTTTGAGTGGCTATCACCTCATGCTGCTTTTCCGGGATACGACCCCTTATTATACATCCTTTACCAGCTCCGTTGCTTTTCGACTGTGCCGGTTGCCACAATCCCCTTCCCGGACAAACCAGATCTGATCGTAAATTTCAATCTGGGAAACAAGAATGCTGACTTCCTCGATATTTATCAACAGGCCGGATCAAGAATAGCTTACTCTTTATTGAAATTTTATCAAATTTTGATTTTTTCTTAATTTTCTTTATCCCCTGTTTCGGGTGCCTGACACCGGGAGACTTCCTTGTTCGTAATTCAGCGCTGTATGATCCGCAAGCTGAGGTTCGTTGATATAAATAACTTTCTCTGGAATCGGATGGATATCCAATGTGTGGTGTGTTGACATGGGGTTCTCCTTTATTGAAAATTTATCAAATTTTGATTTTCTCTTTATTTTCTTTATCCCCTGTTTCGGGTGCCTGTCCCCGGGAGTTTCTTTTATATTTTTTTAATAAAGTTTATTTTTTCTTTATGGTGCCTGACACCTCATGGTATCATACCGGATTCCTTTTTCATCTGCAAGACGTTCCACTTCTCTTATGGTGTTGCGGGAGCTGTGCAGTGATCCGGCGATTTCTGTGATGTTGTGTCCAAGGCTATGAAGCCTCAGGATTTCGCGATAATCTACCATGACCATCGTCCTCCTTAAATGATAGTCACACGAATGTGTGCCATAATCATTATAAGAATGACTTTAATTGCTGACTATCCCTCTCCGAGATCAGTGATCTGAATCTCCGTGAAAGGTGATCAGATTGGCCGTGAGGAATGGTCAATTCCTCTGAAATATACAGTTCATCTTGTGTTCACCGTGCCTGACACCTTATGTGTTCCACGGGTGCCTGTCCCCGGGAGTTTCTTTTATATTTTTTTAATAAAGTTTATTTTTTCTTTATGGTGCCTGACACCTCATGGTATCAAATTTGCTTTTCCTCGCTATTTATCAACAGTCCGGATCAAGAACAGCTTACTCTTTATTAAACTTTCATCAAATTTTGATTTTTTCTTAATTTTCTTTATCCCCTGTTTCGGGTGCCTGACACTTCATGTTTATAACTCCTTATTTCCCCAGCATAATTTTCATTGGTGTTCGCTTGATGAGGATATTGATAACAAAACACACGGCAATGATTATAGCCGTTTCAACAAGATGCCAAAGTCTCATTACAATAATGTTTCCCTCCAGGATGACCAACTCGTTCAATTTAAGCAAAACGAACTGGTTCATGCATACATATATCAAAGAATCGGAGCCAATCACCTTTAAAATATTCAAATATCTCATCATCAATCTTGGCCATGAATTGTTCTCATCAATCCATCGACAGATATTCCATAATGCGATGGTGACTGATATAGAATTAAACCAGAAAAGAGGCATAATAGCATATACATTTGTTCTGACATTTACATAGCCATTTAGGAAAATCAGCACCGATGCCACCACTAACAACCCTAAAGAGGGAAGTAGCTTTATTTTAAGCAACTTTGAGCAAAACCATCGAATCAAACATCCTGCCATAAAAAATCCACATCCCACAAGAGCGCTATCCAGAGAGAAAGGCAAAGAGATAATGTGAAAGCATCCAAGCAAAGCCAGCAAGGTGAGCAGCAAAGAAGCTATCAGCCTATTAAGGTATTTATACACCATGAAGCCGATCACATCTACGAAAAATAAAGCCGGCAAAAACCACAATGCGCCATTAAGCGGGACTTCAACACTGTTTGGCCAAATTAAACCCTGCCATTGATTGTATCCGGCTATTGTCCAGATAATCTCATACATTATTCCGAAGAACAAGTAGGGGATTAAGATGGTCGACGTTTTACGTTTCAAATACGCCCATGTCTCCCTTTTAGTATTCAAAAAGAAACCTGAAATCATAAACCAAAGCGGCATATGAAATCCATGAATCCACTTATCAAAATTAAGACCAAATTGCACATGGCCCATTATCATAAAGATAATGCCCAAAGCCCTTAAAAGGTCAACATCTCCTGCTCTGCTCTGCTCTGCTCTGCTCTGCTCATAAGATTATCCTTCCTTTCCGTTCTATTATCAATAGGCGTTTGCGAAACTCTGAACCCATTGAAGATACTGAATTCCTTAATTGTGATAAATCAATATCTCCTCAAAAATTTCAGTTTTCGCTTTCCAATTCTTGCTGGAATGTGGATAACTTTCTCTCACTACATGATTTTTAGTAATCAATCTTGTTTTGTCCCTAACAAAGTCCATAACTTCATTAGAAATTTTAAGAGTTATCCACATCAACCGCATTTTGAATTTCACAATTACCTACTATTGTCAACACTGATTTTTATAATTTATTGGAGCAAATCAAAATCTCACCTTTTATTAAACTTATTTCAAATGACGCCGTTTTCCTAAAATCAGAGGGCATATTCTTTCAATAATCCATCCTCCAAAGCAAGAAAGTGAAACAGAAATAAATGTTACAACGCAAGCTGTGATCATAGCTGATATGCTGTTCCCACCTGCCAATAGATTTCTTGTATAGGGTAACACCTCTTGAAAAGCTAGAACCGGAAATTTGTGAAGGCACAAAACAGATAAAGTGTTTTTCCCTAGTTTTTGAAGCCAAGTGACATTCTGTAAGCACAGTGCTAAATAACACATAAATACGATTCCACCAAGTGCGGCCAAATAATATAGAGGGATTACACCATATATATCTTGCCTGACCTGAAGCGAAGTCTTAGTAATATTGAAGTTCGCAAAGGTAGAAATTATGCCAGCTGTAAACGATATAATTACAATTAGGATGAATTTGGCAGAATTGTTAAAAACTTTTATTTCCTTGAAATAATTTAGAAGACTGTGACTTTGAATAACTATCCCAAGTTCATACCAAAACAGCATTGAGAATGCGGTTTCTAAATGCCAGGGTAATGCCAAATCCGCCGATAGGTTTGTAACAATAACATTCATTACTGCGGAAAGCATTAATATAAGATAACGTTTTACCCCCCCCGTTTATCTTTTATTATAAATGGCTCCAGCAATAGTGATAAAATATTTACAATAAAAAAACATGACAAAAACCATAGTGGGGAATTATATTTCATAACGTCAGGCTTAGAATTGCCATAGAGCATGACACAGATATTCCGAAAGACGTTACAATCCAGGCTCAAAGCAACTCTCGGATATATAATAGATAAAACCCCAAACGCAATAATACTGAGTAGCGAAAAGCAAATGTATGGCACAACGATTGTCCTCATTTTCTTCATTAGCGTTTTGTATGATTCACCGTTGCATCTGAAACAGTAACCAGACAGGAAGAAAAACATCGGGACATCATAGGAGAGTGTATATGTCCTTAGATATGAAGATTTGAGTGTATGCCCAAGCACAATAGAAAGAATGCATATCGCTTTTGCAACATCTATCCATTCAATTCTTTCTGTCACCTTATTATTCATTATTATGACCATTCCTTTCCGCTGCGCTCCAAGGCACCAAAAGGATATGAAACCCAGAACCTCTGACGCAGCCAGTCGAAATTTGTTAGAATAGGCTTGAGGAAGCAGACGCACTACAGAGCACGTGGAGGTGAGTAGGCCCGGCCCTGTGCCGGACTGAATTATTATGTGTGCCGGACGCTCTTTCAAGCACCAATGAGTAGGACATGGTACCCTGTAACCTTATCTTTGGAGAGACGGACTACTTCAATCTTTCAGTGAGCGTCCAGTCCCTGCCTGTCTCCCTCAAATACTGTTTCGAGGAGATGTGTTATGCTCAAAATCGTTTACAGCATTTGCTGTGGAATGGATGTCCACAAGTCTTTTGTTGTCGCCTGTATCGCTTCTACCAATGAGCAGGGCGTAACGACCTACAAGAGCAAGCGGTTTTCCACCTTCACCGGGGATTTACGACGGTATGCAGCCTGGCTGGCCGAAAACAACTGCAAGGATGTGTGCATGGAATCCACCGGAAAATATTGGATTCCCATTTACAACATTCTGGAACAAACCTGCAATATTATCCTTGCTCACCCCAAATATGTGAAAGCCATACGGGGAAAGAAAACGGACAAGCGGGACGCCAAGTAGATCGCCGACATCTTCAAGCACGATCTCGTCGCTGGTAGCTTTATCCCTCCGGCAGATATTCGCCAGCTGCGGGATTTGTTGCATTACCACCGGAAACTCACCAACTTTATAACTGGTGAGAAAAACCGGGCACAAAACTGCTTGACCGTCTCCAACTTCAAATTGGACGATGTGTTCTCTGATGTGTTCGGCAAGGCTGCCTCCGCAATCATTGCTCGGATTCTGGAAAATCCAGCTGAGAAATTTACTGACGTTTCTGCCTTCCGCACCAGAGGCATGAAAGCGACCAATGAACAGGTGGTCGCTGCCGTGGACGGAGAGATGTGTGAAGAATAGGCTGAAAAGCCCCGCATCATCCAGTCCCACATGGACAGCCTCCAACTATGCAAACTGAATCTGGAATCTTTGATCCTGTCTGTCGCTGAGAAGTATCTGCCCCAGCTGGGTCTTGTTATGACGGCACCGGGTATCCAATCCTTTACTGCCATCGGCATCATTTCTGAAATCGGAGTGAATATGTCCGTGTTTCCCACCTCGAAGCACCTTTGCTCCTGGGCTGGGCTTACGCCGCAGAACAACGAGAGTGCCGGGAAGAAGAAAACCACCAGAATCAGCCGATCCGGAGCGTATATCAAGCCGCTGCTCGTTCAGTGTGCACTCTGTGCGGTTCGGGCTAAGCAGTTTCCGGAAGTCCGCAATCGCTACCTTGCGCTCAAAAAACGCAGAGGTCACAAGAAAGCGATCATCGCTATCGCCAGGATGCTTCTGACAGTGTGCGTGGTAAGATGATTTTACAGCCAACAAGTAAAAAAGTGGTTGACATTTGCATCTGACAGCGATCTACAACTTGCTCAAGAAGAACGAGCCGTACAACTCGGAACTTTACCGCAAGAGCGATCGCCCACCTACACACCGTGAGGTTTCTGTAGAGGAAGCGATCTTTATTCTCCAGCGGCAAGGGTATCTCGTGCCCCCCTACCGATCGCTTAGACTTTAAGCATAACTTCGTTTTTTGCCCGCTTATAGGGGGCTTAGGTTTGTGCGCCCTTTTTCAGAATGGTACTCAAATTACAATGTTTCAACCTTCTTTCCCTATCTCAATCTAAAAGTTCCTTGTCTATTGGATTCCTTACTATCTGAGAGAATCGGATTCTCTGCTTTAATCATTATAAACGCAAATAAGATCATATGCGCAAAATCGACTCGACAGAAGTTTATTCTGATAAAGGACATTATAATAAAATTAACCATCAACAAATACAGATATAGACTTCTATAGTAACTTCTGGATTCTAAAATTCGCTTCTTGAAAGACACATAAATTCGTCCGGAAATGTATCCGAACAAAAATGCTCCTAAGGCGCACCCCAGCAAACCTCCATCGCTGTAAAACTGATAATACAGAGTCGTATATGCGTTTGCGCCTGTAGAGTAACTTGCGCTGCGGATTGTCACAAAAGTTTCCGGATTATTCAGAATCTCCTGAATATTATTTAACCACTCAAGTGGAAATCCTAAGTGGCCTAATAATCTAAACGGAGCTACAAGCAAGCCGTATATAGAAGCAAGTCCATATGTAAATGTTCCCGAAGCATCCAGTGCCATAACCCATTTATCAAGCAGCGGCAAGCAACAGCAAAAATAAAGATATATCTCTTCACCAATTGATTTTTTCATCGTTGATAAACGGACATTAGAAACAATAATGATAGCTAGCACACCTAATATGATTAAAATTCTCAAAATCCGTTTAGTTCTCCTTGATAGGAGTGACTTCTTTCCAAATATAAAGAGCAAAAGCAATACATATATTACCGCATGAAAAATGACTACTCTCGTTCCCTCGCTATAGACTTTAAGCAAAACGTTACCCAAAGTCAAAAACAAAAGCAATTTATCTTTATTTCCGACAATCATATCAATACAGGTGATTAAAACAAGAGAATGGAAACCAGGAAGAATAATCCAATCATAAATTCTTCTGAGCCATAAGCTTTCATTACCTCCTCTTAATGCTGTAATTTGTTCAACATAGGAACTGTCCGAATACCCTTGAAGTGCTGAACGAATGTCGAAAAGTGTCTGTCCGCTTCTAAATAGTGTAAAAACTGCAATAGACTGAACAACCATATACACAAGAATTATCAGGCCAAATATATGGAGGAACTTGTAGTTTATAAACTCAACTTTATCCTTGGCCAACGGCCTATAATTCTCTCTATTAAATGAAAGTGTAAACTGTCTTCTCTGTGAAAAAGCAACAAATCCCCCGATAGAGAAACAAAAAGTACCCAAAGCCAAAATAGAATATGTTTCTCCTGATACACTATATAATCCATACAGCCCCAGAGAAGTAAAAAATGTAATCAATGCCCACACAGTGCAAAAAATACATACAGGATTATAAAATTTTTTTTCAACAGCATAAGCAAATATTGCAAAACACACGCAAACAATTATCATTATCACTTGCATGATCCCACCTCCTCAAAAATCCTAAGATTATTTAATTTTTTTAAGAAGCCAGTCTTTTGTTTCTGCAAATCTTCTTCTTCTAAAATAAATAGCCAAATAGATAATATTAGGTACAACGACACATATGATCATCTTAATAAAGAGTCCCAGAATGTTTCCCACCTCAACAAATGTACACACTTTATATGTGACAAAAGCAGCCAAGGTGGTAACAACTGCATAAATTGCATGGCTTGCAAAGTATTTAGAACATTTAATCCCCTTGAAATAGTATTTAAAGATAATTTGTGACCCAAACCCGAAGTTAATCACCAGCAACGATAAAAGAGTTCCCAAAATAATACCATTCACGCCAAGCAACTTGCCAAGAACATAATTCAGAATTACATTGGAAATAGCCTCAAATAAGGCACGCCATCTGTTCTGCCACCAAAGGCCTGTAGCATCAGAATATAACCCTCTTATATCTCCCATCTTTAGTGCATAAAAATACATTGCAAAAAGGACAACCGAACTAAAAGGAAGCATTAAATCTACGCCAACCCAAAGCTCCATAAATGGTTGATATAAACACAAGAGGCAGATTGTACACCATCCGGAAATCCACATATAAAGGAAATTAATCTTTTCGAGGTCTTCATAATTTTTTTGAACTGTATCCAATGCAATGCTATTACCAACTCCAGCAACCAAAGAGGTAGTAAGAACCCCGGTCAAAACAATAACTGCATTCATTATGTAGTAATAATTCGAATAAATTGTTGTAAGAATCAGGCCGAATAAAGCAGATACGAAAATACTATCCAGTGAATTCCTACTGATCTGGCAGATCTTAGTTATCATCAATCCCGAAACCTGCTTTTTAACTGCATTAAACGTTTTTTTCGATATCTTTCCCTCACATTTATATTCTGGAAACATCTTATCAACAGTAGCGGAAGTAATAATGTTATTCAAAACAGTCGTCAAAGGCATCATCAAGATATATAGATAATATGCCTTTCCAGAAGCTACAGTGAATAAAATCACACATTGGCAGACGTTAAGTGTAAAGATCATAAACGTGTTAATATTACTCGTCACATCATTTCTTTGGAACGCACATAGGAGCGCTCCTTTATATGCGAACATCAGATAGCTCAATGCAATATTAATAATATATACAAAATAGACCAAATAGAGATTAATATCAGCGGGATATGTTCCACTGATCAGATGCGGAAGGAACGGAGAAAGCACAGTGCCCGCAATGATAATGAATAAGCCTATAACCTTGTATGCCTTCCTGTAAAAATTTAACAAAGCACAGATTTGCTGCGAATCATTTTCAGCAATCGGTTTATACATACTATAAATTATTGCTGTACCAACACCGAGTTCTGATAGGTTTAAAACCTGCAGAATAGACGTAAACAAGCTATTTAATCCCAGATACTCAGCACCAAGAGTATGTATAAAGACCGTTCTAATAGCAAACGGTAGAACAATTCCAGAAATCTTGTTGACCAGGCCAGCTATAATATTTCTTTTAGCATTTTTTGCTCGATTTATTATCATATACGCTCTCCCAACTGACTCTATCTATATATATCCATAAAGTGACTTTCTTGCTCTTTCACGGAGAATTCTTTCAGTTTATCAACAGTCTGTTCTATTCCATTCTTTAAGTTATCCAAATTATCTATATAAAATGTCAGGCTTTCTTTAAGGGAATTTTCATTATTTAGATCCAATATCAATCCGGTTTTATAAGGATCAACGATTTCTCCCATTCCTCCGAATCCTGTCGTAATTACAGGCATTGCATTTTTATACGCATCCAAAATAATCCGTCCAAAAGGCTCACTCCACATTGAAGGGCAAATCAGAATATCTGATTTTTCCAATAAAGAATTTAACTGCTGCTCACTTAAAAATCCATGAAATATAATCCTATTATCTAAGAGGGCGCATTCTTTTACCCTGCTCTCCAAAGGTCCACTACCAGCAATATGCAACTCGATGTTAGTCCCGCTTATTTTCATGAAATTTTCGAGCAACCAATCCACACCTTTAAAAGAAGATAGTGCTCCAATATAGACTATTGAAAAATTTTTCTTCCGTCTAAGCGCATTAATTTTCTTTTTTGCAAGATTGGTAACGTATTCTTCATCGTAATCAATTGCATTATAGACGGTTATAACTGGCTTCTTTAAGCTTTCTGTAATTATCTGGCTCGTTGCTTTCGAAGGACTTGTACACACATCGACCCATCTAAGAAATCTTATATTAAGTCTTTGCCGGAATGAACACAAGAATCGTGGAGATTTACACACCTGGTTGGTCCGAGAAGATTTTAAATTGCCATTAATACATAGCAGGTAATAATCTCTCACTGTATGAACAACTTTAACCCCATTTTTCTTTGCGCACTTCCATACCACCGGAGTTATTTCATATAGACCATTAGTATGTATAACATCAGGGGCTTCGGTTTTAATAATCTCAGAAATTATCTTAAAATTTCTCGGATTATAAGTATCTATGAGATAAACTGCTTTTGTTATAAATAAAAGCCTGTAAAAAATATGTTTGAGCAAAGGATACTTCGAAAAATCCTCAAACTGCAAATCATATCTTCGTCCGAAATTATTAGGATGAATCCTAATAACCTTAACGCCATTGATATACCTGCTTTTTTTTTCATTTTTGCATGTACAAAGAACAGTTACCTCATTTCCACTCTTAACATATGCTTCCGCAAGTTTTTGTACACTTTTTTCAGCCCCTCCTACTATTTCTGGCTCATAATAGGTATTAACTAACATGATCTTCATCTTTGATTTACCCTTTACCGTTGAAGATTTCCATCATCTCAATTGCATTCTTTTTCCATGAGAATTTAGCAAGTTGAGATTTCATTTTTTTGTTTAGAGTCTCCCTTTCTGTAATTGTTAAATCTTCGACCCTTTTAAATAAGGCCGCCATCTCATCGACATCCTGTGGATTACTTACATAATAAGCCGCATCGCCACCAACCTCTGGCATAGAAGAAACTGCGGCAGTAATAACTGGCAGATTATAAGAAAACGCCTCAAGGATTGGGATACCAAATCCTTCATATAATGATGGGTAAACGAACATTTGCGCATGACTCATCAAATACGCTTTATCATCATCCGAAATAAAACCAGGTAGTATGATTCGATCTTTATATTTTGACTTCTCAATCGCCTCATATATCGAGTCGCACTTCCAGCCTCTTTTCCCAGCTAAAACCAGTTTTTCCTCTGTAGAATAACGGTCGATATATTTCTCATAAGCGTGAATGATATTTTCCACATTTTTTCGTGGTTCAATTGTGCTAAGGAACAAGATAAACCTTTCCTTAAACAACAGTATCGGATTAACTTTTCCCTGATCAAATATTGGCATTTGGTCATCAGACGGCAATCCTCCGCAATAACTCACTACAATTTTATCATCAGGAATATCAAGAATTTCTTTTACATCCAGGGCTGTAGCCTTTGAAATTGTAATAACTCTTCTTGCTTTTTTGCACGCAGACTTTGTAAAAGTTTTCACGCGAAGAGTATTGCTCATTGTTCCAATTCCTTTAAATTTAAAAAGCGCTAAATCGTAGACCGTCACATAATAGTCTGTTCCATGCACACACCTCGGAAGTACATAATTGCTCCCCCAATAAACATCCAGCTTCAATCTTTTAATTTCATTAGGCAATTTAAAAATTGACCATAGCTTTCCACTATCAATAATCCAAGGAGTATCAACAATGTGCCAATTATTTGGAAGCGCCTTGGGGAAGGTAATTGGTTTGCTTGAAAAAAGATAATACTCATTGTCTGGGTACTCCGTCATCCAAACATTTAAAATCTCGTATATACTTCTGGCTATTCCAGTAAACTGCTTTTTAGTGAATGAGCGCGCATCGATTCCAATTCTCATTTTCATTTGTCTCCTCTTTATAATTCACTCAGCAACTCCAACAGTGCATTTGCACTGCCTTCCCAGCTATATTTAGACAGCATCTGCTTTGAACCTGATGATTTTTGATCGAGTATCAAATTCACATCTATATTTTCATAATTGAACGGGTCAATATAATGCGCCGAAGTACCATATACTTCATGCATTACCGGAATATCAGAGACAATCACTTCCGGAGCGCCACAGGCAAAGGCCTCCATCGGCGGTATCCCAAATCCCTCATAGTAAGATGGAAATATAAAGGCTTTGCAGTCGCGCATCAGGAGTTTCGCATCTTCATCCGATATGCGACCGACGTATTTAACGTTTGGGACTTCTTCTTCCAGAGAACTGATCCCGAATGACTTTGGATCCGTTCCTCCAGCAATAATAAACTTCTGGTCTTTATTCTGTTTTGCGGCCTCGATTACCCATTTAAAATTTTTCGTAGGTGCAATACTGGACATTGAAAAATAATAGCTTCCCTTTTCTGCACCAAACGTACTCAAGGAATCCCCATCAACAATAATTCTGTCCATATGCTGCCACCCACATGGAATAACGGCAAAATCTGTTGCCCTCCCTCCGATATACTTCTCAATCTCCTGTGCAGAAAAATGAGAAATTGTGAATACCTTTTTACCTTTCCTGACTGCCAGTTTCTTCTCAAACTTCGTCTTCAAATAATGATACTTGCTAAAAAATTGCGGATTCGCAATTGAATTAACGTCATATATACAAACAATATCCGGTCTTAGCCACGGAACATTTACGCCAAGATGGACCCCCGTTGATCGTTCTTTTCTCAGATAGCGAAGAAAAGAAAAATTGAGCCACAAAAACTTTAAGTTTTTTCCATAATGGACAATTCGAATGTTTTCGTACTCACGACCAACATCAACTCCAATTGGCACAACAAAATCAATCGCAATATTCCTGCCTGCTATCATCTTGTCAAGTTCGTCTATGATCTCCCATGAGTATCTAGTTACGCCGGTTAATGCTCGACCAACAAATACTCCCGGAATTGCATACCTCTTCATATGCTGCCTCCTATTTCTATTTATCTATGTCTGACAGAAATTGGTCATAAAACCTTTCCCGCTTTTCTTTCAAGTTCTTTTTTCAAATTTACGAGCTGTTTCAAAATTTTCTGTGGCAATCTCTGAAAGATCACTTTTTAATATTCTCTGCAAGGCTCTTACAAAATCCTTTTCACTCCCCTTCTTAAAAAGAAATTGCTCCTGCAGCAGCTCCGATATCCTGCAATACCTTGTGCCAATTACCGGGCAACCACTGCCCATTCATTGCCTCTATTACAGCTCTTGGTAGCCCTTCCTGTTTACTGGGCTGTATATAAACATCAAATGAATCATAATATTCTGGCATTTGATCTAATGCCAGGCTGCCATGAAATATAACCCGAGCAGATACACCACACTTATCCGCCAGATCTTTTAGGAAAGAATTTTCTTTCGCTCCCGTCATCCCGCCGACAAGATGATATTCAACATTATACCCTACTTCCAGCAGCCCTTTTATCGACCTAATCACATATTCCTGACCCTTATAACGTGTATTAAGGGCCGCCGCTGTTCCTAATACCAGCTTTCCTTTTGGATCAAACCGGCGTTTTTTCTTCAATCTCTTGTCCAATGTCTTTTCTTCCAATTTGTCCAGAACCACATCAAACAACATCCAGTGCACTTCCATAGCATTGAATATTCCTGCGGTGTACATAACAGAAGAAAAATAGAATATTAACAAATACTCCCCTGCGTAATTATTGCTTCTTTGTATAGACTTTCAAATTGTTCCCTTTGAACTTCTAATGAAAATTCCTCTAATTTGTTCTCCATAGCTATTACCATACTATCAGTCATCTTACGTTCTTTCATATAACAAATGGCATCAGCAAGCGCTTCCGCTGAATTCGGTTCTACAATCAACCCCGTCACCTTGTCCTCAATCAATTCCGGAATACCTCCGCACCTTGTCCCGATAACTGGAACACAAGATTTGTATGCGTCTATGATTACCCTTCCAAATGGCTCTGCCCAAATTGATGGGCAAACAAGAAGGTCCATTCCACGCATCAGTCCATCCAACGCTTCCTCATCAAGAAACCCTTCTATCATGATGTTCTTGTTCTCCTCCGCTAGCTTTTGTATCTCCTGAAGCAGCCGTCCCTTTCCCGCAAAATGAAATACGATATCATCTGGACACAGGTGGATCGCTTCGAGCAAAACACGGATCCCTTTCGTCTCTATAAAAGATCCCACATACACAACATGCATGGGGTCTCGCTTCGACTTCATTCTTTGCTCAGCCAGTTTCAAAAACTTTGCATGATCGTAATCAATGGCGTTGTAGATTACCTTCTTAATGCTATTCTCAAAGTATCCGTCATCCAAGAATCGTTCCAGTGTATATTCGGATGGTGCTGTAACAGCTGAAACCATCTTCGACTTATTCCGGTGGAATGCCCTGAAGCCACGGCACACCAAATTTGGTGTTTCGCATGATTCACCGTTTCGTGCCATCAGATTTGCTTTGGGGCACATCAAATAGTAATCCCTGACTGTCTGAACGACTGGTATACGTAACGAATATGCGCAGTCCCATATGACCGGAGAAATTCCATAAATGGTATTCGTATGTATAACATCAGGGGACACCTTTTGGATTACATCTATTGCCGTCTTTCTATTCAATGGATTATATATATCGATGATCTTGTAAACCAGCCGCTTTACCATAGTACTATGTTTGAATCCCCAAAAGGACATAATATTTGAAAATCGACGCCGGTATACTTTCACCCCGTCCAGTTCCTCGTCAATATTCTCCGTACCAGTAGCGAGGACAGAAACTTCATTCCCTGCACCTGCAAGTTCTACCGCCAGTTTTTGGGAACTTACTTCTGCTCCACCGATAATAAACGGCGGGTATAAAGAATTCACTATCAATATCTTCATTTTCTTCTATTGCTCCTTCTCGGGAGAAACTGACGCTCTTAGTCTATTTCTCGTTCTTCTTTCCCCCAACCATCCATGGAACGTACTTATTTGCAACCTCCGCAATTGGGGTTAGAACAGCTACAGTTACAAGCACACACACGAGTGATAGGATATAAGGGTTTTTTAGTTTCAAATATCCACAAACTTTATAAAAAATAAGTATCACATAATTCTCAAATGCATATAAGAATAAGGTGTTTCTGCCAAGGGTCTGTAATACCCCCCCCACTGAATTCACTTATCCATTTTGATATACTTGTCAATACTGGTATTGCAATAAACGACATAGCGATATACGCCCCCGGCATAGTATAAATACCTTTGTGTATATCTGCGCTTCCGTCAAATGTTAAAAACATGATAAAATACAAAATTCCTAACCCTAATACCACTAAATTTTTACGTTCTATATTATTAACTACATAGCTTTCATGCCGACGGTACGCATATCCCATTGACATATAGAATATCATCACCAGCGCATTCTCAAGCTGCCATGGCCACTTTGCGTTCAAGACTAAAATGCTACACCAGCCTAATAGTGAAAGGAACGCAGAAAGCATAACAATCACAGGTATTCTTCTCTGCTCTTTCCATAATTCAGCCAGCCTTACCACAAAATAAAACATAATAGTTGCAGTGATCATACAGCCCAAAAACCACAAATCATCATTCTTTCCGCTGGTCTGAAACAGAAGACCTTTCACTCTTTCCGGAAAACTGTCGCCTTGCAGAATGCAGGCCAGGACAAGTTTAATGCCACCCATAGAAATAAGAGGGACAAATAAACGTTTTATTTTGCCAATGATAAAAGTGCGGAATGAGTCTTTAACGGAAAATGTATATCCCGAAACGAAGAAAAACATCGTCAGGAAAAATGGGGCAAAGAACCGGATATAAATATTGGGCGCACTGCTATGGCTGAGTAACACAAACAGTATTAAAATCCCCTTTGTCACATCTAGCCATGCTATTCTCACTTTTTCCATTTCGTTTCCTTTCCTATTATTCCTCAAGAAGTTTCGTTAAGTTCTCACCGAATTTACTTTCTGTAAAGTTATCCAGCACACGCTGTCTGGCATTGTTTCCATATTCCTTCCTTAATGCATCGTCCCCAGCCAGCTTCATCAGCGCCTGCGCATAAGCATGGCTATCGCAATTCGGGCACTCAATCCCTGTCACTCCATCAAGATTCACATAGTTCACACCACTGCCTGGTATCGTAAAAGTTACTGCAGGTTTACCGAAGTACATTCCTTCTGCAAGAGCTAATCCAAAGCCCTCATTTCTGGTAATAGACGGAAAACAAATGATGTCTGTCGCATAAAGATAGGATCTTCTTTCTGAATCCGATATCCGTCCCAAAAACTCCACCTTTGAATCTCCTTTTGCCTGTTCTTTCAGTTCCTCTGTCAACTCACCTGATCCTGCAATAAAAAGGTGTATGTTTTCATCGCCCAGTTCTTTTGATGCTTCAATCAAGTATTTCAATCCCTTATAAGGCACATGCCGTCCAATAAAGAATCCAATTTTCTTGCCATTATGCTGCTCTCGAATTGCTTCAGCCTTGTTGATTTCTTCCTGTGTAATAATCAGGCTCTGCTCATCAATTGTATAGGGAAGAATCTGCTTTTTCCCTTCAAACAGATTAGTAAAAGCGGACTCATCCAAATGCTTCGGTGTCGCACCCAAAATCTTATCTGCTCTTTGTATCAGATCAATATTCTGTTTATGGAATAAGTGCTTTAATATGCGTTGCTTGGTTATATCAAGATGCCAGTATACCCATAACTTAAATTTATATTTCTTATATTTAAGCAAAAAGTGAGTGACATAAGGATTCGGATAATGCAGTATGACAATATCCGGTTTGAATTCTTTCATCAACTTATCTAGTTCTTTCCCATAGCTAAAGGAAATCGCTTGTGATGAAATCTTCAGCTGATAACCGCATCGGATAACCTCTATGTCGTCAATAAAATCATGAACTGTCTCATTATTCCGGCACACATGTTCTCCTATTGCCGCCGTCTCATTGAAACAGATTATTTTTTGCTCCACTTTATCCAATTTTTGCATAGCAGATGCCATATCTCTTGCAACCTGTTCAGTACCACCGAGAAATGGGTAATAATATTTTGATATTTGTAATACTTTCTTCATTCCTATACCCACATCAACTTTCCCTATATTTCTCAAACATCTCTTTTAGTGCGTCAAACACTGTGTGTTCCGGCTCCCAGCCAAGTTTTTCAGTAATAAGGCTGTGGTCGCAGCAAATTACCGGCTGATCTGTTGGGCGGAATCGACTCTGATCAATCTGAACTTCAATTTGCTGAGAACTCAAACCAATAATGTACTCCAGCATTTTCTCAAGGCTGTAAGCTTCTCCAGAACCTACATTATAGACTGTCTCACAGTCGTCACTTTCCACAATCATACGGTATGCACGAACGATATCTTTCACATGGCTAAAATCACGCTTTACGCTCAGATTCCCGACCTTGATCACGCCTGACTTTCCACTTTTCTCTATCTCAGCGACCTGTTTGCAAAAACTCGGCAAGACAAAAGAGTCTCTCTGCCCAATCCCTGTGTGGTTAAATGGGCGTACACAATAAATCTTCAAACCATACTGTTCCCTATACAGTTTTGCAAACTGTTCCTGTGTAACTTTTGAAATACCGTATGGATTACTTGCGTTCAGCGGCGCATTCTCATTCATTGGGAAATCAGAAATAATATATTCCTCACTTGACCCGATAAACATAACCCTGGGCTGACATTCGCTCTTCCTTGCAGCTTCCATGATATTTAGAGCACCGACAACATTCACCTGCATAGTAAGTTGGGGAATTCCCCATGACGCTCCAACGCTGCTGATGGCCGCAAGGTTCACAATGATATCAGGCTGGACATCATTCACCAGCAGTTCTACTTCCTCAGCTTTCATCAGATCTGAAATTGTAAAACTCACATTCTTCGGCAGCAATGTATTCTCAACTTTGTCTGTTCCATACACGGTATATCCGTGCGATATAAATTCACTGGAGAGATAGCTGCCAACAAATCCACCTACTCCAAATATAAGTACCTTTTTCATATCCATCCTATCTCCCACTCAAAAACAGATTGGGCAGGCAAACCGAACAACCAAATATGATCTGCCCGCCCATAATTATTTATTGAATTCCAGCTTCCTTCTTGGCCAGCTGAAGATCATGCTCAGCCATGATTGCACACAACTCTTCATAACTCGTCTTCTGTGGATTCCAGCCCAGTTTTGTTCTTGCCTTAGTCGGATCACCCCACAAGTTTACAACGTCCGTTGGGCGGTACCACTTGGGATTTACGCATACCAGCATCCTGCCGGTCTTCTTGTCATAGCCTTTTTCATCCATGCCCTCTCCCTTCCACTCAAGCTCAATGCCGTCATTAGCAAATGCCAAGGTAGTAAACTCGCGGACGGTATGTTGTACACCAGTAGCGATAACATAATCATCAGGCTCATCCTGCTGCAGAATCAGCCACATACACTCCACATAGTCCTTTGCATAGCCCCAGTCACGAAGTGAATCCAAGTTACCAAGTTCCAGATGATCCTGAAGACCACAGGCAATACGACCGGCTGCCAAGGTAATCTTACGGGTAACAAAGTTATCTCCGCGACGTTCAGACTCATGGTTGAACAGGATGCCGTTGCATGCAAAGATTCCGTATGCTTCCCGGTATTCCTTAATCATCCAATAGCCATACTGTTTTGCTACAGCATATGGACTGTAAGGATGGAACGGCGTATTCTCATTCTGGGGAACTTCCTCAACCTTTCCATACAGCTCGGACGTGGATGCCTGATAAACACGACATGTCTTGTCCAAACCAGCGGTATGTACAGCCTCCAAAATACGGAGAACCCCTAATGCATCCACATCACCAGTATACTCAGCAGCATCAAAGGACACTTGCACATGGGATTGTGCAGCCAGATTGTATATCTCATCCGGTCTCACTTGAAGAACAATACGGATAATGCTGGATGAATCCGAAAGATCCCCCTCATGGATAATCAGCTTATCAATGATATGATCAATTCGTGCAGTTGTAGAAACAGATGCACGGCGGATAATGCCGTGTACCTCGTATCCTTTCTCAAGAAGAAACTCAGCAAGGTAAGATCCATCCTGTCCAGTAATTCCAGTAATCAACGCTTTTTTCATAATCTTTACTCCTCCAATTATCGTTAACATCTTATCTTTAAAACCGTAGCATCGCCTACAACCAAGCATCTGCCTATTCCAGCCGGAAGAAACATCGTTCTTCCTTCCATGAACCTAACCGGTTTTAAATTCGCATCCATCGTCTCTATCTGTCCTTCTCCGTCGAGACACATAATGACCTGAAACGACTCGTCCAATACAGAAAAGGAAAAGGCCTTAGTAACCTGGATCCTTTCCACCTCGAAATATTTACATCTGCAGAGCAGCTCTCGCGAACATCCAGGATAATATTTTACTATTTTCAGTTTCTGTCTCACATCGGGAGCAACATCCATGTCCATAACCTGAACAGCCTTATCAAAATGAAGTTCTCTCTTGTTTCCATTTTTATCCACACGGTCATAATCGTAAACACGGTATGTCACATTGGAGCTTTCTTGAATCTCTGCTACCAGTATTCCTGCTCCAATACCATGAACTGTACCCGCCGGGACATAAAATACATCCCCTTTATGTACTGGAATTTTTTGTAGTTGCTTATCAAGGGTACCTGTTTTTACTGCGTTTCTTAAAATTTCTTCCGTCACCTTATGACAGAACCCATAAATCAAGCTGGCACCATCATCTGCATCAATGACATACCACATTTCTGTCTTGCCATTATCACCTTCATGCTCTCTTGCATATTCATCATTCGGATGCACCTGAACGGAAAGGTCTTTCTTTGCATCGATAAACTTAACCAGAATAGGAAATTCTCCATTTTTCACCTTCGTACCAAGGTATTCTGGATGCAGTTGCAACACATCTGCAAGTGTTTTCCCTTTATATTGACCATTTGTTACCACACTTTGACCGTCCGGATGTACGGAACATTCCCATGTTTCTGCCAAAGGGGTCAGATCAATCTTTTTCCCATATTCATCCCGGAGTCTTGTTCCGCCCCAAAGATAATCCTTACCGACAGGCTGTAATCTTAAAATTTCCATTTTTATGCCCGCCATTTAATCCAACTCGAACTTGATCTTATCGCTTACACTGATTTCATCACCCAACTGAACCTCGATAACATCCAATGCTGTAATCGCCTCAACCATATGCTTACATCCGGCAGCAATTGTGATTACATCTCCAGTACGGAGAAGTTGCTCCATACCATCAACGATTGCTTTTCCTTTTCCGGAAACAACAGTCCACACTTCTTCCCGATAATTATGCATGTGGTAACTCAAATTCTCGCCGGCCCGCATAGATAGCTTTACTGTCATCGAACCCGGCTGGATATCAATAACTGTGTATGTACCCCAAGACTTCTCAGCGAATTTAGCTTCTGTCTCAATTTTTTCCACATAAGGCTTCATATAGCCGCTACGTTCCTTATCAGAAATCAAAATGCCGTCGCCGCTGGCCGCAACGATCATATCTTTACAGCCCATACAAAGAATCGGGACGTTTAATTCATTTACAACATGGGTATTTTCACAAGCTTCATCCAGAACAACTCTACCTTTGGTCTGATCGGCCATAACCTCCGCCATCATATTCCAGGTACCAACGTCTTTCCAACTCCCTTTATAACGCATAACCTGGATGGAAGGTTCCTTTTCAACGACAGCATAGTCGAAACTGATTTTTGTCAGAGAATCGTATTTATTAAATAAGTCTCGGTAATCCTCAAAATCGATCATACTATGCGCTTTATCTACCAGATAGCCCAGTTTAAACGCAAAAATACCAGCATTCCAAAGCGCATTTTGCGACAGATATTTCTTTGCTGTTTCTGTGTCCGGCTTTTCCTTAAATTCCTTGACTTTGCTGACACCATTACCATTTTCCGGGATAATATAGCCATATTTCTCAGATGGATAGGTCGGTTCAATCCCCATCAGTGTGAGGTTTGCAGCGCCAGCTTCCGCCAGTTCGTGCAGCTTTTGAACTGCTTCGTAATAGGTGTTATCCACATAGGGATCAACCGGGCAAACAACCACCGCATCGTCCCTGCTGACACCCAATTCATCGTGTAAATAGGCTGCTGCCAAGGCGATCGCCGGGAATGTATCTCGGCGGCAGGGTTCCACACAGATAGAGGCTTTCTCTCCAAGCTGGTTTTTAATTGCACTCGCCTGATTTTTACTAGTTGCGATCGTAATCCTCGCATCCGGATTCACAGTGGTTATCTGGCGGTATACCCGCTGCACCATGGATTCATATTCTCCATTTTCGTCTTTAAACAGCTTGATAAACTGTTTGCTCCTTACCTCATTGGAAAGAGGCCAAAGGCGTTTGCCGCTTCCTCCGGACAGTAAAATGATATTCATAACCTTTTCTCCCATTTATTACTTCAAATATTCTTCCGTGCTCCTGCAGATTTCTGCTTCAACAGTTTCTGCAATTTCCTTATTCTCCGCACAGACAGATATGTATACCTTAATCTTTGGTTCTGTCCCAGAAGGACGTACCACGATCGAACAGTTATCTTCCAATAGGAACTTTAATACATCAGACTTTGGCAGCCCATCCAAACCTGGAGCGTAATCCAGCAGTTTTATGACCTTTTTACCTCCGAAAGCCTTTACGTTCACACGAAACGCCTGCATAATGCTCTGCATCTTAGCAAAACCGGCGCTTCCATCAAACTCATAGCTATGGAGGGTATTCAGGCAATAGCCATAGATCTGATACAGTTCCTCCAGCTTTTCCAGCAGGCTGATCCCCTTGGTTTTGTAGTAACTGAACATCTCGCAGATCATATAGGCGCCGTCCACACCGTCCTTATCACGGACATAGGAACCCGTAAGATAACCATAGCTTTCCTCAAAGCCGAACACATAGCTTGCTGCTTTGCCCTGCTGTTCCAGTCTTCCAATCTGCTCGCCGATAAATTTGAAACCGGTTAGCACATTAATAGTTCGCAGTCCATAATGGCTGGCGATCTGCTCGCCCATATCCATGGTGACAATCGTTTTTACCATAACCGGATCAACCGGCATTTTCCCGTGCTTCTGTCGTTGGCTGCAAATATAATCCAACAGCAGCATACCCGTTTGATTTCCAGTCAGCAGCTCATATTCGTCCTTTTTATTTTTGACAGCAATTCCCACACGGTCACAGTCCGGATCCGTTGCTAACAAAAGATCCGCATCGCACTTTTTTGCATATTCCACACCCAAGGCCATGGCTTCCTTGATCTCAGGATTTGGATAAGGACAGGTTGAAAAATTGCCATCCGGCTGTTCCTGTTCCTTGACTACTGTGATATTTGTGTAGCCCATCTCGTTGAGGACACGGGTCACAGGCCTTAAACCAGTTCCATTCAGCGGACTATAAACAATGGCTACATCCTTATTGACCTTTTCGCCATAGAGTACTGACTGGTTCTTAACCTCATTTACAAAGGCTGTATAAACTTCATCCGGGATGTACTGAATACTGCCATCTGCAATCCCCGCTTCAAAATCGCTGTTCTTTATATCCGAAAAGATATCCAATTTTTCAATTTCTGCCAGAATCTCTGCAGCTGCTTCGGTTGTAATCTGACACCCGTCTGCACCATACACCTTATAACCGTTATACTTACTTGGATTATGGGAGGCGGTAATCATCACGCCGGCAGATGCGTGAAGATAACGGGTTGCATAGGAAACAGTCGGCACTGGCATCAGAACAGGCCATGTATTAACCTTGATACCGTTTGCCGCAAACACACCAGATGCAACTTTTGCAAATACATCGCTTTTGATACGGCTATCATAACCAATGACAACAGTGGGTGCCGCCGCATTTTTTTTCAGATAATCTGCCAGCCCCTGTGATGCCTTTGCTACTGTGTAAATGTTCATGCGGTTGGTACCTGCACCAATAACGCCGCGAAGTCCACCTGTGCCGAAAGCGAGATCCCTATAAAAAGCATCTTCAATGCTTTTATCATCCATGGTTTTTAATTCAGCCATGACATCTGCATCGATTGTTGCTTCTTCTAACCAACGCTCATATTCTTTTCTAATATCCATATCTTGTTTCCTCATCTCTATGATTAATCCCTCTGGAAAATATCTCTTGTGTACACTTTTTCTTTCACATCATCCAAACAGCTATCGTATCTATTAGCAATGATGGCCTGTGACATCTCTTTGAACTTCTCCAAATCATTAACCACAACACTTCCAAAGAACGTGCTGCCATCCTCCAGAGTCGGCTCATAGATGACCACAGTAGCCCCCTTCGCCTTTACACGCTTCATCACACCCTGAATACTACTCTGGCGGAAGTTATCGCTATTACTCTTCATGGTCAGCCGGTATACGCCAATCACACAGCTTCTCTCATCACTTGCCTTATAGTCGCCACGGTTGTAATAGTCGTAGTATCCAGCAAGCTTCAACACACGATCAGCGATGAAGTCTTTTCTCGTCCGGTTGCTTTCCACAATCGCTTCAATCAGGTTCTCCGGCACATCGGCATAATTTGCCAGCAACTGCTTCGTATCCTTCGGCAGGCAGTATCCGCCGTAACCGAAACTTGGGTTGTTGTAATGTGTACCAATGCGAGGATCCAGGCAAACGCCCTCGATGATCTGTTTCGTATCAAGCCCTTTGCTCTCCGCATAGGTATCAAGTTCGTTAAAGTACGCCACCCTGAGCGCCAAATATGTATTGGCAAACAGCTTTACTGCCTCTGCCTCCGTAAAGCCCATGAACAGTGTGTCGATATTCTCTTTGATTGCACCCTCCTGGAGCAAACTGGCAAATACATGTGCCGCCTCGACCAGTCTTTCATCCTCCATATCGGTGCCAACGATGATGCGGCTGGGATACAAGTTGTCGTACAATGCTTTTGACTCGCGTAAAAATTCGGGGCTGAAGATGATATTCTTGCTCCCCGTCTTTGCCCGGATACTCTTTGTATACCCAACCGGAATGGTGCTCTTGATCACCATGATGGCATTCGGATTGTACTGCATTACAAGGTCAATGACGTTCTCAACAGCAGACGTATCAAAATGCTGTGTAGTCGAATCGTAATTGGTAGGTGCGGCAATCACAACGAAATCCGCAGCACTGTACGCCATCTCTGCGTCAAGCGTTGCGGTCAGATCCAAGTCCTTCTCTGCCAGATATTTTTCAATGTACTCGTCCTGAATCGGAGATTTTCTTTGATTAATCAGTTCGACCTTGGACGGCACAATATCCACGGCATAAACTTTATGATGCTGGGATAGCAATGTGGCAATAGACAGGCCAACATAGCCAGTACCAGCAACCGCAATCGTATATTTCTTATCCATAACGTACTTCCTCTTTTCTTCCGGCAGTCCGAAATATTCTTCTCTATAATCAACCACTGTGGTCATCATTGCACCTTTTTAAGTATCTGCATGACTTTCCACAGCGTCTTAGCTTCCCGATAAATCCCTGAGCAATCTATCTGTCGCCCCAGGGCTGTCCAAAATATCATGTTCCCAAAAACATAGAATCAACGCCCAAAATGTTCATTTTCATCTTCCAACCATCCATTTCCATCAACTATTCCATTTAGGGCAGCCCCCTCAAACATGAACTACTTTATTGACTTCCATCCACTTCAATAATCCCATTTGGATAAGCACCCTTTGTACATAACAATCGGAAAAAGACGCTCCTTCTGCGACTAATATCATTTGGACAGACCTGCCAATATGTAACGAACAATTCTTGAAAATGCCCGATTTATCAGGCGTTTTGCCGTGTGGACATCATCATTCATCCCACGACTTTCGCTTTATAATGACCTCATCGTTATCTGCGTCCATCTATCCAAAAAGAAAAAATTCACAGCTTTCTCCCACATCCAGACTCCCGACTTTCGCTTTATAATAGACCGCCCTCCGCCTGTCCCATTGGACTTTGGATTTATAATGAAGTAATCACTATACAAACGCTTCTACACAAAAACACTTTTTACAGCCCGTTTTCATGTGGAAAATGGTCGCCATACCCCATTTT
Source organism: uncultured Prevotella sp. (assembly GCA_964433895.1). Lineage (GTDB taxonomy): Bacteria > Bacteroidota > Bacteroidia > Bacteroidales > Bacteroidaceae > Prevotella. The sequence continues at coordinate 24,072 of CAYSSU010000046.1, forward strand.
TAACCAACTAATTCTTGAGGGTAGCCATTATCATACAAAGCCTTAGCTTCACGGAGAAACTCTGGACTAAAAATGATATTTTCACTTCCCGTTCTCTCCCTAATCGAAGCTGTATATCCCACAGGAATAGTGGACTTAATAACCAAAATTGCTTCTTGATTGTACTGCATGACGAGCTTAATAACCGCTTCAACTGCTTTCGTATCAAATTGCTGTGTTGCCGAATCGTAATTTGTAGGAGTTGCAATAACAATAAAATCTGCCTTACTATAAGCTTCTTCTGCATCTAACGTAGCAGTCAGGTTCAGTTTGCGTATTCCTGCTTTGTCCTCATACAAAAACTTCTCTATATACTCATCCCGAATTGGGCTGATTCTGTTGTTGATTTTTTCAACCTTCTCAGGAACAATATCAACAGTCGTCACATCATTGTTCTGAGATAACAGAATGGCAATCGAAAGTCCAACATATCCCATTCCTGCTACTGCAATTTTTTTATTCATGTTTATCTTCCTTTATTTTTCTTGGTAAAAAATTTTTCCTGATAATAAGTCAAATCTATTTCAACTGTTTTAATCAGCAGTTTTCTGCTTATGTATGTGTTTTTGAATTTGGTAGATATATTGAGGATGATTAGACTATTTCTTTGCTGTAATCATTTCTGTCGTCAATCTATCATTAATATTTTTATTTTAGATATGAACTAAAACTAAGCTTTATAGGCTCCTCATTTTTCAATTTTCTTCGTGTTGAACAATACTATTTTCTACATCGACCCTTCTCTTTTCAAAACCACTTTGACTGTCTTTAATAAAATTCTAAGATCTAAACCAACACTCCATTCATTGATATACT
>CAYSSU010000047.1:0-24827 GCA_964433895.1 uncultured Prevotella sp.
TGCGCGACGATCGACTCACCGACATCCCTGCCACCGACGTCGTCCCGGGGGACATTCTGGTTCTTGCCGAGGGCGATACCGTCGCGGCTGATGCCCGACTAGTAAGCGCGTCGGCGCTGAGAATTCAGGAATCCTCCCTCACAGGGGAGTCGGAAGCGGTGTCGAAAGACCCGGAGACTCTGGCTTCGCCCTCGTCCCTCGGTGATCGCACCGACATGGTGTTCAAAGGAACCGGCGTCGCAAGAGGCGTCGGACGGGCGATCGTCACTGGCACTGGAATGAACACCGAGGTCGGCCGAATCGCAACGCTCCTGGACGAAACAGAGCGCGCGCCTTCTCCGCTTCAGACGCAAATCGCCAAGATCTCAAAGGCCCTTGGTCTTGCCGTGATTCTCATTGCGATCGTGGTGATGGCGGCGGTAGCCCTCGTAAACGGAATCCACTCCGCCGATGAAGCGGTCGATATTCTTCTCATGGGAGTGTCCCTTGCTGTGGCGGCGGTTCCCGAGGGGCTCCCCGCGATCCTCTCGCTGGTCCTGGCAGTCGGAGTGCAGGCGATGGCTCGGCGCAACGCGGTGATGAAGAACTTGGACTCGGTGGAGACTCTGGGATCCGTTTCCGTCATCTGCTCCGACAAGACCGGGACGCTCACGAAGAACGAGATGACACTACGCGAAATCGTCACGGCCTCCGGGCGTGTGGTGCTTTCAGGGACTGGGTATGAACCGGTGGGCGCTGTATCGCTCCAGCTGGGGAACAATTTGTACGAGGGCGATCCGGCAACCGAAGGCCGCTCCCGAAACGGAGACGGCCCAGAGGCTTCCGCATCTGAGAGCCCCGCGTGGGAGGAGGCGAGGCTGGCTCTGGTCGCGGGTGCACTAGCCAGCAACGCTCAACTTGACCAGGTCGACGGTCACTGGCAGATCCAAGGCGACCCCACTGAGGCAGCGTTCTTGGTCGCACTCCCCAAGCTTTTTGGAAAGACGGATCACTCCCCCACGGATGCTTTCACGCGCGTGGCCGAGGCCCCGTTCGACTCCGAACGGAAACTGATGTCCGTTTTGGTCACCGGCGATGGGGAGACAAGAGACCAGGTAACAGACCTGACGGGAGCACCTGCGGGCATCGTCTTCACTAAAGGTGCCCCCGATGTCTTGCTGGATCGATGCGTGGCAGAGCAGGTCGGAAACGACATCCAAGACTTGAGCCCGTCCCGCGAAGAAGAGCTGCTGACCCAGGTAGTCGAGCTCAGCCGGGAGGGTTACCGCACACTGGGAATCGCTTACCGCCCCGCCGCCCGTGCAGATGAAGAAAGTTTCGACGAGGCCGCCGAGCACGACCTGATCTTCATCGGCACTGTGGGCATCATTGACCCGGCAAGGCAAGAGGCCGCCGACGCAATCGCCCAGGCACACCGGGCGGGCGTTGAGACTGTCATGATCACGGGGGATCATCCTGTGACGGCAGCCCGTATTGCATCTGACCTGGGGATCATCGAAGCAGGTCGGGAGGATGGGGTGCTCACGGGAAGCGCCCTCGACCAAATGGACCAGACCCAACTGGCGCGCGCCGTCCAGAAGGCGCGGGTGTATGCGCGAGTCTCCCCCGAAAACAAACTGCAAATCGTCACGGCGCTGCAGGAGGACCGCAAGATCGTGGCCATGACGGGCGACGGGGTGAACGACGCGCCGGCGGTGAAGGCTGCAGACATCGGCATTGCCATGGGGGTCACCGGAACCGAAGTCACCAAGGAAGCCGCGGAAATGATCCTTGGGGATGACAACTACGCGACCATCGTCGTCGCGGTGGAACGTGGCCGAGCCATCTTCGACAACATCAAGAAATTCATCCGCTACCTACTCAGTTCAAACATGGGAGAAGTGGCGACCGTTTTCTTTGGTGTTGTCTTCAGCGGGGTCATCGGACTGTCAGACCCGGCCAACCCAGGCGCAGCCGTTCTGCCTTTGCTTGCGACGCAGATTCTTTGGATCAACCTGGTCACGGACTCCGGCCCTGCTCTGGCGATGGGTGTTGATCCAGAGATCGAAGACGTCATGGCCAAGCCTCCCAGGGGCATTGACGATGTGGTAATCGATAGGGCGATGTGGGCTCGGATCATCGGCATCGGCTTGGTCATGGGCGTCTTGAGCATCGTCATTCTTGATCTGACACTGCCCGGCGGAATGGTGAGCGGCATGGAAGATCTGGTGCCAATCGATCAGCAGCTGGATGTCGCCCGGACCACGATGTTCACGGCACTGGTATTCATGCAGCTCTTCAACGCTTTGAACAGTAGGTCGGAGTACTCAAGTGCCTTCTCGCACCTCTTCACGAACCGGTGGTTGTGGATCTCCTTCGTCTTTGTCATTGCCGCGCAGATCTTGGTTGTCTACCTCCCCACGCTGCAGAGCGCTTTCAGCACCGCACCGATGATGGCGGCCCACTGGGTCCTCGCTGTCGGCGCGGGCGTGGCCGTATTGGTGTTCGAGGAACTTGTGAAGGTCTCCAGGCGAGCACGGCGTACTCGTTCCCTCGTCAACCCTCGAAACGCGCAGTGATCGCGCTGCCACGTGGTCTGACCACGCGAGCAGCACATAACGACGAACGTCGATAGCGCTAGACGTTAAACCTGAACTCATCTGGTTACGGTTCTTCCATCTCCTTAGTCCTGATATTGCGCCGTTTCTACGCTCTCGAGTAGGCTGATGCAGTAGGATCGTCCAATAAGGCAGGGTGAGATGGCAGGCGGCACAAGGCGAGCGAGCATCTCCATCCTCAACGGTCGAGCAACGCTGAACCCGCCCAGTGACACTCGCAAGACCTGGACGATCAACTACCGCGATCCCATCACGGGCAAGCCGAAGAGCACCAGCGGAGGGCACACCCGCGAGGAAGCCGAAGACCGCGCAGCGGAGAAACTGGGCGACTGGGTTCCTGAGCATCGACGCAAGGCAGCGACGCCTCCCACCCTTCGTGAAGCCTTCGATGAGTGGATGGAAGCCGAACGTAGCCGGTGGAACACACGTACGGCGGACAACTACTCCTACGTGGGTGAGCGGTTCCTGAGCATCTACGGCGAACAACCGATCACGACCATCACTCCGGCTGACATCGCCAAGATCGACCTGTCGCACCTGTCGCGCGGGCAGCAGAAGAAGACCAGAAGCCTTCTGAAAGGTGTCTTCAACCGTCAGAAGGACAAGTGGCTCCGCTACAGCGTTGAGGAACTCGTAGCCGCTGTGAAGGTGACGGGAACGAACTCGTCTGATCCCAGCGCACAAGTTCGTCGTGGTGACATCCCTCGCCCGGACTGGGTGAATAGCGTGCTGGTATGCGCCTACACGACCGTTGATTCGACCTACACGAGACGGAGCGGACGCGAGGTCATCCTCCAACCAAGTGACTTCAACAGGGGTCTCCCTGAAGAAATCGTCGCCAAGCAGCGCCGTGGTATCCCGAACCACTACTCGGATCGAGAGAAGCGCATCGCGGAGGAAGAGGTCGAACTTGCTTCGCGCTTCCGTCAATACGGTCTGATCACAGCGCTGGGTGCCGGTGGAGCTCTTCGGATCGGTGAAGTCCTCGCGCTTCGAGTTCGCCATTTCCTTGATGAGGACGATCTCGACTTCGAGACGATGCTCGAACCGACGATTGACGATGACACACCACTATGGATGCAGTACATGGGTCGTGTCGAAGTCGTGGAGCAGGCAAGTCAGGCGAGCAAGGGGAAGATCTGGCTGACGCGCCCGAAGGGTCGCAACGGCGGAAAGATCCGAACGGTCTGGCTCCCTGCCGTCTTGCCGGGAGGGAGCAGCTCTCAGTTTGTCTATGGTCGAACGACGGTGCGCGAGCAGATCACGAACTACGTCGAGCGGTTCGCTGATCCGTCCGTGTCGCTCTGGACGATGACAAGGGGCGAAGCGCTGACGCTGTGGTCGTATGGCTACCCGCCGTTGGCGTTCATGCTCTGGCTCAGACTGACTGAGTTGTGGAACAGCCCGGTCGTTCAGCGGCAGGGCAACGCGGCGAAGAAGAAGTCTGTCTTCAGCAGGTTGCTCCTGTTCCCTACGCGAAACCCAGCAAGGCTCGGTCGTGACGGTCTCCCGAACGTGATGTTTGCCCCGAACTGGGAGGGCGACGCCACGATTGTTGAAGAGACTGGCACCTATCAGAGCAGCACGAACCTCGCAGTGCGCTACATGAACCCGCTCTACGACTACGTGAGCGAAGAGATGGGCGGCTACTACCCCGCACACCGGCAGAACAAGTTGTCAGGTCGCAGAGGCTGGACTCACCACGGGCTTCGTCACTATGCGATCTCGTCTTGGCTCGCGTCGCCGCTGGTTTCACTTCCCAAAGCATCCGAAATGGCTGGACACACCAACGTCGGCTTCACACTTCAGCGCTACGGTCACCTGTTTGGCGGGGATGATGTTGAACGGCGCGGCTTCGAAATCTAAGGAGATGAAGTGACTGAACCGAGACGAGAACGGCAAGAGTGGGCACCGCGCAAGGTTGAGCACGCTGTGGTGTTCGAGGACGATCCCGCTCCTGTGGCAACCGAGACGACACTCGTGACCCTCGCGCAGCGGTGGGCGGCTGGTGAGATCTCGTTGGACGATGCGATGTGTGCCGCACGGGGACTGACCTACCCTGTTCGCCGGGAGGCTGATGACGGGCACTGGTTCGACGGAGAACAGGACAACACGATTCAGGCTGTCCAAGCACTCGTCGGCACCGGTCTCACCTTCGAGCAGTTCGCCAAGTTCTCAGAAGAGTTTGCCGAAATCTGAAGGCGCGCTGCCGATGCGAGCAGTTCAGGAAGCAGCACGGATCGCGGCGCGGCTCCAGTCACTGTCTGCTGGACGGGTGACCATCTTGAACATGGGCTGGTCTGACGATGGCAGCCTGCTCCTCGCAGTCAGCACGCCTGAGGGTCGAGTGCGCCTCGCAGTGGCTCCATCGGACTGTCAGGGCTTACGAGAGCATCCGATCCCGGTAATTTGGTCGGAGATCCATCGCGCCGACACCAGATGACCGATAGTAGGCAGTCACTTGCCGATGCTCTCATCAACTCTCAGATCTGATCGTATAGAAGTCACAAAAGCATCGAGCCTCAGAGAGTATTCTGCCATAGCGGCATTGAAGTTCTGAGCGATAAAGCGGTTGTCTCCACGCTCAAACTCAGTCCTCAGGTACTCATCAACGCATTCGGATATCGACTCGAGTTTCTGTCTCACATCGGCACTACCGATGGCTGCCAGTCGGTACACCTCCAACTTCAACTCGTCATTGGCTTCAAAAAGGCTTTGGAGGGCGTTAGCTGCACCCTCGTCGCGCTCCTTTGCTTCCTGACGGCGCTGACGAGAGGCAAACAAGTTGGGGTTCTCTCGTCCAGAAAGAGATGAACCCATGGCTAGAAGCGCACGCTCCATTCGATGAACTATGCCAATTGCGCTGAAGTACTCTTCACGGCGCAACCCAAGCAACGAGTCTCTTCTAGTCTCTCGGAGCCCCGTTCGTGTAGTCCGCCACGTTGTGTACGCCCCGACCGTCGCACCGAGCAAGGTACCAAGCAGGGTAAGGATCGGCGTACCGTAAAGTTCCCAGAATGACTGACCGGAGGAGACGGCGGCAGCCTCATCGACTGCCTTCAGCACAAAGATCAAGTTGCCGATCATAGATGCACCGACGCCTCTGTCGGAGTCGTTCGTGAAGCGTCAGGCGTCTGGCGGTTGATCAGCGCTTCCAGGGAGGACGCGATCTCCAGATCTCGTTCGGTTGAGCCTTCTCCCCTGTGCTTTGCCGCGATCTCAGCAACCTTCGCCAACGCAGCCGCGCGGTGGGCGCTCTCAACCTCAGAAGCGATGGTCTGTAACTCGATGTCCGTATCGTCAAGTTCATCAACGGGATGCCCCTGATCAGCCAAGGCGCGGAACAGGTGCAGGTTCGCCCACATCCGTTCCTTGTTCGTCTTGCGGGTGCCGTCCTTGCCTACGCCTCCACTCGACCAGACGACGCTCTTAGTGATTGAGTGCCACCCTTCCCACAGCCGTTCGGTGGTGGGGGTTGAAGTGTTCGACATGAGCGCGTACGCACCGTGGTCTGTGGCGAGATCCATCAGCCAGCGGACCTGAGCGGTGATGTTCTGTGTCGCGTCCGCCTTCGCGTACTGATCCGAGATCGTGTACTCCGCATCGGTCGAGTCTGTGGCGTAGGGCGGGTCGAGATAGATGAAGTCTCCGCCGCGCAGTTGCCCTTCGGCTTCCTTGAAGTCGCGGTTGTAGAACACGATCTTGCGTGAGTTCAGAAGTTCCGAGAGTAGCCGGATGTTGGCAATGGGCGGACTGAAGTAGTCCTTGCCGAAGGTGTTCTTCGTATTTCCGTCCTTGCCCACCTTGTAGCCACCACCGAACGAGACGGTGCAGAGGTAGATCATTCGTCCAGCACGCTCGTATTGCGTCTTCAGGTCGAGCAGACCGTTGCGATCCCAGTCTCGGATGCTTAAGAAGTAGTCGCGGCTGTGCCGGTCGCGGTGCTCTTCGAGTTCTTCAACGATCTCTTCGGGGAAGTCGCGCACAGCCTTCCAAGTGGTGATGACCTCTTCGCCGTAGTCGGACAGGTAGAACACCTTGTCGGGGTAGCGTCGCAGCATCTCCAGCGCGACAGCACCTCCGCCAAGGAACGGCTCGAAGTAGTTGCCAAACTTTTCAGGGATGTTGTTCCTGATGAACGCTAGCATCTTCGTCTTGCCGCCAACGTACGGGTATGGCGGCTTCACAGCCTTGAAGCGGGCTTCGTCGGCTGATGCGGTGGGGATGAGAGCGATCTGAGCCTCGTCGCCGGTTCTCACTTCTCAACCTCCCCAAGCACTTCGGTGTAGCGGTTCATTGCTCGGTCGATGTGCTCCAGCGCCATCTTCAATCCCATCAGCACAGCTTCCTCGTGCCCGTACTCAACTTCTTCTGGCGTTGGCAGGTCATCGACCGTCAGTGAGAACTGGTTGAAGAAGGCTTCTGCAAAGCCATCCGGGTCAGTCTCGATCTCGGGAGCGGCACCGGCTTCGAGGTCGCCTCGGATGTCAGCGAGGGTCTCTTCCACCAGCACGGCGTTCGCGGCTTTGTCACTGGTCGCAGCCTTGACCAACCGCTTGATGAACCTGTCCCGCCCGTACTTCATCACCAGGCGCGTGTTGCGGTCGGAGATGGTGAAGTAGTCAGGGAGGGCAAGGTGGGAAGCCAACTCGTCTTCGAGGTGGGCGATGTTGAGCAACTGGTAGGCGCGACTGCGCGAGATGCCCACCGCGTTCTCCAGCCAGTCCTTGAAACTGGTGTAGCCCATTGCCTCCCACGCTCTACCGTCTGCAGCCTTCTTAATGAGGCTCGCGCTCGAGTCGAGGTTCGCTCTGATGCTCTTGGTCAGGAGAACCGCTTCTTCATACGAAAGTCCGTCACTTGCCGACATAACCGATGCCCTCCTCGTTGAGCAGGGCTTGAAGTTTGACGTTCTTCTCGGTTTCGGACAGCCCCTGAGCCGTCATCTCTTCGAGCAGCGCTTCTACCTGCTGACCCACACGATCCGCCTTCGCTTGCTCGTCCGCCGCTTCAGCCTTCATCCGCTCTGAGACGTTGTGGCTACGGTCCTGCGAGACCTTCAGCAACTCATCGAACCGTTCTTGAATGTCACGCTTCGCGCGCACCAACAGAGCAACGCCTTCTTCGAGGGTCTCCCTGCTAAGGATCGTCGGGTCTGGGAAGTCACGCGCTTGGTAACCGACTGACCGGCTGAGCACGACACCAGTACGCGAGTTCCTGACACCACCGCTGACCCTGAAGTCGGCAGGCGAGGGCGGTACCGCCTTCGCCCTTGGTTCAGTCTTCTTGCTCTCCGCTGCCTTCTTCGCTTCCTGCTGTTTGGCGGACTTCTCGCTCAGTGAGTCGAGGAGCAGTTTGGCGTTCTCCTGTGGATCGCTACCGGCTTCGGTCTTGAAGGTTTCGATGAACGCTGAGCGCCCAAGAGAGATGATCTTGCGGGTCTGGAGGTCGGTGAGCCTGAAGCCGTCAGGGAGCGCCACCGCGTCACAGAGTTCGTCGGAGACCTCAGCAATGTTGAGCAACTGGAACCCGCGAGAGTGCTTCCAGCCGAACTCCTTCTCGAACCACTCACTGAAGCCTGTGTAGCCAAGGGGGACCCAGACTTTCCCGTCGTGGGCTTGCTTGATGAGTGCGGACAGTTCCTGAACGTTGGAACGGATCGACTTCGTGAGGGCTTCCGCTTGCTTCTTCGTGAGCGGCTTGACCTTGGACGGTCGCGGGGCTGGTGAGGTTGGTTCGGCAATCACCATCTCAGACTATCGGCGTCTACACATGTTTCGCCTGAGCCACTCCGCTCACCTACGACGCTCTGACCGCAGCCACCTGATCCGGCTCCTCCATCTGAAGCAGTCGGTAGTACGTAGCGACGCTGACCCCGAGAGCCGCAGCCTTCTCCTTGGAGGTCAGGTCCGTGTTGGAGTGGATCTTCCTCGCCTTGGCAACCATCGCACCGTCGTAGGAACGCGGACGCCCGCCGAGCCTTCCCTGTGCCCGAGCTGCAGCACGCCCAGCGGAGGTCCGCTCCCCGATCCGGTCTCGTTCAAACTCAGCAAGAGCACCGAACACCCCGATCATCAACCTCCCGGCGCTCGTGGAGGAGTCGATACCTTCACTAAGGCTCTTGAAGGTGATGCTCCTGCTGGTGAAGTCTTCAATGAGACTGACCAGATGCGAAAGTGAGCGACCCAAGCGATCCAACTTGGCGACGACCACAGTGTCGCCGGGTCGGAGATGGTCGAGCATGTCATCCAAAGCAGGACGGCTCTTCTTTGCCCCCGACTGCCCCGCATCCTCGAAGAGGCGCTCAGCACCGGCATCGGTCAGTGCTTGCCTCTGAGATGCGAGCGACGTTCCTTCCCTGGCTTGCTGTGCGGTGCTGACTCTGATGTAGCCGTAGATCACGTTGCCCTCGATTCTCATCTACTCGTCTCTGTCCTAGTTCTGAGAGTATCTCGAGGTTCGGACATCTGAGAATGAGTTTTGAGAAGGTTCATCAAGCCGGTGTGTGGATCACTGTGCTCGATGCGCCTGGTCGACGCCGTGTCTCAGTAACTCGTGATTATTGAGACAGGGCACAAGCGCGCGCTGGAAGCACGTCTCACCAGCTAGGCTACGAACAAAGGTCACTACACAGGACGGGTTTCCGATGTCGTACGAACTCGCAGACAAGCTGGTCGTAGGCGTTGCTTCCAGCGCGCTGTTTGATCTCAAAGAGTCCGACGCCGTGTTTCGTGCGCGCGGCGAGGACGACTACCGCGCCTATCAAGAGGAGCACCTAGACGACAGACTGGAACCGGGAGTAGCGTTCCCCTTCGTTCGTCGCCTGCTGTCGCTCAATGACCTCGCTCCTGCCGACTCTCCGCTGGTCGAAGTCATCATCCTCTCGCGGAATGACCCTGAGACCGGTCTACGCGTGATGAGGTCGATCAAGTCTCACAACCTGCCCATCACCCGTGCGATCTTCATGCAAGGGCGCTCCCCCTACAAGTTCATCAAGGCTCTGAGCATGTCGCTGTTCCTCTCTGGCGACCCTGGGGATGTACGGGAAGCGATAGACCTTGGTTTTGCCGCTGGACAGGTCATCGGCGCTCCCGCAAGAGACCCAGAAGGAAAAGACCTCAGAATTGCGTTCGACTTTGACGGGGTGCTCGCAGACGACGAGTCCGAACGCATAATGCAGAGCGACGGTCTCGAAGCGTTCCACGAGAACGAGACCGAAAATGTCCTAACTCCGATGCACGAAGGTCGTCTTACAGAGTTCCTAAGGGGCATCAACCGGATTCAGGACATCGAAGAGGGCTTGCGGAGGGACGACCCTACCTACAACCGACGTGTCCATGTGGCAATTGTGACGGCACGAAATGCACCCTCCCACGAGCGTGTCGTCAAGACAATCCAGTCGTGGGGACTGAGAGTCAACGACGCCTTCTTTCTTGGAGGCATCGAAAAGGCTGCGGTCCTCGAAGTTCTCCGCCCCCACATCTTCTTTGACGATCAACGGAAACACCTTGAACCCGCCGCTGATACCGTACCGAGCGTTCATGTGCCCTTCGGCATCGTCAATCAGAAGGCGTCCGCATCCGGTTCAACACAGGCTCCCGAACAGGTGGAACCGCCCAGCCCTGAACCGATCTAGGCAGGTGCGTCCGTGGGAGTTACCTCAAGTTTCTCAACATCAGTGATGAGTTCAAGGACAGTCTGATAGCGCAGTTTGAGGTCAAGAACCGCGCACTTCTGAATAATCTGGCTCACTCTGTCGGTGCCCGAACTCAGCGCTTCCCTCCCCGTGAAGATGTACGAGAGCACCCAGCCCACCGCATACATCTCGTTGAGCACTCCGTAGTTCTTGAAGTCGTGGAGCAGCGGGTCACGTATCGTTCCGCGCATCTCTGTCTGGGTACGAGTAAAGGTGGAGGTCTGATCTTTGACGAGACCAAAGTCTGACAGTTTCACGAGTACCGCGCCGTCGTGGAAGACTTTGAGAAGCACGTTCTGAAAACTGATGTCGCGGTGAAGGAGACCCTTAGCGTGAAGGTAGTTGATTCCGTAAAGGAATTGAAGCGCTATGCGCTTCCTCGACGCGAAGGCTAGGTTAGCGTTGCGCTTCTTGATGTAGTCACGGAGCGTGTCGTCGCAGAACTCCATACGATACTCGTTGCGCTCCTCATTGTATTGATAGACCTCAACGACGTAAGGAAAACTCAACTCCTTCATCACTTTGAACTCGTTCTTGAACCGTTCGAGATCACGCTCATTTACCGCAGGCTTTGCCCGCTTCAGTGCGAACTTGATGCCGTAGTCGGGATCGACGTAGGAGAAAACTCGCGCGTAGGATCCTTCGCCCACCAGTTGAAGTTTCGGCGCTTCGCCGGTCTTTTTCAACTTGATCGTGGTCGCGGGCATACTGAACACCGGCTCGTGCCTGATGATCTCGATCTTTTTGAAATCCTCTGGAACCGGACTGCCGCCGCTCGGAGTGAGCCAAGGTTCGCACCGCTCAATCGCTTCTTGGTACCGGTCATCGAGTTCGACCTCGACCCCAGCCCTGTTCATGTCGTAGAGGTCTTGGTTCAAATCGGATATCAAGGCGATCATTGCACGACTGTTCTCAGCCCAGTAGTGCCGCTTGTACGTATCTGCCCTGCCGTTGATTTCCTCAAAGTGTTGATTGAGTTTCTTGTGGAGCACCGCGAACATGTGCGAGAACTCGTTCCCAGGCTCGTAGAGTCGGTCAAACTGAGGTGACGCGGCTTCGGCGTCATACTTCTCTCGCAGATCAGAGAGTGCCAGTTTCGCCGGGTCAACTACCTTCATTTCATGGAGCTCATCGTCAGCCATCGCAGGTCAGGATCTCTCGCTAGTCGTCCGTGGCATCCACCGGCGACTCACCCTCTACGATCACATCCGGCGATGGAGCCGTCCGCACGAACGCAGGAAGGTCTTCAACGAAGAACCTGTCGATCCGACTGATATTCGCGGCAAGTAGCGGATCAGTCGCCATCTGAGGCAGCAGATCGCAGTAGTAGACTCCATCAAGCGGATTCAACTTGACGGTGTACCCCTTGAAGTGACCTGGCAAGAAGGTGTTGCTCGTGCCGAAGTTCGGTTCTTTGCCCTTGCGCTGAACGTCATGTAGAAAGATCGCAAAGTGCGGCGTTGGAACACCCGTGAGGCGGTTATACAAGAATTTGTCGATGAACACCTTGTCCAGTCGATCTTTACTCGACGTCTTGACAGAGCCAATCGCTTTGAGATCGCCTTCAACTTCTACCATGAGATCGTGCTGATACTTCATGCCAAAGAGCTCGTTTCCGGCATCGTCCTTGACAGGAATAGTGAGTACGCCAGAACGACACTCAACGCCGCAGTGTTCAATCGTCAGCCCGATGAAGCGCTCGAAGAGGTCGCCATTGACCTTTCGAGCAGTATTTGAACGCGAAGCAGGCAGTGCGTCCAACGCCGCGCCAATGGACTGCTGGCAAGTGTAGATCACCCTGTTGAGTGCGTCTCTCTGATCAGAGTCCGCCTGGCTGCTGTCTAGCACCCGTTCAAGCACTTCGTAGAATTTTGGAACCGCATCGTCAAACTGCTCCGGTGAGTAGAACAGGTTCGTGTTAATCGGTCGCGTCAGCTGATAGTCCGCATCTGCATGGAACTGGAAGAAGCGGTACTGCGGAGTATTCCGCGAGACAAGTTCAGCCTGAAACCCGTCGGTAGTTCGGTACTCCATAAATGCTCGACCGAAGACAACATAGTCGTTGATGGTAAGAAATCGCTGCTTGTCCGTTGCCCACTCGCGCAACTGTTCGATTTTCACCTGATTGACTCCCTACGCTGCATATTGAAACGGTCGAGTTCGAACCACTCTTGCTCAGTTCGGAAAGGCACAGTAGCTAGCCGTCCAGCAGCCCAGGTGTTGTATTTTGGATCTAGGTCACAGGCAAGAAATCGCCGACCAAGCTGCGTAGCAACAACAGCCGTCGTGCCCGAGCCTGAGAAAGGATCGAGCACAAGTTCGCCTGGATGCGATCCGGCAAATATGAACTTCCTGACGAGTTCTTCCGGTTTCTGAGTCGGATGAGGAGTCTTTTCGTTCATTCCGTTGCACGTAGTTGGCACCTCGATAACATCCTTAGGCTTTGCCCCCATCGGATGCGGTGTCCAATCATCACGCTTCCCCTGCCCCTTGCCGTATGCCGATGTCTCCGCTTGCGGATGGCTGGGGTACTTAAGTGTGTGCGCACCATAGGGGATTCTGAGGTAGTCAATCTCAGCAAGTTTCTGGGTCTTTGACTTACGAAAATGAAGGATTGACTCGTGAGAACGTCCCCAGTCATTTCCCAGGTTGGCTTTGTTTCGGTAGTGCCAGATTATCCACCGACATCCCGCGAAGTACTTAGATGCCGGGTGCTTCAAGTCCGCGAGGATCTCGGAGAAGCCGCAGATGTAAAGGCTGCCCTTGGGGCGCAAAACGCGGCTCGCCTCTGTAATCCACTCCATACTCCAGTCGATATAGGCTTGCTGCGACTCGAAGGAGTCCCAGTCAGCCTTCTTGATGTTGTAAGGCGGATCGGCAAATATGAGGTCGACCGAAGATGACTCAAGTGTCCGAAGCCACGCTATCGAGTCGCCTTGATAAATCACCCCTTCGGGCGTTTCGACTTGTGGCTGGAAACTTCCGACTTCTACTGGGCTGAAGCCAGGCTCCGCATTGCGGTCGCGAACGTCTCGCTTGCTGACCTCCCCCACCTCGAATAGCGCTGGAGCAGTCGCAGACTTGCGTGGCAATAGGAACTCCTTGGTAGGCGCGCTGGGCGCGTGCCCTGTTCCCCGCATGCTCTTCACTGCGAGGTGGGCGGTCGGTTGGCTCAATGTCAAGGATACCTGTGGGCGACGACACAACGGTGGGACCACGCCGCCCGTGTCAGGATCCGGGCGCAGCAACGCCCCTGCGAAGGCGGATGACGCAGGGGGCGTTGCTACGGCTCAGGAGGGGTGTAGAGCCATCAAGGCTGAGAGGCGGTCTCAGCCGGTGCCACAGGAGGTGTGACACAGATCAATATCAGACAGTGCCCTTCTGGACTGTCCTCACTCGGTGGTCGCACGGACGAAGTTGATGACGAGGTTGGTAGCCACGTCCTTCGGGTTGGTTCCTACCCCGCCGACGATCTTGCCTTCGAGGTTGTTCGTGGTGCCCGAGCCGGTGTTCTGCTGGAACAGATCGACCGTCGAGCTGGAGGTTGTTGTCCCGTAGTTGGCGTAGCACTTGCCTTGGATCGCTGTGCTGGTGGCGGTCGCGTCGGCAGTCTTCGCACTGTTTCCTGAAGCTGTACGAGAGAAGCCCAGTGTGGTCGGGAACGTCGAGGAGACCGCTGGCGCGTACTCCCACTTGACGTTGATGACCTGAGGCTTGTCCTTCTCTGATGCCCACGAGGCTCTGACGTTGAAGTCACGCTGCAGCCCGTTCAGGATCGTGAAGTTGGAGTTGGAGGCGGTCGTGGTGTCCCAGTTCTTCTGAGTTGTGGCGGTGCTGGAGCCGGTGAAGAGTGTCGTTCCACCAGGAGTTGCCATTACGAACTTTCCACCACTGGTTGCCGTGGTGCTTGGGGTTCCCTCTGCCCAGCGGCTGATGGTTGTGGTGATGGCGGCGGATGCATTGCCCTTGTAGTTGACCACGCCAGCGGTCTTTGGGTACCAGATATCCAGGGTGATTGTCTTCGGGTCGTTGTCGCGGAAGAACTCCAGGGAGTTGCCGTTGATGCCGCCTGAGACAGCACCGTTCTTGTTGCCGTTCGTGGTGTCGCTGGTTCCGGCGTTCTTGGTCGCGCCGTTGGCGTCGCTGGCTCCGTCAGTCGTGTTGGAAGAGGCTGTGCAGTCGAACGGGCATTCCTTGTCGTAGAAGCCCATCGTGGCGGATGCCTTCGCTGCTGCGTTGGTGTTGTTCGGGTCAGCGAAGTCGAGCGTGGCTGGTTGGCTGGTGTATTTCTTGCTCTGAGCCACTGCCGAGATTGCCTTGGTGCTGTCGCCGGAGTTCAGCGCTGTGGCACCCGTAGCACTGACGAGGGCGTCGAACTGAGCCTTGTTGCAATGCACGGAGATGAGTTGCCAGAAGCCTGTGTTCTCGGCGGTCTGGAAGGTCTGGGTGACCTCGGTGACCCCAGCCACGGTCTTGTAGGTCTCCCAGGCGGTGCAGCCGTTGGTGGTGCCCGCCTTGCTGGTGTCCTTCACCTTCGCGTCGTAGTCGCCCTTCGCTCCGTTCCACTTCTGGACGTAGTAGCAGGTGCGCTGCTTGTACTGAGTATCGGTCTTGTGCGCCTTGATCGTTCCTCTGGTTCGGTACTCGGAGACGTTCAGGACGCCACCCTTGGCGAACGCCGCCTTGTTCGCGGCGCTGAGAGTGACCGCGCTGGTGACTGTGGCGGCATCGTCTGCTGCCAGAGCTGCTTCAACTTTCGTCTTGATCTGAGCAGGGGTGTTTGTCTGCCCTGAGGTGACCAGTTGGTCGTACAACTTCCCGAACTCGGTCTTGGAGACCGTGGCGGCTTGGGCTTCGTAGGAGCCGTTGCCAGGGTACTTGCCTTCGATCTTCACTGGGCTGACCGTGGTGGAGTAGGAATACACGGCGGTCTTGGTGTAATCGCTGGGGACTTCCTCGCTGTCCTTCTCGACTTCGCTGATGGTCTTGTCATCCGGCACCTTCGCGCCCGAGCAGATGATCGTGTAGCCAGGGCTCGAGTTGATGACAGAACCACCTGAGCGGCTCTCATCCCACTCTTTGAAGATCTCTACTTCGGCTTTCGTTGGTGCTCGCCCGAAGGTCGTCTTGGGATCCTCGATGCTTCCCGAACCGTTCCAAGATGAACCGTGGGTGGCACCGGAGTAGTTATAGACCCATCTGCCGCTCTGAGTGGAATGCACCCACCAGATGACGTTGGATTTCTTGCAGACAGCGATCCCCCCATCGACACGGTTCTTAATCTCGCTCTCTGCGAAGGTCTGCGTCTGTCCTGACTTCTCCAAGAAGGTGTCATAGACATCACCCTTCTCTCCGGCGACTGAGCGCCACTCGAAGCCAGAAGTAGTTGTTCCTCCTCCGCCACCGCCTCCGGTTCCACCGCCAGTGTCGGCAAGCGCCGCCGTGGGCGCGGTCAGGGTCACGAGGGCTGTCACCAGCAGTGCGCTAAGCGTTGCCACTCCTCTCTTTAAGTTGTTCATGATTGTTGTCCTCCAGTGCGCTCCCGCGCTTCTTAACCAGGATCCATCTGGTTGTTCCCGTCTGTGAATATCGTTCTTACTTCTGTGTTGCGACGGTGATGTACAGCGTCGGGCAACCTTGCGAGTCGGTTCCTGTCGCCATACCGACGTGAGTGCTCTTCTTGTTGAAAAATGCTTGCTTGGCAAGGTTCGGGAAATCTGTCAGCAGAGTGCGGTAGCCAAGGTCAGAAGGGAACTACTTGCCGGGGATCGACGGGTTGGTGCTCTCGCTGGACACAAGACCTGGGGAGGCAACCGGCGTCTGGTCACCTCCCCAGTAGGGTTCTGGTCAGTGGTTCTTCGTCAAAAGATCCACGATCTGCGACCAAGGCAAACCTTCGACAAGGGTTCGGTCGGTCTCGCCTGCCTTGTAGTGTCCGTTGGCTCGGACGACGATGTAGCCGCCGTAGTCGTCGGCTTTGACGCGGGCAAGCACATCGTTTCGACTGGCGTCTCTCAAGATGTGGAGCGTTCCGTCGTCTTCGATTTCGACATTCGAGTTGCTGTAGATGATCATTGTTCTTCCTCCTATGACGTGACGGCTCGTGTAGCCGTCTGGGAGGAATATCAGCCAAGTGTTCGCCGGTCATCGCTCGGCGCACCAGGATCGATTTTGAGGACAGTTACACCTAAGTCTGGACAGGTCTCCACGAACAGCGGTTTTGAAGAAATGTTCCAAAAAACACGCAGAACACCCCCGAATACTGGCGGTTCTACCGTCTCTTTTTCGGGGGCGCTACAGGATGCGATTTGAGGGTTTCGGCGGTCAGCAAGTTTGACCTGTCCGGCGCTGCCATAACGAGATGTCGCCTACTGGAAAGGTGTATCTTGTGCATCATTAGTGTGTAGCAAGTTCCAGAACTAACCCTGTAGGCGAACTTCCGCCTGCCTCGTAAGCAAGGAGGAGCAGATGCGCCCGTTCGCCGCACAAGAGATCGCCCGCTTCATCAAGGACGAGGGAGCCACAACTCCGGTGAGCGTCCTCAAGCGAGACGATGGGACGCTTGCCGTCGATGCCAGCTCCTCAACTGGCGGGATCACCTTCACCGCTGATCCCGAGATGAGCATTTTTCTTCAAGACCTTCACGAAGACGAGATCGCTGAACTCATCAGCCGCGCTCTCTGAGGTAGCAACGAGAAAGCCGCCCTGCGGCTCACTTCATCAGGTCAGCCCTGGTCAAGCCTCTCTCTGAGAGCATCTCGCTGAAGCTCCACCAGACGTTCTTCATAAACTCGGCGACCGAGACCGTCTCGACGCCCATTTCGTCGTAGATGTCGCGGGCGTGCTGCTTCGCCTCGGCGTAGATGCGCCAGTAGGTGCCGTTGTACCTTGAGTTCGCGCGGTTTCGCTTGCTGGCGCTGGTTGTTGGGGCTGGCTGTTCTGAGCCGGTAACGAAGTCGAAGGAGAGCATCCAGACTGGGTAGTCGCCCTTCTTCTTCTGTCGCGCCCAATCTGGAACGAACAGGACGCCGACCGCGCTGAGCGTCTCTCTTGCTCGTCTGGCTTGCCTCGCCGTGCAGCCCAGCATCTTCGCAGTCTCGGCGTCGTTGCTGAGGTTGAGATTGAAGGACTTCTCCCACTGAGGCTTGACGACCTTCTTCAGGAATTTGATGCAGAGCCTGTGGAACGTGCGCTCGGATTCGAGAAGAGCACCCTTCCTCTTGCGTGCCGCGATTAGCGTCTTGCGAACCGCCGCGTAGTCAATCTCTTCTTCGAGCGTTGCTGTGCTTGTGTTCGACTGTCGGCTTGTCTTGGATAAAACTATCTGAACCATTTTCGTACTTCTCCTGATAGAACTTGCGGCTCGCTCTTGCCAACCGCGCCTTCCGTCGTGCTATGGAGCAGAAGGCACAAACTAATATCAGACATTGAGTTCTGAAAATGGCGGAACTTCAACAGTTTTGCAGCCTAACACTATATGTAGTGTCACTTTTCAAAATGAACACAGTACGTAGGATTGAGCCTGAAGAAAAAGGTGCCCCGCTGGTTCGAACCAGCGGGGCAAGAGCATCTCTTTCGTTCAATGAACGGTTCTATCAGGATGATGCTCAGAACTCCATAGCACTTAATAATATCAACAATAGCTAAAATGCCGTCTTGCTGGCTCCGTGCGGCTTGATTTCAGGTGCTTGAAGATGAGCAAGGCTGCCGGTCCTGCTCTTCTCTCCCCCGCTGCTGGGTCGCTCTCTCCGCTCCTCCCGCTGCCCTTGCTGCTCTGGCGCTGCTGGTGCCTGCTGGCGTTGCTCTGGGTGCCGTTTGCCTCTCGTCCGTCTCTACATCTGTTGATGCGGCTCTTCTGCCCTCTTTTGGCTGTGGAGCGCTGGAACGTGCTGCCTATCGCGTCTCTCCCGCCGTCGTTGGTGGTGCGGCTCTGTGCGCCCCTCTGCCCTCTGGTGGCTGCTCTGGCTCCGTCTGCGCGTCGCCGCCCCTGTCCCTTCCGCCGTGCCCCTGTGGCTCGTCTTGGGTGCCCTCTGGGGTTGTCGGGCGCTCGTCTCCATGCGTAGAGTTGCTCGAAAAAGCACCCATTTTTTGCAACTTCTGAAAACCGAAAAAGTCCCCGCGCTACCTAAGGTTTTTGGGTGGTCGTCGCGTTCCATCGCGGGCTTGACTATATTTAAGATTAAAAAACGGCTTTAAGTCGCTTTTAAAAGCTTCTTAAAGGATCGGCTTACTAACGCAAACCGTGCATTCCCATAGCCGATCTGGCAGTGGGTGACCAATGATCCCGTTGATCGCCCGCTGATGTAAGAAGGTGTTAAAAGGCTTTATAGGGGGGGTGCCATCGTCGCACCCCCTCAACCCCCCCGACGACGGCATTCGCCGTGACGCCCCGGAGGGGCTTTGACTCTATGTCTTCTTCTTTCTCTGACCATGATGACCGCACTTCGCCTGGTTGCTCGTTCTTTCCTCCGAATAAAAGAATGAGAGTTCTCAGGAGATTGATAGCGATCACCTGCGGTTCAACTGGTGCGCAGTCTCGCTGGTGAGGCTGAGGGAAGATCTGAAGACATTCACTTCTTTCTATCGGAGTAGATCTTTTCTTGGTGAGGCGTCTCGCTGGTGCGCTTTCTACTCAACTGAAGAGAAAGACATCTCTGAAAGCGCCGGTGGCGCGTGGAGGGCGAATGCCCTCGTGCCGATGGGGGTTCGGGGGGCTGCGGCGCAGAGCAGCGCCCCCGCATCCGAACAAGTCGCTGACATCGGTCATTGGTCACCTGCTGCCTGATCGGCTGCGCTTTGCGCACGGGTTGCGTAAGCAAGCCGATCCTTTATAAAGCTTTATAAACGCTTTCGTGGAAAATTTTTGATTTGGGTTCTCGCGCGCGGGCGGGTGTGCGCATACCTCTGCCCTGTTGCTGGAGTGCTGTCGCTTGTTCTCGCGCTCTCCCGTGTCCTGCTCGTCGCTGGGGGCGTTCCGTGCTGGCTCGTCGTGCCTGTCGTCTCTACATCTGTTGATGTTCGTTCTGGCGCTTCTTTCTCTTGCTGGTGTGCGCACATCTCTCCCGTGGTGGTGCTCTGTCGTCCGCTGTGCCCTCTTCCGCCCTGTCTCTCGCCCCGCGTACCAGGACCGATTTTGAGGACGGTTGTCGCTTGTTCTGGGCTGGTCATCGCAAACGTGAGTTTTTCGAAATTCTTCTTCAAAACAGCAAGAAGACCCCCTGACAACGTGCGGTAGTAGCGGCGGTATTTGTGGTGCGTTACAGGATCGATTTTCAGGAAGATGGCGGTTGCTCGATCTGGACGCTCTGAACGGGCTTGGTGGTCTCGCGGGTCGCGTTCTCAAAATGTGCAAAGAAGAACCCCGCCGCCTGCTTGGGCAACGGGGCTATCTCGTTTCGTAGTGTTCTGGTCTGTTGATGGATGTGCGGATCACTGGAGCTTCGTCATCTGAAGCACCTCGCTGATGAACTTCTCAGCGTCCTCGCGGCGCATCCTCCACTTCTTCGCAGCGGTAACGACGCTGACGCCGTGCTCGCGCATGAGGTTGCGTGTGCCCTGACGCGAGATCCCCAACCTCTCGCTGAGTTCTCCCGTGCCAACCCACTCGCTCTCGGTGTTACTTGCTTTCTCTGTTGTGGTAGTCATAGCCACCCTCCTCTTTCTCAAATGTTGTATGAAATATGCGGATCACCGTGCCGGGCTTCGTCCGCTGAGCAACTGCTCTACAACCAATATCAGCAAGTTCGGCAAGGACGCCCATAAAGCCCATCTGACGGCTTCAAAACGGCGCGAGCAACAGATACACCAGTCACGTGCTTAAAGGCGCTCTACGGGCTTCCTGAACAGTCTCAGGCGGCAACGGTGTCGAGGTCCTCCGCTGCTTCCTCAATCTGCTTCAACGCCTTCGTCTTCCAACGGCGACCAGTAGCGGGCGAGACATTGAAGTGTGTGGCGATCTCATTCCCAGTAACGCTCTGTCCCATCTCTCGCTGAGCGCTCACCCAAGCAAGAACCTTCTCAAAGTCGCCCGTAGGCGCGCTCACTGGCTGAGGCTTGCGCGATGAGACCACTGAGCGCTGCTCGTCACCAGGTGTGCGCTCACCGCTTGCGCGTACCTCGGCGCTCACTGGCTTCTGCTCACGCTCAACGCTCGCAGCTCGTGCGCGCTCAACGAGAGCATCGTGCTCAACGCTCACCGGTCCTTCGTCGCTCACCGCATCGGTACCCACGACCGACTGAGCGCTCTCTTCCAGAACTTCCTCAACGCTCACCGTCACGGCTGAGCGCTCAGGTGAGACTAGGGCGTGACGGAGCAGTTGGACGGTCAAGTGTGTGATCGCAGCAAGCAGCAACGGCGGAACAGCAGCAATGAGCGATCCGATGAACCCGTGACCGCCCAGCACCGAGTGAGCGACGTTCCCCGCCGTGGAGAGAAGGACGCCAGTGAGCAGCAAGGTGAGCGCCCAAGCACGCTCACGAAGGCTGGAGCCGACCATTGCGACGAGCGCGATGGTGGAGACGACGATCAGCCCATCGAGCGCTACTGCCCACATCCAGGCGTACTGAGCGTTGATCGGTGAGTGCTCAACCACAAGGTCAGTGAGCGCGAAGAAACTGAGCACAAACGAAGCCGCTGCGATCCCGAGTGTTCCGATAATGCTCACGATTGCGGCACCTACGCGCACTGAGCGCGGCATCTCTACTTTTCTCTGACTGTCCATCTCTACTACCTCCTGTATGTGAGCGCGGATCGAGCTTTACCGCACTTGAGGAGAAATATCGACATGGGCAACTTGTTCGGCTTGTGCCCGTCCTATACGGCGCTGGAGACAACTCAGCCCCTGACCGTTCTCGTGCTGGTCAAGGGCTGAGTTCAAGAAATTTAAGAAACAGTGTCGTCAGTTCTCGCGCGGCTCGGCAAAGATATTCGCGGCGAGCACCGGGTTCCCCATCGCTCCCTCGCCGGTTTGTCAAGCATTTCTTCAAAAGAATTCTTAGATAGTTTTCAGTTCGTTGGAATTGCGCCAAAAAATAAAAAGAGGGCAGGACTAATGGCGGGCAGTAGGCGCGGAACGGGAGCGCCCCGCGAGGAAGCATTGAGACACAAGGCACCCATCCGGCACGCCGTCTGAGTTGAGGAAGTTTTAGTAAGGCGGTGAGGCTGTTACATAGTCTGGCTCGGGGGCTTCGTTGTTCTTCAATGGACAACAGCCACCACCCAGACAGAGCGCCGGTATGAGCACGCGCCTCGTGAGTGCTCTCCGCCCCGCCTCCGCCCAGGAGGCTTCGTCAAGTTTTCGGAAGAGCGCCTCGGGCGCTGGTTATGATAGCAGTGCAGTCAGAGTGATCCGCACATCTGGCAACTTCATAAACACCTTGGTTCGTCAAGTGCTTTCTCAAAAATGCGATGAAGGCATTCACTCGCCTCGGCTGTCAAAGGTGGGGACCCGTGTAGGTCATATTTTGTGAGTTCGCATTTTCGCAAGGTCTCTTAGGGAACCGTGCCGAGTTGTGCCGTTTGTTCAACCGTGCGGCAAAGCGTGCGGGACGATTCGGCAGTCTTTCTGATATTAGGAGTGACCCTTCTTACTTGAGGGCTTGCTACAGGAGGACAGCAAAATGAACACAACAGATACCTACAACCCATTCTTAGATGACGACGAGGACACCATCGTCGCCGCGAATGAGAGCGAACCAAGACCTGACTACAACCCGTTCCTTGATGATGACGACGAGCAGATCGCCGTTGGAGGGGTGTCAGCAGAGGCAGGTGCGCCGCTCTCTGGCTCGCCTTTGAGAACCTTCGTGAAGCCCGCGACGCCAAGTGTGCGCGAACACGTACAGACCGCTGAGCGCGTTGCGGATGCGGTTCGTCAGGACACCTCGAGGACGCCTGATGGTGCCTACACATGTTTCACGAAGCCTGCCTCAGTCGCTGTGACGGAGCGCGTGAAGACCGTCAAGCATGTCATAGCGAGCCTTGACGGAGACGTTGATGATGAGGGAACTGGTGGCGTCGATGAGCCGGATGACGTGCTCGCTGAGTTGCTGGAGGACGACGATGATCCTGTTGCTGAGCCTGTTGGAGACCACGTTGTCTCTACTACTTCGGTGCGAGACGACAGTGCTTGGAGAAGGAAGAAGACCCCTGAGGAGCGTCGTGAGATGCGCCGTCGTGAGCGTGAAGCGCAAGAGCAGGGGATCATCTTGCCAGGTCATAAGCGACGCACGAAGAACCTGAAATACAAGCGAGGGAAGATCACTGAGCGTGACATCGCCGTGTTCGAGTTCCTTGGCAAGGGTCGCTTCGCTACCGCAGCACAGGTCGGACAGTTGCTTGGAGTGACCAACAGTTCAGCTGCACATCGCCTTCGTGGTCTCACTGAGTGGCAGCACATGGTCAATGGAACGACATTGTTCGATGGTCGCACGCTCTGGGCTTTAGGCAAGAACGGTCTGAAGCGCTTGCTCGATGAAGGCAACCTGGAGCCGTTCGAGGTCGTCTCGTTGAAGGCTTCAGACATCAACCCGATCCACGTCAAGCACACGCTGAGCATCAACCAAGCGATCCTGACTGGCTTGTCTTCGTCGCTTGGCTCGTCTGTGGGAAGGATCGAACTGGCTGAGGTTCTGAGTGAGACCGCCATCGAGCGCGCATTCATGGATGTCGTCAAGCAACGCTCGGCAGACCAATCCATGATGGCTGTCTCCGTGCTCCGTGATGCCTACAGAGCCGCCGAGTCGGGCAAGATCGCCTGGTCTGAGGTCGCAACTCTCTACCCGTCGCTGTGGGTTCCTGTGGATGTCAAGGGCACCGGCAAGACCCACCGCCCTGACTTCGTGATCAACCGTGAGCACCTGAGGACGAGTGCTGAGCCTGTGTCGTTCGCCGTCGAGGTGGAGATCTCAGGAAAGTCTCCGAAAGAGTTGAGACAGGTCATGGCCGCCTACGCCCAGGACAGACAGTTCAAGAAGATCATCTACGTGATGAAGAGCGAGGCGTTCGCGCGCAAGGTTCATCAGGCTGCGAAGGGCGCTGGGATCGGTTCGAAGGTCGAGTTCGTCAAACTGCTCGACCGCGATGGACATCCCTTCACTGGGAAGATGTGGCGACTGTGAAAGGTCTTGTTACCTACGCCTCTTCGTCATCCTTGTTGAGGAACTGATCTATACCGACACGTCCCCCGACAAAGACCACGGCAGCGGCTGCAACCCCGGCGACTCCGTACGCGACATACTTGGTGAGGTCCTTGAGAAACTGCTTGTTCTCGGAGTCCTTCGCTGACTCTTGTCGGGCAGTCTCCACGATCAGATCAAGGATGTCCTTCTTCTGTTCCCAGGTGAGTTCATCATCATCGAGTTGCCCCTTCAGGATCGCACGCACATCGGACCACGCTTGATGAACCTGTGCTTGGCTCTCGCTGTTACTCGCTAAGGACTTCTCCTGAGCCGTCTGGATCGTGTTTATTGCTTCCAGTGCGAATGCTTTGAACTCGGGGAACTGCGCTACTACCTTGAGAGCGACTTCCTTGTCCATATCGGGCATCATTGCCGCGAACCTCATGACGTTCTCTTTTGAAAGGTTCCTGAAGGATTCGATCCCCAGCGCCTTCTTGACATCAACGTCAGTCTTGTACTTCAACTTGACCCTCTTCTTCGCCCGTCGTGGCGGCTTCAATCTCTTCTGGCTGACGCTGAACGATGGAGTCAGCGAGTGTGGTCTCGATGATGTCACTCCTCACGAGAGCCACGATCCCCGCCTGCTGGATGTAGGTGCGTAGTCCTTTGGCTTCACCAGCCAGTTTCTCAATCTCTTTGCGAACGTGGTGGAGCGAGCCGTCAGGTGCGTCCCGTGCTTCACGCCAGTCTCTCGGTCGAACCTCAAACTCGACCGGCTCCAGCGCACCATAGGGACCGTCCGCAGTCACACGGAGGCGATAGATGGTCGCGTCATCCTTGTCTTCGAGAAGGTCAAAGCTGCGACCGAGAGACCATCGGATCACTCGTCGCGGTGCCAGAGAGAGGATGCCGTCGCGCAGCCGTTCCTGAGCCACCGCCGTGGCACCCGAGTACGCGGGATGCTCAGGGATCGCTGGATCGATGACCACTTTGACGTTGCGAGCCATCGTTGGTCCGACGTTGCCGACCACCAACTGAAGCATCGTGCCTTGCTGATTGTCCGGTTGGATGTCCGCCCACACGTAAGGCTGTGCCGCCTGAACCATCAGATCCCGCTGGATCTTGGTCTGTTCCTTCGACTGTTCAACAGCCTTGTTCGCGGGTCTGAGCGCAACGAACGCCGCCACGGCTGCTGCGACAGCGCCGATTGCCGCGACGACTGCCGCAACCGTGTTCGGGTCCATCGCTCTTACCTCTCAGCGTCCAGTAATCTTCCAATAACTTCCAGTAACCGCCCCGTCCAGTAGGTTCTTACTGGACGCAGATCGTTGAAATACCAACGTCCTACACGTTAAATCTAAACTCCACCACGTCGCCATCTTCCATGACGTAGTCCTTGCCCTCCATGCGCATGC
>CAYSSU010000048.1:0-24754 GCA_964433895.1 uncultured Prevotella sp.
TACGTGCCTTTGCCTGCCGGTATGCACTTCAGCAGTCCCAACTAGGCGTTTTACGTGTTTTAAAACGCGTTTTTCCGACCTTAAAATCAGTTAAAATAATATTTTGGAATATGTTGTTACTTTAGAAGTAACTGCGCTATAATTAACTGCAAATATAGTCAAAATACATCTAAAAATCAAATATGGCCATAAAAAACATTAAATCATTAACGTATATTAAATATGTATTTCCTAATATGCTCGATTCTAACTGCTTTTTAAGTTAAAAGATGTGGTTACTTCTAAAGTAACCGTAAAATAAAATGTGTAAACCAACTTGCCAAGTCGGCACTGTTGCTGCTGTTCTTTAATGGCGCACTTTCACAGCACATCGCCCTGAAGACCAATCTTCTGTATGATGCCGTGGCAGTGCCGTAACTGGGCTGCGAAGTTGTTCTTGACTCTTCTGTCACTGGAGTATGGAGCTCGGACTCGGTGCCGCGTTGCTCCACATCTTCTACACCAGCTATCTCAAGGGCGCGTACGGTTATTTCCGAGAATGACCACAATTATTTCTCGGTTCTGTCGTTCCACACCGGCGTTGCAATGGTATACATAATAAGGTGAAAAAAAGCTGAAGATATAATGAAAACAATAACAACGTTAATAACAAATATTTAATAAACAAGACATGCCAAGCGTAAAAAGTATATTGGAAACAGAGAAGCACAATATCAGTTATGTGTATCTATATAAAGAAGGTGTATTCCTGAAGGCTTACCAACATTCAGCATATCTGTTTCTGAAGCACTGCAAGGGGAGCTACGAAGTGAAATGCAGATATATGAAATCTGTAGCAGCTGATGTCTATTCCATAGCCTTCCCTCAGGCAGCCCTATCAAAGCATTTCTGCGAAACAGAAATAGAGCATACCGACGGTGACAACTCTCTGAGAATAAAGGTGGAAAAGATGACGACGTCTGAATATGAACAATGGGAAGACAAGTTCGTACCTAATGAAAAAAAGAAAGGAAAAGACGAAGCCGTGAATGAAATAGCATTTACAGATGACAGTGCTGTCGAGATTATAGCACGCCTGAAATCTTTCAATGTGTCAATGTCCACGCCCATGGACTGCATGCTACTGATAGCCGAACTCCAAAAGAAATGCATGAAATATGGTATATGAGAGCTCGGCATCATGAAAATGGTCCTGCTGATTTTGTTATAAAATCAGCAGACCTATCTGGAAAACCAGTGCACTTATTGCCCAAGCCAGCACCGTGGTATAGCCGGCTGTGAACAATGCCCATTTCCAACTGCCTGTTTCTCCCTTTATGGCAGCTATTGTGGCAAGGCATGGGAAATAGAGTAGGACAAAGAGTAGAAAACAATATGCCGTGAGAGTGGCAACAGGTTTTGCCTGCTCATAACTAAGACCATTTGCCTTAGCCAAATCTGACGTCATCTGACGATGAAGAATCTCGTATTTACTGCCATTATCATCTTTATCATCAGAAAAACTTTCATTGTTACTGTAAAGAACTCCCATTGTGGATGCAACAATCTCCTTGGCTCCGACTCCGGCAACAAGACCGACATCCAGTTTCCAGTCGAATCCCTGAGGACGAAACACTGGCTCTATGGTTTTGCCTATTCTTCCAATATAGCTCTGCTCTTGCTGGGTTCTGGCATCAAGACTGTCGTTGTGAGGGAAATATCCAAGTGCCCAGACAATGATGCTTGCCACAAGGATTACACCTCCCATCTTCTTGAGATACTGTTTGCCTTTTTCCCATGTATGGCGTCCCATGGCTTTCCATGTAGGAAAACGGTATGGGGGGAGTTCCATCACAAACGGGGTATCTTCGCCCTTGATGACAAACTTGCTGAACAGACGGCTCATTACAATAGCCATGATGATGCCGATTACATATAATGAAACCATTATCACAGGTCGCCATTTCAGGGCAAAGAACGTGCCTGTTATCATGATGTATATGGGTAGACGGGCAGAACAGCTCATCATAGGGAGAATGAGCATGGTGATGAGGCGGGAACGGCGGCTCTCTATGGTGCGGGTTGCCATGACGGCTGGTACATTGCATCCGAATCCCATGATGAGAGGAATGAATGATTTGCCATGAAGTCCCATCTTATGCATAAGTTTATCCATTATAAATGCAGCTCTTGCCATATATCCGCTGTCCTCCATGAATGATATGAAGAAATAGAGAATGAGAATCTGCGGCAGAAATACAATTACGGCTCCTACACCTCCAATGATACCGTCGGCAAGCATGTCCTTGACCGGACCGTTGGGCAGTGTTCTGGAAATAATTTCACCAAGCCATGTAACACCGGTCTCAATCCAGTCCATGGGATATTGCCCGAGTGTAAATGTGGTGAAAAACATTACGAAGAGCATAAGTATGAATATTGGGAAACCCAGGTATTTGTTGGTTATGAGCCCATCTATGACGTGGGTCATCTTATATGTATCCTTATTCTTGCCGGTGTAATATTTGGCTTCCTG
The DNA here is from genome assembly GCA_964433895.1 of uncultured Prevotella sp. GTDB lineage: Bacteria > Bacteroidota > Bacteroidia > Bacteroidales > Bacteroidaceae > Prevotella. Next base: position 2,516 of record CAYSSU010000048.1, read on the forward strand.
CAATGCTCCGTGGATGAATCCATATTTGGCATCCATGATGGCTGTTTCACTGTCATCGCCGGTTTCTTCCTTTACTCTGGCAGCACACTGATCACGATGCTCGAATATTTCTTTTGCATCAGGCAATCTGCCGATGAAGTTTTCTATGTCTTTATCCCGTTCAAGCAATTTTATTGCCAGATATCTGGTGGAGTAGCGCTGCCTGAGGTTTTCTTCTTGTTTTAGATGTTCCTGCATCTCTGTGATGCCGGCTTCTATTTCGTGTCCATGATTGATATGGATATGGCGGAAGTGAGGTTCTGCATCTTCAGCTCCCTCGTATATGGATATTATTTCATGAAAGAGTTCATTGACACCATTGCCATTGGTAAATACTGTAGGCACCATAGGTACACCAAAGAGTTCTCCCAATTTATCTTCGTCTACATTGTCGCCACGTTTCTGAGTCTCGTCAAACATATTAAGGGCACACACCATTCTGAGGTGCATGTCGATAAGTTGAGTGGTCAAATATAGATTGCGCTCAAGATTACTGGCATCGATAACATTGATTATGACATCCGGAGTCTTTTCTATTATCTGTTTGCGTACATATAATTCTTCAGGTGAATAAGCTGAAAGACTGTATGTGCCCGGAAGGTCTACAATATTGAACTGATAGCCTTCGAACTCTGCATAGCCTACTTTGGCATCTACGGTTACACCACTGTAGTTGCCGACCCGCTCATGAGCTCCGCTGGCAAAGTTGAAAAGAGATGTTTTGCCGCAGTTTGGATTTCCCACAAGGGCAACATTGATGATATGTCTTTGTTTTTCGGCAGCTTCTTCAAGCTGCTGGTCTGTCATTGGCTGTTCTTCATTGTCTTCAATGATGTCGGCAGCAAGGTTTACGTTTTCCTGTTTTTTATTAATAAGTTTGGCTTCTGCCACAGAAATTACTTCTATAAGTTCGGCTTCACTGCGTCTCAGAGAAACCTCATATCCCATAATCTTATATTTAACAGGGTCTTGAAGAGGGGCATTGAGAAGCACTTCAACTTTCTTGCCTTTGATGAATCCCATTTCTACAATTCGTTTGCGGAATCCTCCGTGCCCTGTAACTTTTACTATTACACCAATCTCACCTGTCTTTAAATCAGATAATTTCATATTCTATTTTTATTATTTCTGCTGCAAAGTTAAGAAAAATAAACTGCAACCTGACTGCATATTCTGTTTATACACAAAAAATACTTAATAGTGATGACACCTGGCACTGTCAGATAATCATTTTTAGGTATGCTCTGTCGTCAAAACTCTTGTTGCCGGCAACAAGTCCTTTGGTGGCAATAAATGTATTTATGCATTGCGGATCGTCTACAAGCTGCTGCTCCAGTTTTTTCTCACTCTCTGCAAGTGTCGGTTTAAGAAATGGATAACCGTCAGAAGCCATTACTATTTCTTTATCTGCAGGGATGCACTTGCACCCCGGCATGTAGATGTTGAAACCGTCTATTACAGCATACTTTCTGTTTTGCAACCGCATTGCCATTATCAGGTCGGGTACTATCATACTGCGTGCTTCTTCAGGAGTCATGCCGTTTCTGATATATTCAACACGCTTTTCAGCTATGCGCTGTTCGTATGGTTTACTGTTGTCATACTTCTTGCCGTCTATGATGCACTGACAGTCGCCTACCATCCATACTTCCCTTCTAGTCTCAGAATATACAATGGTACTGGCGGTGAGTCTTAACTCCGGATGTGCTTCAAGATTATCAATGTTTATATCATGTTGCAGATAATAGCTTCTGATATAGGCAGAAACACCATTACAGAAATCTTGCATTGTGAATTCTGCCGGCATCTGTCTGATATAATCGCTGATTATAAGCATGCACAGTCTTCCGTTTTTCATATTGGGAGAATAGTGCACTCTGGTCTTGCTTGTAGACCCGTCTATGACAGCGGCGAAGTCAGCGGTCGTTACGATTCCGTCTTCGCATGCTGCTTGACTGAGCTTTCCTGCTATCTTGCTTTCTGTGATTGTCATTTCCGAAATTTGGATTGAAACTCTTTTTCTTCTTTTCCTTGAAATATCCCGAACCTACTCCTGGATTATCGTATGTAGAACCTATCGCTTTGTTGGAATAATGCACATCTCTGCTTTTGTGAGACTGTCGGTCATTGTGAACATCATGGTCACCATATAGTTTTGCAATTAAGTCTGGACGACCTATTCTCCGGAGTTCGTGTTCTATGTTGTGACGCTCCTCTGGCTTATACCAGAAAAAGAACTGTCTCTGTGCCAGTTTTTCTTTTGGAGTCTTAGCACAGAATACCGGTTCAAGGGTATATGGATCAAAACCGGAGTACCATGCTTCTGTGGAAACAGTCATTGGAGTGGGGGTGAAATCCTGTACCTGTTCAAGATGAAAGTCCAAGTCTTTTGTTATCACGGCAAGTTCTGCCATGTCTTCTTCCTTGCATCCTGGATGGCTACTTATAAAATATGGAATTATCTGTTGGCGCAGTCCTGCCTCCTTGTTTATCTTGTCAAAGATGCTCTTGAATTCATAGAACTGGCTGAAAGGCGGTTTGCGCATCAGTCGGAGAACATTGTCGGATGTATGTTCTGGGGCTACTTTCAGTCGTCCGCTGACATGCTTCTCTATGAGTTCACGAGTATATTGCCGTGCTGCCTCATTGCTTTTTTCATCCTTACTCTTGTGAAGTAACAAGTCGTATCTTACGCCACTGCCGATGAAGCTCTTCTTTATGCCGGGCAGAGCATCCACTGCATGATATATTTCAAGCAGTTTGCTATGATCGGTATCCAGATTTGGACATACTTGCGGATTAATACATGATGGTCGTTTGCAATGTTCACAAGCCTTAAGGTTTTTACCATGCATTCCGTACATGTTGGCAGAAGGACCGCCAAGATCACTTAGATAACCTTTGAAATCGGGCATGGCGATAACCTTTTTAACTTCTTTGATAATACTTTCCTTACTTCTGCATATAACGAATTTGCCCTGATGGGCAGATATTGTGCAGAAAGCGCAGCCACCGAAACAACCACGATGAATGTTTACGGAGAACTTTATCATTTCGTATGCCGGAATTGTCTTTCCTTTATATTTAGGATGCGGCATGCGGGTATAAGGCAAATCAAATGATGCGTCAAGTTCAGCAGTAGTCATAGTGGGATAAGGGGGATTGACCACGGCATACATACTGTCTACAGCCTGAAGGAGTCTTTGGGCATGCACCTTATTGGATTCCTCTTCTATATGGCGAAAGTTTTCTGCTTCAAATTTCTTGTTGTGCAGGCATTCCTCGTGACTGTGCAAAACGATGTCATCTTCTTTTATGCCACCGGGTATATTATCTTCCTTGCACAGATATACAGTTTGTGGAATGTCTGTTATATCATTTATTTTCTTGCCTTCAGAAAGTGAGCCTGCCAATTGTAGTATAGACTTTTCGCCCATACCGTATAGTATTATGTCGGCATGAGATTCGCAGAGTATGCATTTCTTGAGTTTATCTTGCCAGTAATCATAGTGTGTGAGCCTACGCATGGAAGCCTCTATACCTCCCAAAGCTATAGGAACGTCAGGATAAAGACGCTTCAGTATCTGTGAATATACTATTGTGGGATAATCAGGACGCAAACCGTGCCTTCCGTCAGGACTGTAAGCATCATCACTTCTCATTCGCCTGTTGGCTGTATATCGGTTTACCATAGAATCCATTGCTCCCGGTGATATACCAAAGAAGAGACGCGGACGCCCCAGTTTCTTGAAATCTCGGAAATCTCCATGCCAGTCTGGCTGTGGTACTATGGCAACTCTATATCCGCTAGCTTCCAGGGTGCGTGCTATTACAGCAGCCCCGAAAGCTGGATGATCTATGTAGGCATCACCCGAAAAGAGAATTACATCAAGTTCATCCCAACCACGAAGTTCACATTCTTTCTTCGTTGTCGGGATGAAATCTGTAAGTTTAAATTGTTGTTGTTCTGTATTATTCTTCATTTACATCATTCTGTTGCTCGCTCTGTTTGTCTTTCCAGTCAACATACAACAAAACAAGGTTGTTAAGCCCAAGGGCTTTCATGTTGGGATTGTAAATGACATCCAGACAGAGGTCGAGCAGATTTTTGTCATTTCCTGTCTCGCTTTCCAACAGAGAACGGACATTGAATTTAAGTTTGTCGAGTACAGTTTCATCAATGATTCCATTGCTGTCTACAAGATTGCGCAACAACTGATACTTTTCTATTGTCTCAAAATGCTGGTCGCTCACTTCTATAGAGCGTGTACCTGACTGATTTGCTTGAATTTTGTACATGATATTCTATATTTTAGTTAATAATCTATATTCAGATATTTTATTATTCCATTCATTATCTTACGTCTTACAGTCTGACTTGTTATTGCCTCGAACGGAAATCCCATAGTGAACACTGAATAATCACTGCCTTTGTATGCCACTGCTGCTCCGCTTCCATCACTATACTGCATGGCACATATTGCAGACGGATTTGCTGTCTGTATTATGTCGGGAGCTGTAACAGCATAATGCTCGCTGTTAATCTGTCGGTATATATCGAACTGCATACCAAGTCCGTTGATTTCACTGCCGATGCAGGCTGTGTCTGACGGGGCATAGTCTAGTTTGAGAACTTCGCTAAGGAATAACTTGTCTTCCCGGTTGTTCTGCATATCGCTTGCCACATAACTGCCACTGACAATCATTTTTCCACGCATTGCTTTATATGCGAGCAAACTGCGTTGTAATGTAACAGGGAAAGTTTTGTAGTATTTAAGATTATAACCTGAATATTTCTGTAATCCAAGTATCAGGTCAATACATGCATACTTTCCAAGTTCTATTTCGTTGTTTTCTACAGCATGTGCGCTGCAACTCACAACATTGTATTTATGCATTGCTGCAATAGCGTCAGCATGAACCATTGTATAGTTAAAGTCATTCCCGGCAATGAATGTTCCACCGGGAGCCCATCCTGCTGTCAGACCTCGGGTGAGTCCTGGATCTTGCTGCAAATCAAACTTCTTTATATTGTCGTTATTTACTACATCAGGGGACGAAAGACGGTCGAAGCCGTTTATTATTAATATCGTCTTCTTTGCTGTTGGCTCATATACCGCAGATAGCGTTTCTGTAGGGAAACTCTCACCGCCTTCATTTATAGCCGTAACCTTGAAATTATATTGTAGTCCCGGTAGGAGACGAATTTCCATTTTATTGCTTTTAACTTTTCTTCCATTGTCAAATCCATCTCTTCCAATAGCACAATAAACAATATATGCTTTTGGACGTGCTGTAGGTTCCAACTTGTCTTCAGTGGGTTTCCATGACAGTCTTGCGGTATTACGCTTATTAAATTCAATCTTGAAGTTTTGTGGCGCAAGTGGCTCTATAACAGTTTCTTCGCCATGTTGACTATTTGAAAATCTGGCTATAGTCTTATATATGGAACGAGCCATGGCAAATTTAAAGTTAGGATCTTGTCCGAGTAGCATATCATTGAAATTCTCATGACTGAGAGTCTCAAGTATAGCTGACGGGACTTCCGGATTCCTTGTTTCAGAATAATTGCGATCCCATAGGTATCTGCGTGCCCAGTTCTTCTTTATAGTTACAGGAAGATCACGGTCGAGACCATCAAGGAGTTGTTTGGCAAACTGTTTGGATATTTGCCTTGAGATACCACTGCTAAGTCTGCCTTCATTGAAATTGGTTGTACATACGGCAAGAGACCCTACAAGCCCGGTGTCGTTTATTCCTGCATCACTGTGAATAGCAAGAGATAGTTCTATAGGGACCTTTTTTCCGTCTTGTGTTGGTACATAGCATGAACCTCCGGCAAGCCAGTTGGTCATATATGGACGTACATTGATATCATCACCGTAGTCATTGCTTCCACCTTTGCTACTATACACGCTGTAAGGGGCACCTGCCCACTGGGCATAATATCTTGCTCCTTCAAGGCAGCGTGGCATTCCGCTAGTCTTTCCTCCGCGTTCTATATTGCCCATGCCACCTCCAAAGCGTACTGCGTCTGCCGAAACCACGCCCTTATACCTTGAATGGTTGGTTATAACAACACGGTTTCTTTGGCTGCGTCCTGTTTCAAATTCAAAAGTTCCAAGATATACCCATGTGCCACCGCCCATTTGCTGATTCACATGAAATCTTGTTTCACCTCCTTTATGATATACGATGTATTCGGCATCGGGCACAGCTTTTTCTAATGTCTGGTAACTGACATAGACTGCATATTTACCGCTATTTTTCAGATTCGGCTGATAAGCTATCAAAGAATAATTCTTTTTGCTTTTGGTAGTTTTTGCATATCTGGCTGTTCCATCACTGAACGGGGAGTCTCCATCATGATAATTTCCATCATGGAAAGCAAATCCCCTGATAGAACTGTTCTTCCAGTCATCATGCACATTAACTTCCAGATAATCAGGTAGTTTGGAATTGTCGTTATCAACAATTACTTCATCTTTTTGCCAATCTCTTTCTCTAGGCGTGAATATCACGGCTCCGGAATTTTCAAGCATCGGAATAAGATAAGGCACTACAATAGTCTGGGTAAAGAGGTCCTCTGTGGTTTGATATAGCAATGGGCGTTGCCATTTCCATATATCTTTGTCGTTGTCGTAATATCTGCCATGGCTAGCCCATAACGATATATGACGATTGTACAAACCGTGATTTATTTCAAAGTCTTTTGAGACATTTTCCACCCATGGGTTATCCTTGTATTCAATGCCACCCCATACATTAGTGACACCATTATAATTTTGAGATTGTCCTGCTATTGATGTCAGTAATAATAAATATGTATATAATACTTTTCTATTCATCAATATGCGAAGTTTTCCGGTTTCTTGCCTTTAAATTTCTTGTAGTATTCCTTTACCATAGGCATTTCTTTGTCTATGTTTCCATCAGGAATGAAACTTTTCCGGCATGTGATAAGTTTCTTTTCATAATCCACTCCATAAAGCAATATTGGAATCTGTGCTTTATAGGCAATAAAATAAAATCCTTTTTTCCAGTCTGGGTTGGGAGAGCGTGTACCTTCTGGTGTTATGCAGAGTTTAAAAGTTTTATGCTTATTGGCTTCTGCTGCCAGATTGTCTGTCATACTTGTATGTTTAGAGCGCCAAACGGGGATGCCGCCAATGTGTCTGAAAATAGAACCTAGAGGCCAGAAAAACCATTCTCTTTTCATAAGAAAGTTTATTCTTATATCTTCAGCATGCGCATAAAGTTGACCTATTATAAAATCCCAGTTGCTGGTGTGCGGAGCCAGGCATAGTATAAATTTATCGGGATGAGCTTCGGTAATATCCTTAGTCCATCCCATCTGCCTATATAATATCCATATGCAAAAATTCTTAAGCATTTATCCTACGTTTGATATGTGGTCTACGATTTCATTTACTTGCTTGTTGAAGTCCTCAATTATTGCTTTATAATATAATTTAGGCTTCATTCCAGGTTCCGGGTGAGAAACTCTGCGGATAAAGTCGCTGTGGATAACGATGATTGAAGCCAAAAGAGCATCTATATTCTCTTTAGCTGGTTTTTCACTATACAGTGAAGCTGCTACAGCCTCACCGAAGAGATCGCTGCAAATATAATTAATTGCACGTTTCAGTTCCCGTTTGTTTGCCATAAATAATGTTGTTCAAGTGTTGTCTTTATTTGTATTCATTGCCAAAGATAGAAAAAAAAAAGGAAATGCAAGTCTTTTAATCAAAAAAATGTTTTTTATTTTCTGTTTTCTTTGTATTTCTTTCATTATTTCAATGAAAAATAGTAATTTTGTAGCTGAAAATATAGTAGTTTAAGTCTTATTGAAAAATAAAAAAGTAAAAGAATTATGGAAATTAGCGCATTGCAGAAAGAAAGAGCTGCTTATCAGCCAAAGCTGCCTAAAGCTCTTCAAGGTGCAGTAAAAATTAAAGAGGGTGTAGCTACACAGAGTGTAGACAACCAAGATGAAATCAAAAAGTTATTCCCTAATACCTATGGAATGCCTTTGGTTGAGTTTGTTCCCGGAAACGAGGCCAATACTCAGAAGATGAATGTTGGTGTGATTCTTTCTGGTGGTCAGGCTCCTGGTGGTCACAATGTTATAAGCGGTCTGTTTGATGCAATAAAGAAACTGAATCCAGAGAACCGTCTGTATGGCTTTCTTATGGGACCTGGTGGTCTTGTGGATCATAACTATATTGAGATTACTTCTGATTTCATAAATCAGTATCGCAATACCGGTGGTTTTGACATGATTGGCTCTGGCCGTACAAAACTTGAAAAGGAAGACCAGTTTGAAAAGGGACTTCAGATTGTCCGCAAACTAGATATCAAGGCTGTTGTCATTATCGGTGGTGATGATTCTAATACGAATGCTTGTGTACTTGCAGAATATTATGCTGCAAAGAAGTATGGTGTTCAAGTGATAGGTTGTCCTAAGACAATTGACGGTGACCTTAAAAATGAGCAGATTGAAACAAGTTTTGGTTTTGATACTGCTACTAAGACATACAGTGAACTTATTGGTAATATAGAGCGTGACTGTAATTCAGCCCGTAAATACTGGCATTTCATCAAATTGATGGGCCGTTCGGCTTCTCATATTGCCCTAGAATGTGCATTGCAGACTCAACCTAACATTTGTCTAGTTTCAGAGGAAGTTGAGGCTGAGGATATGACCCTTAATCAGATTGTTGAAAATATTGCTTCTGTTGTGGCAAAACGTGCTGAAGACGGTAACAACTTCGGTGTTGTTCTTGTGCCGGAAGGACTTATTGAATTTATTCCTGCTATCGGCAGACTTATTCAGGAACTCAACGACCTTCTTGCTGCTCATGGAGCTGACTATAAGGATTTAGATAAAGACGCACAGCGCAAATATATACTTGCACATCTTTCTAAGGAGAATGCTGAGACTTTCGAAACTCTGCCGGAAGGTGTGGCTCGTCAGTTGAGTCTTGATCGTGATCCTCATGGAAATGTACAGGTTTCTCTTATTGAAACAGAAAAGCTGCTTTCTGATATGGTTGCCGTAAAACTTGCCAAATGGGCTAAGGAAGGCAAATTTACAGGTAAGTTTGCTGCCCAGCATCATTTCTTTGGTTACGAGGGACGTTGTGCAGCTCCTTCAAACTTTGATGCAGATTATTGCTATGCTCTCGGAACAAGTGCTGCCCAGCTTATTGCCAATGGCAAAACTGGTTATATGGCTATTGTAAAGAATACAACCGCAAAAACTGATGAGTGGAAAGCTGGTGGCGTGCCTATTACAATGATGATGAATATGGAGAAACGTAATGGCGAGATGAAGCCGGTTATCCGTAAAGCTTTGGTTGAATTGGATGGAAAACCTTTCAAGACATTTGCTGCAAAGCGTGATGAGTGGGCTAAGAAAACTGTTTACGTATATCCTGGACCTATCCAGTATTGGGGACCAGCTGATGTTTGTGACCAGCCGACAAAAACTCTGAAACTTGAACAAGAATAAGAAAACATATCATTCTAAAAAACGCCGTCATTCCCGTAAAAAACAGGAATGGTGGCGTTCACGTTTATCTATGTGTATTGGCGCAGCAGGTGTGATGGCTCTATATATATGGGTATTCTATTATTTCTTTGTCGGTCCCACGGGATTCAGATGGCGTGCTCTTTATGGTGATGCCAAATATCCCGATGGATATGAAATCCATGGCATAGATATTTCTCATTATCAGGGAAATATAGATTGGGAACAATTGAAGAATGCAGAGATTGAAGGTTGTCCATTACGTTTCGTGATAATTAAAAGTACAGAAGGTGCCAGTAATCTTGATGATTGTTTTTATGAGAACTATCAGAGTGCTGGTGATTATGGTTTTGTGCGTGGTGCTTATCATTTTTGGAGCAATAAGTCGTCTGCTCGTGAACAGGCTTATTATTTTCTAGACAAAGTGCATCTTAACGATGGTGATTTGCCTCCTGTATTGGATGTAGAACATAAGCCAAAAGATAAATCTACAGAGGATTTCCAACGTGATGTTCTAACGTGGCTTCATATAGTGGAGGACAAATATCATGTTAAGCCGATAATCTATACATATTATAAATTCAAACAGCAATATCTTGGTGCTCCTGTGTTTGATGACTATCCATACTGGATAGCACACTATTATGTTGATAAGGTGGAATATAAAGGATTATGGAAATTCTGGCAACATACTGATGCCGGTAAATTACCGGGTATTAAAGGATATGTAGATTTTAATATATATAACGGTAGCTATTATGATCTTAAGAAACTTACTATTGGTGGTGGTGACCTCTGGTAGTTGTTTATAGTATGTTATTTTAATATCAGACAAGCCCAGTCGCCATCGTTTTTTCTTCCGAATTCATTCAGTCCCAATTCTTTTGCCTTGTCAAGCAGAGTCGGGATATCATTCTGATAAAAGCCGCTGATTATGAGTTTTCCTCCTGGCGCCAAAGCACTTCTGAAAGCTGGCATATCATTCAAAAGTATATTGCGGTTGATGTTGGCCATCACCACATCGAAGACTCCGCTTATATGATTCAGTATGCACGCATCACCTTGAAATGCCTCAATGTTTTCCACATTATTAATAGTGGCATTATGCTTTGTGTTTTCCGAACTCCATTCGTCTATGTCGTATGCGATAACATTTTTTGCTCCCAACTTTGAAGCCGTGAGTCCAAGAATACCAGTACCGCATCCACAGTCAAGAACACGCTTGTCTTTCATTTCCATGTGAAGCAGTGTTGCAACAATCATTCTGGTCGTTTCATGGGTACCAGTACCGAAAGCCAATTTTGCATCTATAAAGACATGCGTAGCTCCCATAATATCATCGCTTTCGGGAAGAGGCTTTTTAGCATCACATATTATAACCTTGTTTTCTATATTTATAGGTTCGAATCCATTATCCTCCCATTCTTTGTTCCAGTCTTTGTCATCAGCTTCTTTTATACTATAGGTTATTTTTACATCAGGTAAAAGAAAATTGGCAATAGCTGAATCTATTAAACTATTATTCCATAGTTCAGTCTGTGCGTAAGCTTTAAGTCCATTTGTAGTTTCTTCAAAGGACTCGCATCCGGCTTCTCCGGCAGAATCAGCCAACAAGTCACTTGCGGTCTGCTTTATATCTTCTGCGCACTGAATATTGAAATTTATCTCGTAATATTTCATTTCTTGTTAAATTTGATGCAAAGTTATAAAAAAATAGGGAAAAACCTATTTGTTGTTAGGGATTTTCCTTATTTTTGCACTAAAATAATATATATATTTGTAGCGTAAATAAATGTAAATATATAAAGGAGTAACAATTATGAAGAAATTATTTCTTGTTTCAGTCCTTTTAGGAGCTCTGCCTTTCTCAATGATGGCACAGGACGACGATCTTTACTTCACACCGAAGAAAAGCATCGAAAAAGTTAGCTCTTATCAGAATGACGACACTCCTGCTTACTATTCGGGAAGCAATCGTGACGTAGATGAATATAACCGTCATGGTAAATATTGGAGTCATATTCAGAAAATTGGTTCTGATGATAAAGGCAATGATATTATCAATTTTCAGAAAGGAAATGGTGTATATCCGGATTCAACTTATATAGATACCACCTTTGTTGGAAAATATTATGATCAGATTCTAAATGATGAAGATTATAGATATTCTTCCCGGATGAGTCGTTGGGATGGATTCTATGACCCTTGGTACTACAGCTATCGTTGGGGATATGGTCCTTATTGGCGCACATGTTGGCGTGGTGGCTGGTATAATCCTTGGTTTGACCCTTGGTATGATCCATGGTTCGATCCTTATTATGCAGGATGGTATGGCGGTTGGTATGATCCTTGGTATTATGGTGCCTGGGGATACCCTTATTATTATGGTTGGGGCGGTGGTTATGTTCCTAATCGCGGAGGTAGAAATATGGCTGGATTTACAGGCTCACGCACTTGGGATAATCCTCGCAAAGCAGAAGCAAACAGAGGTGGTCAAAGTGGTGTTCGAGTAAATGGAAGCAGAACTTATGGCTCATTGAGCCGAGATGGACAGAGAGCTGTTTCTTTTGGTAATCGCACGTATAACAACAATAGTTATAGTAATGGGACCAGATCTTATGGTACATACAGTGGTGGCGGCTTCAACGGCGGCGGTCATTCTGCTGGCGGATTTTCTGGCGGAGCTCATACTATTAGTGGCGGTGGCGGTGGTCACTTTGGCAATGGAAGGAGATAAAAATCAAATTGAGTAATATAACTTATTTTTATAAAAAGAATTATGAAACTAAGAAATTTAGAACTGGCAATACTGGCAGCATTAGCTCTGCCGGTTTCTGCTCAGGAAACATATCAGGATGCCAAACTTATGGAAACTGATCTTAATGGGACTGCCCGTTATGTGGGTATGGGTGGAGCTATGGAAGCTCTGGGTGCTGATATCTCGACAATGAGTACCAATCCTGCCGGTATAGGTTTATTCCGCAAGGGTATGATTAATATTACCGGAGGGCTTGTTACTCAAGGTAATGCTAGTACATCGCTTAGTAATGCGGATATATCTTCATTTTCTTTTAATGGCAAAAAAACAAATGCTAGTTTTGATCAGATTGGATTTGTATGGGCTAATCGCACCAGTGATAGGTCTTATATTAATTTTGGTGTAAACTATCATAAAAGTCAGAACTTTGATCAGATCCTTAGTACTCTTGGAACTTTGGATAATGCTTCTCAGAATAAACTCTCTGCTTTGAAATACAGTTTTCTTAAAGACTATAATACTACGTCATTGGACAATGCTTATGCAAAGTTATTGGGTGGTGGCAAGTATTATAATGGTTCGGCATTTGGTTTCGGACAGTATCAAAAAGGTTATATAGGCAACTATGATTTCAATATTAGTGGTAATGTTAGTGACCGTTTCTATTGGGGTGTTACTGTAGGGTATCACGATGTTCATTATCGTAGTAATGTTTATTATACTGAGAATTTGGAACAGAACAATTATGCAAATACATACGAAGATATGAAGATTACGGGTTCAGGTGTGGATTTCAAGGTAGGAGCTATTTTCCGTCCGATAGAGTCTTCTCCATTTCGTATAGGACTTTATATAAATTCTCCTACATTTTATGATTTAACTTTGAATGCAACTTCAGCAGTGAGCATTACATCTCCAAGTTCAAAGGACCCTCAGTATTATGAAGATAGGGCTAATTATGCCTATAAAGTCAATTCTCCATGGAAGTTTGGTTTGAGTCTTGGTCATACAATAGGCAACTATCTAGCTTTGGGTGCAACTTATGAATATGCCGACTATGGTTATATAGATAATCGTATTAACGATGGAGGATATTACGATGGTTGGTATGGTGATTATTATGAAACTAGTAGCAGTGATAAGGCAATGAATGATAATACTAAATTCTGTCTTAAGGGTGTCAGTACTGTCAAATTAGGTGTAGAGATAAAACCTGTTCCACAGTTCGCAATTCGTCTTGGTTACAATTATGTTTCCCCGATGTATAGTAAAGACGGTTATCGTGATGGCAGCATAGAATCCCCTGGAACAATGGTTTCCACATCAACCTATTATACAAATTGGCATGCAATTAATCGTTTTACATGTGGACTAGGCTACCAGATTAAAAAGATTACAATAGATTTGGCTTATCAGTATAGTGCGCAGAATGGTGATTTCTATCCATTTATGAGTTATACTCACCAAAAGGGTGAGGATGCATCCTATGATAATATTGCAGATGCAGCAAAGGTAAGCAACAAACGTCATCAATTGCAACTTACTTTAGGGTATAAATTCTAAAGACTAGTTATATTGAAAGAAATATAAAAGTGGAGAATTCAAATGCTTTTGCTGATGAATTCTTCACTTTCTGTTTTTGAATTTACGGTACAATTTCCAACCTAAAATTACACCGTCAAGTATGCCGGCTCCGGTATTTATAAGTCCACTGAAACGTCGCGTAGTAGTTGACTTACTGCCTAATGCGGCAGAAGGGGCATGAAACAGATCATTCCACAAATTATGAATTTTCTGGTCGTCTCTTAGAATGTCGTTACGTAGCAATTCTTTACGCAAGCGTATTTCTGCTAATGATTTATATTCAGGAGTTGTATCCATTATTTACTTAATAATAAACTTGCCAGAAAATGGACAAGTGGTTTCTCTATCCATTGATGGCGGAAAACAATGAACAGTACTAATAAGAACATGTATAATCCACCGATGATACTGAAAGCTGCTACATAGCCAAGTGGACCGGCAAGTGCAAATGCTGCTGCAAAACTAAAATAGATGATTGCCAATAAAAATAATATTACTATTATAGCAGAAATAGTAATTACAGTGAGCAGTCTCACTATTTTATCCACAACATCGAGCTTCACAAATTCAGACTGAAGCCCGATGTAATGTTTCAGCACTTCAACGAGTTGCCCTATAGTTTCTATATTCTTGTCGCTGGAGAACATATTATAAATTATTCTGCTGCATCAGGAGCAGCGTCTTTAATGTCATCAACAAGATCATCAACTTCCTTACGGGTCAGTTTGATATTGTGTTTTTTACAGAAATCATCTACCGTATCAGTAATTTTGTTACGGGTGTCTGTTCCTTTTTCAGGAGCTAAAAGTAAACCTAGAGCTGCGCCTGCAATGGCTCCACCCAGAAAAGCTCCGATATAACCTAATGTCTTCATAAGCTTGTGTTTATTAAATTAAAATATAGTAAGTCCTGCTAATATTGTTTGGGACTTTAATAAAGCAAAGATAATGAAAGTTTTGTTTGGTTGCAATAAATTTAGTGACATTTTTTGTTAAATTATGCGTATTTCCTTGATTTAACAAACTTTATGTGGATAAGGGTTGGTATTTTGTAAGATATTTCGTATTTTCGCACGAAATATTATTGAGTAAGTTTAATTTTTAAAATAGAAGAAAATTATGAAGAAGTATATTGTATTGTGTGCAGGTCTTTGCGTAGCATTGTCATTCACAAGTTGTAAATCTAGTGAAAGTGCTTATAGAAAAGCTTATGAAAAGGCTCAGGCCCAGGAAGCTCAGCGCACAGCAGCAGAAGAGCCTCAGACACAGGCTCCTGTGGTAACTCCATTACAGGAAAAACCGGCAGACCAGACAACTGTGGTTGACAATTCAGACAATGCAGTAGTTCGTACCGAAAATTATACCGTAGTGGAAGGTCCGGTTGTTAAGAGCTTCGGCGTAGTGGTTGGTTCTTTCTCTCTTAAGGCTAATGCTCTTGGTCTTCAGGGGAATTTGAAGGATGCCGGTTATGATGCATCTGTTGTTTATAACAGTGAGCGTAATATGTATCGTGTAGTTTCTTCATCTTTCGACAGCAAGAGTGATGCCGTGCGCAGTCGTGATGCTATACGTTCTAAGTATGCTGATGCCTGGTTGCTATTCAAGAAATAATAAGACATTTTAGTGGCACGTATACTTTCTATAGATTATGGTAAAAAGCGTACGGGGCTGGCAGTGACCGATCCATTGCAGATTATAGCGAATGGACTGGTCACTGTTTCGACCTCTGAACTTTGGGAATATCTTCAAAACTATGTTGCGCATGAAAATGTGGAACGTATCGTAATAGGCAAGCCGATTCAGCCTAATGGTGAACCGAGTGAAAACTTGGTAAGAGTAGAGAACTTTTTTAACCGGTGGCGAAAAGCCATGCCGGCAATACCAATAGAATATTATGATGAAAGATTCACATCGGTGTTGGCACACAGGGCTATTATCGACAGTGGCATTAAAAAGAAAACGCGTCGCGAAAATAAAGGATTGGTGGATGAAATATCAGCCACGATAATATTGCAAGACTGGATGCGTGCCAATGGTGTCTGAAACATGATAATTTATTAAATTGATTATAACAATATAGATGATTTTACCTATTTATATATATGGTCAACCTGTTTTAAGAAAGGTTGCCGAGGATATTACTCCTGATTATCCGGAATTGAAACAATTAATTGTAAATATGTTTGAGTCTCTCACTGCAAGTAGTGGAGTTGGCTTGGCTGCTCCCCAGATAGGCAAGGCTATCCGTGTAGTGGTGATAGATTTGGATGTCCTTAGTGATGATCTTCCTGAATATAAAGATTTTCGTAAAGCTTATATTAATGCGCACATATTGGAGTATGATGAAAATGCGCCTTATGAAAATATGGAAGAAGGATGTTTGTCAATACCGGGTATCAGTGAGAAAGTTAATCGTACAACTCGTATTCATGTTAAATATATGGATGAAGATTTTAATGAACATGACGAATGGGTGGATGGGTATCTGGCTCGTGTAATGCAGCATGAATTTGATCATCTGGAAGGAACTATGTTTGTGGATAAAGTTTCACCGATGCGCAAACAGATGATAGCAAACAAACTGAAGACTATTATGAAAGGTAAATTTCGTGCGACATACCGCACAAAAAGTGTAAGATAAAAGAATAAAGTATATTGTAAAATGTTCAGTTGGCGAAAAATATTTGTTATAGCAACTTGTCTCTTGTCTTTTAATACGGTTTATGCTCAGTATAATACAGACAGACTTTTAGTTTCCGGAGAAATAGCTTTGGACAATAAAGACTATGTTGTAGCCATCCAGCATTTCAATAATATACTTTCTAATAAGCCCTATCTTTATCGTCCTTGGTTCTATCGTGGTGTAGCCAAGGAATATCTTGGAGATTATGTAGGGGCAGAAAATGATCTTACTGAGGCTATAAGGCTGAACCCTTATGTGCATGAAATATTTAATGCCCGAGCCGAAAGCAGATTAAGTCTTGGAAAATACAAAGATGCAATTGCTGATTATGATAAAGCCCTACAGATTTCTCCGGATGAAAAAGGTTATTGGTTCAACAGGGCTTTGGCAAAATATAGAGACCATGATGTAGAACATACCAGAACTGATTTGGAATATGTTATAAGGAGATGGCCGGATATGCCAAATTCCTATGGGCTTATGACTGAAACTTATCTTAATGCCAATGATACGGTTACGGCGTCTAAGTGGCTCGAACGTACATTGCAGGTTAATCCGTATGATGGAAATTCCTGGTCCATATTGGGCAGGTTGAATTTACAGAGAAAAAACTGGAATATGGCTGATGATGCTTTTTCTAAAGCCATACATTATCAGCCTAAGGTGGTCAATAATTATACTTATAGGGCCATGACCAGGGTTAACCTTAATAAGCTGCGACTGGCTATGGATGATTATGACAAAGCCATAGACATGAATCCCAATAATTTCATTTCTCATTATAATAGGGGGCTGTTGCGCCTTTCTTTAGGTGATGACAACAGAGCAATACAAGATTTTAATTTTGTATTGAGACTGGAGCCGAATAACCTTCTGGCATTATATAACCGGGCTATACTTTTGGATAAGACCGGAAATTATAAGGCTGCCGTGAGAGATTATAGTAGGGTGATAGCTAAATTTCCTAATTTTTGGAGTGGACTTGTTGCTAGAGCTGCTTGCTATCGTAAACTTGGTATGAGCAATAAGGCTGAATTGGATGAATTCAGAGTGTTTAAGGCTCAGATGAATAAACATTTAGGAGTCCAACCTAGGTGGAGTAGGGAAAAATTGCGCCAAGTCAGGAGAATGAGCGATATTGATGTCGAAAAATACGATCAATGGGTGGTGCTGGATGATGAGGTTACGACTCCTGAATATAAAAATGAATATAGAGGAGAAATTCAGAATCGCAATGTTGCTGTAGATTTTCAGCCAATGTATATGCTCTCGTTTATGCCTTATAAAAATGGAATAAATGATTATCAGCTTATAGACAGGGATTTGGAGAAATTCAATAGTCAGCAGAAACCTATATATAATATATTTGTGACGTGCAAACCTGAAAAGTTGAATGCTGAACAGACGAAGAAATATTTTGGTGCTATCGAAATGCTGTCAAGTAAAATATCAGAATCCCATAGTGTGTTGGAGGCTAAGAAGTTGTTGCTCCAAAGGTCTGTTGCATACGTTACTACGCATAATTTCGGTGATGCTATGAATGACCTTAATGATTATCTGAATATAGACAGCACTTCCGAACTTGCATTGTGGCAAAGGGCGGTGTGCCAATATATGCTTCTTGATTTTGAAAAGGTTGGTGTAGAGGAAAAATTGCAACAGCAAAAGATGATGGATGATTTTGCAGCGGCACTTGAACTAAGCAAGGATAATGCTTATTTATATTATAATGTAGCAACAGCTTATGTAAGGGTTAAAGATTATGCCAAAGCTATTGATAATTACAACAAGGCAATCTCTCTTAATCCAAAACTTGCCGAGGCATATTATAATAGAGGCTTGGCAGAGATACAGTCTTTGAAGAAAGTTGCTGGTTTGAAAGATTTGAGCAAGGCCGGTGAACTTGGTATATATGATGCCTATGCTATAATGAAAAAATATTCGTCAGATAAATAATGTCAGACGTGACAATACATAATGCTTCTTTTTGAAAAATTTATACTGAAATATTATCCCATTTCAAAAAGAAGTATTAACTTTGCAGCACTTTGATTTATAAAAACTAATTTGTAATATGGTTAAAATCACATTCCCAGACGGGTCTGTTCGTGAATACGAGCAGGGCGTGACTGGTTTTCAAATCGCAGAGAGCATATCACCGGCTCTCGCTCGCAACGTTGTATCTTGCGGGATTAATGGTGAAACAGTAGAGCTTAATCGTCCTGTCAACGAGGATGCAACTATTGAACTTTACAAGTTTGATGATGAACAGGGAAAGCATACTTTCTGGCATACTTCTGCACACTTGTTGGCAGAAGCTCTTAAAGAACTTTATCCTGGTATTCAGTTTGGTTTCGGTCCTGCAATAGAAAATGGATTCTTCTATGATGTTATGCCTGCAGAAGGACAGACTATTTCTGAAAATGATTTTACAAAGATTGAGGCTAAAATGCTGGAACTGGCAAAGAAAAATGAGCCTGTTGTTCGCAAGGATGTGAGCAAATCAGAAGCTTTGGCTGAATTTAAGGCTGATGGTCAGACCTATAAATGTGAGCATATAGAGCAGGATCTCGAAGACGGAACTATTTCAACATATACACAGGGCAATTTTACAGATCTTTGTCGTGGTCCTCATTTGCTTTCTACAGGTGCCATCAAGGCTATCAAGATAACGAGTGTAGCCGGTGCTTTCTGGCGTGGTGACGCAAAGCGTGATCAGATGACACGTATTTACGGTATTACATTCCCAAAGAAAAAAATGTTGGATGAATATCTTGCATTACTGGAAGAGGCTAAGAAACGCGACCATCGTAAAATTGGTAAAGAGATGGAGCTTTTCATGTTCTCAGACAGAGTTGGCAAGGGATTGCCTATATGGTTGCCGAAAGGAACACAACTTCGCTTGCGCCTGCAGGAATTACTCCGCTCTCTGCTGAAGCCATATAACTATCAGGAAGTTATAACTCCGGGCATAGGAGGCAAGAGCCTTTATGTCACTTCAGGACATTATGCACATTACGGCAAAGATTCTTTCCAACCTATCCATACTCCGGAAGAGGATGAAGAATATATGCTGAAGCCGATGAACTGTCCTCATCATTGTGAAATCTTTGCCCGCAAACCACGTTCTTACAAAGATCTTCCTTTGCGTATAGCAGAATTCGGTACTGTGTTCCGCTATGAAAAGAGTGGGGAACTTCATGGACTAACCCGTGTGCGCACATTTACTCAAGATGATGCTCATATATTTGTACGTCCGGATCAGGTAAAAAAAGAATTTGAAAATGTCATAGACATTATTCAGAAAGTATTCGCTATATTTGGCTTTGATAATTATGAAGCTCAGATTTCACTTCGTGACCCTAAGGATACTGAAAAGTATATCGGTTCTGATGAAATATGGGAAGAAAGTCAGAATGCAATACGTGAGGCTTGCAAGGAAAAGGGAATGAAAGCAACCGAGGAGATAGGTGAAGCTGCGTTCTATGGTCCTAAGCTTGATTTCATGGTAAAGGATGCCATTGGTCGCCGTTGGCAGCTGGGTACTATTCAGGTTGATTATAATTTGCCGCAGCGTTTTAAACTTGAATATACAGCTGAGGATAATTCAAAGAAGACTCCTGTAATGATTCATCGTGCTCCGTTTGGAAGTCTTGAACGTTTCACGGCAGTTCTTATCGAGCATACAGCAGGACATTTTCCATTGTGGCTTACACCTGACCAAGTTGCCATTTTGCCTATATCAGAAAAATTCAATGACTACGCAAAGAAGGTTGGTCAATATTTTGACAGATTGGGAGTACGTGCTATTATTGATGACCGCAATGAGAAGATTGGACGCAAAATTCGCGATAATGAATTGAAGCGTGTGCCATATATGGTTGTTGTTGGTGAAAAAGAAGCTGCCGAGGGACTTGTTTCAATGCGTAAACAAGGCGGTGGCGAACAGGCCACAATGAGCATGGAAGATTTTGCAAAACGCATAAATGATGAAGTTGCAGAACAATTAAAAGTCGCAGAAGAGTGATTTTGTAAAAAAATAGAAAATTAGTCGGGAATTATTTTGGTAATTCCCGACTTTTTTGTAATTTTGCAGCCGTTTAGTATATAAACAAGTATTAAAATAGTTGAATGAAGAATGACAAATTAAAAAATCAGTACCGTGTAAATGAACAAATACACGTACGTGAAGTAAGATTAGTAAGCGAGGGTGGCTCTGATGTGGTGCCGACTCGCAAAGCATTGGATATGGCTCGCCAAGAAGGTGTTGATTTGGTAGAAATATCACCTAATGCTCAGCCTCCGGTTTGTCGTCTCGTTGACTATTCAAAATTCCTTTATCAGCAGAAGAAACATCAGAAAGAGATGAAACAGAAGCAAGTAAAGGTTGAAACAAAAGAAATCAGATTCGGACCTCAGACCGATGAGCACGACTATCAGTTTAAATTGAAGCATGCTTTGGAATTCCTAAGTGAGGGAAACAAGGTTCGTGCCTATGTTTTCTTCCGTGGTCGTTCAATCCTTTTCAAGGAACAGGGCGAAGTTCTATTGCTTCGTTTTGCCAATGATCTTGAGGAATATGGCAAAGTTGAACAGATGCCAAAGTTGGAAGGAAAGAAAATGTTTATTTATCTATCACCTAAGAAAGCCGGTACAGCAAAGAAAAGCCAGCAGAAAGTAGATAGAGAAAAACGTGAGGCTGAAGCTAAAGCTGTTGCTAAGGTAGAAAAAACAAACCGCGTGGCTAGTAATGGTCTGTTGGCTAATGCTAAAGGTGGCAGTGCCTTGACTGATTTAAAGGTAGAAGACTAAAAGTGCGTAACGCCGGGTATATGCGTTGCCACTAGATAAATAACAATTTAAAAAATAAAAAAATGCCAAAAGTAAAGACTAATTCCGGGGCAAAGAAGAGATTCTCATTCACCGGTACAGGTAAAATTAAGCGTCATCACGCTTTCCATAGTCATATTCTGACTAAGAAAACAAAAAAGCAGAAGAGAAATCTTGTTCATCAGACTCTTGTTGATCAGACAAACATTAAGCAGGTTCGTGACTTGCTCTGTCTCCGTTAAATTATTAACTTTTTAGTCGAATTTTAAAGAAAGAAAATTATGCCAAGATCAGTAAATCATGTTGCTTCAAAAGCAAAGAGAACTAGAATTCTTAAGCTCACTAAAGGTTATTATGGAGCTAGAAAGAATGTTTGGACGGTAGCAAAGAATACTTGGGAAAAGGGTCTTACCTATGCTTATCGTGATCGTAGAAATAAAAAGCGCAACTTCCGTGCTTTGTGGATTCAACGTATCAATGCTGCAGCTCGTTTAGAGAATATGAGTTATTCTACACTTATGGGTGCTCTTCATAAGGCTGGTATTGAAATTAACCGTAAGGTGCTTGCTGACCTTGCCGCAAATAACCCTGAAGCATTCAAGGCTATTGTTGATAAGGTGAAGTAAGAAAATAAATGATATTTTATAAATTGCATTCTGATAATTCAGAATGCAATTTTTTTTGTATATATGGTATGCGTATAATTTTATAGAATTTTTTGTTTTCTAATTATGTTTCACTGTAAAATGTTGATATGCAGAAAGTTACTGTGAAAGAAGGAATGTGATTAATTAAGGATTAGTAAGCGTATCCG
>CAYSSU010000049.1:0-23704 GCA_964433895.1 uncultured Prevotella sp.
CGTTGACGGATTCGAACCGCCGACCCTCTGCTTGTAAGGCAGATGCTCTAAACCAACTGAGCTAAACGCCCTTACTTCTGTAAGGCGAGTGCAAAGGTAATATTATTTTTTGAAACCACAAAAAAAAGAACTGCTTTTTTTATAAAAGCAGCTCTTTTTTATTTATTCAGTCCCTTAAAGACCGATTATATTATTCTGCAATCTGAACAGTTGCACGACGGTTGTAACTTATTGGAGAAAGCTCCTCTACGCCGCCATTGCCCTGAGTCTTGATATTGTCACGGCTAACACCCATCTTAACAAGCTCATCAGCAACAGTTGTTGCACGCTTCTCAGAAATAGTATTGTTATAAGCAGCAGTACCAGTAGCCTTGTCAGCATAACCTGTTACAAGAACATTAGAGTTGTTATCCTTAGCATACTTAGCAAGAGCTGTTACATTAACAAGGTCTTTTGCATTAGCAACCTTGGTCTTATTTATATTAAAGAACACTGATACCGGAGTATTAACAAAGTTCTTAACAGACTCTGATTGAGCAGGTTTCTCTGCCAACATCTTCTGAAGACGAGCATTCTCTGCATTAGCGTCATTAAGCTGTGCATTAAGAGCATCAATCTGAGACTGAGCAAGAGACTTAATAGCATCAACATCCGGAGTCTTGTTCCAAGAAGCCTTACCCAAATTAAATATCAAACCGATTTCAGCACGGAGATCCTTGTCTGAAGAATGAATACCACGCTTGCCACCTTCTGTACCCCATGCAAAAGCCTTAGGAGCTTCAATAAATGTACCTTCTGCATATATACTAAGATTACGGCATAACTTCCATGTACTCAAAATACCAACATTCAACATATTATGATATTCATCAGTACTGAAATTACGAATCAAACCAGCTCCAACAAATGGAGTAAGGTTCCAAACACGAGTATCACTATAACCACAAAACAGATTGCTGAAATTAAACATGACATCAAGTTTAAGATCACCATGATTAACACCATCCTTCTTCTTGAACAATGTAGGAGCGTCTGCCTTCAAACGGAGTCCCATTCCAGGAGTAAACCACTTGCCTAAAGCAAGACTTAAACCAAAACTTCTGGCATCATGATTTTTTGACAATGGAAAAATTCCAGTGCTCTGATTCTTGAATAAATTAATGTCACCTCCAGCTTGAATAAACCAATTGCTCCAAAAAGAATTTGTAGCTACGCTATACTTCATTGTTGGATCTGACTCCTGAGCAGATGTGGTCATACATAAACCAGCAAATGCTAAAAACATAAATAACTTTTTCATAACTTCATTGTTTTTAATTATACGGTTACCACTCTTTAACAGAATATGTAATTCTGGGTGCAAAGTTAATCATTATTTTGAAAAAGTTTCTCTTTTTGCAAAAAAAGATAGTCTTATCCCAATAAATGTTCTATTTCTTGCTGTTTTAAGATACATAGTATGTTTTTTCCATCTGGAGTATAGTTTGGATTGGCACATGCAAACAAGCTGTTGAAGATACTTTCCATCTCTTCATTGTTAAGTACCTGACCGGTTGGTATTGCCGCATTGCGAGCAAGACTTAAAGCCAACGATGAATTTATTTCATCAAGCGCATCTGAAGTTTTCTCTCTGGCAGAAACCAGCATATCCGTTATCAACATTGAAGGTTTTACTCCGTCAAGTCCTGCAGGAACGGCATTAATAGAATAACTGCCACCACCCAGCGAACATAACTCAAAGCCCATGCCTTCCATTTCAGGCATAATTTTCTGAAGTATCACATCTTCTGATACTGAAAGATGAACACTGTCGGGAAACAGCATTTTCTGAGAAGTAATCTGGCGGGTGCGCATCTGCTCTTGATACTGTTCATATAATATACGCACATGTGCACGATGCTGATCTAATATCATAAGTCCGGATTTGACAGCCGTCATGATATAACGCCCTTTATACTGATAGTGGGCAGGTGATTTTTCTGCTATGACGCTCTCCTGCTCTACTGTATTCTCGACTTCCTTAGAAGAAACTACACCGCGACTGTGGAACAGTTCTTCTTCCTGACATGATGATTTGCCCTTCAATCCCTGATAGAGCTGATTCCAATTTTCAGCAACAGGTTTCTTGTCATTATTACTATCAACAGGAGCAGAATCTGCACATGCCGAAAACGGATTATAATCAGGATTATAATCAACTTTTGGCACAGATATATTGTTTTCGGGATTGAAGACCGGTATATCCGGACGTCCCTCTGTATCAAAATCTATGGTAGGAACATCATTGAAAATACCGACAGACTCTTTGACTGCAGCCATTAATATCTGCCAGATTGCCTGTTCATTTTCAAACTTTATCTCGGTTTTTACCGGATGTATGTTTACATCAATATCTTCTGGAGCTACATCGAAATATATAAAATAAGGGACTTGTTCGCCTACCGGAACCAGACGGTCGAAAGCTGTCATTACAGCCTTATTAAAATAAGGATGCTTCATATAACGACCATTGACAAAGAAATACTGATGTGCACCCTTTTTCTTTGCAGACTCAGGTTTGCCCACAAAGCCGGAAATCTTGCACATTGTGGTTTCCACCTTGACAGGAAGAAGTTCATGATTTAACCGCTTTCCAAACACATCTACAATGCGCTGGCGTAATCCTCCTGCACGAAGACTGAACATTTCCGTACCGTTGTTATGAAGAGTGAAGGTTATGTCAGGATACACCAAGACTATGCGCTCGAATGCCGTGATGATGTTGTTTAGTTCTGTTGAATTTGATTTCAGGAACTTACGGCGTGCCGGAACATTGAAAAACAAATTTTCTATCTTGAAATTACTGCCAACAGGACTGGAACATGGTTCCTGACTGATAACCTTACTTCCTGAAATAGTCAACAAGGTTCCTATTTCTTCTGATGCCTGGCGGGTTTTCAGTTCAACCTGTGCCACGGCAGCAATAGAAGCAAGAGCCTCTCCACGGAATCCCATCGTATGGAGAGTGAACAAATCATCAGCCTTGCGTATCTTAGACGTGGCATGACGTTCAAAAGACAGACGGGCATCGGTTTCAGACATACCCTTTCCATCATCAATAACCTGAATGGAAGTACGACCGGCATCAACAACAAGAACATTTATAGTCGTGGCTCCTGCATCCACAGCATTCTCCACAAGTTCCTTGATAACAGAAGCCGGACGCTGAATAACTTCTCCGGCTGCAATCTGATTTGCCACCGAATCCGGCAAAAGCTGAATAATATCACTCATATACTTTTCCTCCTTCTATATGCTGCAAAGGCGCCGTATGGCGTTTGATATCCTTGAGTTTGCTGCCATTACTCTTTCCTCTCCACAAGAAAACATCTAAAGGAGTTGAAGGTCGCAAATCATCAAACCAGGCGAATTCAGACAGTTTATATTTATCAGGAGGAACCTGAGTCATGGGATACGCTGTACCTGAAGCCTTAGGAGTCCAAATCTTTTCTAGTTTACGCTGGGGAGATATATACATCTTCATGGTATCAGTTTCAAGATAATTAAGACTGATAATGGATGAATCGGCATCGTCTACAGGATAATATACAGATTTAACATTGCCAGAACAAACAACTCTGCGAATAGCTCCTTTAGCAAAATAGGCATCCATAAGTTTGGAAGACACTTGATTATAATGTGTGCTGTCGGGCATCATCTCTACAGACAATGCCTGTCCTATGACATGAGCCTCACGCACTGTGCTGTCTGCCATATACACTTTGATAATCTCACCAAGAATCTGTCTGCCCCCACTCCATGCTATAGGGTCTTTATACATTGTGAGGCATGAATCTTTTGATGAGAACACAGCAGAGTCGCATATAGCCTGCACATCCATACGGAACACCTTGACATGGTCGAATGCATGGAGAACACGATATACTGAATCTGTATTTATATGATATGTATATATCTTCATAGAATCTGAATGCATGTAAAGAGTGTCTTTCTGAGAATAGTCTTTAGCAAGTGCCCTGCCAGTGGCCCAGCCAAAGCCAGTCTTTTCATTATAGCGAAGACGCTCACAAAGCAATTGGTTCTTGTTTTTCTTGTCTACATAGACAACATTTCCAAGTCCACGTGCCCACCCCGTCTTACTGGTATAATAGAGACTGTCGCCTGTTATTGTCTTGTCTTTGTCTACAACTGTAGAACGACCGAACATCTGTGCCAGATCACTGCGGCTGTTGAAATATGCATTTTGAGTATGTATAACACTGCCTTTCTGAACAATCTTTGACGGTCCGGTGATATGAGCCAGAGATTTATCAGTATCGTAATGCAACGTATCTGTTGTTATAATACGGGATCCATTACGCATTTTCACATTATAATAGAAAGTTGCTTTCTTGGTCTTTGTACTGTATTCGCCCCAGTCTGATATAAGCCGGTCCTTTCCGTCAACGAGTCTGCCTCCTTCAAAGAAATAAGCATAATCATAAAGGCGGTCATAATTAAGGCTGTCAGTATAAAGTACCTGTTTACCATGATGAAGCACCACATTATTGCGTGCCTCCAGAATTTCTTCCATTCCGTCATAGTAAGCGCGGTCGGCTTTCAAAGAGAGTCCGCCGCCCTGCACATAACGCACATGCCCAAAAGCCTTTACACTGTTAGACTCCTGGTAAAAATATGCACTGTCACACCACAGTTGACCACCCTGATGAGTAAAGTGAACTCTACCTTTTACTATCTGAGCATCAGGATTAGGACCATACATATCATATTTCAATACATCAGAATGAACCAAATACACCTTCTCATCCTGTTTCTTCTGCTTTTTACGAGCAGCCTCAACAGGGAACAGCATACTTAGTCCAAAGAGGCATAGAATCATAAAAAGAATGACTCTATGCCCACTTATAAGTGTATAGTCTCTGAATTTCATTATCTAATCCATCCTTGATATTCGAACTTACAGTCTTTATACTTATCGTTTACACGAACGTAAGTCTGTTTGATTTTATTGGATACCCAATCATGAATTTTCTTTTCACGCTCTTTTGCCTTTACTATGTTCTGCATAGTCTGGAAATCTTCCGTAATGGTGGCACGATGCCCGTCTATACGACTTTTCAGTTTAACAACAGCCACAACAGTTTTACCCTTGCTGTTTATCATCTTGAAAGGAACAGATACTTCACCTACCTTCATAGTGTCCACAACACTGGCAACTTCTGTAGGAAGGTCTTTCATCTGGAACTTTGAAGTGATGCGTTGGTTCTGCTGGTCATTGAACGACATAAGTCCTTTATTGTTTCTGGTATCCTTGTCTTCTGAAAGAATAGAGCATGCATCATCAAAAGTAAACTTACCTGCACGGATATCCATTCCTATAGAATCTAATCTGCCAATGGCTTCATTTATTTCAGTATCAGTAACCTTCGGTTTGAGAAGTATGTGGCGACATTTAATCTTATCACCGCGCTTATCTACCAACTGGATGATATGATAACCAAATTCACTCTCTACTATCTTGGATATTTTCTTTGGGTCTGTAAGATTGAACGCAACAGTTGCAAAAGCAGGATCCAGCATTCCGCGACCTACATAATCCATCTCACCACCCATACGAGCTGAACCCGGATCTTCAGAATACAAACGTGCCAGTGTAGCAAATGTTGTTTCGCCACTTGTTACACGATCTGTAAAGTTGCGAAGCTGGTCTTTAACACGGTTAATCTCAGTCTGAGGAATACGAGGCTGACGTACAAGAATCTGAACTTCTACTTCTGTAGGAACAAAAGGGATGCTGTCTTCAGGCAATGTCTTGAAATATGAACGTACGTCTGCAGGTGTCACGGCAATATTCTCTACCAGTTTCTGGCGCATACGCTCTATAAGCTGACGGTTTTTGAAATCATCATGCATGTCACTGCGTATCTGGGAAATTGTCTTTCCCTGATACTCTTCGAGTTTTTCTCGTGAGCCGGCACTGTTTATCCAGTAATTAACCTGCTGTTCTACACTGTTGGCAATCTCAGACTCTGATACTTCTATAGAATCTATTTCAGCCTGATGAAGGAATAATTTCTGAATAGCCAACTGCTCAGGTATTGAGCAATCAGGATTGCCACCCCACTTAACGCCTTCAAGTTCTCCCTGAAGACGCATGGTTTCTATATCAGACTTTAATATAGGTTCATCTCCAACAACCCATACAACTTCATCTATTACACTTTCTTCAGGTGCCTTGAACTCACTTTTGTGTACTTTAGCGGTATCAGAATCACCTGAGTTCATAACGGTCTTACCGGCTTTAGCTGAAACGCCAGCCAGCAGCAGAACTGCAAAAAAGCCAAGGAATAATTTATATTCTTTACTCATATAATTTATATCTTTATTATTTTATTCGTAATAAATTCAATGTTTGTTTACCGTGGACAGGACTTCTTTATCCACTGTCACCTTATATTTTTCCCGCAATGATTCTACCCATTTACCTTCCAGAGCATCCTGATAATCTGCTATGACAAGAGGACGGATATCCTGCATCGTTTTAGGTGCCTTAAGTTTTTTGCCATAAACAGAAAAATATGGATAATTCTCTATAGGCTTTATAACATTATCAGCATCAAAGACCTCATTGTCCACAAGATTATTATCACCTTGCTTGAAGATTCCTTTTTCTACCTTTACGCGTACTACACTGTCACTATTAAACGTTTTGTGAAGTACCTCTCCCCATTTGTCAAAATCAAGGTTCTTAACAGTTTTCCTTACGGCCTTAATGTCTGACTTATCTTTTACATAATAAGCAATACCCTTGAAACGTGGTTGTTCCCAACGGTATTTTTTCTTATTGTGACGGAAATAATTTTCAAGACCGGTCTTGTCTTTATCGGCACGGTCCCATACAACGCGATTGCTTATTTCATAAAGTAACAACCCGTCATGATATTCTTGAATAAGATACTTCAAATCCGGATTGTTCTGTTCCAAAAGAAGTTCTTGGTCTTTCAGTATTTCTGATTTCGTAGTTTTTCTAACTTTATCAAGTGTATCCAAACGGGCATTTATCAACTTTTCACGTATGCTCCGCTGGTCTATAAAACGCATGATATCAGAACGCACAGAGTCATAAGGGAAAAACATACTGCGATCTTTCATAAGAATAATATGATATCCTATCGGAGAAAGTACAGGCAGACTAATCTGACCTTTCCTTAGATTAAACGCAACATTTTCAAACTCTTGAAACGTTTGTCCTTTTTGTAGCCAAGGCAATTCACCACCCTTATCAGAAGAGCTCTTGTCATCAGAGATGTTCTTTGCAAGCTGAGCAAAATCTGCTCCATGCTGCAAAGCCCTATAAACAGAATCAGCCCTAATCTTTGCACAGTTTTCTTCTGCTTTAGAAGTTCTCTGCTTTAACGCTATAAGTATTTGAGCCGGTTTTATAATTCCGCCATTTGAATCTATCTTCTGTTGAGTTTCGGCATAGATTCTACGAGCCTCTATTTCTACATCTGCATCATTTATAATTGACGGTCTAATCTGCTGATTACGATAAGTTGTAAATTCTCTTAAAAATGAACTCATCGTATCAAGATGCGCATCCAAGGCTGCCTCTACCTTAAGTTTGTAATTGATAAAAAGCTCTACATACTCTCTGACTGTTTTCTTATCAATAACTCCATCTGAATTATTTTTATTATAAGAATATTCAAACTCTGAACGATGTACCGGTTTTCCATTAATAGTCATGATGACCGGATCAGAGGTTTGAGCAAAAGCCATGCTCCGTAAAAAGAGCATGGCTACACTGATTAGTATGTATTTCTTATTAATCATTATCTGAAACTACTCAGGACGTGAGTAGTTCGGAGCTTCGCTTGTAATTGAGATATCATGAGGATGGCTCTCCAACACACCGGCATTTGTAATGCGGGTGAACTTGGCATCATGAAGTGTATCTATGCTTGACGCACCACAATAACCCATACCTGAACGAAGACCACCGACAAGCTGATATACAACTTCCTGAACGGTTCCCTTATAAGGAACACGACCGGCAATACCTTCCGGAACAAGTTTCTTCACATCTTTGGTGTCATTCTGGAAATAACGGTCTTTGGAACCATTCTTCTGTCCCATAGCCTCCAGTGAACCCATGCCACGATAACTCTTGAACTTACGTCCGTTATAGATAATTGTTTCACCAGGACTTTCTTCTGTTCCTGCAACAAGTGAACCAATCATTACGCAACTTCCACCGGCAGCCAAAGCCTTCACTATATCACCTGAATAGCGTAATCCGCCATCAGCAATCAAAGGAACACCTGTGCCCTTAAGAGCAGAATATACATCATACACAGCACTCAACTG
Organism: uncultured Prevotella sp.; assembly: GCA_964433895.1. Classification (GTDB taxonomy): domain Bacteria; phylum Bacteroidota; class Bacteroidia; order Bacteroidales; family Bacteroidaceae; genus Prevotella. The sequence continues at coordinate 8,371 of CAYSSU010000049.1, forward strand.
AGGAACACCGACACCGGCAACCACACGAGTTGTACATATTGAACCCGGACCTATGCCTACCTTCACTGCATCAGCACCATTATCTACCAAATACTTCGCTGCTGCGCCTGTAGCCACATTACCAACAACAACATCAACATTAGGGAATGCAGCCTTAACAGTCTTGAGCTTTTCTACCACGCCCTTGGAATGTCCATGAGCAGTATCTATGACAATAGCATCAACACCGGCTTCAACAAGAGCCTGAGCTCGGTCTAGGGTATCAGCAGTAACACCGACACCAGCAGCGACACGAAGACGGCCTTTTTCATCCTTACATGCCATAGGTTTATCCTTGGCTTTAGTAATATCTTTATATGTAATCAGACCTACCAGATTATTGTCTTTATCAACAACAGGAAGTTTTTCTATTTTGTTTTCCTGCAGAATCTGAGCAGCAGCTATAAGGTCTGTCTGCTGATGTGTTGTAACAAGATTCTCACTTGTCATAACTTCATCAATAAGCTTATCCATGTGACGTTCAAAACGAAGGTCACGATTGGTAACAATACCAACAAGATGATTGTTGTCGTCAACTACAGGAATACCGCCTATATGATAATCATGCATCATGTCCAGTGCATCCTTCACGGTACGTCCGCGACGAATTGTCACAGGATCATAAATCATACCATTTTCTGCACGCTTTACTATAGCTACCTGGCGAGCCTGTTCCTCTATTGTCATATTCTTATGAATGACTCCGATACCTCCTTCACGAGCAATAGCTATTGCCATTGCTGACTCAGTAACAGTGTCCATTGCGGCTGTCACATAAGGAACGTTCAAGTCGATATGACGAGTGAACTTAGTTTTCAACTCTACCTGTTTAGGTAGTACCTCTGAATAAGCAGGGATTAGCAGGACGTCATCAAAAGTAAGACCGTCCATTACAATTTTGTCTGCAACAAATGATGCCATATTGTAACTTTAAAAATTTATTGCGTGCAAATATAGTAATAAATATCGAGATAGGATATATCCCTTAATTATTTTATTTGGGAATTAATGCAATTTAACGTCAACCCCTTTATTATAAGGTGTTGACGCTATATCGTTATCAGTTGGCTAGTTCCGAAAGGAATTTTATTCTTACAAGGCGAATTTCATCTTCGCTATAGTCTTCGCCCAATTCTTCTATGGCTGCTTCAAGATCGTCAGACTCACTTTCCATGAAATAATCATAGATATCATCAACATGATCATCATCTATGACATCGTCTATAAAATAATCTATATTCAACTTTGTTCCGCTATATACAATAGCTTCCACTTCATCCAGTAAATCTTCAAACTCCAGTCCCAATGTGTCAGCAAGGTCATCAAGAGGAACCTGACGGTCTATGCTCTGGATAATCTTTACTTTTGTCATGCTCTTCTTGGCAACAGTGCGCACACGAAGTTCTTCAGGACGCTCTATGTCATTTTCCTCACAATGCTTCTTTATAAGTTCCAGGAATTTCTTTCCATAGCGTTTTGCCTTTCCGGCACCAACGCCCTGAACCTGCTGAAGTTCGTCCATTGTAACAGGATACATAGTTGCCATCTGGTCTAAAGACTGGTCTTGGAATATCACATAAGGAGGCACCTTCAACTTCTGTGCCATACCACGGCGCAGGTTTTTCAACATAGACAGTAATTCCGGATCCAGAACTGCCCCTATGCCTTCTAATGCTTCATCATCATAATCGTCCTTGAACTCATTATCCTTCACTATCATAAAGGACCCAGGATTCTTCATATATCTTTTTCCGGCTGCCGTGAGTTTCAGCAAACCATAGTTTTCCACATCTTTCTTGAGATAACCGGCTATGAGTGCCTGACGGATAACAGGATTCCAAATTTTTGGATCTTCATCTTCTCCTTCACCGAATTCATCCAACTGGTCATGCTTATGGGACACAATATCATCCGTGCCACGTCCCTTCACAAAGTCTATTACATATTCCTGACGGAAGTTTTCCTTTATAGCCATAATAGACTTCAGAACTATCATCAATGCGTTTTGGGCTTCTATCTTCTGTTTCGGATGCAGACAATTATCACAATTATGACAATTCTCCTCTTTATATTCTTCTCCGAAATAATGCAACAGCATCTTGCGGCGACAGACTGATGACTCTGCATAAGCAGCCGTTTCCTGCAACAGCTGGCGTCCGATGTCCTGTTCTGCCACAGGTTTGCCTTCCATGAACTTTTCTAGTTTTTTAAGGTCTTTCTGCGCATAGAAAGCAATGCACTTGCCTTCTCCGCCATCTCTTCCGGCACGTCCGGTTTCCTGATAATAACCTTCCAAACTCTTAGGTATATCATAATGTATCACGAAACGCACATCCGGCTTATCTATACCCATACCGAACGCAATGGTAGCCACAATCACGTCTATCCGCTCCATAAGGAAATCATCCTGTGTCTGAGAACGGGTAGCACTGTCTAGTCCGGCATGATAAGGAGCAGCCTTTATTTCATTTGCCTTGAGCACGGCAGCAAGTTCTTCTACTTTCTTGCGAGACAGGCAATATATAATACCGCTTTTGCCTGCATTCTGCCTGATAAACATAATTATCTGTTTATCAATGTCCTTGGCCTTAGGCCTCACTTCATAATAAAGATTAGGACGGTTGAATGAACTTTTAAACTCTGTTGCGTCATTGATACCAAGACTTTTCTTTATATCGGTACGCACTTTATCCGTTGCCGTTGCTGTAAGTGCAATAACAGGCGCATTACCAATCTTGTTGATTGTAGGCCGTATATTGCGGTATTCCGGACGGAAATCATGTCCCCATTCCGAAATACAATGAGCTTCGTCTATGGCATAGAAAGATATCTTAACAGACTTAAAGAACTCTACATTATCTTCTTTGTTCAACGATTCAGGAGCTACATAAAGTAACTTTGTCTTTCCACTTCTTACATCATCAATAACCTGCTGTATGGCAGCTTTATTCAAAGATGAATTAAGATAGTGAGCCACTCCCGATTCCTCTCCCAGTCCATTTATGACATCAACTTGATTCTTCATCAAAGCGATGAGAGGAGATACGACGATGGCAGTACCGTCCATTATCAGAGACGGCAACTGATAACAAAGACTTTTACCTCCACCTGTAGGCATCAACACAAAAGTATCTTTGCCGGACATAAGATTTTTGATAATAGCCTCCTGTTCGCCCTTGAACTTGTCAAAGCCGAAGTAATGTTTTAGTTGTTTTGTAAGATTAACTTCCTTTGTCATATAATAAAAGTAGTAACAGGTATTTGTTTATGCAGACTCTAAATCCTGCAAATGTGCTTTATCCAATTGTTTCTTTGCATAGTCAAGGGTAACTTCAAACTTTTTGGTTCTCTTTGAAGGTATCTCAAACATTGCATCCATCATTATAGATTCCACTATTGAACGAAGCCCACGCGCTCCCAGTTTAAACTCTTCGGCTTTATCAACTATGAAATCCAAAGTATCCTCATTAAATACAAGCTCTATTCCATCCATATCAAACAATTTTATATACTGTTTTACTATGGAATTTTTAGGCTCAACTAATATTTTTCTCAGTGCTTCTTTGTCAAGGGGATTTAAATATGTAAGTACAGGCAGGCGACCTATAATTTCCGGAATAAGTCCAAAGGTCTTTAAATCGCCAGGCTGAATATATTTCATTAAATCTGTCTTGTCAATCTTTCTTACATTCTGAACAGAATTATATCCCACCACATGAGTATTAAGACGCTGGGCTATCTTCTGCTCTATACCATCAAAGGCACCTCCGCAGATAAACAGTATGTTCTTAGTATCCACATGGATATAATCCTGGTCAGGATGCTTGCGACCACCCTTTGGCGGAACGTTGACCATGGTTCCTTCCAAAAGTTTCAGCATTCCCTGCTGCACTCCTTCGCCACTGACATCACGGGTTATGGAAGGATTGTCACTCTTGCGCGCAATCTTGTCTATTTCATCTATAAAGACGATGCCACGTTCTGCTGCCGACACATCATAATCAGCTACCTGTAGCAGACGGCTAAGAATACTTTCCACATCTTCACCCACATATCCTGCCTCGGTAAAGACCGTAGCATCTACTATAGTGAAAGGAACGTCAAGAAGTTTTGCAATAGTCTTTGCCAGCAGAGTTTTACCAGTACCGGTGCTTCCCACCATTATGATATTGCTTTTTTCAATCTCTACGCCTTCATCGTCTTTCGGCTGCTGAAGTCTTTTGTAATGATTGTACACTGATACCGACAAATAGCGCTTAGCTTCATCCTGACCGATGACATACTGATCAAGATATTTCTTGATGTCTCTAGGCTTAGGCACTTTCTTCAGCTTAAACTCTTCTTCACGTTGCTGCTGCACTGCGCCTAAGATTCCAGATGACTGCACAATACTATATGCCTGCTGCGCACAGTTCTCACATATAAAACCATTAAGACCTGTAATCAGCAGTTTTACTTCTTTTTCACTTCTGCCACAAAAGCTGCAAACCTTCTTCGTCATATTTGTTGTTAGGGGGTTTTTATGGTGATACGACTCTAATATGTACTGTATCACCGATTAAAACATTATTTTTTGCGTGTCAACACATCATCTATCATCCCGTAATCCTTAGCTTCTTGTGCAGTCATCCAGTAATTACGGTCACTGTCTTGCCATACCTTATCAAACGGTGTATGGGAATGTTCAGAAATAATAGTATAAAGTTCTTTCTTGAACTTCTGTATTTCCTTTGCCTCAATCTCTATATCAGAAGCCTGTCCCTGCACGCCACCCAGTGGCTGGTGTATCATCACCCTGCTATGGGTAAGTCCTGAGCGTTTGCCTTCCTGACCGGCAACAAGCAGAACGGCAGCCATAGAAGCAGCCATGCCTGTACAGATGGTAGCAACATCACTTGAAATAAACTGCATGGTGTCGTAGATGCCAAGACCCGCAGTGACACTGCCACCGGGACTGTTTATATAAATTGATATATCTTTACCACTATCTACGGAATCAAGATATAGCAACTGAGCCTGAAGCGTATTTGCCGTATAATCATCAATCTCTGTACCAAGAAATATTATACGGTCCATCATTAAACGTGAGAACACATCCATCTGAGTAACATTAAGCTGACGCTCCTCAAGAATGTACGGGTTCAGATACTGAGCCTGCGACTTCACTACATCGTCAAGAGCCAGACCGTTCATACCTAAATGCTTTGTAGCATATTTTCTAAAATCACTATTCATAATAATCTTTTAAAATTAAAGATAAAAAGAGAAAGAGGTTATCGACCCCTTTATTTATATCTTCTGCAAAGATGATGCCAACGCATAAATTGCGCCATTTCGTCTTTACATATACAAAGATAATAAAAAAAGTCGATAACCTCTATATAAAAAGAAGTTTTTTTTCAAAAAAAAGAATTATTCGCCCATCATCTTGTTAAAATCGTCAAGACTGACTTCCTTTTCATTCAACTTAACTGCATTTTTAAGAGCTGCAGAAAGTTTGATGTCAACAGCACGGTCTACAAGACCATCTACGTTTTCGCGCTTCTTCAATATTTCATTGGCATAATTGTCAACATACTCATCAGGAACATTGTTCATACCATACTGAGCAAACTGTACGCGTGCAGTTTCTTTTGCTGCTTCTTTCACGTCATTGTCATCAACCTTTATGCTCTGAGCTGCAACAAGCTGCTCTTTGATAAGATGCCAAGTCAGTTCCTTTATGCTCTGGTCATAATTCTTATCTACAAAGTCCTGTCCCTTGTCCTTATTATTATTAAGCATTATGCGTTTCAGCAAAGCATCTGGATATTCCAATTTGCCTACCTTCTTTTCGCAATACTCACGAACATCAAGCATGAACTTATAGTCTGCATCTACAGCCAACTGAGACTTCAGACCTTCTGCAATCTTATCACGGAATGCCTTTTCGTCCTTTACTGCATCTTTACCAAAAGACTGGTCGAAAAGTTCCTGGTCTACAGCATGTTTCTGGAAACGCTGTATTTCAGTAACCTGATAACTGAAGTCGCCGTTTATATCTTTCACGCTGTCGCGTTCAACCTTGAGCAGAGATGCAATCTCTGAATCATTGTCAGGATAAGCCTTCTTAGGATTGAATGTGATTACGTCTCCAAGTTTAACACCGTCAAACAGCTTTTTCTGGTCGTCAACCTTGATGTAACTTGGCATAACAACAGCCTCAGAAACAGTGATACCACCCTCTTTGGTATTGCCATTTTCATCCAATTCACGGATATCGCCCTTTAGCATATCATTCTCTTCGTAAGAATCAGCCTTTGCATAGTTGCCGGCACGAGAAGCAAGCATATCCACCTGACGGTCTACGAGAGCATCGTCTACTGTAATTGTATAATGATCTATCTTATTGTGACCGTTAAGTTCCATCTTGAACTCAGGAGCCACAGCTATATCAAACAAAAATGTATAAGGAACATTCTTTTCCAAATCAATAGCTTCCTGCTTCTCTGAAGGAAGAGGCTCGCCCAACATCTGGATTTTATTGTCCTGTACATACTTGTAAATTTCTTCGCCAACAATTTTATTGATAGCGTCCATCTTGGCAGAAGTACCAACCTGCTTCTTGATAATTCCCATTGGAACCATACCAGGACGGAAGCCCGGATAATTAGCTTTCTTACGATAATCTTTCAATGTCTTCTCGACATTTTCCTTGTAATCAGCTTCCTCGACAGTAATAGTCAATTGACCATTAACCTTGTCGGCATTTTCAAATGAAATATTCATCTTTGATGTCTTTATTATATTATTATTTTTATTGTTTTCTACAATATTGCAATTTACGGACCGCAAAATTACTGAATATTAGCGAATATACCTAATATATAAAAGAAAAATTGGATTTTTTAACCATATCAACCGTTCTCTTCAGCAATTTCCTCTGCCTGCTCATCTTCTTCATTAGGCTTGAACCTGCGATAAACGAAGTTCTCGCTCAGATAATTCTTTCTTACAATAGGATTGGCTGCCAATTCTTCTGAGGTGCCATGAAAGAGAATACGTCCTTCAAACAGCAGATAAGCACGGTCGGTGATAGACAGTGTTTCCTGCACATTGTGGTCTGTAATCAGAATACCTATGTTGCGGTATTTAAGCCGCCAGACTATATGCTGAATGTCTTCAACGGCAATAGGGTCTACACCGGCAAAAGGTTCATCAAGCATAATGAACTTAGGATTTATTGCCAGACAACGAGCTATCTCTGTACGGCGACGCTCTCCTCCCGAAAGTTGGTCTCCATTGTTTTTTCTGACCTTGTTAAGACGAAATTCTTTTATCAGACTTTCCAGTTTTACCAACTGTTCGTCATGACTGAGTTTCGTCATTTCCAATACAGACATGATGTTGTCCTCTACACTCATCTTGCGGAACACGCTGGCTTCCTGAGGAAGATAACCTATACCGGCACGGGCTCGCTTGTAAACTGGATACGCCGTAATTTCCTGATTATCAAGATAGACATGACCTTCATTGGGAACCACCAGTCCCGTGGTCATATAGAATGACGTAGTCTTACCGGCACCGTTAGGTCCCAGCAGTCCAACAATTTCACCCTGTTTTACATTTATGCTGACACCATTGGCAACGGTACGCTTGCCATATCGCTTGACAAGTCCCTCTGTGCGTAGAGTCATAAGAGCAGTTTCGTCCATAAATTCATGAATTTGGATGCGAAGATACATTAAATCATGCGAAATACAAAATAAAAAAGCAAAAACTATCAACAACATAGCAGTTTTTTAGAGGAATTTGGTTACTTTTGCAACAATATTAAATAGGTTTAAACATGTTTACCATTAAGTATATATACAAAATACTCACAACGTTCGGTCAATACCTCATGCTTATGGGGCGTTCTTTCGCTATGCCTGAACGTTTCAGAATGTTTTTCAAAAGGTACGTAAAGGAGATGTCCCAGTTAGGAGTAAACTCTATTGGCATAGTGCTGCTGATTTCATTTTTCATAGGAGCTGTAATCTGCATACAGATGAAAGTGAACATTCAGAGTCCATGGATGCCAAGATGGGTATCCGGTTACACCACGCGTGAAATTATGCTTCTGGAATTTTCAAGCAGTATAATGTGCTTGATACTGGCGGGCAAGGTTGGTTCTAATATTGCATCAGAGCTTGGCACAATGAGAGTAACACAGCAGATTGACGCTCTGGACATCATGGGCGTGAATTCAGCCAATTATCTCATATTGCCCAAGATAGCCGGACTGATGACAATCATGCCGTTCCTTGTGATTTTCTCTTCTGCCATGGGTATTGTAGGTGCCTACGGAACGGCTTACCTAGGTCATCTTCTTTCTCCTGACGACTTGACTTTAGGCTTGCAGCATGCTTTTAATCCATGGTTTGTGTGGATGAGCATCATAAAGAGTCTTTTCTTTGCATATATCATCGCAAGCGTATCTTCTTTCTTCGGCTACACTGTAGAAGGTGGTTCCGTAGAAGTAGGCAAGGCCAGTACTGACGCTGTTGTTTGCAGCAGTGTTCTGATATTATTCTCTGATGTATTCCTAACACAGTTGTTGTCATGATAGAAGTTAAACAATTATATAAGTCCTTTGGGGACAAAGATGTATTGAAAGACATTAATGCCGTTTTTGAAGATGGCAAAACCAATCTCATAATCGGTCAAAGTGGAAGTGGAAAGACTGTACTGATGAAAAATTTGGTTGGTCTGCTGGAGCCAACAAGCGGAGAAGTGCTATATGACGGGCGCGACTTCGTGCAGATGACAAAGAAAGAAAAGGTGACCATGCGACGTGAAATGGGAATGATATTCCAGAGCGCTGCCCTTTTCGACTCACTAAATGTTCTGGAAAACGTAATGTTTCCTCTGGATATGTTTTCCAATATGAATTATCGCGAAAGGGTGAAAAGGGCACAAAACTGCCTTGACAGAGTGAACCTTATTGATGCTCAGATAAAATATCCAGGCGAGATTTCAGGAGGTATGCAGAAACGTGTAGCCATAGCCAGAGCCATCGTCATGAATCCTAAATACCTGTTCTGCGATGAACCAAATTCCGGACTGGACCCAAAGACTTCACTTGTAATAGACGAATTGCTTTCGGGCATCACCAAGGAGTATGACATGACTACCATTATAAATACTCATGACATGAATTCTGTAATGGGAATTGGCGAGAACATTATATTCATCTACAAAGGAAACAAAGAATGGCAGGGCAACAAGGATGACGTAATGAGCAGTACTAATGAAAAACTGAACGATTTGGTGTTTGCCAGCGACTTGTTCAGAAAGGTAAAGAATGTTGAAATGGCAAAAAATAAATAAAGTGCCATCCTTTCGGATGACACTTCCATATTTATTTCATATACCATATTTTTTTCACTTCAACCATGGGAACAACAACTTCTTCTGTTGTCCTGTCACCATAAGCGAGTATAAGGAAGGCACTTCCTACATGGCGCAAAGTATCTATCTTAGCATCCGCGATTCTTATGTCTTTTATTCCACGATGTTCCTCTTTCTGCTGCCCCACGAACATCTTGGCATTTGCCAGCAACTGCTCTCGATAGGCGGGAGGTATGGAATCTTTCCTGTAAGTACCGTCTACAAAGGCATCATAATTGCCATGCAGCAGATAATCATAGTAAACCTTTGCAGTTTTGCCTACAATTTCAGCAGGGTCTGCCTTCTTGTTCTCGCATGAAGCGAGAACAGTCATGGCAAATATAAAAAGAATCACCTTTTTCATATTCTACTTCTGACGGATAAATACGTTTATAGGACAGCCATGCATACTCCAGTTTTCACGGATTTTGTTTTCCAGAAATCTGCGATAGTTCTCCTTTACATACTGAGGCAGGTTAGCATAAAATACAAAAGACGGAATCTGAGTATTCGGCAACTGTGTACAGTATTTTATCTTAATATATTTTCCCTTTATGCTCTGTGGAGGATAAGCCTCTATAAGAGGAAGCATGACTTCATTGAGTTTTGATGTTCCCACATGGGCTTTTCTGTTAAGATACACTTGCTTGGCAATTTCCAGCACCTTGAATATTCGCTGTTTTGTCAATGCTGATGAAAAGACAATAGGAAAATCTACAAATGGAGCCATGCGCTTGCGGATGGCTGACTCAAATGTATCTATCACTTTCTGGCTCTTGTCTTCTACCAAATCCCACTTATTAACAACGACAACAAGAGACTTGTTGTTTTTCTGAATAAGTTGGAATATGTTCATATCCTGAGATTCTATACCGCGCGTAGCATCCAACATCAGAATACATACGTCACTGTTTTCTATTGCTCTGATACTGCGCATGACACTATAGAACTCCAGGTCTTCACTGACCTTGTTCTTTCTGCGGATGCCGGCTGTATCAACAAGATAAAAGTCAAAACCGAATTTGTCATAACGTGTATATATACTGTCACGGGTAGTACCAGCTATTTCAGTTACAATATTTCTGTCTTCACCTATAAAAGCGTTTATTATACTGCTTTTCCCTGCATTTGGACGACCAACAACAGCAAAACGAGGTATATCCTGTTCCAGTGTTTCAGGATTTTCCTGTGGCAATTTATCCAGAATCATATCCAGCAAATCACCACTTCCACCACCGGTAGCAGCACTTATACACTGTGGGTCTCCAAGTCCTAATTTGTAAAACTCAGCAGCCTGATAATATTCAGAACTGTTGTCTACCTTGTTTGCAACAAGAATAACAGGAAGCTTGGCACGGCGCAATATCAAGGCCACGTCTTCATCCCAGTCTGTTACACCTGTAGAAACATCTACAAGAAAGAGCACCAGGTCTGCCTCCTCTGTAGCCACAAGCACCTGCTTGCGTATGGCATCCTCAAATATGTCTTCTGATTTTACTACCCATCCTCCGGTATCTACAATGGAAAATTCTTTTCCACTCCAACTGCATTTACCATACTGACGGTCTCTGGTTGTACCGGCCGTATCACTGACAATAGCCCGACGTGACTGTGTCAAACGATTAAAAAGCGTTGACTTGCCCACATTAGGTCTGCCAACAATAGCTACTAAATTTGCCATAATTTGTTTATTTTCTGAAGTTATACATTCTTCGGCCCTCGCCTATAGCGAGAGTATATCCCTCTTTACATTCAGGGCCTTCTTTTTATATTTGTTTATTCCGGATTATATCCGAAATTGTCTAGTTCCTTTTGAGAAGAACGCCAGTCTTTATCAACCTTCACAAAGGTTTCAAGGAAGATTTTCTTCCCGAAGAACCTCTCCAAGGTTTTCCTTGCCTCGGTGCTCACTTTCTTCAAGGCTATGCCCTGATGTCCTATGATAATTCCCTTCTGACTGTCACGCTCCACATAGATAACTGCATTTATATGAATCACGCTTTCGCTCTCTTTGAACTGCTCCACTCTTACTTCCACACTATAAGGAATTTCCTTGTCGTAAAACAGAAGTATCTTTTCGCGGATAATCTCACTTACAAAGAATTTAGCCGGCTTATCTGTCAACTGGTCCTTATCGAAATATGCAGGAGATTCAGGAATCAGTTCCTTTATTCTTTTTAGAAGTATATCTGTACCAAACTTATTCTTAGCAGAAATAGGAAGTATTTCTGCATTAGGCAAAAGAGAATGCCATTTGTCTACAATATCTCCCAATTTTGCCTGATCGCTCTCATCTATCTTATTGATTAGAAGCAAAACAGGTATCGTCATCTTACTTACTTTCTCAAGAAAATCCATATTCTTCTCCGGATTTTCTATCACATCTGTTACATAAAGCAGAACGTCTGCATCTGTAAGGGCTGACTCCGAAAAAGCCAGCATCATCTCCTGCATCTTGTAGTTAGGCTTCAACACTCCAGGAGTATCCGAAAACACTATCTGACAATCATCAGTGTTCACAATTCCCATGATTCTATGACGCGTAGTCTGAGCCTTGAAAGTTGCAATGCTGATACGTTCACCGATAAGCTGATTCATCAGTGTACTCTTTCCTACATTAGGATTACCTACAATATTTACAAAACCTGCCTTATGCATATATAAATTCCTCCTTTAAAAGAAAAAAAAAGACACATTCTTTTCTAATACTATCAGAAAAGGATGCGTCTTACAATATTATTCTGACTTAACGTCGTTACTTCTTTTTTGCTACTGCATCACCGTCATAAGCCCATTTGTAGAAAGATGCGCCATGAACGAATCCTGCTCCAAATGCCGTAAAGATGATATTATCACCTTTCTTCAGCTTACTCTCTGCGTCCCACAAAGCCAAAGGAATGGTTGCAGAACTTGTATTTCCATAATGCTCTATATTGACAACAACCTTGTCCATAGGTATACCGGCACGCTTGGTAACGGCTTCTATGATTCTAAGATTTGCCTCATGAGGTATAACCCAACTGACATCTTCAGCCTGCAGGTTATTCATTTCCAGAATTTTCATTACATCATTACTCATATCAGTAACAGCATAACGGAAAACCGTGCGTCCTTCCTGATACAGATAATGAAGATGATGTTCTATTGAGAATGGAGACGGTGGACAAACAGAACCTCCTGCCTTCATGTGCAGATAAGGAAGTCCCTGACCATCAGTACGCTGGAAAGAATTCATTACTCCGACATTTTCTTCCTCTGTTGCTTCTACCAATACAGCTCCGGCACCATCACCAAACAAAACACAAGTCTGGCGGTCAGTGTAGTCAACAATAGAAGACATCTTATCGGCACCGATAACGATAATCTTCTTAAAGCGACCGCTCTGTATCATAGAGGCAGCAACATCAAGCGAATAAAGGAATCCGCAACATGCCGCAGAAAAATCAAAAGCGAAAGCATTCTTCAGCCCCAACTTTCCCAAGACAATAGATGCTGTTGATGGAAATTTATAATCAGGAGTGGTGGTAGCCACGATAAGTGCATCAATAGTATCAGGGTCTACGCCTGTTTTCTGAATAAGCTGCTTTGCAGCCTTACGCGCCAGATAACTGGTGCCAAGACCTTCTTCAGTCAATATTCGGCGTTCCTTTATACCTACTCGCGTAGTAATCCACTCATCGTTAGTATCTACCATACGCGACAACTCCTCATTGTTGAGGATGTAGTCTGGCACATATCCGCCGACGCCTGTAATTATCGCGTTGATTTTTCCCATTATTCAGCTACTTCTTTTACAACAGCAACCTTACCTCTGTAATAGCCACAAGTTGGGCATACAGTGTGGTAAACATAATAAGCGCCACAATTTGGGCAAACTGCCAATGTAGGAACTACTGCCTTATCATGAGTTCTTCTCTTAAGTGTACGTGTCTTCGACTGTCTTCTTTTAGGATGTGCCATAATTTTAAAATTTTAATTTTTTGTTTTTACTTTTTCAATTTTAAAAGAGCTGCCCAGCGTGGATCTACTTCGTCATCTTCCTCACTACTTCGGGTAGTAGTAGAATGCTCTTCGAGCATCTTTATCATGGCTATGTTGCATTTTCCAGGTGCGTGCACGTGCCTGACAGGAATACTGAGTTCTATAAATTCATAGATAAACCAAGCGATGTCAAGTATTCCTTCGTCCTCAACAACAGTCACCAGGTCATCATCTTCTGAGTAGATTTCTCCAAATTTAGCAACCAGTCTGTTATCCGTGCATATAGTCTGTTCCATGTCGTCAAGACAAAGATCACACTGCACAACGACTGTGCCCTCTGTATGGAAATTCAATTCAAAGAAGTCGTCCGTTCTGTAAACAGAGACTTTTGAATGGAGCTTACCTTCTTGCAATTCAGATTCTTCAAGCGCCTTGAAAAAAGCGCCGTCAATATCAAATTCAAAAGAAGTCTCGCCTTCTTTCAAACCCTTCAAATCTATATTAAAAGGTTCCAATACCCCCATACGGGCTGCAAAGTTACGAATAATTTCTGATATAAAACAACTTTAATGCAAAAAAAATAATAAAATAGTTCTATAAACAGTTGAACATAACCCTGTTATAACTATTTTCCTTATTTTGACAATTCTATATGAAAAACAGTTCCTGCATCAGGATTTGATTTTTTTACATATATCTTTCCCTTATGATACTCTTCTATAATTCTTTTTGCAAGAGAAAGTCCCAGTCCCCAACCTCTCTTCTTTGTTGTAAAGCCCGGTTTGAATACATTCTTCAGGTCTTTCTTCCTGATGCCTTTGCCGGTATCAGCTACCTCTATGACAACTTTTCCGGATAATTCAGAAACCATTATAGTTATATTTCCTTCACCTTTCATTGCGTCAACAGCATTCTTACACAGATTCTCTATAACCCACTCAAAAAGAGAAGCATTCATTCTAACTGTTATATCTTCAGAAGGGAACACCTTATTTATTATAATTTTCTTTGATGTACGTCTGTCCATATAATCTGTTACACGATTCAGCACTTCCACAATACTTACCGACACAGATTCCGGCAAAGAACCAATCTTGGAAAAACGCTCTGCTATAAGTTCCAGACGTGTCACGTCTTTCCCCATCTCATCTATAAGTTCATCGTCCGGATGATTGTCCTTCAAAATTTCCACCCATGCCATAAGACTCGATATTGGAGTACCCAACTGGTGAGCCGTTTCCTTACTTAGTCCTACCCACAGATTATTCTGCTCTGCTTTTTTTGCAATCAATAGAGAAATGGCAGCTATAACGACAAACAGCGTCACCAAGCCCAACTGTACATAAGGATAATAGGTAAGTTCCTGCAAAACCGTAGATTCCGCATAACATACATCAATATAATCAGATTTATCATTCTCGGAAAGAGCAACACGAATAACATTACCCGCCATTCTCATACTGCGCCCCATTTCAGAAGCACAGTCTATACTGTCTTTATGGTTATCGGCATCCAACTTAACATTTCTAAACAGTTGTGCTCTGCCTCTGATGTCCAGAACTATCACCGGAATAGAATTATTCTCATTAATAACCTTCAGAACCAAATTCAAATCAGTATTTTCATCCGCATGATTCAATGAATGCATAGCTTCTGCCCATACAGACATACGGGAACGTTCCTCATCAGCCAAATCATTAATCAAAAAATGAGAAACAACAAGAGAAGCTACAGCTATGAAAACAGCCGAAACCAAAAAAGCAATCTTTATATGTTGAAATCTATCAGTCCAGTCCATACCTATATAAACGCAAAAAGCTCCGTTCTATTGCTAGAACGGAGCTCTTGTGCTAAAAAAAGGCAGCTACCTACTCTCCCGCATTGCATTGCAGTACCATCGGCG
>CAYSSU010000050.1:0-23082 GCA_964433895.1 uncultured Prevotella sp.
AAAGGTAAACATACTTTTACGGAATCAAAAGGCTGCATCGCGGATACGCTTACTTCCGGCTTATACCATGTAGTGCTATGAACCATAACGGAAGTCGGCATAGCCCATGTTGTAAAAGCTAATTAGCATTGCTAATAACGTATTTTAGCAAGACTAAATATGCACTTTACAATTTAGATTAATGTTGGTATGAACTGTAATGCGTTATTCACGGTAAATGGCTGATATATTGCTATTTACGGTGAACCATATTCAGAAAATCGATTATTCCTAAGCTAGCAGCATATACAATTCATATCATTTTTATCATATACGGGGAACATTTTAACCACTTATTGTTAACAAATAGCGATATCTCTATGCTTAAAAAGCACTAAATTTGCACTGTGAAAAACCTAAAGTCATTTTATGGGTGTTATGGAAGTAAGAATCGCAATTTAATATATCAATTTTTAACCAAAAAAGGTGGCTATGAGAAAAACATTTCTTATGTGTTGCAAGAATTTAGTTCTTGGCAAAGTTGCTGTTTTAGCAATAATGCTATTATCAGCAATGACTCTCAACGCTAAAACTGTTACAGGAATCATTACATCCGCGGCGGATGGTGAACCTCTTATTGGAGCAACAGTTGTAGTGCAGGGTAATCAGGGCGGTGCAGTAACCGACCTGGATGGTAACTTCTCCATTGAAGCTAACGACGGACAGACTCTCGTCGTAAGTTATATCGGTTATGTTACCCAACGTGTTAAGGTTTCCGGCAATAACCTCCGGATATCTCTCAAGGAAGAGTCAAACTCTCTTGATGATGTAGTCGTTATCGGCTATGGTGTCCAGAAGAAAAAACTGGTTACGGGTGCAACTCTTCAGGTGAAGGGTGATGATGTGGCGAAGTTGAACACTTCAAATCCTCTTCAGGCTCTTCAGGGACAGACTCCCGGTATGTCTATTGTCAGTGAATCCGGTCAGCCTGGTGAAGGTCTTAAGGTAAACATCCGTGGCTTGGGTACTACAGGCTCGTCTGGACCTCTTTATATAATAGATGGTGTTCGCGGTGATATCGCGACATTGAATCCATCTGATATTGAGAGTATAGATGTCCTTAAGGATGCTGCTTCTGCAGCTATCTATGGTTCACAGTCTGCCAATGGTGTGGTTCTTGTTACTACAAAGAGTGGTAAAGAAGGTCGCACAGTCATAAGTCTTGACGGGTATGTAGGCTGGCAGAGTGCTGCCCATAAGGTTAAAATGCTTAATGCCCAGGAGTATATGACTATAATGGATGAGCAGAATATCAATTCAGGCAATTCTGCTTATGATTGGAGCAAATATTCCAGTATCTATGATTCCAATGGTAATGTATATGATACAGATTGGGTGAATCAGATGTTTAAGAACAATGCTAAGACTCAGAGCTATAATCTGGGTATCACCGGTGGTAACAAGAATGGTAATTATGCCATGAGCATGGGGTATATGAGCCAAGAAGGCATTGTCGGAGGTTCAGCTGTTTCTAACTATGAACGTTATAACTTCCGTATGAATTCTGAATACAATGTCATTGATAATTTCCTCAAGGTAGGTGAACAGGTTAGTTTCATTTATTATAAGAAGAAAGGCATTAGCGTAGGAAATCAGTACAATAATACTTTGCGCGGTGCATTAGGAACGTCACCTTTGGCTCCTGTATATAGTGACAATAACAATTATGACAGTCCTTATAATGACACATCTAACAGTGACTGGTATAATGCTGATGGTAATCCTTACGGTCTGATGATGACAAATAACAACAATGGTACGAAGAATGCAACGATTACCGCGAATGCGTTTGCTGAATTTCAGTTTATAAAAAATCTGAAGTTCCGTAGTACAATCGGTGTAAAGTATGATTCTAATGATTATCGTAGTTATACTCCACTTTACCATTTTTCGGTGTATAGTTATAATGACTCTTACACAAAGGTTACTCAGAGCAAGAGTGATGGCTTTGGAATAACATGGACAAACACTCTTACTTATAATTGGAACATCGGCAATCATAATTTTGATGCTATGTTGGGTATGGAGGCTTACCGTACAAACGGAAGTTCTCTTTATGCAGCCAATGGCAGTCTTCGTGAAGGTTTTGACACTTGGCAGTATGCATGGTTGAGCAATGGTACAGCTACTTCTTCAGAAGGAGGACTGAGCGTGAGTGGCTCTCCTTGGGATCAGGAACGTATGATTTCCTATTTCGGTCGTGTATCATGGAACTGGAAGGAAACTTATATGGCAACAGCTACTGTACGTCGTGACGGTAGTTCTCGTTTTGCCCGTGGCCATCGTTTTGGTACTTTCCCTTCTGTAAGTGCAGGTTGGGTAGTTTCGAATGAAAATTTCTGGAAACCTCTTCACAGTGTTGTAGATTACTTTAAACTTCGTGCAAGTTGGGGACAGGTCGGTAACCAGAATATTGGTAATTATATGTATACAGCTCCTGTAAGTTTCTCTAACATCTATTATAATTTTGGCACAGGTCTTGGCAGTTCTTCAGATCAGTGGGGTTCTGCTGTTACACGTCTTGCCAATGAAGATATTACATGGGAAACATCAGAGCAGACAGATCTCGGTTTTGATGCCCGTATATTTGGAAATTTGAATGTTAATTTCGACTGGTATTACAAGAAAACAAAGAATTGGTTGGTTCAGCCTCCTGTATTGGCCACTTCAGGAACAGGAGCTCCTTATATAAATGGCGGCGATGTTTCCAATACCGGTGTGGAACTGGGACTTTCCTGGAATGATCATATTGGTAGAGATTTCAATTATTTTGTTAATGTAAATGGATCTTACAATCACAATGAGGTAGGTAATATTCCTAATGAAGACGGTATTATCCATGGTCAGTCTGGCGTATTATATGATAACTCAACAGAATTTTACCGTTGTAGCAATGGTGAGCCTATAGGCTATTTCTGGGGATATAAAACAGCAGGCTTGTTTCAAAGTCAGGAAGATATTGACGAATGGATTGCTGCGGGTAATGGTGTCTTGCAGTCTGATCCTCAGCCTGGTGACGTGAAATATTATGATATAAATCATGATGGTCAGATTAATGATAAAGATAAGGTAAATTTGGGTGATGGCACACCAGATTTTACTTTCGGCTTCTCTTTGGGCTTTGATTATAAGAACTTTGACTTCTCTGTAACAGCAAGTGGACAGGCTGGAAATCAAATTGTACAGAGTTACCGTAATGTAGGTAGTGCTACTGCCAATTATACAACGGCTATTCTTGGACGTTGGACCGGTGAGGGTACATCAAACAGTATTCCTCGTGTTACTAATACTAATATAAACTATCAGTTCTCTGACCTATTTATACAGAATGGTGACTTCTTGAGAATAAGCAATATAACTATAGGTTATGATTTCGTTAAGTTGCTTAAAGTCAAGTATATCTCTCAGGCTCGTCTTTACTTCCAGGTGCAGAATGCTTTCACATTTACAAAATATGACGGTATGGATCCGGAGGTTGGCTATGGTACAGATGATTGGGTGTCAGGAGTAGATCTTGGCTATTATCCGCGTCCTCGTACATTCCTTGTAGGTGTTAATCTTAAGTTCTAATCAGAAAGAATTTTCAATATGAAAACAAAGATATTAAATATAGCTGCAGTGGGACTCATCTCTTTGGGACTGGTGTCTTGTGGCGAAGATTTCCTGGATGTCTCTTCTAAAACAGAGTCGTCTACAGGTAATTATTTTACAAATCAGAGTGAGGCAGACCGCGCTCTTATTGGTTGTTATAATGGTTGGCAAGAGACTGTATCTGACGGTCCGACTTTTGCATTTCATTATGCTTCTGAAATAATGGGCGATAATTGTTTTGGAGCTACAGGTGCAAATGATGCCCGCAATGCTCAGGTTATAGACCGTTTTGATATTTCTCAGGATGCGTCTCAAACAAATCTTTTCAATGATCTTTGGAAATATTATTATGCTGCAATCTATAATTGCAATGAACTTCTTTCCCAAGAGGGTAATATCACATGGGATTCAGATGAGGCTCATTACCGTGTTATAGGTGAAACACGTGCTATTCGTGGCATTTTATACTTTGACCTGGTACGTCTGTTTGAGAATGTACCTCTTGTGACTGTTCCTACAACAGCCAATGTGCCTCAGGCTGATCCGGATAGCGTTTATGCTCAAATTGTCAGTGATCTTACTTATGCTGCAAATAATATTCCGGCAGATGCTTATCCTAAGAAAGATGCCGCATCTAATGATGGTCGTATAACAAAGTATGCTGCAGAGGCTTTGTTGGCAAGAGTGTATCTGTTCTATGATGGTGTTTATAACGACAATGCCCGTGGAACAGTTCCTGGCGGACTTACCCAGGCAATAGCTCTAGCCGATTTGGAGAATGTAATATCAAGTGGAGAGTATGGTCTTGTTTCTCAGTTCAAGAATCTTTGGCCTGCAGCTAGTGATAACTGGGTCCAGGATACAAGCGGCAATTGGAAGAATGATTCTACTTACGCCGGAGATGGCAACACAGAGACTGTTCTAAGTATGAAGTTCAATTATACATCTGACTATGATGGTAATAATGGCGGTAATAATGCCATTCAAATGTTCGGTATTCGTACTGGCGGTATCATCTGTGTCCCTTATGGTCAGGGATGGGGTGGATGTACTGTAACCTCTAAGACCTGGAATTCATTTGCTACAGGTGATTCCCGTCAGAGTGCGTCTGTCATTAATTTGGCTCAAGAAGGTATAGAAAGTCTTACAGCTTATCAGAAAGTTCTTTCCGACCAACGTGAATATACCGGCTTTGCTGTGAAAAAGTATACACCTCGTTCAAAATGGACACAGAGTTCGGATGGAACTTGGTCTATGGTCAATTACTATGCTGGTGTTATGTCTGGTGACTTTCAGATTTCACAACCTCAAGATTATGTGCTTATGCGTTATGCTGATGTACTGCTTATGGCTGCAGAACTTGGTTCTTCAAATGCCCAGGATTATTTCAATCAAGTGCGTAAACGTGCGTTTACTCAGAGTGATGGTACTGTGAGTTCTTCTTATAAAGAATTGTCTGTATCAGAAGCCAATATTATGAATGAACGTAAACTTGAGTTCATGGGCGAAGGTATTCGCTATTGGGATTTGCTTCGTCAGGGGATTGATGTTGCTGCATCAACGATTGCTGCCAGTGGAGAAAATGTAACTTCAGGAGGTAGTAGTGATGCTGTTTCTATTAAGGCTGATAATATAAAAAGCAAACGTGGGTTCTGTCAGATACCTCTTACTCAGATTCAACTGTCCGATGGTGTACTCAAGCAAAATTCAGGATGGTAATTCCAAAGCATATAGTACAATGAATATAGAACAAATAATTTAAAATATTATGAAAATCAAGAAATATATATATGCAATGGTTGGAGCAGTATTAGTGCTGCTAGGTCTATCTGCATGCTCGCCTAATGAATATGATTTGGGGGATAAGGATGTTACTTCTGCTGACCTAGTAGAAGGTACCGCTTATTCTATTACCCATGATGATGACAATCCTAATATAATTTATCTGAAAAGTTTGATGGCAGATCGTTATCAAGTATGTTGGGTACATCCACAGGGACGTTCGCAGGAAAAGGAGATTGAACTTCATATTCCATTCCCTGGGACTTATGATGTCTTGTTTGGTGTAGAGACTCGTGGTGGTGTCGTATATGGTGATACAGCTCATTTCACAGTTTCTGATTTCTGTGCAGACTTTGTTGATAATGAGCTTTATACAATGCTTACCGGTGGTGTTGGCAAGTCGAAAACATGGATTCCTGATACAGGTGATTATGGTTTGGCCTCAGGAGATATGTCTTATGGTGATCCTAGTGTAACAGATGCAGAATGGAATAATTTTACTTCAAACTGGGATCCTTCTGGTAATGTTCAAGATGCAAGTGGTAATTTTAGCAATAGTACTATGACTTTTGATTTGATTAATGGTGCAAATATAAATACCACCACGGTATCATCTGATGGAACTTCTACTTCAGCCAAAGGCACATATCTTATAGATGCAGACAATCACAGGCTGAATCTTACTGATTGTAAGCTCCTTCATTCGCCTAAGGTGGATAACATTACTGATGAAGTCGGATGGAAGTCTGATATTCATATAGTTACTCTTACTGATAATCAGCTACGACTGGCTGTACTTCGTAACAAAGAAACTTCCGGAGAAGATAAATGGTGGATAGTCTTTAATTTTGTATCAAAAGATTACGCTGACAGTTATGAGGCTCCTGAAGATGATGCATCTCCTACTTTGGAAGATGGATGGCGTGATTTCGTGGAACCTAAAAATGATAAAATAATCACTTATCAACTGTCTGGTTTCAATTGGTATAATAAGGATGGGTCTTCTAAGGCTGTTACTGCTGTTTCTGCAAATAGTAATAATGATGATTTGACAATAGCCCTCAATAGTAATTCAAATACTTATGAGTTTACATCGCCTAGTGGCTCAACCCAGAGTGGTTCATATACTTTGAGTGACGATGGTATATATACTTTTTCTCCATCATTGCCTACAGTAAATCTTTCTGCTGATGGTCGTGCTAAGTTCAAGTGCAATAGCGATGGAACTTTGCGTATTCTAGGCTTTTCGGAGAGTGCAAATTGTGATGGGCAGACTGGTGGTCTGAGTTCTATTGCTTGGGGTAGTAAAGAATATGACGACCAGGGGAATTTCTATCAGTATATGGGGTATGGATTTGATGTTGTCCGTGCTGGTACAAAAAAAACTTACCCTGCAATACTTCATTTATTTAATACAAGTTGGTCTACGCAAGAAAGTGATCCTATATATGTTGTAGCAGGGACTGATGCCGACTATACACTTACAATTAAAGGGTCGTGTAGTACAACATATGGTGTTTATCTTGATGTTGATAAAATTTTGAAAGATTATCCTGACTGTGATATAGTAATTAAGGATATAAAAGTTGATGGTAAAGAAGTTTCGTTTGATGATTCTTCTATTGAAAGATGCTCTGGTGATGGGACAAATGCAGCACGCCGATATCTTGTTAATCCTTGGGGCGCAACGGCTAGCAATGCATCTAAATATGTATTCAGTTCTTCTTTAATAGTTAAAATTTCAGTGAAAATGGATAATGGAACTTCATTTATTACTGAGTGATGCAAAAATTAAGGAGAGTTTATTTAAATACAAACATTTAAAGAATATCAATATGAAATTAAGATATTTATCAGGAATTATTTTGCTGGCTGGCGCTTTGCTTACAACAGCTTGTTCCAATGATGATAACTATACTGTAGCAACAGGGAATATTGTCACGGAAATAACAACAGGTGATGCTGTTGTAACGGCTGTAGGCGCAGATATAGATGGTACGGTAAAGGATCTTTCTAGTGCTAGTTCTGCATCTTATAAGGTTGGGGTAATCTATGGTACTTCAAAAGATCCTACAAGTGATGGAACAGAAATAGAAGGCTCTCTGTCTGGTGATTCAATAGAGACTTCGCTTACAGGTCTTACAACCGGCACAACATACTATTATGCCACTTATGTATGTCTTCAGAATCGGGTCTATAGATATGGTGATGTCAAATCTTTTGTAACTACTAATGCTAAGACTGTGACAAATGATGCTACAAATATAAGCTATACGAAGGCTACATTTTCTGCAGATTTTTCTGGCCTAGAAGGTTTGGACAGTCCGGAAAAGGGCATAAAGATAAGCATAGACAAAGATAATATTACTAATGCACGTGATTTTGAAATTACAACAATTAGTGGTTTGCTTCCTGGCACAACTTATTATTATGCAGCTTATGTTAAGGTCGGTGATGGTTATGTCTTTGGCGAAACTAAAGAATTGACCACTCTTACTCAGACTATGGAATATGTAGATTTGGGACTCAGTGTAAAATGGGCTAAGTATAATATTGGTGCAGAGGAAGAAGAGGGAGTAGGTGCTTATTTTGGATATGGGGACAAAACTGCAGAGCAATATTCTGATGATAATTCAGATTATCCTTCTGAAAATATAGCTGGTACGGAACTTGATATCACAAATAATCTTAATATTGATGGTACATCGGTTGTGTTAAGTACTATGCCGACATTGGCACAAGTTAAAGAACTTATTAATAATACAACAAGTACAGTAGAAACCGTCAATGGGGTGAAAGGTGTTAGGTTCACGGCTATAAATGGCAATTCTATATTTTTGCCTTATACAGGTTATCGTGATGAAGATGATATAATAGGTGACGGGAAAGCCTCTTACTGGATAGGTGAGGTTAGTTCTGTGAATAGTGATTATGCCAATACTCTTACATTTGATGAAGATGGCGTAGTTACTAATGGCTATACACTTCGTCATTATGGGATTCCTTTGCGTACAGTTAGATCTTATTGATAATATTAATTTAAGAGGGTATAGAAAGTAAAGAGTCTTATACCCTCTTACTTGTAAAAAAACTTAGTATGAAGAACATCTTTCTTTTTGTTTTTTTTGTTTTATTTCTGATTAATGTAAATGCTCAGGATAATCCCCGTATTACTTCAATGGATTTGGATGCTTGTGAACTAGCGCATTATATGGCTCCAGGTTGGAATCTCGGCAATACGCTTGAGGCTGGAAATAGTGCTGATATTTTTACTGATAATGGTGGTGTAGTTGCAGAGACGACTTGGCAGAGTACAAAGACCACTCAGGAGATAATTAATCTGGTTAAGAGCAAAGGATTCAAGAGCATTCGTATTCCGTGTGCATGGATAATGGGACATATTTCAGACAAAACCAGTCTTACTATTGATGCTTCTTGGCTAGCTAGAGTAAAGGAAATAGTGGATTATTGTATCAGTGCTAATCTCTATGTTGTTCTAAATGATCATTGGGATGGTGGTTGGTTGGAATATGACGGATTCACTACAGAAACTGATGTTTCTGCAAAAAAAGAACAGTTACGTAAGCTATGGACTAATATAGCTACGGCATTCAGAAATTATGACGAACGTCTTATTTTTGCAGGTCTAAATGAACCAGGTGTAGGAAGTGCTTCTCCAGAAGCAATTGGAACCAAATTGGATGATATTAATCTCACAGCACGTCTTTTAGAATATGAGCAGGTATTCATAGATGCTGTTCGTGCTACAGGAGGTAATAATGCCAATCGCATATTGATTGTTCAAGGTACAAACGTTAATGCTTCAAATATTTACAAACTTTATGATGTAACAAAATTAACAGATTCTGCTTCTCGGAGAATTATGGTTGAATTCCATCATTATGATCCTTATCAGTTTTGTGGAATGACAGAAGATGCGTCATGGGGCAATATGTGGTATTATTGGTATGGACATGCTCCTAATCGTGCAACAACTAGAACTTCAAATAGTACATCGGCAGTGGAAATCCAGACTTCATTTAATAATCTTAAGTCTATGTTTGTTGATAGAGGCTATCCTGTTATTGCTGGTGAGGTTGGTGCCAATCATCGTACACTTACTTCTATACAAGGTACTCAGGCTAAACATGATGAGAGTATTCAGTATTGGTATAATTTCTCTACAGAGTATAGTTATGAGGCTGGTGTTATACCTTTCTTTTGGGATACAAATAATATTACGCGTCCTAATATGACCATATTCAATCGTTCTATTCTTTCTATTAATGATGAGAATGCTTATGATGGCATCTTTCAAGGTGATGCTTTGGGGCGCAGTGCTTTCAATGCAATTTATCCAGAACCTTCAGTAACGAGTAGTATCAGTGAAAATATAGTTATGGATAATAAAAAGTCCTATGATGTTTATGATACTTATGGCAGAAAAGTGATGAATAATGTATCTTCTTTGTCAGAAGTATCTTTGCCAAAGGGTATTTATATTTATAAAGGAAAGAAAGTAGTTATAAATAAGTAATAAAAAAGGAAGCAATTTTGTTGCTTCCTCTTTTATTATAGGCTTTCCAGCATTCTCTTTATTACGACTTCTGCAGAAATCTCTCGGTTGGCCGCTTCTGGTATTACCAGACTGTGGTCGCTTTCTATAACGTCGTCTGTAACAATGAGACCGCGGCGTACTGGCAGACAGTGCATGAAGAAACCGTTATTGGTCCAGCTCATGTGTTCAGTGTCTATAGTCCAACTCATGTCCTTACTCAGAATCTTACCGTAATCAGCTTTGTTTTTTGAGCCTGGACAACTCCAGTTCTTTGCATATACAAAGTCGGCACCTTCAAGAGCCTTCTTCTGGTTGTATTCTATTTGGGCATTTCCTGCAAACTTAGGGTCCAGTTCATATCCTTCCGGTTGGGTGATGACAAAGTCTACATCGGCTGCATTCATCCATTGCGCAAATGAGTTTGGTACAGCCTGAGGTAAGGCGCGGCAATGAGGAGCCCAACTCATTACAACTTTTGGTTTCTTGGTCTGCTTGTGCTCTTCTATTGTTATCAGGTCAGCGAAAGCTTGAAGTGGATGTACTGTGGCTGTTTCCATTGCAAATACAGGGCGACCGCAATATTTCACGAATTGATTTACTATGGTTTCCGCATAGTCGTAGTCTCTGTCAGAAAGTCCGGCAAAACTACGTACACCAACTAAATCGCAGAAGCATCCCATTACAGGAATGGCTTCCAGAAGATGTTCGCTTTTATCTCCGTCCATGATTACGCCACGTTCTGTTTCCAGTTTCCATGCACCGGCATTCACGTCTAGTACGATAACATTCATTCCAAGATTCATCGCAGCTTTCTGGGTACTAAGTCGGGTGCGGAGTGAATTGTTGAAGAATATCATCAGCAATGTCTTGTTCTTGCCAAATTTCTGATATCCAAAACGATTTTTCTTTACTTCCTGTGCCTCAGCCATGGCATCGTTAAGATTTCCGAGGTCTTCTACATTAAAGAATGTTTTCATATTTTTATTTTCTTATTTGTCCGTGTCCGTTAATCAACCATTTATAAGTTGTTATTTCTTCCAAAGCCATAGGACCTCTTGCCCCAAGTTTTTGGGTGCTTATTCCTATTTCTGCGCCAAGTCCGAATTGAGAACCATCGGTGAAACTTGTAGGTACATTTACGTAAACGCATGCGGCGTCCACCAATGCCTGAAATTTCTTTTGGGCTTCTGCATCTTCAGTTATTATACTTTCGCTGTGTCCGCTTCCATATATGGCAATATGCTGCAAGGCATCGTCTAGACTTTTTACAGTCTTTATACCCATTTGCATACTCATCCATTCTGTGTGCCAAATTTCATTATCATCGGTATTCTTAATGAGAAGCTCTGCAGGGCATTTGCCGTATAGTGCTTTGTAAGCCTGTTCGTCTGCGTGTATCTTCACGCCTTTTACAGCCACCTTGCTACATAGTTCAGGTAGATCTTTCAATCTGTCTATATTTATAAGTAAGGTGTCGAGTGCATTGCATACGCTGCATCGTCTGGTTTTTGCATTGTCGATAATGTCTTTTCCAATATTCAAGTCTCCATCTTTGTCGAAATAGCAATGCACAACTCCAGCACCGGTTTCTATTACTGGAACCTTAGCTGTGTCACGCACAAAGTTGATGAGCCGCTTGCTACCACGGGGGATGCACAGGTCTATATAGCCTATGGCGTTAAGCATTGCGCCTGTAGCTTCGTGTGTACATGGCAAAAGTTCTATTACCGAAGGGTTGATATCATATTGCTTAAGTACACTGTGAATAAGTTCTACTCCTGCTTTACAGGAATCTTCTGCGTCCTTACCACCTTTCAGTACACATGCGTTACCGCTTTTGAAACATAGTGAAAATACATCAAATGTAACGTTTGGTCTGGCTTCATATATCATTCCGATAACTCCGAATGGTACACTGACACGTTGCAGATGCAGTCCGTTGTCCAAAGTTCTGTCTTTCAGAATTCTTCCTAGAGGTGATGGCAGAGTTGATACGTGCCGCATGTCGGCAGCTATATCGTCAAGCCGTTCACTGGTAAGTTGCAGACGGTCATACAGAGGATTATTTTTATCCATGCGGTCAAGATCCTTCTGATTCTCTTTTAATAAGAATTCTTTGTGTCCGATAATGGCATTTGCTACGGCATTAAGAATTTCATTACGTCTGTCGTCAGAGATAAGTGCTAGCGTCTTGCTGGCTTCCTTGGTTTTCTTGAAAATCTCTTCCATGTTTATATTACTCCATATATAGATAATCGTAGTGAATAAGTGGCTTCACATCGTGTGTGCCGATTTGTTCCTTCGCGTCGTCAGAAGAATAACCGCTTCTTCCTACAGCTATGGGCTTGCCGTCTGGTTCTATTACATTTATAAGGTCGCCTTCTTCAAACTCTCCATCAATGGATGTAACACCGACCAGCAACAGACTTACGGCTTTTTCTCCTTTAAGAGCGTCTGCTGCGTTCTGGTTGACGTGAACCACGCCTTTGGCAAAACTTTCAGAATGTGCAATCCATTTTTTTACTCCGCTTGTCGGATTTGGATTCGGACGGAATTCAGTATGCATAGTTTCCATTGGTCTGTTTGCCAGTTCCACAAGGATGTTCTGAGTCTTGCCATTGGCAATAATTACTTTTATTCCCTCTTCTGCCACTTTTCTGGCAATGTTACTCTTGGTAATCATTCCTCCACGGCCGAATCCACTTTTTTCAGTTTGTATGTATTCTGCCAAATCACGGTCGTAGTTCACCGTTGGTATAACCCTCGTGTTAGGGTCTTTGGGTGAGCCGTTGTATATTCCGTCAACATTGCTCAGTATCACAAGAGTATCGGCATTCATCATTGATGCAACAAGCCCGGAAAGTTCATCATTGTCGGTAAACATAAGCTCTGTAATGCTTACAGTGTCATTTTCATTTACTATAGGTATGATTCCGTTTTTCAGCATTACAGTCATGCAGGCACGTTGGTTCAGATACTCAGAGCGTGTAGAGAAGCTCTCTTTCATGGTAAGCATCTGTCCCACGTGAATGTCGTATTCTCTGAAAAGGTCGTAGTAAAGACCGATGAGTTTCACCTGACCTATGGCTGAAAACAGTTGACGTTGCTCAACGCTGTCCAGTTTCTTGTCAAGATGAAATTCACTCCGTCCGCTGGCTATTGAACCTGATGAAACGAGAATCACTTCATAGTCATTTCTTCTTAGCCATACTATCTGGTCTACTATTGCCGACATGCGGGTCACGTCTAGTTTTCCATCATCGCGGGTCAGGACGTTGCTGCCCACCTTTACTACAATTCTTTTCATTTTAGTCTCTATATTCTTATTTCTTATTGTCTTTCTCGCGTATTTCCACTCGGCGAATCTTACCACTTATGGTTTTTGGTAGTTCGTCTACGAATTCCACTATGCGAGGATATTTGTAAGGTGCAGTTTCATGTTTCACATGGTTCTGCAATTCTTTTATAAGTTCGTCTCCGGCCTTGTCTTTGTATTCTTCAGCCAAAACCACTGTGGCTTTTACCACCATGCCTCTAATAGGATCTGGTACGCCGGTTATGGCACATTCCACCACGGCAGGATGGGTCATAAGTGCATTTTCTACTTCAAATGGTCCTATGCGGTAGCCGGAACTCTTTATCACATCGTCAATACGGCCTTCAAACCAGAAGTATCCTTCTTCATCTCTCCAAGCCATGTCGCCGGTGTGATAGACTCCGTGGTGCCACACTTCTTTGGTCTTGGCATC
Organism: uncultured Prevotella sp.; assembly: GCA_964433895.1. Taxonomy (GTDB): domain Bacteria; phylum Bacteroidota; class Bacteroidia; order Bacteroidales; family Bacteroidaceae; genus Prevotella. The sequence goes on from CAYSSU010000050.1 coordinate 13,720, forward strand.
ATCACGGTAGTAGCCCTTGAATAGTCCGATTGGCTTTTGGTCTCCTATGCGAATGCATATTTCTCCCTTTTCTCCATCTTCACATTCTGTTCCGTCCGGGCGAAGCAGACACACGTCGTATTGAGGATTTGGTTTACCCATGCTTCCAGGTCTTGGCTTTACCCATGGAAAAGTACCCAGTGTCATTGTTGTTTCTGTCTGACCGAATCCCTCATATATCTGTATTCCGGTTAAATCTTTAAATTTGTCAGCAACAGACGGATTCATAGCTTCTCCTGCTGTTGTGCACCATTCCAGAGAACTCAAGTTATACTTAGAGAAATCTTCACGAATCATGAAACGGTATATTGTAGGTGGAGCACAGAAAGATGTGACATGATATTTTTCTATCTGTCTCATTATTTTTTCAGCGGTAAACTTTTCATGGTCATACACGAATACCGTAGCTCCGGCAAACCATTGTCCGTACAGCTTTCCCCATACGGCTTTTCCCCAACCGGTGTCGGCTACAGTCAGGTGCAGGCTCTTCTCGTGCAGATTATGCCAATATACACCGGTGGTGAGATGCCCCATAGCGTATAGGTAGTCATGAGCTACCATTTTTGGTTCCCCACTTGTTCCGCTAGTGAAATACATCAGCATAGTGTCTTCATTAGTGTTTACAAATTCAGGACGTACAAAAGCCGGTGCTTTCTTCCATTCATTCATCCAATCATTAAATCCTTCTGGTACAGCTACGTCTGCCTGTGACATGGAATTCACTGCAATCAGAGTCTTTACAGATGGGCTTTCTGCCAGAGAATTCTTCACTTGTGTAGTGACATATTCATCGTTCACGCAGATAATAGCCTTGATACTGGCACGGTTGTTACGATACACAATATCATGAGTTGTAAGCATGTGTGTGGCAGGTATGGCTATGGCTCCGAGTTTGTGTAGTGCCAACATTGTCAGCCACCATTGGTAATGGCGTTTCAGAATAAGCATCACCTTATCTCCGTGACCAATGCCTAGACTCTGGTAATAAGCTGCTGTCTGGTCGGTCTGTTCTTTCAGGTCTTTATATGTTGCGCGAATTTCTTCACCGCGTTCTGAAGTCCAGAGCAGAGCTAGCTTGTCTGGTTCTTCAGCAGCCCATGCGTCCATAACGTCATAGGCAAAGTTAAAGTTCTCAGGAATGTTGAAGTGCAGATTATTCTTGAAGTCTTCCTCTGAAGAGAATTTGGTCTGCTTAAGAAATCTTTCTATCATCGTTTTTTTGATTTTGTTCAGATAATAATGCATAAGAATTTAGCTGGCTCATTGTTCATAGCCTGAAAACAGTGAGGTCTTCTGCTGTCAAAATAGATACTGTCTCCAGTTTTCATTACCAGCACTTTGTCTTCTATCACTATTTCAAGTTCTCCGCTTATCACAACGTCAAATTCCTGTCCGTCATGTGTACCTTTAGAGTGGCGTTTCCCTTCTGGTAACGGATCTACCTGAGTAAAAAAAGGATCTATTTTACGTCCACGGAATCCCTGAGCCAGACTTTGGTATTTATAGTCGTTGCCTCTGTCTATTTCCGGTCCCTGTTCACATCTGGTAAGATAGTAACTGCTCATGCGTGGCTCTTCGCCAAACAAAAGTACGTCTAAGTCTATACCGTAGCGTTTGGAAATTTTAGATAGACGGTATACTGAAGGATCGGCTTCTCCAGCTTCGATCTTCAGATAATGGTCTAGACTGATGCCGCAAAGTTCTGCAATTTCCTCTGCTGGAATATTCAGCACATCGCGTAGTCCTTTCAGCCGTTCTCCAATTTGCTTGATTGATTCTTCCATAGTTATTTGTTTAATTTTATTCAGCGCCAAAATTAATAAAACTTTTTAACTTTCAGAAATCGCGTTTCTGTTTTATTTCCTTATATCTAAATAAATCAAAAAATGCTGCACAGTGGATATGTCTTTGTGCAGCATTTTGTAATTTCTTAAGAAATCGAATATCTTATTTTGCTCCGGCTTTCAACCCGCGGATTACTGCACTTGTGAATCCGGCATGTTCCATTTCATTTAGTCCTTTTATGGTTACTCCACCGGGGGTTGTCACTTTGTCGATTGCAGCTTCCGGGTGTTCGCCTGTAGCTTGCAGTAGTTCTACGGCTCCCTTCACGGTTTGTTCCACGATTTTCTCCGCGTCTTTAGCCTTGAATCCGAGTTCTACACCGCCTTCTACAGCTGCTCTGATATATCTCATTGCGTATGCTATACCGCATGATGCCAGTGTGGTTCCGGCTCCAAGCAGACGTTCTTCTGTTATTATGCTTCCGCCAAGTTTGTCGAACATGGCTTTCACTTTGTCAGATTCTTCGCTTGTGGCATTGGCAGGTACAATGAATGTCATTGATGCTTTTTGAGCAATGGCAATGTTAGGTATAACAAGAAAGAAGTGTGGTGCCGTGCCATTTTTATCCATCCAGGTCTTCACGCTGTCAGAAGATACGCCTGCTGCTATTACTATCAGTAGTTGTTTCTTATATTCCAGTGTGTCTTTTATGCCTTTAAGCACTTTTTCAACCAACCATGGTTTCACAACAACAGCTACTATATCAGCGTCTTTCACAGCCGCATTATTGTCTGTTGTTATGCTTGCGCCAAGTTCTGCAAAGTGTTGCAGGGCTTTTTCGTTGATGTCACTTACAGTAACATCAGCTTCTCCAATTAATCCTTCTGCGAAAGAGCCGCCCATAGCCCCTGCGCCTATAATTGATATTTTCATTTTAAAGTTCGTTTAATACGGTTTCTAGTCTTTGTATGAAATCATCTACGTTATCACGTGTCAGAACCAGTGGCGGTAATATTCTAAGAATATTAGTGCCGGCACATCCGGTGAAGCAGTGCTGTTCGTAAATCAGTTTGCTACGTACCTCTTTGTGTGGAATGTCCAATACTGCACCTACCATGAGTCCGCGACCGCGAACTTCTTTGATATGGCTGTTGCGCTGCTGCAGTTCTTTCAGTTCTTCTATCAAGTAATCTCCCACGAGATGTGCGTTCTCTACCAGTCCTTCTTTTTCGAATACGTCTAGTACAGCCAATGCTGCTGTGCAAGCCAGATGGTTTCCTCCGAATGTTGTTCCAAGTTGACCATAAACAGGTTTGAATTCCGGTGATATAAGTACGCCTCCCATAGGGAATCCGTTGCCTATGCCTTTGGCTACAGTAATGATGTCAGGTTTAATGTCCAGCCATTGGTGAGCGAAGAATTTACCTGTTCTTCCATATCCACATTGAATTTCGTCGCAGATAAGAAATGTTCCGTATTTTCTGCAAGCCTTCTGCAGTCCCTGTGCAAATTCCTTTGTCACAAGATTGCAGCCGCCCACACCTTGAATACATTCTATGATACAAGCGCACACATCACCTTTGGCAAGTTCTTTTTCCCAAGCATCAAGATCGTTGATAGGAAGGAATGTCACGTGCTCATTATCATTTATAGGTGCTATAATCTTAGGATTATTGGTCACTTCTACAGCAAGTGATGTTCGTCCGTGAAATGATTTTTCTATAGCCAGTACGCGTTTGCGTCCATTGGTGAATGAAGCCAGTTTCAATGCATTCTCGTTAGCTTCTGCTCCTGAGTTGATAAGAAAAAACTGATAATCATCATATCCACTTATTTTGCCCAGTCGCTCAGCCAGTTTCTGCTGCAGTTTATTTATTACAGAGTTGGAATAAAATCCCAGTTCATTCAATTGTTTTGTCATCATCTCTAGATAGTGAGGATGACAATGACCTATACTTATAACTGCATGTCCGCCATAAAGATCCAGATATTTCTGTCCTTTGTCGTCCCATACGTTACATCCTTTTCCCTTTACGATATTTACGTCAAAGAGTGGATATACATCAAATAGTTTCATAATTAGTTCCTTTTAATTTGACATCTCATCTTTCTGCTTGGTATGCAGAGCCAATATTACTCTGCATTCCTGGCCATTCCTAGAAGGCTATTCCCTTGAGTCTTAGTCCGGTCCTTTCGTTAATTCCGAACATTATATTCATGTTCTGTACGGCTTGTCCTACAGCTCCCTTCAGCAGATTGTCAATTGTAGATGTTATCACGGCCTTGTCGCCGAATTTGTCTATATGTAGAAGTGCTTTGTTGGTATTCACCACTTGTTTCATGTCCAGAGCTTTGTCCACGTAATGTGTGAAAGCTGAGTCTTTATAAAATTCTTTATATATCAAGGCAAGTTGTTCTGCCGTAGGATTGCCTAGCGTGCCCTCTTCTCCGTCAAATTTTACAACTTCTGTTGCGAATATTCCACGAGGAAAGTCTCCACGGTATGGGATAAAGTCTATACTGACATCCAGATAACCTTGCAGTTCTTTTAATGACTGCCTGATTTCGTGTAGGTGCTGGTGAGTGAACACCTTATATATGCTAAGATTATTGTTGCGCCATGAAAAATGAGTTGTGGAACCTGGCTTCTGTCCGGCTCCTGTACTTCCTGTAATAGCGTTCACACTTACATCATGCTTCAGCAGCCCTGCTTTGGCAAGAGGCAATAGCCCTAGCTGTATGCAGGTGGCAAAGCAACCGGGATTGGCTACATGCTGTGCCTTTGCCGTTTGTGCCTTGTGCATTTCTGGCAGTCCGTAAATATAATCGTTGCCTGGTGCTGCAAGTCGGAAGTCCTGAGCCAAATCTATAATCTTTACGTTATCTGGAATCTTGTGCTCCTTCAGGAAAGCTTCGCTTTTGCCATGTCCGAAACAGAAAAACACTACATCAACTTTATCGAAAGGCATTTCTGCGGTGAACTCCATTTCTGTTTCCCCGTATAGTCCTTCGTGCACGTCAGTGATTTTGTTGCCGGCATTTGATTCACTATTTGCAAATACAATTTCGGCGTCCGGATGGTTTAGCAGCAGGCGGATAAGTTCACCGCCCGTATATCCGGCTGCTCCTAATATACCTATTTTAATCATTCTAAATTAATACTTTGGCATAATCACCCACAGTATTAAGTATATCAGTATTCCGGGGAAAGCTACGCTTGCAAGTGACAGGATTATATATCCTATTCTTACCAGTGTAGGGTCTATGTCGAAATATTCCGCAATGCCTCCGCAAATACCTGCCACCCATACATCTTTGGTTGATCTTGTTAATCTCTTGTAATTTCCCATAATTGTTTTCTTTTTAGTTCTTATGTCTGTTAGACGCATTTACTTTTCTGAAAGTTGCAATTATGTGTTTATTTTTATCTCTCTTCTTCAGGGTGCATACCATAGTATACACGAAGTGGAGTAGAAGATACTTTGATGAATCCCTTGGCATCTTGTGCTGTCCATCCGTGCTGCATCTCTCCATATTCTCCAAGTTTGCTCTTTGTCAAATCATCTTGAGAATCAACACCTAAGGTCTGGAAACTGTAAGGGCGAAGTTTCAGAATAGCTGTTCCGTTTACGTTGCGTTGAGAACTTGTAAGCATGGCTTCTATATCCGGCATTACCGGTTCCAGATACTGGCTCTCATGTAAGAACATTCCATACCAGTTGCCTACTTGGTCTTTCCAATACTGTTGCCATTTGCTCAAGGTGCTTTTTTCCAACAGACGGTGAGCCTCGATAATCAGTTTAGGTGCTGCGGCTTCAAAACCTACGCGTCCTTTTATTCCGATTATGGTGTCACCTACGTTGCAGTCGCGACCGATGGCATAGCTTGCTCCAATTTCCTCAATTTTCTGTATGGCTTCAATCTTGTCGCTGAATTCTTCTCCGTTTACGGCTGTTATTTCACCCTTAGAGAATGTAATCTTCAATTCTGCTTCAGATTCTTTGGCTGTAACATGTTTCAGATAGGCCTCTTCCGGCAGTCCTTGTGTTGGATCCAGAATCTCACCACCACATATACTGGTTCCCCAGATACCAACGTTATAACTGTATTTCAGTTTGGTGAAGTCGGCATAGAATCCATGGTCATTCAGGAAATCAACTTCTTCTTTGCGTGACAGAGCGTGATCACGTGTAAGGGTAATAATTTCTATTCCCGGTGCCATCACTAGAAATGTCATGTCGAAGCGAATCTGGTCATTGCCGGCTCCGGTACTTCCGTGGGCAATAGCATCTGCATTGATTTCTTTTGCATAACGTGCAATGGCAATGGCTTGGAATATACGCTCTGATGATACAGAGATAGGATAACAGTTATTACGCATCACGTTGCCGTAAATCATATATTTTAGACTCTTGTCATAATATTCATGAGTTACGTCAAGAGTAATGTATTTCACTGCTCCCAGTTTATATGCGTTTTCCTCATTCGTTTTCAATTGCTCTGCACTGAATCCGCCTGTATTTGCGCATGCTGCATATACATCCCATCCGTCTTGGGTGAGTTTCATCACAGTGTATGATGTGTCAAGACCGCCACTGAAGGCGACTACAACTTTCTTTTTTGCCATAATTCTTTCTTTTTAAGTTCTTTAATTCCCTTTATTCTGCCTTGTCTATTTTCCGGATACGCTCCATCACATCTTCGGAAATTCTTGCCGGCAGGTTTTTCTCAGGGTCAAACAGCATTGCTGTGCAAATACAATAGCGTCGGTTGGTTCGGTGCAGTACATCTGCATTGATGCAGCCTTCACATCCGCGCCAGAAACTCTCGTCATCAGTGAGGTCGTTGAATGTTACTGGAAGATAGCCCAACTGTGTATTCATCTTCATCACTGCACTGCCGCTGGTCAGAGAGAATATTTTTGCGTGAGGCCATCGCTTTCTGGCAAGAGTGAATGTCAGGTTCTTAATTCGTTTAGCTAGTCCCAATCCTCTGAAGTCAGGATGGACAATAAGACCTGAGGTAGTCACATATTGTTTGTTGCCCCATGTCTCGATATAGCTGAATCCGGCAAATTTATCTCCCTGAAGGGCTATGACGGCTTTGGCTTCTTTCATTTTTGTTGCTACGTATTCCGGAGAGCGTTTGGCTATACCTGTTCCACGTACTTTTGCTGCATCAGCGATTGTCTGTAGTATGGTGTCCACATATTTTACATGACTTTCATCAGCCACCATTACTTTAACTTCTTCCATTTTTTATTTAAATTTCTGTCTTTACATATCTGGTAAGACGCTGTTTACACCTTTTACAATGTCTTCTTTACTGGCGCCTTCTTTTGTTACTATAAATATCGTGTCATCACCGGCGATAGTTCCCAATATTTCCGGTATTGTACTGTTATCTATGTTGTAAGCTATGCTGCTGGCATATCCTGGACGTGTCTTTATCACTCCCATGTTGCCGGAAAAGTTGATAGATACAAATCCCGGTGTCTGCAGCATTTCTTTTATGCTCAAATCCTGCTGCACGCGCTTATACATAGTTTCATTAGGCAACACATAAACGTATTGGCCGTTCATACTGGCAGCCTTGGCAACTTTCAGTTGCTTAAGGTCGCGGCTTAGAGTTGCCTGTGTAAGTTCGAACCCCTCCTTTTTCAATTCATTGAGTACTTCTTCCTGGTTGCCCAATTCCTTACTAGAAATAAGCAGTTTTATTGCTTCTAGTCTTTTTGTCTTAACTTTCATACTTGTGTATTTTTATTCAAACTTGGTTGCAAAAGTAATAAATTTGAATGAATACTCCAAATGATTCTGCATAAAACTGCTCAAAAATGCATTAAATTAATATTTGTTTATTGTATGAACTAATATTTATACGATAATCTTTGCTGTTGTTTTACTGTGGTCATAGATACTTTATAATTCTTGTTTTTAAGGTATCTGACCGTCATTTAGTATGAAATTGCTATCTGTTTTTTTTCAACTTTCATCTGTCATCTGTCATAAATGCTCTTGCTTCACCAGTGTTTATGGGCATTCCGGCTTATGACAGATACTATGACAGATGACAGATAAGTAGTTAAAAATGGCATTTCTCTTCACTTTTACAGCGTTTTTACCGTATATTCGGTGTTATTTCCATTGCATTTTTGCTCCAAATTTGTAATCTTTGATAAACTACAGTCTAAAATGTACATATAAATGCTTGTGTTTTATATAAAAATTTTGCTAATCATTATAAATGGTAATTAGTGTATACCAAAATTGGTCCACGTAAACGCAAATCAGTACAAGCGCTGTATACTGCGAATATATACGCAATGTATTCGCAGTATTTATGCTATATATTCACAATATAAAGGCTTTAGACAACGAGTACAGAATTTGAATATGACTTTTTGTACTATTTATATATAGCTTTAATTCCGCCAACCGGTAAGATATATGTACCTTGTGGCGGAATTTTTAAAAACTATATCTGTTGGGATTTAGTTGTTCTTTCCAAATATTCTCAATAGATATAGGAAAATATTGATGAAGTCTAAATATAGACCTAATGCACCTGCTACAGCCATCTTTTGTGAATTTTCGCTCATATCAGGAGCTTGCATAAGCATGTTCTTTATTCTCTGACTGTCCCAAGCAGTAAGTCCTACGAATAGTATTACTGCAATGCAACTTACGATGTAGTCAAATGTGCTGCTGCCTATAAACATATTTACCACCATGGCTATTATAATTCCAAAAAGTGCCATTAGCAATAGGCTGCCCATCTTTGTGAGATTGGCCTTAGTGAAATATCCATACACTGCGGCTACGGCAAATGTTCCGGCACTGATGAAGAATACTTTAGCTATGGTTGCCATACTGAATGCCAGAAATATAACTGACAGAGTGGCACCGTTTAAAGCTGAGTAGATGATGAACATCGTTGTGGCGGTGGTGAGAGACATCTTGTTTATTCTTGACGAGAGCCACATTACAAGACCAAATTCAACTATGATGAGACCGAAAAATGTTATGCGTGATGAAAATATAAGATTCACAAGATTTGGTGATGCAGCTACACCGTAAGCTACAACTCCGCTTATAACAAGCGCCATCGTCATCCATAGATACACTTTACGCATAAGGGCAGGGAAGGCTTCGCTTAATGCAAATCCTTTTTCCTGGTTGTTGATCATTCTGTTTAATTCTTGAAATTCCATAATCTTTTGATTTTAAATTGTGTTTGCAAAAATACCTTTTTTATTTATATAGTGCAAAAGCGGTGCCATCTTTTATATATTCTTTAGTATTTATGCCCTTATTGTTTATCATGAGCCTTGATATGCTATATATATAATAATGTGTATAAAAGTCATATTGTCCATAATCACGAAACTTTGAAACTTTTTTGAAACTTTTTGTTATAAAAGTTTGGTGGTGTGGAATAAAAGCTCTACTTTTGCACTCGCTTTTGAGAACAACGGTTCTTCTAAGCAGAGCGGTTCCGGAAACGGCACCGTGAAAAGAAAGAGTTCTTTGAAAAGAT
>CAYSSU010000051.1:0-22357 GCA_964433895.1 uncultured Prevotella sp.
TTTGTGATCCGCTTGGGGTTCGAACCCAAGACCCCAACATTAAAAGTGTTGTGCTCTACCAACTGAGCTAGCGGATCATTCAGCTTTCGTTTCTGAAAGCGAGTGCAAAGGTACAATGAATTTTTGAAACCACCAAATTATTCTTTAACTTTTTTGCACTTTTTCTTCTTTTGTGACGTATTTCTGCCAATATGCCATTATCAGAGTGGTAAGTGGAAGGGCTATTATAAGACCGATAAAACCTAGCAGGGCTCCCCATACAGAAAGGCTTAGCAATAAGATTGCAGGATTAAGCCCCATGGCTTTGCCCATAATCTTTGGAGTGATTATCATATCGGTTATAATCTGGATTAAACAGAACAGACCTAAGGCAAGTCCGAATATAGCCCAGAAATTCTGACCAGTGTCGGCAGCTTTCAGCATAGCCAGAAATGCTGTCGGAATGAGAGCGAAGGTATGCAGATAGGGTACTAAATCCAATATACCTATAAGTATGCCCAGACCTATAGCCATGGGAAAGTCCATTATGGTGAAGCCAATGCAGAACATTATACCCATGCAGAGAGCTACCGTTCCCTGACCTCGAATATAATTGTTGAGTTCACGGGCTACATCCTGACTGAGCTCACTCCAGAACGGACGGTTCTTCTTTGGAAATATACGAATCCAGTTTTCTGTAAGATACTCATAGTCCATGAGAATGAAAAACATATATAATAAGGTGATGAGAGATGCCACAATACTGATTATGATGTTGGCAGTCTGTCCGACAAACGTGAAAACTTTAGGCATGGTGGTCTTTATAGTGTCGGCAAAGTCTTTGCTCTTGAAAAAGCGTTCAAGCATGGCCTGATTCCCCTGTATCCAGTTGGATATCATCTCAGATATGTTGTTGGTATGGGTGGTCTGATGTGCCCAATGGGCAAGTACATTGCCAAGTTTGTCAAACTGGTCTATCATTGGTGGAATGATGCAATATAGTATTCCGCCTATTACAGCAAGCATAAGTATCATGGTGATGATGATGCTAATGGCTCTGACTTTTATATGAAGCCTGTTTTCCAGAAACTTTACGATAGGGTAGAGCAGATATGCCAGCAGCCATGCAATGAAGAATGGCAACAGAACCCCACTGAGGTAATTCATCAGAAACAAAACTCCGAAAACTAGTAGTGCGGTACCTGTCCAGCGTATGAACTTATCAAATGTTATTTCTTTAGGCATGGTATTATTTTATTTGTTTTACTTCTTTTTCAATTATTGTTTCGGCCTCTATTGCTTTGTTGTAACACTCGCGGCAAAGTGGTTCGTATTCTTCTTTCTCTCCGAGGAGTACACGGCGGTCACTCTTGCCAAGACGATGACTTACATAAGCCAGACTGCCACATTTCACGCAGATGGCATGCACTTTTGTGACATCATCGGCAATGGCACACAGACCTGGAATAGGACCGAATGGTTTGCCCTGATAATCCATATCCAGTCCTGCAACAATCACGCGTATGCCGCGATTTGCCAACTGATTGCAGACATCAACAAGTCCGGCATCGAAGAACTGTGCTTCATCTATGCCTACGACATCTATATCAGAAGCCAGAAGCAACAAGGCTCCTGATGATTCTATAGGAGTGGACCGGATTGAGTTCTGATCATGACTGACTACATCTTCTTCTGAGTAGCGGGTATCAATGGAAGGTTTGAATATTTCAACCTTCTGTCTGGCAAACTCAGCACGTTTCAATCTCCTTATCAGTTCCTCAGTTTTGCCTGAAAACATAGAACCACACACCACTTCGATTCTTCCGGGATGATGCGTCTCCCCATTTAAATATTCTGTCATTTGCCCGCAAAATTACAAATACGTTTTAAAAATTGCAAAGAATTTATCGGTTTTTTTGCTGTCAAAGATTATTTAGCTATATTTGTTCGCAATTATGGGCACATTATATATAGTACCTACTCCGGTGGGAAATATGGAAGACATGACTCTGAGAGCCATTAGAATCTTGAAAGAGGCAGATTTGGTGTTGGCAGAGGATACTCGAACTTCGGGGCTTCTGCTTAAACATTTTGAGATAAAAAACCGTCTCATGGCACATCATAAGTTCAATGAGCATGGTACTGCTGCCGGTATAGTGGAAAGGTTGAAAGCCGGCGAGACAATAGCTCTGGTGAGTGATGCCGGAACTCCGGGCATAAGTGATCCGGGATTCTTTCTGGCACGTGAGGCTGCCGCTGCAGGGATAACAGTGCAGACTTTGCCTGGAGCCACAGCATGCATACCAGCCATAGTGTCATCGGGGCTGCCGTGTGACAGATTCTGCTTTGAAGGCTTTCTGCCTCAGAAAAAGGGTAGGCAGACTCATCTGCTTTCTTTGCAGGAGGAAACACGCACGATGGTATTTTATGAATCGCCATATCGTCTGTTGAAGACTCTACAGCAGTTTGCTGAAGTATTCGGTGAGGAACGACAGGTGAGCGTGGCACGTGAAATATCGAAAATTCATGAAGAACACGTGCGTGGTACATTAAAAGAGGTTATAGTTCATTTTACAGAAACTGCTCCAAGAGGGGAGATTGTAATAGTGCTTGCCGGAGCTGAAAAAGTAAAGACTACCAGAAAACGTGAAAATAATAACTAATTAAAAGGAGAGACAATTATGAAGAAGACTTTATTAATATTGGTTTTGGGAGCTATGCTCCTTGGACTAGGCAGCTGCGGTGAAAAGAAAGCCGGCAATGTCGCGGTAAACAGTGCTGCAAGTGATTCTCTTAAGGCAATTATAACACAGAAGGATACTGAAATTAATGACATGATGGGAACTCTTAATGATATTCAGGAGGGATTCCGTCAGATTAATGAAGCTGAAAACCGTGTAAACATTGCCAAGGACGGTGAAGGCGTGAACAAAAAGCAACAGTTGAAAGAAAACATAAAGTTTATTGCTGACGCAATGAAGCGTAACCGTGATCTTATAAGCAAGTTGCGTGCTCAACTAAAGAATAGCAGCGTTAAGGGGTCAGCCCTGAAGACCACAATAGACAATCTGGTAAAACAACTTGATGAGAAAGATCAGCAGTTGCAACAGTTAAGAGCTGAACTTGACGCCAAGGATATACATATATCTGAGCTTGATGAGACTATAAACAATCTGAACACAAATGTGAGCAATCTTTCTACAGAAAGTAACCAGAAAAGCCAGACTATCGATGAACAGGACAAGCAGTTGAACACCGCATGGTATGTTTTCGGTACAAAGAAAGAACTTAAGGAGCAGCGTATAATCCAAGACGGCAGAGTGCTGCAGGCTAATTACAACAAAAACTATTTCACTAAGATTGATATCCGTGTGGATAAAGTTGTGAAGTTGTATTCTAAATCAGCCAAATTGCTGACTCTGCATCCGGCAAGCAGTTATACTCTTACACGTGATGCCAGTAAACAATATGTGCTGACAATTACGAATCCTCAGATTTTCTGGAGTACAAGCAAATATCTTGTTGTCCAGGTGAAATAACAGAAACTAACGTTTCTTACGGAAAAAATCTCGGATGAGGCTGCGGCACTCATCTTCCAATACGCCCGATGTTACTGTAGTCTTAGGATGCAGAGCATCGGGCGCATATTTTGTATATCCCTGTTTCTCGTCTGATGCACCATAGACAATGCGGCTAATCTGTGACCATCCCAAAGCTCCGGCACACATGACGCATGGTTCCATAGTGACATAGAGAGTGCAGTCTTGCAGATATTTACCACCAAGAGCATCGGCTCCTGCCGTTATTGCCTGCATCTCGGCATGGGCAGTTACATCATGCAGCATTTCTGTGAGGTTGTGGGCTCTGCAGATGATGCGGTCTTTACATACAATAATAGCTCCTACCGGGATTTCTCCGTCGGTTTCTGCGGCCTCTGCTTCTGTTAAGGCACGGCGCATATATTCTTCGTCTTTCTTTATTTGCTTGTCGTCCATGTGTGCAAAAGTATTAAAAAGATTGCTATTATTGAAATAAAAATTGTACTTTTGTGGAAAATATAGTTATATATGGCAGCTCATAATGATTTGGGAAGATGGGGTGAAGACCTTGCTGCTGAGTATTTGGTGAAATGTGGATATGAGGTGGTAAACCGTGACTGGAGACTTGGCGGGCGTGATATAGATATTGTGGCACGTACGGAAGACGGAACAACAATAGTGTTTGTGGAAGTGAAAACCAGAACAACAGATGTGGTAACCAAACCTGAAGATGCCATAGATGAAAAGAAAATAAAGAGCATCGGGTGGGCGGCTAATGCATACGTAAAGAAATTCCAGATATGGGATGATTTGCGCTTTGACATAATAACCATTGTGGGAACAGATAAGGACAATGCCAGACTGGAACATGTAGAAGATGCTTTTAACCCTTTGCTGGCATATTAAAGTATAAAAAGAAATGTTTTTTTTCGGACGTAAGAATACAAAAAAAGAATTTAAAGTCAAGAAAATCCATCTTGGCGAGGTTGAATCTACTAATGATTATCTGAAGGATTATCATGATGATTCCGATATGGTGATTGCTGTTGCTGATTACCAGACAGCCGGCAGAGGACAAGGAGAACATACATGGGAGAGTGAGACGGGAAAGAATTTGCTTTTCAGCATACTTGTTCATCCCGGTTGGATACCTGTTGGCAGACAGTTTTTGTTATCAATGGCTGAGGCTCTGGCTTTGAAGGATGCTTTGGACAGTTATACAGATGACATAACATTGAAATGGCCTAATGATGTGTATTGGAAAGACCGTAAGATTAGCGGAACGCTTATAGAGACATCTCTTGATTCTCATGGAATAAAAAATTGTGTATTCGGTACAGGGATAAACATAAATCAGGAAGACTTTCATAGTGATGCTCCTAATCCGGTTTCTCTTTTCCAAATATTGGGTAAGACCGTAAAGAGAGAGGAAGTGCTGGATAAGGTGATAGCTGCATTCAGACAATATTATGAACTGATGAGAAGTGCTGATTATTCTGATATTGCCGGACTATATACTTTGGCGCTCTATCGGAGGAAAGGCTATCATTGGTATGAGGATAAAGACGGAAAGTTTGAAGGTGCTTTCGTTGAAGTTGAAGATGATGGTCATCTGATTATGCATGACAGACAGGGCGTGATAAGACGTTATACATTCGGGGAAATAAAGTTCTTGTTTCAAGATGAGAAATAAAAATTATAATAAAGATATAGTATTATGGCAAGATTTAAAAGAATTCTACTTAAACTCTCCGGTGAGAGTCTTATGGGTAAGCAGGGATTCGGCATTGACGCAGAGCGTCTTAGTGACTATGCACGTCAGATAAAAGAAGTGCATGATATGGGTGTGCAAATCGGTATTGTTATTGGAGGCGGGAATATATTCCGTGGACTCAGTGGCAGTCAGAAAGGCTTTGACCGTGTAAAAGGAGATCAGATGGGAATGTGCGCTACGGTTATCAACTCTTTGGCTCTTAGCAGTGCTTTGGGTGCCATTGGTGTTAAAACTAAGGTGATGACTGCAATACGCATGGAACCAATCGGTGAATTCTATAATAAATGGAATGCTATTGAAGCTATGGAGAATGGTCAGATATGCATATTCTCTGCCGGTACAGGTAATCCTTATTTTACTACTGATACTGGCTCTTCTTTGCGAGGCATTGAGATAGAAGCAGACGTGATGTTAAAGGGTACTCGTGTTGACGGTGTATATACTGCTGACCCTGAAAAAGATGCTACTGCAAAAAAGTTTGCCGATATTACATATAAAGAGGTGCTTGACCGTGGATTGAAGGTTATGGACTTGACAGCAATTTGTATGTGCAATGACAACCATCTGCCTATTTATGTGTTCAATATGGATATCGTAGGTAATTTGAAGAAGGTTATGAGCGGAGATGAAATTGGTACATTGGTTCATAGCTGATAATCGATAGACTCTTTATAAGATAAAAAAAACGTTGAATATTCTCTGTAATATACTGATGAATATTCAACGTTTTCCTTTATAATTCTATTTGTCTATTTCACTTCTTCAAAATCAACATATTCACCTTCGTCCTTGTTGAAAATCTTTTGATTGGCTTTCTCTGGTTTCCTGGTGTCGTAGATAGCTTCATCATCTGTAGCTGACTTTTTCTTTCTGTTGTTGTTATTTTGAGTGTTGTCTCCGTTCATTTGGCGACGAAACTGTTTAACTCCATCGTGAAGAGAAGCATATATGCGGTATATGAAAATGCCGGCAATAAATATTGCCGCCAAAAACATTATCAGAATGAACTTAATTAAAAACATAGTCTTTTTTGTTTTGCGTTGTTGTATATATCTTACTTGTGTCTAAGATATAGCAAAACGGATGCCAAAAAATATAAAGCTATTACGATGCACCAACCTTCGAGTATCCCAAATATAGTGAGTGTGAGCAGAGATATTATAGCAAAACAATATTTCACTTCATTGCCCTTCCATCCCCAATGCTTGAACTTGAGAGCAAACATAGGAAGTTCTGATATCAAAAGATAACTGCTTACGAGTATCAATATTATGATAGCGAACACAGACCATGATTCATTTTCTATCCAATCAGGATTCATAACAAGCAGCGAACCCCAGAAAAGGGCATTAGCAGGTGTTGGCAGACCAATAAAGGATGTAGTCTGGCGTTCGTCAAGATTAAATTTGGCGAGTCTGAGCGCAGAGAATGCTGCAATGAGAAAAGCAAAGTAAGGCAAAATCCCTCTTAGCGGTTCCATGAAAGAAGGATAGTCCATAACTCCAAGTTCCGCAAATACTATGGTTGCTGGTGCAACACCGAATGTTACGTCATCTGCAAGAGAATCAAGCTCCTTTCCGATAGGAGAAGAAACCTTCAGCAACCGTGCGCTCATACCATCGAAGAAATCGAATACAGCTCCGATGATAATCCATATCAAAGCCATCTTGGCATTGCCGCTGAATGCAAATGAGGTGGCAATGCAACCTGAAATAAGGTTGCAGCATGTGATGCTGTTAGGAATATGTTTCTTTATACTCATTTATTTTAATTTCGCTATTATAGTCTGGTCACCTGTAGTCTTTTGTCCCATCTTTACACATATTTCAGTGCCTAATGGCAGAAAAACATCTACACGAGAACCAAGTTTGATGAATCCCAGATGCTCGTCAATATAGCATTCTTCACCTTCTTTAGCGTATGTTACAATACGGCGTGCCATGGCACCGGCAATCTGTCGGCACAAAATGTCAGTACCGTCAGGAGTTGTAATCATAACATCGGCACGTTCGTTTTCCTCACTGGCCTTAGGCAACCATGCCTTATGGTAGTTGCCGTTTTGATGGTGCACAATCTTGACTTTGCCGTCTACAGGGAACCAATTGGCATGCACGTTGAACAAGCTCATGAAGATACTTACCATTATACGTTTGTCATGAAAGTATTCGTTTTCTTCAACCTCTTCAATAACGACAATCTTACCGTCAGCAGGGGCTACGACAATTTTATCGGTTTCGTCATCTTCTGAAAAAATACGTTTGGGACATTGGTAAAAATTTACCACGATACCATATACCGTTCCGGCTACTGCTATGAACAGCCAAAACGGAATTTTGCAATCCAATCTGAATAGCAGTAGGGCAATAGCTGCAAATATAATGAAACCGTAAAGCAACGTGTCTGTGCCTTCGCGGTGAATACGCATCTTCTTAAGTTTCTTTATCTTGTTTAACTTCTTTATCATAGTTATTAGCTGATTCGAACTGTTTGCAAAGGTAATTCTTTTTTGTTGTTTGTGCAAATTTTTTAATTAATCTTTTGCAATGTCAATGTTTTGATGTAACTTTGAAGCTCAAAACGTAAAAAAATATGGAAGATTTCGTACACTTGCATGTGCACACTCATTATTCTATCCTTGATGGGCAGTCAAAAGTTCCAAAACTTGTGGATAAGGCTATTAATGATGGAATGAAGGGCATGGCTATAACCGATCACGGTGTAATGTTTGGTATTAAGGAGTTCTCTGACTATTGTGCCGGCGTAAACAAAAAACGCAAGGCTGATGGCAAAGAACCGTTTAAGCCTATATTGGGTTGCGAGATGTATGTGGCTCATCATCATCTGGAAGATAGGGATAAAAGTAAGGGCGATAACTCCGGATACCATCTTATAGTTCTGGCAAAGAACTATAATGGATATAAGAATCTAATAAAATTGGTGAGCCGTTCATGGGTAGATGGTTATTATTATCGTCCGCGTACTGACAGATATGATCTTGAGAAATATCATGAGGATTTGATAGTATGTTCTGCATGTATAGCAGGAGAAGTGCCTTCCAAAATTCTAAAAGGTGATATTGACGGGGCTCGTGAAGCGTGCCAGTGGTATCACCGTGTGTTTGGAGATGACTATTATCTGGAACTTCAGCGACATGAGGTTAAAGACCCGAATATAATTGCCAACAGAGAGGCTTTCCCATTGCAGCAGAAAGCCAATAAAGTGCTTATGCAGTTTGCCGAAGAATATGGAATAAAGTTGATTTGTACTAATGACTGTCACTTTGAAAATAAGGAAACAGCAGAGGCACATGACCATTTGCTTTGTCTGGCTACAGGTAAGGACCTTGATGATCCTAGTCGTATGCGTTATAGTAAGCAGGAGTGGTTTAAAACTCGTGAAGAAATGAATGAGGTGTTCTCTGATATTCCGGAAGCACTGACAAATACTCTTGAGATATTAAATAAGGTGGAGGTCTATAGTATAGAGCATGGACCAATAATGCCTTTCTTCCCAATACCGGAAAGTTTCGGTACGGAGGAAGATATACGAAAAAAATATTCTGAAGAGGACTTGTTCAAGGAGTTTACTTCTGATGAGAACGGACAGAACCAGATGCCAAAGGAAGAAGGTCAGAAGGTGATAGACCGACTTGGAGGATATGATAAGATATACCGTATAAAATATGAGGCTGAATATCTGTCTTATCTGGCTTATAAAGGAGCAAAAGGCAGATATGGTGATCCATTGCCTGATAATGTGAAGGAACATATTAATTTTGAACTTCATGTTATGAAAACCATGGGTTTCCCGGGATACTTCCTTATTGTGCAGGACTTTATAAATGCAGCTCGTGAAGATTTGGGAGTGATGGTTGGTCCTGGACGTGGTTCTGCAGCCGGTTCGGTTGTGGCTTATTGTTTGGGAATAACCAAGATAGACCCTTTGAAATACGACTTGCTGTTTGAACGTTTCTTGAATCCTGACCGTGTCAATCTTCCTGATATTGATACCGACTTTGATGATGACGGACGAGGAAAGGTGCTTCGTTGGGTGATGGACAAGTACGGACATCAGAATTGTGCGCATATCATTACTTATGCCAGTATGGCTACGAAGAATTCTATCAAGGATGTGGCGCGTGTAGAGAAATTGCCTCTTGATAAAAGTAATTTCCTTTGCAAGGCTATTCCTGACCGTTTGCCGGACGGATTGAAGATGAATCTTACAAATGCCATAAAGTGTACTCCGGAGTTGCGCGAGGCAGAGGCTTCTGTTGATCCACGTGAGGCAAATACTATAAAATATGCCAAGATGCTGGAAGGTACTATCAGAGGAACCGGAATTCATGCATGCGGATTCATTATCTGCCGTGACCCTATCAGTGACTGGGTACCGGTGTCTACAGCCGATGACCCTGATTTTCCTGGACTCAAGTGTAATGTTACCCAATATGACGGACACGTAATTGAATCTACCGGACTTATCAAGATGGACTTTCTTGGACTAAAGACACTTTCGGAGCTTAAGGAAGCATGCAAAGTTATCAAGCAGACCACAGGCGATATTATAGACCTTGATAATATTCCTATTGATGATGAACTTACGTATAAATTATATCAGGAAGGACGCACTATAGGTACATTCCAGTTTGAGTCTCCTGGTATGCAGAAATATCTTCGCGAACTTCATCCTACAGTTTTTGAGGACCTTATAGCCATGAATGCTTTATATCGTCCGGGACCAATGGACTATATCCCTGATTTTATCAAGCGAAAGAATGATCCGTCTCTTGTGGAATATGATATACCTTGCATGGAGAAGTATCTAAAGGATACATACGGAATTACTGTTTACCAAGAGCAAGTGATGTTGCTCTCCCGGCAGTTGGCAAGTTTTACTAGAGGTGAGAGTGATGCTCTGCGTAAGGCAATGGGTAAGAAAAAGAAGGCAATTGTAGATGCCATGAAGCCTAAGTTTATCAAGCAGGGACAGGAGAATGGTCATAATCCGAAGGTTCTTGAAAAGATATGGGCAGACTGGGAAAAGTTTGCTTCTTATGCGTTCAATAAGTCTCATGCCACATGTTATTCATGGGTGGCTTATCAGACGGCTTACATTAAGGCTCATTATCCGGCAGAATATATGGCAGCCCTGATGACAAGGCGTTTCAGTCAGATTACTGAAATAACCAAGCTCATGGAGGAATGTCAGAACATGAAGATTGCTACTCTAGGTCCTGATGTGAATGAAAGTTATTCTGAATTTGGTGTAAACAAGAAAGGTGAAATCCGCTTTGGCCTTTCTGCAATAAAGGGTATGGGGTCTGCAGCGGCTCTTTCTATCGTGAAAGAACGTGAAACCAATGGTGTATATAAGGATATATATGACTTTGCTGAACGTGTGGACTATAGTAATGTGAACCGTAAGGCTTTTGAGTCTCTTGCTCTGAGTGGTGGTTTTGATAATTTTGCGTTTTCACGTGAACAGTATCTTGCACCTAATTCCAAAGGGGATGTGTTTCTGGATACGTTGGTGAGATATGGACAGTTATATCAACAGGAACAGCATGAGGCTGCTACATCTTTGTTCGGTGGAGAGGATGCGGTGGAGATTGCCAAGCCACAGCCTTCAATTGTTGAGCAATGGAGCAATATAGAGAAACTTAATCGTGAAAAGGAACTTGTCGGTATTTATTTGTCTGCTCACCCGCTGGATGAATTTAGTCTGATTTTAAATTCAATATGTAATACCGGTTGTCCTGAACTTGAAAACAAGGAGGCTTTGGCTAAAAAAGAAGAAATTCTTGTAGGCGGTATTGTTACGGCGGTGAAAAGCAAGTTTACCAAAACTGGTAAACCGTGTGGTTTTGTAACGTTGGAAGATTTTCAAGGGAGTGGAGAAATGGCTTTCTTTGGAGAAGACTGGGGGCGTTGGCGTGGCATGCTTACTGAGGGAGTGATTGTGTTAGTAAAGGCCAAATGTTCTCAGAAATATCCTAATAGTACATACTTTAACTTTAATGTAAATGACATTCAGTATATGCAGACTATTAAGGCAAGTAGTATACAGAAATTTACAATAACAGTGGACAGTACGGCTATAGATGAAACTGTGGTTACAGATATTGCTACTATGGTTGCGGATAAACCCGGTAAGACACAGCTATATATTCAGATTGTAGATAATGAGCATAACACAAGTATGCTTCTCAGGTCAAGAACAAAAGTAATAGATGTAAGTAAAGAACTGGTGAATTATGTGGATGGTAATGATAAAATGTCTTATCATGTTAATTAAAAAACAGTTTAATGCTTGCTGATATAAAAGCAATTGATTATTTTTGCAAAGTAATAATATTAAAAAGGAAACAAAATGGAAGTTACAATTACAACAGAGAATCTAGAAAGCTACAAAAATGGTGATAAGCCGTTGGTGGTAGACCTTTGGGCTACATGGTGCGGACCTTGCCGTATGATAGGTCCAATAATTACAGAACTAGCTAATGACTATGAAGGTAAAATCGTAGTAGGCAAGTGTGATGTTGAAGAAAATGATGATGTAGCAATGGAGTTTGGCGTGCGCAATATTCCCACAATATTGTTTTTCAAGAACGGAGAACTTGTTGATAAGTTCGTCGGTGCGGCAAGCAAAGCTAAAATAGAAGAAAAATTCAAAGCATTGCTTTGATGCTATTGCTATTTGATAATCAAAATTAAAGAGTGGAGATTCCTATGTAATAAGTTGTTATAGGAATCTTCACTATTTGTCTTTACTTAGAATTCAACTATTCTGCCGCCATCTTCTGTTGCTTTGATAGTAACTTTTGTAACGTCATCAGGCAGAAGTTCCTCTATAAGTTCAGGCCATTCCAGAAAACATAGTCTGCCGCTGTAAAAATAATCTTCATAACCCATATCATACACTTCTTCCAGTTTTTTTATTCTGTAGAAATCAAAATGATAGATAGGGATTCCGTTATCAGCAGAATATTCGTTAACAATGGCGAATGTTGGAGACGTGATTACATCTTCCACACCAAATTCTTCACATATAGCTTTTATGAATGTAGTTTTTCCTGCACCCATCTTACCATAGAAAGCAAATACCTTTCCATTTCCCATGTTGGCTATAAATTCTTTTGCAGCCTCATGGATTTTGTCTAAAGATTCAATTCTGATTTTCATTTTATCTATGTTTTTATTTCTTTTTTCCTTTTAATGTTATCAGCGGTATCAGCATTTCTTCCATAGAGATGCCTCCATGCTGGAATGTATCTTTATAATAAGATACATAATAATTATAATTGTTTGGATATGCAAAAAATGTATCTCCGGTGGCAAATACGTATGAAGTGCTGACGTTAGGTTGTGGCAAATGTACTTTATGTGGATTTGATACTGCAAATACCTGCTTGGAATCATAACTCAGATTTTTGCCTAGTTTATATCTCAGATTGGTGTTTGTGTTGCGGTCACCTATAATCTTTATTGGTTTTGAAACTCTGATGCTCCCATGATCTGTAGTCAGGATAATATTGTAATTTGTCAGTGCAAGATACTTAAACAGGTCTGCTATTGCACTGTGGCGAAGCCAGCTGAGTGTTATGCTGCGATATGCGCTCTCATTATTGGCGAGTTCTCTTACCATTTTGGATTCTGTTCTCGCATGAGAAAGCATATCTATGAAATTTATCACTACTACATTTAAATCATAGCTTTCCAATTCATTCAGGTGTTCTATAAATCTTTCTGCTCCAATAGAATCATTTATCTTATTGTAGCTGAAGGAGTCATGCCTGCGGAATCTTTCTATCTGTGTTTTAATCAGTGGCTTTTCATTGATATTTTTACCTTCATCCTCGTCTTCATCTATCCATAAGTCAGGAAACATCTTCTCAATCTGGTCAGGCATAAGACCGCTGAATATAGCATTGCGTGCATATTGTGTCGCTGTAGGCAAAATACTCATGTACATATTTTCTTCTATGTCAAAACTATTGCCAATTTCCTCTGCCAGCATCTTCCATTGGTCATAGCGGAAGTTGTCTATTACTATGAGAAAGACTTTTTCACCGGAATCTAATTTCGGAAATATCTGTGTTCTGAATATGTCTTTGCTCATTAGAGGTATGTCAGCTCTTTCTTTCCCCTGAATGGCAGAAAGTTCTTCCATCCATTTAGCGTAATTGTTCTTAATATATTTGCAGAAGCCAATGTTAGCTTCGTCCTTTTGCATTTTCAGCATATCAGTCATGTCGCAGTCTGCACGGTTTAGTTCCAATTCCCATTTTACCAGTTTGCGGTATGTATTCATCCAGTCATGCCAGTCTTGACAATTTATAATTTCCATGGAAATCTTCTGGAAGTTCTGTTGATATATGCTTTGTGTTACTTCTGTTACTATTTCTTTTTGATGAATGTTCTTCTTTAGGGCTAATAGAATTTGATTTGGGTTTACAGGCTTTATAAGGTAGTCAGCAATTTTACTTCCAATAGCCTGGTCCATTATATTTTCTTCTTCGCTTTTAGTTACCATTACGATTGGTGTGGCAGGTTGTATATCCTTAATCTCGTTCAGTGTTTCCAATCCTGTCAATCCCGGCATCATCTCATCAAGCAATACCAAGTCATACGATTGTTGCCGGCAGAGGTCAATGGCATCGTTGCCATTGCTTACTGTGGTAACATCGTATCCTTTCTTTTCAAGAAATATAATGTGAGCCTTGAGAATTTCAATCTCATCGTCCACCCATAATAGTTTTCCGTTGCTCATATTTCAAAATCCTTCTAAATCATAATATTCATCATCAATATCAAGTTTTTGCTTTTTCTTGCTATTGTTTTCCTTATTTGTACTTTTGCCGGGAGTATCACCGAATCCATCATCAAAATATATGCCGGTATTGGTGCTCTTAATCTGTGGTTCCGGTTTTGTCTGCTGTGAAAATGTAGTTGCAGCCTGTTTTGCGGGAAGCAACGGCGTTTCATTATGCTCTGACGCTTTTTCTTCTTTTGCAGATGACTCTTCTTTTATATCAGATGTCTTTATATCAGCAGGCTCTGTAAACAGCGGCTCTGTCTTTATCCTCAATTTAGAGAAAGTCTTTGCATAGAATTTAGAATAATCGTCATAACTTAACTGATTTCCCAACAACCCCAGATTCAGTTTGCTGATAATTATCATCCGAGAATTTCCAGCTTGTATCATCACGCTCTGCTGATTATATAATAGCCTGGCATATTGTCTTGCTTCATCATAGTTTAAGAATCCGCTTACTTTCATTTGGTGAAGTCCGTTGTGCTCTTCTATTTCTATGTCGAATTTCCTTACCAGATAGTTGGTAAAATTATATTTAGCCAATTCAAACAGAAGTTTGTTCTCATTCAGTGAATCTGGATTATATGCCAATAGAAAAATGAAGTCAGCATTACGTTCTGGTGAGAACTTTGCAGTATTTATAGAGTCACTGTCACTTATAATTTTGTTTCTTCTGCTCCATACATCCCCAATGTCGAATTTGCCCCCATGCAGACTCCTGCCCATTTTCACTCCGTTTATAATCATACCTGCCATTTCACTCAGCTTGCTTTCAGGATACTCTTTTATTAGTCTGTTCATGTAATATATGCAATCTTTGCTGTTGCCGTTGTTCAGATTGTTGAGTGCTCCTATAAACATAAATTTATCTCTATTTGCTCCTTGTGGAAATCTTTTTTCAGATATATGTACATTATTATCCACCTCTTTATATACGCCTGCTTTGAATGCATTGTATGTTGCAGTGTATAAAGAGTCTTCTAAATGTTCTCCATGGATGACATCTTCTTTATAATAAGGGTCAGACAGCATCACGGTCCATTTGCTGTTAGGATAGTCTTTTTTCAATAGTCCCAGATACTTGTCTGCCATTGCGTCTTCTTTCTTTCTTGAATATAACAGAAACAGATGATAATAAACATCTTCCATGTGTTCGTATTTGGGATGTTTGTCTGTGAGCCTTCTCAATGCTCTTTCACTTAAATCAAGTCTGTTGAGTTTATCTTTAAATATGACTCCGCAATTATATAATCCGTTTTCTAGAATTTTATTGCTTTCATTAAGCTTTTCTTCAGTGAAAGGAATTTGTGCCATATAATATTCTCTTTTATGTGTATCATTTATGGCAATGTATTCTTGTTGCTTTATAGATTCTTGTTGGGTATCAATGCTTTCTATTGAATCCTGTTTCTGTTCTGTTTGTTGCAAAGCAGAAGACACAACTGTTCTGTTTGCGCGTTGCCAGTTATCTGTATTTTCACGTTTACCCCATTGACGTTGAAAGTTCTCTTTTCCTAGATTAACAGCAGTTTGGTTATAAAAATACCAGATATTGGTTTTCCTGTCAGTTCCCAAAGAAGAGTTCTTTATGTTGGTCATGTTTACAGTATTGCCGTTCTGCATGTTTATTTCAGTATTAGCCTCTTCTTTTTCTTTCTTTTTAAGAGCGTCTATCACTCGGTCTATTGCTGCATTACGGTCTTTGTCGTTTGCCTGCGCCAGAGTCTGCAGAGAATCTTGCAGATACACTGCTTCAGAATATGGCACAAGTTGGTCTAACACTTTAGAACGCTCAGACATTTTATTATAGTCTTTACGTTCTTTGTATAATAGTCCGATAGCTTCATCATAACAACGCTTTGCATCACTGAATTTTTCTTTATCCCAATATAGGTTACCCAATTTTAGCAGCAGCACTCCTTTTTCAATACCGTTTCTTGTAGCATTTTTATTACCCCTCTCATAAGTATTGATGGCTTTCAGAGTATCTCCTTGCAGCAGATAAATGTTTCCTAATGCATAATATATCTGGTCTTGATATTCCTTGTTGTTGTCGTTGGCAGCCATTCGCTTAATCTTAGCTATCATCTGCTTTCTTTTATTGCCATAAGCCATAACTTCAGTCATAGCAATTCTGGCATTAAATTCCAGATGATAAGCCGGATTTTGCCTTACACACCTCTTGTAAGCATTATAAGCCTCAGTCTTATTTCCAAGAACTTCTTGCAATTGTCCCATGAGAAACCATTCACGTGCCCTCTGCTTTCTTCTCATTTCATGCCTTATGACTTTCCTCAGATATATTACGGCTGATTTATAGTTGCCATTGTGTATATAATAGTCTGCGT
Source organism: uncultured Prevotella sp. (assembly GCA_964433895.1). Lineage (GTDB taxonomy): Bacteria > Bacteroidota > Bacteroidia > Bacteroidales > Bacteroidaceae > Prevotella. Next base: position 16,458 of record CAYSSU010000051.1, read on the forward strand.
ACGTATAATCCCATTCCTTTTGAGCCTGCCATGGAATAGAGTCACGCTCAATATTCTTGATAACATTTTCTGCGTCATACAGTAGATTCTGTTCTGTGTAGCATTTAGCCAGCCAAGCCCTGGCCTTGCCGTATATGGCAGGTTGGGTATTATATATTCTGCTCATGTATGCAAAGGTCGAAGCAGCGTCTTCAAATTTACCTTCATTAAATTGTGAGCGCCCCATAAGCATCCATGCCTTCCATAGAAAAGGATTGTATTCTCTACGGCTCAGCCATTCTTTGTCTCTTTCTGTTTTTTTTCTGTTGCTATTCCATTCAGGACGGTGCTTTATACTATGCAGTCTGATAGCTTTTTCACACTTTTCTATTGCCCGGTCATAATTGCTTTTCCCCAGTTCTCTGCTGGATTTATTGCCAACGGTGTATAGTGGAATCATTTCAGTGAAATTGTCTTGATTTCCATTTTCTTTTTCCAAAGAACCGTCTATATACGCCAATGTCCCATTGTAGTAAGTGTTATATCTGGCATTAAAAGCATGCCACCACCTACTTTCCGCAGTATTATTCTGTGTTGAACATCCTGACAATACTGCCAATATAGTCAGGATGGTAAAAATGGCAATATGTTTAGTTCCCCTTTCCAATTCACAGTCGTTTCAATAGAATTATTCCTCTGCATATTGCATAGACCATTATACTTACGAATATTATAGAAGCACCGGAAGGTACATTCAGTTCATAGCTTATCGCCAAACCGGCAAGACAGTCTATCCATCCCACAAGAATGCTCAGTAATATCATCTTCTTAAAACTATAGGTGAATAGATTTGCTGTTATTTGGGGTATTGTCAATAAACTTATTGCCAATACAATTCCAACCATTCGCAGAGTTGAAACTATTGTCATTGCGATAAGTGCCATCATCATGTATTCTATGAATGTCACCGGCAGCCCCTGTGACTGTGCAAATGTATTGTCAAATGCCACACTAAGTATTTCGCGGTATAATATTATAAATATGGTTACCACAATGATGGTAAGTATTCCCAATAACCATATATCTGCGGTTCCTATAGTCAGAATACTGCCAAAGAGAAAAGAAGGCAGGTCGGGCATAAATCCGGGACTGAGAAAACAGCATATAATGCCAATGCTCATTCCCAATGTCCAGAACATGGCTATGGCTGAATCCTCTCTTACGTCAGCTTTGTTCTTCATCCATTGAACTCCGAATGCGCTCATTACCGCAAATACCATTGCGGAAATTATCGGGTTTATGCCGGTCAATACTCCAATACCAATTCCCCCAAATGACGCATGGGTTATGCCTCCACTTATGAATACCAGTCGCCGTGTAACGATGTATGTACCCATAATTCCGCATATAATACTTGTCAGCATAGCGCCAAGTATAGCGTTTTGGAAGAATGTATATTGTAATATTTCCATTTATTCAGTTAATGCTATGTAGTCATCTTTTATTTGGTCAGGCATATTTATGTGCCTAAGTATAAGACTTCTGTTCCATGCTTTTACTTCAGAAGCCTTCATTGTTGTCATAACTTCATAGAATTCATCGGCTTCGACATCTGTATATTGGTCAGACATCCGGTCTTTATATCTGTCAAGTTCTTCATCATCAAAGTATTCTATATCTTTTGTTGCAGCCTCCATCATGCACTCTTGCTCACATTGCTGATTATCTCCATTGCACGTACTGCAGGTTTCGGAAGAATAAATCACAGTGCCAACTTCATTGCCTTTTCTGTGAGATATAATTCCAAATATTGCCGCTACGATTCCAAGTGCTATTAAAGCAATAATCAATATGGTCATCAGATGATACTTTAAAAATTAAAGCCTGCCGATTTTATGTCGTCCCAAAATTTAGGGTAAGACTTGCTAACCACCTCAGGGTTGTTGATTTTAAGCCCGGGAATTATCAATGCCACTGGAGCAAATGCCATAGCCATTCTGTGATCTTCGTATGTGTCTATGGCTTCTTCAGAAGGTTCACATCTTTCTCCGTCCCATATCAGTTCACTGCTGTTCTGGTCTTTTATTACAAATCCCAATTTTTTCATTTCAGTTTTTAGAGCTTCAATGCGGTCAGTTTCCTTTATCTTCAGAGTAGCCAGACCGGTAAAATGGAATTTTATTCCCATAAGAGCACAGGTTACAACAAATGTCTGTGCCAAGTCTGGTGATCCTGAAAAATCATATTCCAGTCGTGGCAGCATACAATGCTGTCTTTTTAGAGTTACAGTTGTTGGAATGCCCTGCTCCTTTGTACCGAAAGTAGTCTTTACTCCCAATAGAGAAAATATATATATAACCATAGAGTCTCCCTGCTTACTGTTGTCCATAAGTCCGGTTAACCTGACTTCTGCATTTTCATCATTGCTAAGAGCCATAGTCTCATACCAGTAACTACTTGCACTCCAATCACTTTCTATGAAATACTCTCTTTGTTTGTAAGGCTGTGGCTTTACAGTCACCGTGTCTACGTCAGTCCATTCAGCATCGGCACCGAATTCTCTCATAGTCCACAGTGTTAGATCTATGTATGGGCGTGATATTATTTCTCCTGTAAGTTTTAATTCCAGTCCATTTTTAAGAACCGGTCCTATCATTAACAGTGCAGATATATATTGTGAACTCACATTGCCTTCTATTTCCAGATGTCCTCCTTCAAGATGATGTCCTTTTATATGGAGTGGGGGGTATCCTTCTTCTTCCACATAACTTATTTCAGCTCCAAGATACTTCAGTGCATCCACAAGTATGGCTATCGGGCGGTGCTTCATGCGCTTAGTTCCTGTTATGGTATGTTCGCCTTCAGTAACGCTCAGATAAGCAGTAGTAAACCTCATAGCTGTACCTGCCGCCATAATGTCTATAGTGTCAGGCATATTTTTGAGAGCGTTAATCATCACTTTTGTGTCATCACAGTCGCTGAGATTCTCAGGCATTATGCAGCCTCCTGACAGAGCGTGTATTATCAGGGCTCTGTTGCTGATGCTTTTGCTTGCAGGAAGTTTTATTGTTGTGTCCAGTTTTTCCGGACCGTATATCTTGTATGTTGTCATTCTATATAAAATGGGCTTTAATCTTGGTAATACACTCTTTTTACTCTGTTGCTTATGCCTGTAAGCACTTCGTAAGGAATTGTATCAAGAATGTCGCTAAGTATGGTTACCGGTAATTTTTCTCCGAAAATCTCCACGCTGTCACCTTCCTTGCAGTTTATTCCGGTTACGTCAATCATGCACACATCCATACAGATATTTCCTACATATTCTGCTTTTTTCCCATTTACGAGACAGTATGCGTGCCTATTGCCAAGTTTACGATTCAGTCCATCGGCATAACCTATAGGAATGGCAGCAATCACACTGTCTTTGTCCAATATGGTTTTTCTGCTGTAACCTATGCTGTCACCGACCTTGACATTACGTAGTTGCAATATTGTTGTTTTCAGTGTGCTTACAGTATTTATGGTTTCGTTGTTGCGACTGTTTATTCCATATAGTCCTAATCCCAGTCTGCACATGTCAAGCTGTCTTTCAGGAAAATGCTCTATGCCGGCAGAATTGTCTATGTGGCGCAGAATTTTATGGTCAAAAGCACTTTGAAGTTGTTTACTGCCTTTGTCAAACAGTGCAAACTGTCTTGTTGAGAAATCATCGAAATTATCACTGTCAGAACCTACGAAATGTGAGAATACAGAGCGTGGAATTATCGCGTTCTGATGTTTCAGTTTCTTTATCAGTTCGTCCATGTCATTGTCAGGATCAAATCCCAGACGGTGCATGCCTGTATCTAATTTAATATGTACAGGATATCCTGTTATTCCCTCTTTTTCTGCAGCTTTTACAAGTGCATCCAGCAGTCTGAAAGAATAAACTTCAGGTTCCAGGTCATAGTCAAACATTGTTTTGAACGCCGTCATCTCAGGGTTCATTATCATAATGTTGCTTGTTATTCCGTTCTTTCTCAGAGTTACTCCTTCGTCAGCCACGGCAACAGCCAGATAGTCCACTCTGTGGTCTTGCAATGTTTTGGCAATTTCTACGCTTCCTGCTCCGTATGCATCAGCTTTAATCATGCACACCAGTTTTGTTTCCGGTTTCATGAATGAGCGATACCAGTTAAGATTTTTCACTACGGCATTCAGGTTCACTTCAAGAGTTGTCTCATGTACTTTCTGTACCAGTAGTTCTGTCAATTGGTCAAATCCAAATTGGCGTGCGCCCTTTATCAGTATTACTTCGTCACGTAGAGATTTGAACACTTCACTGTCTATGAATTTCTCCACGGTAGAGAAGAAAAACTTTTCACTTATCTGTATCTCATCAGCAAAATTAATAAGTTCTGTTCCAATGCCTATAAATTTTACGACACCACGTTTACGGCACAGGTCGCTCACTTCCTTATATAGTTCTTCACCGGTCATGCCGCTTTGATAGATGTCACTTAATATCAGAGTGTGCCTGCGTCCTTTATGGTCAGGTCTTCTGTTCATGAAATCTAAAGCAATGTCAAGTGAGTTTATGTCAGAATTATAGCTGTCATTTATCAGTGTACATCCATGTTGACCTTCTTTTACTTCCAGTCTCATAGCTACAGGTTCCAATCTTTGCATTCTCTCATTCAGTGCATTGCCAGAAACTCCAAGTCTCAGAGCAACGGTTGCGCAGATTATAGAGTTAGCGATAGAAGCATCGTCAATGAACGGCAGAGAGTATTTACTATCTTCGCCACCTTTGAAACTGTAGATTACGTTAGTTGTATCTTCTTTTTTCTCAATGCTCTTTATATACATAGGTGCCTTCTTGTCTTTTTTTGACCAGAAAAGTTTTTCACCTTTAAAATCTTTGTTGTCGTCTACACATTTATTTATAAGTGCATCATCAGCATCATATACTATTGTCTGTGCGTCATGAAACAGAATAAGTTTCTCTTCGCATTTGTTTTCTTTGCTTTTAAAATTCTCCTGATGAGCATCCCCCAAATTTGTAAGTACGGCTATGGTTGGCTGGATAATGTCACGTAGTGCCAACATCTCTCCAGATTGACTGATACCGGCTTCGAATACACCTACTTTGGTGTTTTCATTCATCAGCCACACAGATAGAGGTACTCCTATTTGTGAATTGTAGCTGCGTGGACTTCGTGTTACAGCCATATCTTCTGAAAGCAGTTGGTAAAGCCATTCTTTCACCATAGTTTTTCCATTGCTTCCGGTTATGCCCACAATAGGAATGTTGAATTCATCCCGATGACGTTCTGCCAGTCTTTGCAGAGCTTCGAGAGCACTTACCACTTTAAGAAAATTAGCCTCCGGATAATCAGAAGCATATCCTTTAGGTACATCAGTAACAACAAAGTTCTTGACTCCTCGGCGATAAAGTTCCGGTATATAATTGAGACCGTCATTTCGCTCTGATTTAAGGGCGAAAAACAAAGTCTCTTCAGGGAAGCAGAGAGAACGACTGTCTGTCAGAATGAAGCCGATATTGGCATCTCTGTCTCCGTAACGACGCGCACCTATGAGTGTGGTAACCTTTTCAATAGTATATGTCATCGTACTAAAATGTTATATTATTTAGTGCAAAGATAATGCAAATGAGCGGAATAGCAAAATAAAAAAATGTTTTTTATTATTTTGCCTTTTCCTAATGCAGTTTCTGTTATTAAAAAGGTTGGAATCATAAATATATAGTGTTCGGAGAAATGCGCTACTATTATATAAGTTGGGTTTTGTGTCCTGGCATTTTTTAGACTTGTTAAGTTTTTGTGACTTGCAAAGTAGCACATAATGGCTTGCAAAGTAGCATGTAATTGACTTAGTACAGAAAAAGTATACACGCTTTTAACAAAAAAGAGTGTAATGGA
>CAYSSU010000052.1:0-20342 GCA_964433895.1 uncultured Prevotella sp.
GATGAGGTGGCTCTTTTTGTGCCAAGCAATTTACACCACTTTATAGGACACTATCAATTTCCTCTTTCCACAATTTGATCATTGTGTAAATGCCGATTTTTGTCTTAATAACTAAACTGAATACCAATAATCTGTTCTTGACAACAGACAGAACTGATGATATTGTGCGGAACATAGACACTACCGTGGGAGTGTCTATAAATCGAAGTTGTTTCAAATCCCACGCTGGTCATTTCGACGAAGGAGGTGATTTTCTCAAATTGTTGCATTGAACTTTATGTTCATCATATTTTGCGCCGCTTAATAGCGGTGGCGTTTATTGCCTTTAAGAAATATGGATTTGTTTCCATATCTAAAGGAAAAAGGAGACAAAGATGAAACACAAGATCAGTATCCTATTCGTTATTTTTACAGTGTTGATGCTAGCTATTACGGCCTGCGCGCCGAGCAAGCCGGCACCGTCGTCCACTCCTTCCTTAACTGGGGAAGAAGAAACAACTGGCAAGGTCTACAAAGTGGGGCTTGTTTTGCCTTCAGTTATCAATGACCTATCTTGGAACCAGTCCCTGTATGAAGGTGCTAAACGGTTAGCTGACGCCGGTTTGATCGAGCTCACGTATACGGAGCGGGTAACCCCTGCCGATGCCGAGCGAATCTTTCGTCGTTATGCTGAACAAGGTTTCGATCTAATTGTTGGGCACAGTGCTACTTACCAAGACAATATCATTAAAGTGGCTCAAGAATTTCCTGAAATCAATTTCGCTTACTCAGCTGCGGGATCTCGTGAAACTCTTGATAATCTAGCCGCTTTTAATCAGCCTCACCATGAACCTGCGTACTTGATCGGCATGTTAGCAGCTGGTGTAAGTAAAACCAATAATTTGGCCATGATAGGTGGTATTGAAACTCCTGGTGCTAAGGCTTTGTATAAAGCCTTTGAGCTCGGAGCTAAAGAAATCAACCCCAATGTTGTGGTGCAAGCAGCTTATACCGGTTCTTTTGAGGACATCGCTAAAGGTAAGGCTACGGCAGCTACCCTGGCTGATCGTGGCGTTGATTTTTTTATTTCCAACGGTGATGGTCCAGCTCGAGGATCAATTGAAGCTGCGCGCGATAAAGAAGTATACGCTACAGGGTTCATGATGGACATGTCACCACTCGCCCCTGATGTCGTTCTTGCCAGCCTTTGGTGGGATGGCGAACAGGTATTGCGTCAAGTTATTTCGGACTTTGATGCTGGTACGTTTCGCCCGGCGAAATATTATCATGGCGGAGTCGCAGAAGGTGTTTATGTGCCCCATATTAATCCAAGCCTGGCCGATTTGATACCAGAAGATGTGATGCAAAAAATGCTTTCTCGCCAGGCAGAGATTGTAAGCGGTCAATACGAAGTGCCTTTTATTATTGACTGAGGTGATTTAGATGGAAATGCCGTTGGTAACGTTACAAAGAATCACAAAGAGCTACGACTCTGTGATTGCTAATCGTAATATAGATTTTGATCTTCGCCCGGGAGAGATTCACGCTCTATTGGGTGAAAATGGATCCGGAAAAACTACGTTGATGAGTATTCTTTACGGACTGATACGACCAGACAGCGGCGAAATACGTATGTGTGGCGAAGTCCACAGGTGGCGTAGTTCTCAGGATGCGATCGCCAACGGCATTGCCATGATTCCTCAGCAATTTCGGCTTGTACCGACACTGACTGCGGCTGAGAATTTAATTTTGAGCTTGAAAGGGCAAGGGCGGTACCAGCAAAACCTGAGAAATGTTGAAAGTCGATTGCTTGAGTTAAGCTCCCAGTACAATTTGAAGGTTGATCCAACAGTTCCAATTGAACGTTTATCTATGGGCGAAAGACAACGCATCGAGATCCTTCGCGCCCTCTATCACGATTCGCGTATTATTCTGATGGATGAACCCACGTCTGTGCTGACTCCCTCCGAGGTGGACGGTCTCTACGTTTTGTTAGCAGAGATGGTGCAGCGAGAACAGAGAGCGATTGTGCTAACTACTCACAAAATTCGTGAAGTCTTGGAAATTTCACATCGAGTTACAGTTCTCCGACGAGGCGAGAAAGTTGGCACGGTGGATACGTCATGTCTAACTCCGACTACGCTAGTTGAAATGATGATTGGTAAATGTCCTGAAGAATGTCAGAAAAAACAAATAGCGTGCGACGAAAACGATAACATAAAAAAACCGGTGATTGAAATATGTTCACTAGTGGCCGGTGAAACAGCAAGTGGAAGACCTGCTGTCCGGGATGTTTGTTTAGAAGTTTGTCCAGGTGAAATTGTAGGCATTGCAGGGATAGAAGGGAATGGGCAGTCAGAGCTGGAGGCAGTGCTCGTTGGTCTTCTAGAACCCACGAAAGGCCATGTCAAGCTTCCTGCTGGTGTGACACCTGCCTACATTCCATCTGAGCGTAATCGTCTAGGTGTAATCAACAGTTTCACAGTAGCTGAGAACCTCATGCTCCGCCAACTCGCCTCGGCTCCCGATCTGGCTGTTGCGCCAATCTTCCAGGCGGGGGCAATGGAACGTCTGCGAGATCTGATAAAACGCTTTGAAGTCTATCCTTCTGATCCAAAGATGCGCATACATCAGCTTTCTGGTGGGAACGCTCAAAAAGTATTGCTTGCACGTGAACTTTCACGTCAACCCAAGATCGTTGTGGCTGCACAGCCGACATTAGGCCTTGACGTTGCTGCAGCGCAGTTCGTGCGTAATCAGATCCGCGAATGTGCCTTCGCAGATGCAGCAGTTATTGTCATTTCTTCTGATTTAGATGAATTGATGGGTCTTTGTGATCGTGTCGCAGTTATGTATGCGGGAGAAATTTGTGGCGTTTGGCCAGCCAGTAACCAGCACTTACCGGCCATTGGCGCGGCTATGGCTGGATTGCAGTCGAGTGAATGCAACGAATTTGGTACGAGCGGCGAAATATCCTATGAAAAGTGAGGTTGAGCAGATGAACCAAGATGCAAGCACGAAGGACCAGTCAAGATTAGAAATAGAGCATTCAAAACGCAGTGTGGTGCATACCCTAAGTTCAGGTTTCACGCGTGTAGGGTCAGCTATATTGCTTGGTCTGATGACTGGGGCCGTTCTGCTTTTATTATTTGGATATGAACCCATTCCTGTGATGCTTGAACTCGTGCGATCCATTGTAGGTAGCCCCGTGAGTATGGTAGACACTGTCTTGCAAGCAATTCCTATTCTCTTGATTTCCTTGGGGGTATGTCTTTCTTATCACGGAAAGCTGTGGAACATAGGCGGTGAGGGGCAGTTTTATATTGGGGCAGTTGCTGCATCTGCTGTTGCGATCTCTTTTCCCAATCTATCTATTTGGATTCTATTACCTGCCGTTTTGACCGCCGGTTTTATCGGTGGTGCCGCTTGGTCAGGAGTGGTGGGCGTATTACGTGCATATCGAAATGTAAACGAAGTAGTTGTGACTCTAATGCTAAATTCAGTGGCTACTTTTCTCGTTGGATATGCAGTGCGAGTACCCTTACGTGATGTAGGGTCCCCCGTCGAACAAACAGCAGCAATCGGTACAGCAGCTCGGTTGACAAGATTTGGTGATAGCCGTATCCACATTGGACTTCTTATTGCCCTTGCCCTAGTGCCTTTGGTACATTATTTCCTATTCAGAACAGGCGCTGGTTATCGTATTCGCATGGTCGGTGAAAATACTGAAGCAGCACAAGCTGCAGGCGTACCAACTAAACGCGTTATCATCATGACTTTTCTTTTCAGTGGCGGTCTAGCCGGCCTTGGGGGAGCTGTTCATGTAAGCGGCGTCACGCACCGCTTATTGCTAGGAATTTCGAACCGTTTTGGCTTCACAGCAATACTAGTTGCCTTGATGGCGCGAAGGAACCCGCTTGTGGCAGGTATCATTGCTTTTGTATTCACTGCGCTGACAGTTGGTGGTGAAGGTATACAAGTTTTTTTTGGCATTCCAGCCGATTTTATACAGATATTTTTGGGAGTACTTTTGCTTTTTGTACTTGCTGCTGATGAGTTCCTGAAGCGTAGAGGAGAATTATTATGAGTAGCTTAGAGACGATTTTGACGGGGGCTCTCGAAGCAGCTGTTGGTTATGCGATGGTGGTGGGTTTAGCTGCGGTGGGTGAGACAGTAACACAACGTGCAGGCATATTGAATATAGGCCTTGAAGGTGTAGTTCTAATGGGTTCTTTTGGTGGATTCGCACTCGCTTATGTAACGGGGCAACCTTGGTTAGGGCTGGTAGGTGGCATCCTTTGTGGATGTATTCTTGGGCTAATCATGGCCATTTGGAGTGTGACATTGAAAACTGAACAGGTTATCAACGGTCTATTGCTTTATATGATAGCCACCGGACTAACCAGTATGCTATACAAACAATGGTTTATGTCGCTTCCCGAACCACCGCGTGTTGAAGGTTTTGCGCCACTTCCATTGCCCTTTCTGGAACGTATCCCTGTAATCGGGCCAGCCCTATTGTATCGTCCCTGGTCTAGTTATGTTGCAATTATTATGGTTATTTTTACCGTTTGGTTTCTTTATCGGACTCGCTTTGGACTGATTTGTCGAGCATGTGGAGATTCGCCAGAATCTGTTGATTTTTCTGGTGTTAGTGTGACCCGATACCGCTACATGGCCGTGATTATTGGTTGTGGGCTTGCTGGACTGGCTGGTGCGCTATTGACGGTAGAACAAATGAAGCTTTTCGCACCGGGTATTACAGCAGGACGAGGCTGGATCGCACAATCAATAGTTATAGTCGGAGGATGGCGCCCATGGGGTTGTATGGCTGCTGCATTGCTCTTTGGAGTGACAGACATGTTGCAATTTCAGTTCCAAGGGAGAAGCGATGTCCCATACGAACTATTTCTCGCCTTGCCTTACATCGTGGCTATAGCTGCGTTGGCTTTTAGACGCAAACGCGTTCGAGGGCCGCAGGCTCTAGGAGTTCCTTTTAGAAAGTAGCAGTCAGCGATGTATAGTTATAATGTTTCATTTCCTTATTACTTTGGAGAGTAGACGCATTGAGTTTATACAGCCAATGTAGCGAAAGAATTATAGATTTGTGCGGTATATTGCAATTTAATTGGATTAGAAACGGAAATAAGACTAAAGAAGGAGTGTGGTGATAAAATGGATTCAAATTTGATCGATCAGTTGGTTGATTCACTTATTGATACCCTTGGGCTTACATATTATGAGGCACGTGCATACGTCGCGTTGCTTGAAGAGAGCCCGATTACGCGTTATAAGCTGGCAAAGTTGGCGCGAATTCCCTCATCTAAGAACTACGGAGCCGTACAACGCCTATACGATAAAGGACTTATTTTGCAAACAACGGATGAAGTGCCATTGGTCTCACCGCTCAGTCCAGAAATGCTGCTCGAACGCCTCCGCGCACAACAAAAATCTTCGTTTTCGCAATTAGGAGACCTTCTTGCCGAGGTGGAGAGAGAACAAGATAGAAGGCAAATGCAACATATCTGGACAATTGCGGGCACCCAAGCAGCCTATGATAAGGCCTGTAGCATTATCGATCGTTGCGAAAATACGCTTTACATTGCTGCGTTTGAACCGGATCTAAAAGTGCTAAACACTACAATTAAGGAAGCATCTTTGAGGGATGTTAATGTTAAAGCTCTCGTTTACGGCTCCTCGCCTCTAAAAACCGGTCAGGCCGTAGAACATGGTGATGTGGATGGTGTTATCGGACGATCGGGTGGACGTTGGCTGGCATTAGTTAGTGACGATCACGAGGTTTTGGTAAGTCATCCTATGGAGCGTGAAAGTGTTTCGTTTTGGACAGACTCAAAGGTCTTGGCGCTCATCATTTCGAAGTATGTCCAAGAGCACTTTTTCTCAGAAAGGCCAATTTCTTTTGATCGTTAACATTAAAACTGGATAACGACAAATTTGAGTGACCACGTGTCAATTTATTTCATTGATCAATAAGCTTTAAGTGTAGAAAAAAAGGAGAATTAGATGCAGAACAAAATGAATGTCCTAAGTACAGATGTGCTGGTTATTGGCTCAGAAGGTGCAGGCGCTAGAGCCGCGCTTGAGGCAGCACAAGATGGATGCCATGTGACAATCATCACGAAGGCACGGCTCGGGAAATCAGGTGCTACACAGTGTGCTCCCGGTGACTATGCTATAAATAGCCAGTCAGCTCAGAAGTTGGGCATGGACGGTAATAAGTTTGATTCATGGGAAATCCACTTGGAGGATACTCTCGAGGGCGGCAAAAGACTTAATGACGTCGCGTTAGCACGAATAATGACCGAGGGCGCTGAAGATGCCATGGCCTACCTTATGGAATTAGGGGTTCCTTGGACCCGGCTTGGGCGTTACCCGGGACATAGTTTTCCTCGTGGAGCCATGGTGGGTGCTGTGGGAAAGACAGGCACCTCGTTGTTGCAGGGTTTACATAAAGCCATGAAGCAGAAAAAAATCACAGTCATTGAAGATACTTTTGCTATTGATCTATTGTCGGATAATGGTGTCATCTCAGGCTGTTTAGCTCTATATGAACCTTCAAGCGAATTGTTTGCTATTCAAGCAAATGCCGTGATTTTGGCCACAGGAGGAGGTTCGCGCATATATTGGCTGACTTCAGGTCCAGAAGAGGTGACTGGAGACGGTATGGCTATGGCATATCGAGCCGGAGCCGAGCTTATCGATATGGAATTCGTGCAGTTTTCACCCTATACAATGATCTGGCCGCAGGGCCTACGAGGGCATCAATCATTTGTTTATGAATATTTTTGTGTGTTGGGTAGTTGGTTGATGAACAACCACGGGGAACGTTTTATGGTCAAATGGGATCCGGAACGGATGGAGCACTCCACGCGCGATACCCTATCAATAGCTATGATGAGTGAAATACTAGCTGGAAGAGGTAGCGAGCACGGTGGTGTATATCTTTCAGCCACCCATCTGCCAGCTAATCTGTTGGATAAATTCGCTGATGATTATTTTCCTGACCTCCAAGTGGGCAGTTTCAGCTTGCGTGAATTTGGTATAGATCCACAACATGCCGCCTTTGAAGTTGCTCCAGGCGCACATTTCTTTATGGGAGGAGTGCGTATCAATACTGACTGCGAGACCACATTACCCGGTCTTTTTGCCTGCGGTGAAGTAAGTGGAGGCGCACATGGTGCCAATCGACTTTCAGGGAATGCTCTTACAGAGACACAGGTCTTTGGAGCTATCGCTGGGCGTACAGCGGCACAGTTTGCTCGTAGCCGCGCCAGTACTACGATAGATCTTTCACAGGCAAATCCCATCATTGAGCGTATTCAGCAGTTGAGCGCAAGCAGTGACGGCCTCTGTCCATTCAAACTACGCGAGCAGTTGCAACAATTGGCCTGGCGTCAGGTCGGTGTGATTCGAGATCAAGACGGGCTAGAGAAGGCGCTTACGACATTAAAATCATGGGAGACTGAAGCTCTGCCTAAACTTCGGGTACGGACGGATGCAGATCATTATAACACAGAACTGGTTAAGGCGTTGGAGTTTGAAAACATGATTCAAGTTTTGAAGGCTACCACGATCAGTGCAATGATGCGGCGTGAAAGTTGCGGGGCCCATTATCGTGTAGATTCTACTCCGGATCATACTGGGCCAGTCCGTCACGTCGTTCGTCAAACTGCAAGTGGGATGGAAGTAACATCGATTCTTGCAAAAGAAGAGAATATTTAGGAGAAGATTATATGACTATTCTTGACACTTTAACATTTCATGTGAGGCGATATTCAAAGGACATCACGGATGATTCAGAATTTACCACTTATGAAGTTCCATACCAGGCAGGCATGAGTGTGATGGATGCTTTGCATTATGCGCAGAGAAATATTGATACCAGCCTAGCTTTTGATTGCTCTTGTCGCATTGGAATCTGTAAAGCTTGCGCTCTACGTATGGATGGGGCGGTGGTTATGGCTTGCAGTACAGTCGCGCGAGAGGGTATGCGCCTCGAACCCGTAAACACAAAAGATGTACGCCGGGATCTAATAGTGCGTCCAGCAATTTATCATCAATCGGTATCAGAAATTCTCTCAGACCTTGGTTCCCTAAAGAGTGGAAAGGCGAAAAAGGAGTAACTGATGACTAGCACCATTGGACAAAGTTTCATTCGAACCGATGCTTACGATAAGGTTACCGGACGAGCCATGTATTGTGCCGATATTGAGTTGCCCGGCATGCTTTATGGTGCATTGGTTCGCAGCAAGATAGCCCATGGTATTTTAGTCGACATTGACCCTAATGATGCCCTCAAAGTGTCTGGGGTATGTGGCGTGATTACAGCGAAAGATATCCCCGGAAAATTAGAATATGGCGCACCCTATGAGGACCATCCAATACTTGCACATGATCGCGTACGGTTCATCGGTGATCCTATTGCGATCGTTGTGGCTGAGTCTATGTCGGCTGCAGAACGAGGAAGGGATCTTGTAGATGTTCATTACCATGAGCTTCCTGGCGTATTTACACTTGAGCAAGCAATGGCGGACGACGCCCCAAAAGTTCATGATGGTGGCAACCTAATTTCTCGACAGCATCTAGTTCGCGGTGATATTGAAGCAGGCTTTCAGATGGCGGAGCAGATCATTAAGGGTGAATACAGCACGGATTGGCAAGATCATGCATTTTTAGAACCTGTATCTGTTATCGCTTACTTCGATGAATTAGGTATGATAACAATTCTTTGTCCCACTCAAAATCCCTTTTCCGCCAGAAATGTGACCGCACAAACGCTTGGTTTGCCAGCTAACGAGGTTCGGGTCCAACAGGTGGAAATAGGTGGTTCATTCGGTGGCAAAAATGATTTTGTCTATCAAGCCAGTGCTCAAGTAGCATTGGCGGCTTGGCACTTACACCGCCCTGTCATTTTGTCTATTTCACGCGAAGAATGTGTTCTAGCAGGGAATAAACGACACCCTATGGTGATTAGCCACCGGACGGGAGTCACCAAGGACGGTTATATCTGTGCATCTGAAGTGAAGATGAAGGCTAATGGGGGTGCTTATGCGAGCATTAGTCCGTTTGTTTTGTGGAGAGGGATAACTCACGCATGCGGACCATACGAAATTCCTAACGTAAGGGTGGAAGGAGAGGTCTATTACACCAATAATGTACCAGCCTCAGCAATGAGAGGTTTTGGTAGCACGCAAGCCACATTCGCGGCCGAACGCCACTTAGATCGGGTTGCCGCAGCTATTGGGATGGATCCGGTTGAATTGCGTAGGCGTAATCTGCTACGACCAGGCGGAACGACTATTGGAGGTGACGAATTGGGATCCAGTGTTGGGGTGGTACCTGCATTGGATCGAGCTCTAGAGCTTATAGGATACGAGGAGCGTCGCCATTTAAAGATTAAAAAAAGCAACAAAAGCTCTCGTGTTAAAGGCTTGGGGGTCGCAGTAAGTCACCATGGTGTCAGCCTAGGTGCAGATGAGGGACGAGATTATGCGGGTGCAATCCTTGAGTTAAATAAGGACGGACGAATTATATGTGAGACCGGAATCACTGATATGGGGACTGGTGCACGAACAATCTTAGCTCAGATTATCGCACAGAACTTAGGGGTCCCGATGGAACTTGTGACAGTCAATCGAGTGGACACTTCAGTAAGTCCCGAAAGCAATAAAACCGTTGCCTCCCGCGGTACGTTTATGGGCGGCATGGCCGCTTACCATGCAGCAACAAGCCTGCGGAAGAAGCTGTGTGCAGCAGCTTCTGAATATCTGAATGTCGATTCGGATAAAGTACGGCTGAATAATGGACGCTTCCAGGTTGTTAACTGTGAAACAGGCCAAAGTCTCGATTTGCATGAACTTGCTACCTGGACTCATGTCCAAGGTAATCGCTTGCATAGTTCATTTCATCACGAGTTACCGTTACTAGAATGGAATGCCGATTTGGGACAAGGCCAAACTTTCTACTGCTACGGATTTGCAGCGCAAGTGGCAGAGGTAACAGTCGATTGTGACACTGGATTGGTAGATGTAGAGCGGTTAGCTGTAGTGGTTGATTGCGGTCGTGCCATTAACCCCGATGCATTACGTGGACAGATATATGGGGGTGCTGCGATGGGTATTGGTTATGCTTTGCTCGAAGAACTAGGGTTAGATGATGTAGGGCGAGTGGCCAACTGCAATTTTAATACTTACTTGATCCCGACGGCAGCAGATATAGGCGAAATTTTGGTCGACTGGGTTGAAACACCTGATGTCCAGGGGCCCTATGGTGCTAAGGGAATAGCGGAATTGACAACCGTAGGAGTGGCTCCCGCCATCTTGAATGCAATTGAGGATGCTACTGGAATGCAGATAAATGATTTGCCTGCGAACTTGGAACGTATATTTTTGGGTCGCGCATTGAAAAAGTGAGACGGGCGTGAAAAATTGGCTCGTTGTGGTTGAAAAAAGTATTTGTTTGGAGTGTTAACTGTGATGGATAGAATCGAAGAAATTAAACATCTTGTCAGGGTGATACGCGGTGAGGTGGTGCCCGATCAAGTATTGAAAAATTGTCGGTTAGTGAATGTAATAACAGGCGAGATTTATACTAGTGACATCTCGATTGCTGGCAAGCGTATTGCTGAAATGAGAGAGGATATCGACGCCCAAGGTGCCCCAGTATTGGATTGCGAGGGCATGTATGCAATTCCCGGGCTGGTCGATGGTCACACACATATTGAGTCAAGCTTGGTGGCACCAGCACAGCTAGCCAGGGTCATGGTGCCGCGTGGAACTACAACTATTTTCATGGATCCTCACGAAGTGGCGGCGGTTTTAGGATTGCGCGGGGTGCGTGCCTTCATGGATGCAGTACAGTCCCTACCATTCCGAGCATATTTGCAGGTGCCTTCTCGCGTTCCCCAAGCACCAGGGATGGAGAGTACTGGAGGAGAATTGAATAATGAAGATTTATGGGAGATGCTACACTGGCCTGAAACAGCAAGTCTGGGTGAGATCGACGTGACAAAAATCACAGGCCTACAGGATGAATTCCTGAACCGCATCGCTACATATCAGGCTGGTGGCCGAATCGTGAACGGTTGTTCTGCAGGCGTAAAAGGATCCGATCTTAATGCATATATAGCTGCGGGCATTGCTGAAGATCACGGATGCGCAACACCAGAGGAAGTAATTGAACGGTTGCGTCTGGGCATGACGACTATCCAGGTCCGTCAAAGTACTAGTTCTAAAGATTTAATGAATCTTCTGAAGGTCGTCAACGAGTACGGGTTAAGCACACGCCGGCTTAGTTTTTGTGATGACGATAAGATAATCAAAGACATTCTTAACCATGGACATATGGATGAGAACGTACGACTGGCTATTTCAGCAGGACTTGATCCAGTTGAGGTGATCCAGATGGCAACTATTAACTGTGCCGAACACTTTCATCTTGAGTACGAATTCGGAGCTATCGCAGCGGGCCGTTTTGCTGATATTTTATTAGTAGAAGAGCTAGATGCTTTTCCCCCTCGCTATGTGCTTTTTGAGGGAAAGGTGGTAGCGCGCGACGGCGAATTGCTGGAGATGCCTCCTATACATAACTATCCAGATTGGTTTCGTGCTAGCGTGTGTTTCCCCGATGCGCTATCCGTAGATTTCTTGAAACGAAGTCTTCGTGCCACCGGTACGAGCATTTCAGCGCGAGTGATTCATACGACCGATGGAGACCTTCGCAATAAAGTTGTCATTGAAGAAGTACCTGTGCGTGATGGGTATGCATTCGCTGACGTCGATTCCGGAGTCAATTATCTCGTAGTCGTGAATCGTTATGGTTCAGGGAATTATGCTACAACAACGCTTGTACGCGGTTTTGGTTTGCGCTCTGGCGCTTTGGCTTCATCTATTGCCCACGATCACCATAACGTAGTTGCGATAGGCGCTTCACTTGAAGACATTTTGTTTGCACTAAAACAGGTTGAACGTTGGCAGGGGGCTCAGGTAGCGGTAAATAATGGCGAAGTGGTCGCTGAGTTACCGCTTCCGTTAGCGGGTCTCATGAGCGATTCTCCGTATGATGAAGTTATCGCGAGGATTGAAGCTTTGGCGAAAGCTGCGAAGGATCTGGGAAGCACTCGAAATGACCCATTCATGGATATGGGTTTTATTACACTGCCCACTGTGCCAGAAGTTGGCGTGACTGATCGGGGAGTTGTTGATGCATTAAGTCAGCAGTTCACTCCAGTATTGCTATCAAATGAGAGGGATCACAATGAGATTTAATGAAATACGATCTGAGTTTCCAATCACACGTGATTGGATTTATTTGGATAATGCTGGAGCCGTTCCGTTGCCCCGTTTTGTCACGGATCGAATGCAGCGTTTTATGAACGATTATTATCAAGAAGGCATAACCGATCATTGGCCTTTATTGCAAGAAACAATTTTTGACTGCCGTAGGCTGTTTGCTCAGCTAATAGGCGCTTCTTCCGAGGAAATAGCTCTGATAGGTAGTACGTCTGAGGGAATGAATATAGTTGCAAATATGCTGGACTTCCGCGAGGGTGATAACGTTGTAGTCACTGATCTTGAGTTTCCTGCTAATCTTTTCCCTTGGTTGAATCTGAGCAAGAAGGGCGTTGAAGTGCGAACTGCGGCGATAAACAGTGCTAACTCACCATTAGAGGCGATTGCCCGCTGTGTTGATGACCGGACTCGAGTGGTGGCGGTCGCTCATGTGGCCTTTCCCACTGGCTTGCGTATAGATCTGGAACCTATTTCAGCATTGGCACACGCACACGGCGCTTATCTCGCAGTCGATGCTGTTCAATCAGTCGGTGTGATACCTCTGGATGTACAAAAAGAAGGGATAGATTTTCTTGCCTGTTCTGGCTTTAAATGGCTAATGTCGCCGTCAGGCACGGGTGTATTATTTTGTCGAAAAGAGTTGATGCAACGATACAACCCTTCCTATGTAAGCTGGTTCAGCGTCCAAAATCCGTTTAATTTCGTGCCTGGTAATGATTTTTGTTTAGCACAAGACGCGAGTCGCTTCATGATATCTGGGAATATAAATCTAATTGGTTTTCAAGGGTTTCGAGAAGGAGTAAAATTCATTCTCGATATGGGTGTTGAGACCATCAATTCCCATGTGCAGAGCTTGCTAGCGTACGTTATTGAAAAGGCTACTGAATTAGGTTTGGATTTTATATCGCCTAGAGAATTGACGCGTTTAGGTTCGATTGTCAACATCAGAGTACCAGATCCCGATGGACTAATTCGCTCTCTACGTGAAGCTTCCATATATGCTGTGCAACGTGTAGGGGGAGTACGTTTCTCACCGTACATCTACAACACTCTTAATGAGATGGAAACTGCAATTGCAGTTGTTGAAGAACATTTGAGGCGGATTAAAGAGGTGTAATATGCATTCATTGCAGATCATTCGTCCGCAATCCCTGTCTGAGGCACTAGCCTTCTTACACGAAGCTCAGAATACTTTTCGGATCCTTGGGGGAGGGACAGATCTATTGGTATCCTTGCGCAACCTTAAGACAAACAATCCTGGTTTTGAAGGGCTTCTGGACCTTAGTGACCTGAATGAACTGCGAGTTCTTGAAGTTGCAGGTGATCATTTTCACGTGGGTTCTATGATCACTTTCACTGATTTGCATCATTCTCCACTTGTGAGACGTGAAGTACCTTTGTTAGCGGAGATGGCACGGTGGATGGGTTCACCCCAGATACGAAATCGTGCTACAGTGGGGGGCAATATTGCAAGTGCAGCAACATGTGCTGATAGTTTACCGCCACTACTGGTGCTTTCTGCCCGAGTGTTTCTTTCATCGTTAAGCGAAACACGTTCATTGTCACTCGACGAATTTATTTTGGATTCGGGGCATACCGCTATTCGCTCTGATGAAATTTTGACCGGTATTACTTTTGATCGATTGCCAGAATCTACAGCATGGGTGTATAGGAAATTGGGTCGCAGAAAATCGGCCGCTATTTCACGTATAAGTGTGGCAGCGCTTCGCACAGCAACACAAGGTAGGCAAGATTTCACTTGCCGATTAGCAGTAGGCGCAGTGACTTCAAAACCAATGCGCTTAAGACAGGCAGAACAATGCCTTTCCTGCAACGAATGGGGCAGGGAGAGCATTTCACCGGCTGCAATTGCTGCTAGGGCAGAGGTAGCCTCCATCACGGGAAACCGTTGGTCCAGCGCTTACAAGCTACCCGTTCTTGAAAATTTGGTGCGCAAAGCGCTGATTGATCTTGATCTGTGATGGAAATACCCATCACAAGCTTTCGAGATTCAATTATCGTGGTAGTACTTAAAAACATAGATTTGTAGGAGGCATAATATGAAACTAAATATGACCGTTAATGGGAACCCTACTAGCGTGGAGGTGGCGGCTGATACACGCCTCCTTGATGTGCTTCGGGATACGATGGGGCTGAAGGGCACTAAAGAAGGTTGCGGTGTTGGCGAGTGTGGTGCTTGTTCTGTTTTAATGGATAATCGATTAGTGAATTCATGCTTGGTATTGGCGTCTCAAGCCCAGGGACGGCAGATTGTGACCATCGAGGGAATCGGTGGTGAGAATGGAAATCTCAGCGATTTGCAACGCGCCTTCATTGAGCACGGCGCTGTTCAGTGTGGTTTTTGTACTCCAGGGATGATATTAGCTGGGGAGGCTTTATTGGCAACAAATCCTAATCCGAGTCGTGAAGACATCAGTGAATCTATCTCCGGGAATCTCTGCCGTTGTACGGGTTATCAGCAAATCATAGATGCTATTGAGGCAACAGCCACCCAAAGTAAAGAATAAATATATATCTAGAATTTGATGGCATTTCGTTAGTCTAATCACTGTCAGTCGTTCAACGTAGTGTCGAGAAAAGTAAAGCAGTTGCGTGCGGTTAAAAAATTATAAACCTTAAATAGTGATTTTGTTTTGGAGGAGCGATTGAATGAATAATGAGTCTTTATTGATTGACGTCACAATGGAAGTAAATGGAATCTTGCGGAGGGTAGCTGTCTCACCGACAGAGACACTCCTGCACACACTACGAGAACGACTCCGTCTCGTCGGAACAAAGAATGGCTGCAACGAGGGCACCTGTGGCGCTTGCACGGTTATAATCGATGGATTGGCCCGTCGAGCCTGTCGCACGAAAACTGTCGATCTTAACGGCGCTCATATACTGACGATTGAGGGAGTTGCTGCAGGAAAAGAACTTCATCCCCTGCAAAAAACATTTATTGAGGAAGGTGCAGTAGGGTGCGGTTTTTGCACGCCAGGTATGATAATGGCCGCTTTAGCGCTTTTAGAGGCGGAACCATGTCCAAGTGAAGAGCAAATTAAACGCGCACTACAACCAAATTTGTGTCGTTGCACAGGATATTGGCCTATCGTTCGAGCTATACAGAAGGTGGCTGGTCAAAAGGTGGATCAGCGTTTTCATCGACTGGGTGCGAATAAATCGATGCGAGTGGTTGGACAGAGTATACCAAAGGTTGATGCTATCGAGAAAGTGACTGGCCAAAGTCGTTTTGCGGAAGACTTGTATTTGCCTGATATGGTACACGCTGCCACCGTTCGTAGCCCTCATCCTTACGCTCGTTTGCTTGACATAGATTCCAAGGAAGCATTAGCTATACCGGGAGTTCTTGCTGTCGTAACTGCGAAGGATATCCCAGGTACGAATGGATTTGGTAAGAATTTCTCAGACCAACCAATTTTGGCCGAGGATTTCGTATCGTATAGAGGCCAACCTGTTGCGTTGGTGGTTGCGGAATCACACGAATTGGCGCATCAAGCGATAGATCAAGTAATTGTAAATTATGAGGTGTTGGAGCCTGTGCTTTCTCCAGAGGAAGCAATTTCATCTGAAAGTGCGGATCAAATGTTTGCGCATGTCGAAGTCCAAAGCGGAGATCTCAACCAGGGATTTTCCGAGGCAGATGTAATAGTTGAACGCACCTTTCGCACCCAGCACACTGATGCTTATTTCCTGGAACCAGAAGCCGGTCTTGCTGAAATCGATGTAGATGGCTGTATCGTGATTCACACAGCTTGCCAGCATCCATATGGTGTGCGGCAACAAATTGCACAGGCACTTGACGTGCCTGTGACTTCGGTCCGCCTTGCGATGACGACATGTGGAGGTGGTTTTGGTGGTAAAGTTGAGGCACCAGTGCAGGTACACTTGGGTCTATTGGCATGGTTGCTACGCCGTCCTGTGAAAATTACCTTAACACGCGGTGAGACTTTGTTGACGACACCGAAACGGCATCCTATGGTGATGAAATATCGGGTGGGGGCAAATGCTGATGGGCAATTGACTGCGGCCGAAATCAAAATTTTGGAGGATACAGGTGCATTTGAAACGTCGGGAATCAGTATTGCTTTTGTGGCTTCTCGTGAAGCTATGGGGCCATATGCTATTCCAAACATTCGTGTTGATGGCTACGTATGTCGCACAAATCATGTCCCTTCTGGCGCACAACGTGGTTTCGGTATACCTCAGGTAACTTTTGGACACGAATCGATCATGGATGAGCTAGCCGAACGACTAAATCTTAATCCAATTGAGATTCGCGAACGAAATGCGTTAAGAACTGGAGATTGTCTGATAGGTGGGCAACCTCTAGAAGGTGCTGTCCCCGCGCTTGACTGTTTATATGCAGTTGCTGAAGGGGATTGTCTTTCAAGGAAAGGCAACAACAAAGGCTGTGGTTTTGCTTTAAGTTACAAAAGCGTTGGATATTCGGGTTCCACTGAAAATACTGCCCTAGCCATGCTTGAGATAGATGAAGACGGTATTGTGAATGTTCGATCGGGCGGCCTTGATATGGGACAAGGGTCTGCGACCGTATTGGCGCAAATCACGGCGGAAGAATTGGATTTGGACATACATCAAGTCAGAGTGTTACCTATAGACACTTCCGATGAATTAGATTGTGGTTCAACCGAAGGATCGCGTTTTACGCTGGCAGGGGGACGAGCAGTATTAAATGCCACGCATCTTTTGCGTGAACAAATTCTCGACGAAGCTGCGAAATGGTTGAATTCTGACACTTTCGATCTAGATTTTTCGTCAGGCTATGTAAAAAACAAGAGTACGAAGGAGCAAATCGCTCTTGCAGAACTGGCAAAAAGTTGTGCAAGTGTTGGCAAACCTTTGAAGGTACAAGGATCAGTGATTTTACCTAAGCCCGGGCGCCTAGACGACGGTGATCGCCCACCGATATCAGCGGTGGATTTATCTTTTTGTGCTGCGCGCGTGGAAGTTGAAGTTGATCCAGTGACCGGCTCTTATAAGGTTTTGTCCATAACATTAGCACAGGACACCGGGCGTGCGATTAACCCTTTAAATGTACAAGTGCAGATTGAAGGAGGTGCTGTCATGGGGTACGGTTACGCAGTCATGGAGGAGATGCGATGGTTGACAGGGAGTCCGGAGAGCGGTTCGCTGGCTCCCTATCGTATCCCACGCGCAAATCAAGCTCCTTCAATTTATAGTATCTCGGTAGAAAAACCGGGTGATGTCGGCCCTTATGGGTCGAAAGGGATAGGGGAGTTACCAACTGTACCGGTTGCAGCAGCAATAGCTAATGCAATCTATGATGCCACAGGTAAGCGCGTTACCGAGTTGCCCATTACGCCTCAGATGTTGCAAAAACAGTTATTATAAGGTGTTATTCGCAGATGAGGCGTATGAAAAATTGAATGTCGATAGAAAATGTAGTAATACGGTTAACTTAACGACTAGATGGAAATTCACTTGTCATTTTGAATAATCTGGAATTTTGTTTATTGCTACGATTTCTGAGTTGATCTTGCTTTGAGTTTTCAATGCAAATAAGTTAGTAGAAAGAGCTGGGTTTGTGAAAAACGATACAAAAAATAAAACACAAAACGATTTTGAGATTGCAGAAATAACAAAATATTCTGACGCCACAGCTCAACAGTGGCGTGTTGAATTGATGGATGTCACCTTGGGACGCAAACCTGCGGATTTGGTCATCACTGGTGGTACGATCGTAGATGTTAATGTGGGCAAGCTACGCAAAGCCGATATTGCAATTAAGGGCTCTCGTATTGCCATGGTGGGCGACATCTCGCATACGATTGGTGAATACACAAAACAGGTTGATGCCACAGATAAGTTCATTTCGCCTGGCTTGATGGATGCCCATATGCATGTTGAATCTGCCATGGTGACAGCACACGCGTTGGCGGAAGCCGTTCTGCCTCGCGGCAATACTACGCTTGTCGCTGAGCCCCACGATCTTGCTGACGTCTATGGCCTGAAAGGAGTGGAACTTCTGCGCCACGAATCACATCATCTACCCCTCCGCCTATACATTATGGCCCCTAATCCCGTTCCCCTAAGTGGTCCCGAACTGGGATCAACGCCTGGAGTAATTGGCCCGGAAGAGGTTGCCGAATTTGTACAATGGCCGGAAGTGCTGGGATTAGGCAAGATTCCCCCTGCACCTGTTTTCGGTAAAAATACACAACAAATGGAAAAAATCTCGATTGCGATCGAATCCGGCAAACCTCTTGGTAGTCGTTGCGATTATCGTAGTGGGCCTGAGATTCAGGCTATGCTCGCAGCAGGGATTAGTGACGATTACACTGCACGTACAGCTAAGTACATGCAAGAATACCTCGAAGCGGGACTAAAAATCTTAGTCAGTGAGGGTAGCACGGTCCCGCACACTCGCCATTTGGCGCAATTGATCTTGAATGAAGAGATCGATACCCGACATTGTATTCTATGTACTTATGATCGCTTCCCTGATGATGTGCGAAAAAAAGGATTCATAGATGAGGCAATCCGTATTTTGATTGCAGAAGGTGTGAATCCCGCAAAAGCCATACAAATGGCTACAATAAACACGGCCGAGCACCTCGGACTTAGTCCTGATCTTGGCAGCATCGCTACTGGTAAGCTCGCGGATATCGTCATTTTGGACGATCTCCACGAGTTCATCGTGCAGTCTGTTTATGTGAACGGACAGCTTGTTGCCCAAAACGGAAAAGTACTGCATATGCCGGCACCATACGAATACCCCGCTTGGACGCACCATTCGGTAAAATTACCTTGCAATTTTAGCTCCGATTCACTCTTGTACTCAGCGCCCTTCGAAGAAGGCTCTGTGACTGTTCGTGCCATCGGGTTGGTTGATGGCATCTCTGCGCACGATGGCACTAAACAATTGCGTGTTGAACTACCGGTTCGTAATGGTTTAATTTTGCCAGATATACCGGGGGATGTACTTAAACTAGTAGCCATTGAGCGCTTTGGAATGTCGGGTGCAATTGGGAAAGGATTCATAAAAGGGTTGGGGTTCGTTCGAGGCGCAATCGCTGGAACAATCGCCCACGACTATCATTGTATAATCGCTGCAGGGGCAAACGATAATGACATCGCCTTCTCTATACAACGATTAGCCGAGATGGGGGGCGGTTTTGTGATTTCGGCAGAAAATAAGGTTCTCGCAGAGCTCCAGCTTCCAGTCGGAGGGCTTCTTTCCCTGCATAATATTGAAATGGTTGCAGACGAAACTATACGGTTAGAGGATGCTGCTCGTAAACTCGGATATAAGATGGCCCTCCCCGAAATGTTGATCTTTGCACTCAGCTTTTTGAGTTTGCCTGGTTGCCCTGAACTTCGCATTTCGGATCAAGGGTATATCGGTTTGGCTCGTAAGGGCGATCCCGCGGGGCCTTCACTCTTACCATTGATCGTTGAAGAAAGTATAGCGAAATAGGAATTGCACTCAAGATGTTTAGGGCTATGAAAAACAAAACCGATTTCAAACAATTTTGTTGAATATGGCAATCTAGAAGTATACCCGCGTCGCCATTAAGAAATGCACCACGCGGAAGGGCGTTTATCTGGAATGGGGCACCCCTTTCCAGATAAAAACGCTCCACCGCCAACCCTTATATATTTTGTAAGCGTCAAATGGGAATTCTTTAATCGCCTTTTTGGTACCGTCATGGAAATCACGCTCTCAAAAGGCCACCGTCGCGGAGCTTAAAGTAAGCGTCAAATGAGGATTCTTTAATCGCCTTTTCCCTGGCGTCGGTAATTATCCGGCGTCAGCTCCGCAACTTTATCAAGTTCCTTGTTCTCCACAAGCTCCGGCGCTTTTTTCAACACCCATACTAAGTAATCGTAAGGATCAATCGCGTACTCCTTAGCCGTCTCAATCAGCGAAAAAAGGATGGCACTTGCCTTGGCACCGTTCGGTGTGTTCGCAAAAAGAAAGTTCTTGCGGCTTGGAAATCGCGCCCGCTCAAGGCCACCGTCGCGCGTGAATAAGGCCAGCGTCGC
>CAYSSU010000053.1:0-19204 GCA_964433895.1 uncultured Prevotella sp.
AGAAAGGTGCAGCAATTCCACACCTCAACAAGGAGCTTTTCTATGGTCTTATAATTGGCATTCCGCCATTGCAAGAACAGAGAAGAATAGTTCAGAAACTTGAACAATCATCGCAGTTGCTTCGATAACCTATTCATTTGTTCTATTATACGTTGTTGCTCTTGCAAAGGTGGCAAAGGTATCAATAAATTCGACAAACTCTTACTATTCAAGGTTTTACCTTTAATTGCATCTTTAGATTCTCCGAGATTGGCAATTAGAGGCAAAACTTTGAACAGGTAATTCCTCATAGCATATTCTTTATCAATGATAGGACTTATAGTTATAATAGCTTCATTGTGATAAGCGTCAATATCCAATATTGAAGTTTTGCCGATGCTTAGTTTGAAACTCATAAGAAGACTTCCTTTTTCACTGATAGGAGCGGAGAAAACTTCCTTGACTGCCAAATCCGAAACCTTTTCTTTTGTTGTAGATATTGAGCCTCCATCAACCATATCAGATATTGAAACCCAATTGTATTTGCCATTTATCCAATATGTCTGTTCTCCTCTTACTGGCGTTTTTCCAATAGTCATAGATACAATATTGGAAAATCTGCACCAGCACCAATTGTATGGCAAATCGAAAGGTATTTCATCGGTTATATCATTGCAATTTTCACCTATCTGCTCATAATACTTGATAAAATCTCATTTATTTTGCTTACTATTCTACTTTGTTCTGTCATTGGAGGCAATGGTAGATACAACTCTTTCAGCCGTTCTTTACCAAGATTATAAAAAGCAGCACCAGACTTCTTTGTTATTCCTCGCATAGCCTCAATTAAGAATGGACTTTGGAGAAAATACGCAAGTAACAAGGAATGATTAAAGTCTTGAATGTATGGGCTAATGATAAATACAAAACCGCCAGCACTAACATTATTGTAATCTTTTTCTATTACTGCCATTTTACCAATATTCTCCAAACTGGTTACAGCAGGAGTAATGATGCAATTCTTCTTTAGAATGGTATTCGCATTGACAAACTCCTCTGACACAAAGACATCATCATCTTTGAATATATACTTATTGGGTAGAATGTTTCCACCACGCAATATTCTAATGCCTTTTTTATTTGCTTTTGCTTGCTCTTTTTTGAACGATGCACCTGTCTGTATTTCCAACAAGTCTTTGACCTTGCACCAAGTCCATGTTTCGGGTATTTGGAACGGCAAAAACTCGTCTTTACAAACAGGACTGTTGTCTATCAACTCATAATACTTGTTACGGACTTAATCTTTTGTACTATACGCAGTTGTTCTACAAATGGTGGTAGTGGAACAAGATAGCTTTTTACAGTCTTTGTTGCTAATTCCTTTTGCTTTGTACTGCCGTCTGATTTGTCTTCAATAACAGACTGAACTGTATTACTTGCAAAATAATAGTACAGGTATTCTGAAACAATGTGCGTTTTATATGGACGAATTACAGTAACATGGCTGTCAGCAACAGCCAATTCATAAGGGTTAAGTATCGTGTAGTATATAGCCATTCTACCCAATGTTCCCAGTCCAGTAGAGTTCCACATCAAATCTCTATCTTGTAAGAAATACTCATCATTATAAGATGTAATACTCTTCGGCTCAAGAAACTTTGCTTTCTCTATGGAAAATCCAGCCCATTGATTGCATTTTTGAGCTACAACAGGATATTTCTTTATTGGGCTATATTTGGGCGATTTGCCTCTATGTATAAAAGAGCAAATATCGTCAAGTCGTACCCATGCCCAATTTGACGGTATCTCAAATGGTATTTCTTCATCAATACATACAGCCCCATCTTCCGACTTCTCCCAATACTTGTTATCATCTTATATATAGAGAGCGCATATTGCCTCTTACAATTAATAAAAAAAGATATGATAGAAGAATTTACAATTTATCTCACAGAATGTAATATGGCAAAGAATACTATTGCAGTTTATAAATATACTGTTAATGATTTCTTTTCCCGTTACAAAGTTATTAACAAGAATAATTTATTACTTTACAAAACGTATTTAATTGAAACATTTAAACCTAAAACTGTAAATCTACGCATTCAGGCTCTTAATAAGTTTTTAGAATTCAATAAAAAAAATCGATTACATCTGAAGGCTGTAAAAATTCAACAACGATCATTTTTGGAAAACGTTATCAGCAATGCAGACTACGAATTTTTGAAAAAAAAACTGAAAGAAGAAGATAACAAGACGTGGTATTTCGTTGTTCGTTTTCTCGCTGCCACCGGGGCTCGTGTAAGTGAACTTATTCAGATTAAAGCAGAACACATAGAAGTTGGTTATTTTGATATATATAGCAAAGGTGGTAAAAACAGACGATTGTATATTCCCAAAAAATTACAAACAGAAACTCTTATTTGGCTTAAAGCTACAAATATAACTTATGGATATATATTTCTAAATCGTTTTGGAAAAAGAATTACAACAAGAGGCATATCGCAACAACTGAAAAACTTTGCTGAAAAATATGGATTAAACACTAAGGTAATTTATCCTCACTCTTTTCGACACCGTTATGCTAAGAATTTTTTAGAAAGATTTAATGACATAGCTCTACTTGCAGATCTTATGGGGCACGAAAGCATAGAAACAACTCGTATTTATCTTAAACGAACCTCAAATGAACAGAAAAGGATTGTAGACAAAATCGTAATTTGGTAGAATATCTCTTATTCCGCTTGTATTTATTTGCAATAATTTTCATGCAAATAAGTGCAAACGGCTTTTTTTTGTGCTCTTGTTTATGCTTAGTACCTTTGCTCTTGCAATCGGGAAAATCCCGAAGTTGCGGGTGCTTTTTTCGTTTATAGCGAGAAGTGCTCACGGAGTTCTCGGCCGAGCTTCTTTTTGTTTTATTTAATAAATTGATACAATGGAAATTTACAGAGTAAAAGCATTGCTCGACATAAGGAGCGGCGAACGACAGGACGGAACGAAATGGCAGAGCCGTGATGTGGTTCTGGAAACTTTCGGCAAGAGAAACGATGAATCGGTGGTAGCAGGACTGTTCGGGGCTGACGTGGATAAATTTCAGTTTAAGCCGGGCGACACGGTGAGGGTGCAGCTCAGACACAGTGCTCGCGAATATCAGGGCAAATGGTACAACGATATTGCCGTGTGGGACTATGAACAGGACAACCGACCGTTCTAATGCGCTTCGCGCTGATTAAGAATTAAGGATTAAGGATTAAAAATTATGACACAGATTATGAAAGATAATAATATAATTATAGCAGAGAATGTAAATGTGTTCAACGAGGAGAAACTGAAGAACACGGAGTGCAGAATGGTTAATGGTAATCGCAGTTTCAAAGCCACGGTGACCGTGACGGACAGCGGTGAGGTGATTATCACTCCGTTCCAAAAACAACCGCAAAGACACAGGGAAAGACTGGTGACAACTCTCAACGGACATCTGGACGAAACGCAACAGCGCCTGAAACTGTCTATGTCTGTGCCGAAACGATGCGGGGCTTACCGCGTGATAAACGGTATCAACGAACAAATGAATGACATCTGTGATGCTGTGGAAGACTTCTTCTCAATTGACAATTAAAGAAACGATTATCAATTAAAAAAACATGTTTGATTATACAAAAAATGCAAGGACGGGCAGCGCACAGGAGTGCACTCCCGTCATATTCAGAGAAATATTGAATGATGCGCACGTGGCTGACGTGTGTGCTGAAATAAAAGATGCACGCGAGAAGAAACTGCGGGGGGAAATGTGTGACGAGGATTTTGAAACCTATAAGCGCAAGGAAAAAATCAAGTTGCCGGCATTTCTGTTTCATGCTCACTTCAAAAACGGTAAGCGCAAAAGCGATGATGCTGTGCCTTCAGGACTGTGCCTCTTCGACATTGACCACATCAACGACCCGCGGGGCACGTGGGCTGAGATTGCTCCGAGAGCCACAGAGTTGAGAATTGTGCTGGCTCACATCACGCCCTCTTGCGAGGGATTGCGCATTGTGTTCGCTATGCAGCAAGGCGCATCGTTGGCGCAGACTCAGGCACAAATGGCACAGGCTTTGGGATTGAAAGACTATGACGAAAGTGTGAAGGACTATGCCCGCTGCTCGTTTGCCGTGCCTCAGGATTACGTGCTCTTCATAAACGAGAAAAGACTGTTTGAAACAATTGACAAATCACAATTGACAATTGACAATGCTCAATCTGAAACAATTGACAAATCACAATTGACAATTGACAATGCTCAATCAAACCACAATTGTCAATTAAACAATTTGTCAACTGTCAATTGTCAATTTCCCTCGGATTACGACGGCATTCCCTATCCCGACCTGATGAAGGCATTGGAGGAGCAGTTGGGCGGCATACCGGCTCACGGTTCACGCAACACATTTATATTCTCCATGGCTTGCTATGCCAGATACGTGTGCAATGACGATGCGCAGTGGATTATGCAGGTGATGCCCAATTACGGGGAGAGCAGACAGAAGGTGGAGGCCACCGTGAACTCGGCTTGCCGCAGGGCGCAGACACGCACTGTGCCTAAGGTGGTGATGAGGGCTATAAGGCAGGCACGCCGACAGATGTTCATGCAGGGCAAAGAGAATGAAGAGGACGGCGACGTGAGGGCTGCCACGGTGATGCCCAAACGACTGCCGCCGCTGATAAAACTGCTCACGTCTAAAGTGCCTGATATATACAAGGCTGCCGTGGCTGTGAACGTGTTTCCCGCTCTGGGCAGTCATCTTAAGGAAGTGCGATTCCACTGCATAGACAACACGTGGCACGAAGCTACTTTCATGAGCGTGCTGATGGCGAAGATGAGTAGCGGAAAGAGTTGCATCAACAAACCGATAAAGTATATCATGGCTGACATTGAGCAGCGTGACAGTGAGGCGCGTGAACGGGAACAGATGTGGAAAGACCAACTGAAGGAGAAGGGGGCTAACAAGGATAAGCCGAAACGCCCCGACGACCTGTGCATACAGATGATTCTGCCCGACGTTACTCAGGCGGCTTTCTGCCAGAAACTGGAGGATGCAAAGGGTAAGTTCCTGTATATGATGTTGCCGGAAATAGACTTGCTGTATAATCTCAAATCGGGCAGAATTACGCCCACCGATATGGTGCGTGTGGCATGGGATTGCGACCTCTTCGGACAGGTGCGTGTGGCGGCACAGAGCGTCACGGTGAGGGTGCCGCTGAGGTGGAACTGGAATGCTTGCTGCACCATAGGAGCTGCAAAGAAATTCTTTCATGGATGCGTGGCTAACGGCACTCTGAGCCGCATAAACTTCTCCACCATTGATGCTCCGAGCTTCGGCGAATTGCCCGTGTATGGCACGTATGACGATGCTTTCACAGCAGAACTGAAGCCGTATATAGACCGACTGAACATTGCCACGGGCGACATCACGTGTCCGCAGGCAGAGAAAATGGCACAGGGACTGCTACTCGACATCAGGGAAAAGGCGCAGTTGAGCGACGACGAGAGTATGCTGCAACAGGCTTACAGAGCCGTAACCTCGGCTTTTCTGAAAGGGTGCGTGCTCTATGTGGCAGGCGACGGCAAATGGAACCGCGCCATAGAGGCTTTCTGCCGCTGGACTTTCTTCTACGACATGGCGTGCAAGATGCGTTTCTTTGGTGACGAGATGGAAGAGGAAATGGAGAACGAAACAAAATACCAACCGGTGCACAATGTCAATCTGCTGGATATGCTGGAAGATACTTTCTCTCGTGAGGATGCCATAAACATGAGGCGACAGATTGGGAAAAGGGAAAATCCTGCCAGTATGCTGAGTACATGGATGAACCGGAAATATATAGAAAAGGACGAGTTGACGGGTGCATATCACAAAACAAGAAAATATCTATCCGGGCATAAGGCATAGATGTCACAGTGTCACAGGTGTCACACCTAAAAACGGAGTACTTTATTTTTATTAATAAGAAAAGAATCATGGAATTGAAATTAAAGAGAATAGCAAAGAAAGATGATTATACAATAGGTCATCTGTATATAATGGAAAAGGGGAAGCCTGCGTATTTCTGTGACACCATGGAACCTACTTGGCGCATGGTGAAGGCGCACGGCAACTATAAGGTGAATGGCAGAACGGCAATACCCGAGGGCAGATACCCGGTGCTTATAACGAAGAGCCCTAAGTTTAAGCGGTGGCTGCCATTGCTGTTCGGTGTGCCCCACTTTGAGGGCATCCGCATCCATGCGGGCAACTTCCCCAAGGACACACGGGGCTGCATCCTCGTGGGGCAAAACACGAAGCCCGGCATACTCACAAACTCGCTCTGCACGCTGAACTTGCTGATAAGCAAAATGACTGAGGCACGCTGCAAAGATGAACCGCTGTGGATAACGGTGGAATAAAAACGCAAAAAAAAGCTAAGTAACTGAGAAATCAGAAACTTAGCTTTTGCTTTCGTGCGCCTGATAGGACTCGAACCTACACGGCGTTCACCACTAGATCCTAAGTCTAGCGCGTCTACCAATTCCGCCACAAGCGCGATAGCGAGTGCAAAGGTACAACTTTTATTTTAAATACAAAATTTTTTATCGAATTATTTGCAAAATATTGTTTTCGGGCTCTTTTTTCTTAATCTCACGTATGGCTGAAGGGGTGACTCCAAACTTAGTCTGCACATAGCGCGTGAAATGAGCCGGAGAAGAGAAGTTAAGCATTTCGCTGATTTCGACGATGCTCAACCGCTGATAACGCAATTTGCTCTTTATGTCTATCTTCACAAAGTGACTTATCCAGTAGGTTGCGGGGTGAC
This sequence comes from uncultured Prevotella sp., assembly GCA_964433895.1. Taxonomy (GTDB): domain Bacteria; phylum Bacteroidota; class Bacteroidia; order Bacteroidales; family Bacteroidaceae; genus Prevotella. The sequence goes on from CAYSSU010000053.1 coordinate 6,814, forward strand.
CGGTGGCTTTACGGCATATATTTGACAGATGTTTGGGGGTTACGAACAGTTTGTCGGCATAATAGGGCACGTCTCTGTGCTGAATATAGTTTCCCTTGCGAAGAAGCTCTATGAAATCTGTTATAATGTGACTGCTCTGAACCGGTATGTGTGTCTTGCCGTAAATTCTGTTTTCAAAATTGAATATGTCGAGAAAATATTGCAGGCATGCCATTGCCAGAACTTCATGCTGATAATCGTGACTGTTGTCCCTGCTGCGGTCTATGATGTTATGGATGTCGCGCAGAGAAATGCTAACCTCTGCCTGATTGAGGCTGAGCAATGGATTGAGAGTGAGAATAAGTACGCTGCGGATGCCGAAAGTGGTATCGGGAGTTGCCTGAGTGATAAATTCATCACTTATGAAAACGGCTTCAACACGGAAGTCGTCACTGGGGCGAATGTTGTCGATCAATTGCTGTTCGCGGGTAATAAATAAATCGTTTTCTCTGATTGTCAGTTCTTCGTTATTATATATCAGTGTACACGAGCCCTGCGTGCATAATGAGTGAATGACGTAATCTTTTGTTTCTGTTGTACCTACCTTGCGAAAGCCATCGTCGATGATGATTTCTTGGCTGTTGTTCATAATGCGTGAAAGAAAAATATTATTTATGTTTGTTTTTTAGTTTTGTATATTTTAATTCCCAAATATAGTGATAAAAAGTCAATATTGTTATATTTTTTATGTTATTTTAGGATATTCACCAAATTACGTGCATATTCTATAATGGTGTCTTGCCCTTTGAGTACATCGCCAGAAGCGAGAGACACATCATAATCGGGCTCTATGCCGAACTCTGTGCTCTGTCCGTCTTTGTCGTATATGGGGCAGGCTGAGAACCTTATAGTCCAACCGTTGGGCAGTTCGCTGCTGAAAGGCAGTCCGGCTCCGCCTCCGGTCTTGTCGCCTACAATTTTCACATTGGGGCAGCACTTCATGTATTTCACGAATTCATTGGCAGCACTATATACAGCACGGTTGGTGAGCACATATACGTCTTTCTGCCAGCGTATGCCGGTGGATGGTTTCAGGCGCTGTTCCTCCATGTCGGAGAAGTCGCTGTGACCGGTTCCCGTCTTGTGCTGCATATAGCCAACGAGGATATTATCGTTGGTAAAGCGGGCTGCAAATTCCTCGGCACTGGTGATTAGTCCGCCGCCATTGTCGCGTATGTCGATGATGAGGGCACGGCACGTGAGCAGATAGTTCATTATCTCGTCCAGATTGCCGCTGCCGAGGCTGTTCTCAAAACTTGCATAGCGAATGTAGCCGATGTTATCGTCGAGTATGCGATATTTCATGCCGTTGGCAATGTGATAGTCTGTGCCCAGATATTTGCTTATCAGGGTGTCGCTGATGTTGCTTGGATAATCTTCGTGAAAACTCCAGTTGCGCGCCATGTCGAAAGAAGAATACATATTTACATGACCGTCACGGAGTTCACCGAGCATATTGCCCAGCACCTCGAAAAGCTGACTTTCCGTCATGCTGCTGTTGGGCTGTTTGCTGTAGCGTTGGTACACTTTATCCCAATCCAATCCATACTGTTCAGCCTTATAGTCGAAAAAGCAATAGTGCTGGTCTATGATTTTCCACAAGGCTTCAAAGTTGCCCTGCGGGTTGTCGGCATATTCTTCTTCATCAACGCATGATGAGAGGGTGATGGCAAAAACAAGTGATATGAATAATGATATTTTCTTCATTTATATATAATGTGGTGGATAAGAGTGATTATTTAAGTTTCGTGATTCTGAAACGCTTCACGATGCCGAAGATTACGGCGTGTGTGTACTGGTGCTGTTTGAGGCTGTTTACTTTTGCCTGCTGATAGTCGCCCAGATACCCTATTCGGAAAGTAGTGCCAATGAGATTGAAGTCGAAGGTGAGCGTATGCCACATAGACGGTTGGTTGCCGGGCCACGTGACGACAGCATTATGATCATAGTTGCCCTCTGAGAATATTTCGTAATAAGACTGTCCGTAATTGGGACTGAACATAAGTCCGCACACAGGAATGCCTATTTCATAGCGTAGGCGGAACGGTCGGTTGCTGATGTGAAACAGCCAGTCGGCAGCAGCCGTGGGGGTGATATTGAGACAGGCACGTGCCTGCGCGGGATTGTTGCTGTTGTGATTGTTATAGAGAAATCCCAGATTCAGGTCTATGTTGCCACCTATTTCTATCTGCAGTCTGCCGTCGCAGGGTGTGGCGAAATTAAGTCCGGAATAATGCCAGCCATATTGGAAATTATACATTCCGCCAATCTCGTGTCCGTTGCCCGAACGATTGTCGACAGTGGCAAATTCACCCTGATGTATTATTTCTCTGATTATGCTGCAACTGTCGCTCTTGCGCAGCGTGTGGCTGATGTATCTTATATCAGTGCCTTTGTATTTTTCGGGACTCAGATAAGTGTCCAGTATGTTGGATGTTCCGATGCCAATCATTCTGGCATTGGTTATTTCCTGCGCTGAAGCCGCAAAGGGCAAAAGCAGCAGGAATAAAAGTATATTAGTTGTCTTTCTCATCATCGGGAAACAGGTTTAGTTGACCGGTTATCTCGTCAATAACCTGCTGCTGACTTTTGCCGGCATCAGGGTCTAGGTCTTCTTCTTTACTGTCGGCATCGTCGGCAGCTTCAGTGTTCTCGACATGTTCGGCAGTCTTTTCGGGGAATCTCACCGGTTCCAGTTCAGTGATGCTGCCGGTCTGCCATGTGGAAATGCGCTTACCCTTTGCCTTGAAACTTTTCTGGGCAATGAACTGCTCGGCATCTATTTCCTCTTCCGGTCTCACGGAGTCGTTGCCGCCGTAAGTGACAAGGATGCGTGGAAAAGCCGTGTCGGAAATAAGAACCAGTTGTGAATTGGAGTTTTCGCCTATGAAGTTCTGATGCTTCTTCATGGCATCCATGGTGAATCGCTTAATATAAGGATACCCCTGATTGACGGCATCATAGAGCACCACAGTCCATATCTTGTAAGGGTCCCACTTTTCCAGTCGCAGAATGTTGTCCTCATAGTGATTGTTGGCATCGAAAGTGGTGATGTAGAAATCTCCATCGGTGAGAACCACGAGTATGCGGTCTTCATCAAAGAATTCGCCCAGATAACGTCCGTGCTCCTCATAGTTAAGACGCCTCACGTCAGGGTCGAACCACACCTTGCGTCCTCCCAGAGTGGAATGACCGTGGCTCTTAAGCCCTATGCGGTGGATATTCTCTTTTGTAAGCAGGTTGCCCTTGGCACTGTGCCCCTTGATGAGAATGTCGGAAAAGTCTTTCTCTATGAATATATTCTGGCGTTTCTTCTTGGGATTCGGGTCTAGGGTAATCTTGATTACCTCAGCCTCACCATTAGGATTGGCGGTGAAATATATCACCTTGGAGCCCGCAGTGCCCTGAGTGATGTCGTATTCTTTGTCGCGCGTCATACTGATAACATTGAACCTCTTGATGTAATAGAAGCCCTGTTTGCCGTCATGATAAACAGCATTATATATGGTACGCTTGTCGTTTTTCTTGAACACCTGTGCCCAGATGACCCCTTTGCCCACAAAAATCTTGTCGGCAACTTTGGTGACCTTGTATTTTCCGGTTTTATAGAAGATGATAATATCGTCTATATCAGAACAGTTGCACACGAACTCATCTTTCTTAAGTCCGGTGCCGATGAATCCCTCCTGTCGGTTGATATACAGTTTCTCGTTGGCCTCTACCACCTTTGTATAGTCGATGGTGTCGAAACTGCGTATTTCAGTGAGGCGCGGATGCTCCTTGCCGTATTTGCCCTTTATGAATTCAAACCAGTGTATGGTGACATCAGTCATGTGATTCAGGTCGTTGTCTATATCGGCAACTTCAGCTTTAATTCTGGCAATGAGTTCATCAGCCTTATCCTTGTTGAATTTCAGGATGCGCTGCATTTTTATTTCCATCAGTCGCAGAATGTCATCACGGGTAACCTCACGGATGAAATTAGGTTTGAACGGAGTGAGTTTCTCGTCAACGAAGGCAATGGCAGTATCCATGTCCTTAGCCTGTTCGAATTTCTTTTCTTTGTAAATGCGCTCTTCTATGAATATGCGCTCCAGGGAAGAGAAAAACAACTGCTCCAGAAGTTCACCGCGGCGAATTTCGAGTTCACGTCGCAGAAGTCCCATAGTGCGGTCGGCACTGTGGCGCAGAACATCGCTAACGGTGAGAAAGCCCGGCTTGTTGTTCTCAATGACACAACAGTTGGGCGATATGTTTATTTCGCAGTCGCTGAAAGCATACAGAGCATCAATGGTCTTGTCTGAAGAGACCCCCGGAGCCAGATGCACCTGAATTTCAACGTTGGCAGCCGTGTTGTCGTCCACCTTCTTAGCCTTTATCTTGCCTTTCTCGATGGCTCTCAGAATACTGTCGATAAGAGTAGTGGTGGTCTTGGTGTAAGGAATTTCCCTGATAACAAGAGTCTTGTTGTCAAGTTTCTCTATTTTAGCACGCACCTTTAGCACCCCTCCGCGCTGACCGTCGTTGTATTTGCTCACGTCTATGGCTCCGCCCGTAGGGAAGTCGGGATAGATGGTGAACGGTTCGTTTCGCAGATAATGAATGGCGGCATCACATATCTCATTGAGATTGTTGGGCAGAATTTTGCTGCTCAGTCCCACGGCAATACCTTCAGCACCCTGTGCAAGAAGCAGAGGAAATTTAGCAGGCAGAGTGATAGGCTCCTTGTTTCTGCCGTCGTAAGACAGTTGCCAGTCGGTGGTCTTGGGATTGAACACCACGTCAAGAGCAAACTTAGACAGTCGGGCTTCTATGTAACGCGGAGCGGCAGCACGGTCTCCCGTAAGAATGTTTCCCCAGTTGCCCTGCGTGTCTATCAGCAAGTCTTTCTGTCCCATCTGCACTAAGGCATCTCCGATGCTCTGGTCTCCGTGCGGATGAAACTGCATAGTGTGACCGACAATGTTGGCTACCTTGTTGTATCTGCCGTCATCCATTCGCTTCATGGAATGGAGAATACGCCTCTGCACAGGCTTCAGACCGTCTTCGATATGAGGCACGGCACGTTCGAGGATTACGTAAGAAGCGTAGTCCAGAAACCAGTTTTTATACATCCCGCTGAGGTGATGCACTGTAGAAGCGTCAAATTTATCAACAGGCTTATAGTCAGAATGAGCGTCTTCGGAAATACCTTCAGCCTCGCTGTTCTTGTCTTTGTCGTTGTCTATATAATTATCGTCCATTCGGAAAGCATTGTTATTTATTTCTTTGCAAAGATAAAAAAAATGAGTGGAATATCAAAAAGAATAATTGTTTTTCTTTTTATTTACGTATGCAGTTTATATTATCCTGAGATACAAAAAAAATGATATTTCTCTTATTTAACTTTAAACTGCTGTTGTTTTATTATTAAAAGTTGTATCTTTGCCAGCAAATTTCGAAATTTAAAAATTATTATGGCACAAGAAGATGTATTCAAGAAGATTGTAAGCCATTGCAAAGAATATGGCTTTGTCTTCCCAAGTAGTGAAATTTATGACGGGCTCGCTGCCGTGTATGACTATGGTCAGAACGGTGTTGAGCTGAAAAACAATATTAAGCAATATTGGTGGCAGAGTATGGTGCTGCTGCATGAGAACATTGTGGGTATTGATGCCAGCATATTTATGCACCCTACTGTATGGAAGGCAAGCGGACACGTGGATGCTTTCAATGACCCATTGATTGACAACCGCGATTCTAAGAAGCGTTATCGTGCTGACAATCTGATTGAGGACCAGATAGCCAAATATGAAGAGAAAGTAGACAAAGAGGTGGCGAAAGCTAAAAAACGCTTTGGCGATGCTTTTGATGAGGCTAAATTCCGTGAAACCAATCCGCGTGTGCTGGATCATCTGAAAAAACGTGATGATTTGCATGCACGCTACGCTGCTGCCATGCAGGGACCTGACTTGGAGGCTCTGAAGCAGATTATTCTTGATGAAGGCATCGTGGACCCTATAAGTGGAACAAAGAATTGGACTGACGTGCGCCAGTTTAACCTTATGTTCTCTACAGAAGTAGGTTCGCTGAGTGAGGCTGCCAACAAGATTTATCTTCGCCCGGAGACAGCTCAGGGTATATTTGTGAACTATCTGAACGTACAGAAGACCGGTCGCATGAAGCTGCCTTTCGGTATTGCACAGATAGGTAAGGCTTTCCGCAACGAAATCGTAGCACGCCAGTTCGTGTTCCGTATGCGTGAGTTCGAGCAGATGGAAATGCAGTTCTTCTGCCAGCCGGGCACAGAGATGAAGTGGTTTGCTTATTGGAAGAAAGCTCGTCTGGCTTGGCATGAAATGCTGGGCATGGGTGCTGAAAACTATCGTTATCATGACCATGAAAAACTGGCTCACTATGCAAATGCCGCTACCGACATAGAATTTAAGATGCCTTTCGGATTCAAAGAGGTGGAAGGTATTCACTCTCGTACAAATTTTGATTTGAGCCAGCATGAAAAATTCAGTGGCCGCCAGATTAAATACTTTGACCCTGAGAAAAACGAAAGCTACACTCCGTATGATGTTGAAACTTCTATCGGCGTAGACCGTATGTTCCTAAGCGTTATGTGTCACGCATATACAGAGGAAACTCTGGAGAATGGTGAAACCCGCGTGGTATTGAGATTGCCAGAAGCCCTGGCTCCTGTGAAATGTGCCGTGTTCCCGCTTGATAAGAAAGACGGACTGCCTGAACTGGCTCATGAGGTGGTTGATGAACTGAAGTTCCACTTCAATACCCACTATGGTGACCCTAAGGACTCTATTGGCAAACGCTATCGCCGTCAGGATGCCATCGGCACTCCTTTCTGTGTAACTGTAGACCATGACACTCCTAATGATCATAAGGTAACACTGCGTTTCCGTGATACAATGGAGCAGGAGCGTGTAGACATAGACAACTTACGCTCTATAATAGAGGACCGCGTAAGTATTACCAGTGTACTGAAAAAACTTGGAAATGAAATTAAGAACTATTAAATATATACTTATGCTCATGGTGCCTGCAGTGTTGCTGGCATCATGCAGCGAGGAAGATGATTCTGTAGAGGAATACCCTAATTGGCAGAATACCAATGTGGCTTATTTTGACAGTGTGTATAATGTAGCTGCTCAGGCTATCTCACAGGGGGATAATTCTTATAAACTGATTAAAAGTTGGACTTATGGAGACAGTGACAGTGCTCACAATAACAAAGAGAACTTTATCGTTGTGAAGGTTGTTAATGAGGGTGCCGGCTCTGGTTGCCCGTTATATACTGACTCTGTGAGAGTGCATTATCAGGGACGTCTGCTGCCATCAACAAGTTATAAAAGCGGATACGCTTTTTCTCAGAGTTGGGTTTCGGCTGATGATGTTGATACTACTACAGATGTGCCTGCGGAACTTTTGGTGAGTGGAACCGTAACTGGTTTTGCGACAGCTCTGCAGAAGATGCATATAGGTGACCGTTGGCTGATTTATATTCCTTATCAGTTGAGATATGGCACCGGTGGCAGTACTTCAATTCCAGGATATTCTACTTTGATATTCGATGTGACTCTTCACAGTTATTATAAGGTAGGAACAGAATTGCCTGACTTTAAGTCGGTAGGGGCTGCTGCTACTTCAGGATATTGGGTTACAGAATAGTTTTCTTTTAGTATATAGATAATTGGTAAAGGGCGATGTTGGGCTTACGGGCTTAACATCGCTCTTTTTTCTGCTTTAAAACATAGATTTAACATTGTGTACGCACACAAGCATTGATTTAAATCAAGAATATAAGAGAAAAGTGAAAATACCATGTAGAAAAGTTTGTGACTTTAGATAATACTTTCTACCTTTGCAGTGCCAAAAGATAAAAGGTTTAAGTTTTAGGTTATTAGTTAGGTTAAAGAGATTTGTTTATTTAGGTATTTAGTTTAAGGTAAATGAAAAGATTGTTGTAAGGGGTTAACGTTAGGATAGGTTATTAGTAGTTAGGTAAGAGGTTGTAAAATAGGAGTTAGTTTAAGGTAAATAAAAAGATTGTTGTTCACAGGATGATGTTTGGAAGATATTAGTATTAAAGGTAAATCAAAGATTGTTTCAGATACGGATAACATGTTTTTGTAGAGAAAGCATAGAAATATTTCAATTTAAATTTTGTTCTTAATTAAATTTGCATTACTTTTGCACACCCAACAAAAAGGTTGTTTATATGTCAGGTGGAAACAAAAGTGAGGTATTGCTTGCCAATATTCGTAATGGATTGGCAATGACAAGAAGTGAGAAACTCAATCTTATTATAGGACTGAGCATTCCTTCTATGCTGGCTCAGATAACCACGGTGATGATGTTTTTTATAGATGCCTCAATGGTGGGACATCTGGGAGCTGAGGCTTCGGCAAGCATCGGACTTATAGAGAGCACCACTTGGCTTATGGGCAGCGTGCTTGCTGCTTCGGCAACAGGTTTCTCGGTTCAGGTGGCTCATTTCATAGGAGCCAATGACTTTGTTCGTGCCCGGCAGGTGTTCAGACACGCCATAATATGCGGACTTATATTCAGTATTTTTATTTCTCTTATAGGGGTGTGCATTCATAATCCCCTGCCGTATTGGCTTGGCGGAGGTGCTGACATAGCATCAAATTCTTCAGCTTATTTTCTTATTTATTCGCTTACATTGCCGTTTGTGCTGATGTATCATATATCAGCTGCAATGCTGAAGTCGAGTGGCGACATGAAGACTCCGAGCATAATGTCTGTGATGATGTGTTTTCTTGACGTGGCGTTCAATTATCTCTTTATATATATAATAGGCTTGGGCGTGGTAGGAGCAGCATTGGGAACATGTGCGGCATACATAGTGACGGTGATGCCGATGATGTATTTCGCTGCATGGAGAAACAAAATCCTTTCATTGCGGTTGGACCATGTTAAGTTCGTGTGGGTGTGGAGTTATGTGCTTAATGCTGCCAAGATAAGCGGACCTATAGCCTTGCAGAGCATTCTGATGAGTGGAGCTCAGGTGATAAGCACCAAGATTGTGGCTCCGCTGGGAAACATAGCCATAGCTGCCAATTCGTTTGCCATAACAGCCGAAAGTCTCTGCTATATGCCGGGATATGGCATCGGCGACGCAGCAAGCACTCTTGTGGGGCAGACACACGGGGCAAACCGTATAGACCTGTGCAAGAGTTTTGCCCACATGACGGTTGGTCTTGGAATGACTGTAATGGCATTCATGGGACTTATAATGTATCTGCTTGCTCCTGAGATGATGAGCCTGCTTACCAGTGTTGATGAAATTGTGAAGCTGGGAACACAATGCCTGCGGATAGAAGCATTTGCCGAACCGTTTTTCGCTGCCAGCATAGTTACATACAGTGTGTGCGTGGGAGCCGGAGACACTATGAAACCGGCACTGATAAATCTGGGAACAATGTGGTGCGTGCGCCTTACGTTGGCTTATATGCTGGCATCGCAGTATGGACTGAAGGGAGTTTGGATAGCTATGGCAACAGAACTTACATTCCGTGGAACGTTGTTTCTCGTCAGACTGTTCCGTGGCACGTGGATAAAAGGATTCAGCGTGACAAAATAAATATTATGACACAATGTCAGCCATAATGTCACCATGTTCCATTTGGCACATGGTTTGTTATTTAGTGAATGTCTTCGGAATATCCGGAGAAATCAATAATTAGATAACAAAAATAAAAATATAAGATTATGGGTAAGATTATAGGAATCGACTTAGGAACTACAAACAGTTGTGTTGCCGTATTTGAAGGCAACGAACCGGTAGTAATCGCTAACAGCGAAGGTAAACGTACAACACCTTCTGTAATAGGTTTTGTAAAGGACGGTGAACGTAAGGTGGGTGACCCTGCAAAGCGTCAGGCTATCACAAATCCAACTAACACTGTATATTCTATCAAACGTTTCATGGGTGAAACATACGACCAGAGCCGCAAAGAGGCTGAAAGCATGCCTTACAAGGTGGATAATGAAAACGGTTATCCTCGTGTAGAGATTGACGGTCGTAAATATACTCCGCAGGAAATCTCTGCCATGGTTCTGCAGAAGATGAAGAAGACCGCAGAAGACTATCTCGGTCAGGAGGTTACAGAGGCTGTTATCACAGTACCTGCTTACTTCTCTGATTCTCAGCGTCAGGCTACAAAGGAAGCCGGACAAATTGCAGGTCTTGAGGTAAAGCGTATCGTGAATGAGCCTACGGCAGCCGCACTTGCCTACGGTGTTGACAAGGCAAACAAAGATATGAAGATTGCTGTATTCGACCTTGGTGGCGGTACATTCGATATTTCAATCCTTGAGTTCGGTGGTGGTGTATTCGAAGTTCTTTCTACTAATGGTGATACTCACCTTGGCGGTGATGACTTCGACCAGGTAATCATCAAGTGGCTTGCCGATGGATTCAAGGCAGATGAAGGCATTGACCTTTTAAAAGACCCTATGGCTATGCAGCGCTTGAAGGAAGCTGCCGAAAAGGCAAAGATAGAACTTTCAAGTTCTACTTCTACAGAAATCAACCTTCCTTATATTTCTGCTGAGGGTGGCGTACCTAAGCATTTGGTGAAAACCCTTACACGTGCACAGTTTGAGCAGTTGGCTCACGATTTGATTCAGGCATGTCTTGTACCTTGCCAGAATGCAGTTCGCGATGCAAAACTCTCTACTTCAGATATAGATGAGGTTATTCTTGTAGGTGGTAGTTCTCGTATCCCTGCTGTTCAGACATTGGTAAAGAACTATTTCGGCAAAGAACCTTCAAAGGGTGTAAATCCTGACGAAGTGGTTGCTGTAGGTGCAGCTATCCAGGGCGCAATCTTGAATAAGGAAAGTGGAGTAGGCGATATCGTATTGCTGGATGTAACTCCTCTTACACTTGGTATCGAGACTATGGGCGGTGTAATGACAAAGCTGATAGATTCAAATACTACAATTCCTTGCAAAAAGAGCGAAGTGTTCTCTACAGCCGTAGATAATCAGACTGCTGTTACAATCCATGTACTTCAGGGAGAGCGTCCAATGGCATCTCAGAACAAGAGTATCGGTCAGTTCAATCTTGAAGGTATTGCTCCTGCTCGCCGTGGTGTTCCTCAGATTGAGGTTACATTCGATATAGATGCTAATGGTATTCTGAATGTAAGTGCCAAGGATAAGGCAACAGGCAAGGAACAGAAGATTCGTATTGAGGCATCAAGCGGCTTAAGTCAGGAGGAAATAGACCGTATGAAAGCTGAGGCTGACCAGAATGCTGCTGCTGATAAGGCAGAGCGTGAGAAGGTTGACAAGATGAATCAGGCTGACAGCATGATTTTCACCACAGAGAATTTCTTGAAGGACAATGGTGATAAGATTCCTGCTGATAAGAAACCTGCCGTAGAGACAGCATTGCAGCAGTTGAAAGATGCTCACAAAGCCGGTGATGTGGCAGCAATAGACACAGCTACCGCAGCTCTTAACGAGGCTGTTCAGGCAGCAAGTGCTCAGATGTATCAGGGCGGTGCTCAGCCGGGTGCCGGTCAGGGTCCTCAGCCGGGTGCAGGTGCTCAGGGTGGTCAGCAGGCTCAGGACAATGGTCCTAAGCAGGATGACAATATCCAGGATGCAGACTTCGAAGAGGTGAAATAAGTTCGATAAACATCGAACAATAAATAAAGAAAAGCGTGTAGCTCTGATGAGTTGCACGCTTTTTGCGTTTTTGCTATAGCACAAAGAATTTTGATGCATCATATCTTTAATCTTGATATTCAGTTTTAAAATCAGTATAAAGGCAGTATACTAATAGTCTCTCTGCATTGTATTCAAAGTATGTATGCCTTGCATTCGCAGTATGTATGCAATGTATTCACAGTACAAAGCCTTTAGACAATGAATACAGAAATTGAATATGATTTTCTGTACAGCGTATTTTTAAGAACAGAATGATGAATGAACAGTTTTACGGTGAGTTTATAGGGAGCATTTTTGCTTGTTTTTTAGCCATTGATTAGTAAAATCTTAAGTTTTACACTTTATTTTCAGTGTTTTTACAGCAGAGATTATCATTTTCTGGGGTTTTTTAGTGGTTAAAACACGCAAAAAAGGGGCTAAAATGTCTGTTTCTCGCCATTTATCTGCCATATCTGTTAATCTGTCATAGTATCTGTCATAGGCTGTAATGCCCATAAACACTGGTACTCCGAGAGTATTTATGACAGATAACAGATGAAATGCAAAAAAAAACATAGATAGTAATTGCTCCATTATACCTTAAATTCGCAGCTTAATTATTTGTTATAAATGCAAGTCCTTGACAAACATTTGTTTGGAAAGACTT
>CAYSSU010000054.1:0-18246 GCA_964433895.1 uncultured Prevotella sp.
CCTAATGAACGTTTTCTTCTCAACGATATATACAGCGCTTAGCATGATTCGCTTCGGTGCCTTCTCGTAAGAAGCTATGAAATGATAAAGGAACAAATAGGCGATTACGAACAGTGCTTTTTTTGCTTATGCTTTTCTGGATGGCAAAAGTGGGCTTCCAAAGTTCAGCATATTTTACAAGATGCTTTAAAAACAAGTTTGGAGTGACTCCTGGTAAATATTGCGGTTAAGCAAAAATGACCACTGTTAAACTACCGAAACACTAATTTGTTATATTTTTATAGTTTTTGAAAAATAGTACAAAACGGTAATGCTATCGTTTTGTTACTTTTGCAGCAGATTTAATAATCAACTATAATAATGATAAGTACAAAAAACCATGATAAAATATATCAATATTATTTAACTATGAAACAATCTATCAAAACTGATTGCTGGAATATGATTTCCAAAGTCACGCTCTTTGTTTTGTTCATGCTGTGTGCATCATTCACATACGCTCAAAACAAAGTTACAGGTAAGGTGGTTGATGCAACAGGCGATGTTGTCATTGGCGCCAGTATTTTTGTGCAGGGCACATCAAATGGCACTGTTACCGATTTAGATGGTAATTATGTCTTGAACAATGTTCCCAACAATGCCACATTGATGTTTTCTTATGTAGGATTTTCAACGCAGAAAGTAAGTGTTGCAGGAAAATCTACTATCAATGTAACTCTGAAAGAAGATAACCAACGGCTTGAAGAAGTAGTGGTTGTGGGTTATGGTGTTCAGAAAAAAAGCGATGTAACAGGAGCACTTACACGTGTAGGTGAAAAAGAATTAAACTCACGTCCTGTAGCTAATGCTTTTGAAGCCTTGCAGGGTAAGGCAGCAGGTGTAGACATTACATCCAGTGAACGTCCGGGTACAATAGGAACTGTACGCATTCGCGGTAACCGTTCTTTGAATGCTTCAAACGCTCCTCTGTATGTAGTTGACGGAGTTCCTTTGAATTCAGGTGGCATTGAGGCTCTTAATCCACGAGATATAGAGTCCATAGACATATTGAAAGATGCGTCTTCTACAGCTATTTACGGTTCTCGTGGTGCAAATGGAGTTGTATTGGTAACCACAAAACGAGGCAAAGCCGGTGCTCTGAAATTGTCTTATTCCGGTTCTTTTACTTTTGAAAAACTCGTAGAAAAAGCTAAAGTAATGGATGCCAGTGAATATATCACATGGCGACGTTGGGCTTACTATAACTCAAATCCGTCTCGTTATACACGTGGAGACCAACCTACCTATGAACAGGATAAATCTTTCTTCTCTGGAGATGAGGCTGCATGGGCAAATATAGAACAAGGATGGAGTTCTGACCATACAACATGGGATGGCTCAAAGGTTACGAATACCGATTGGACAGGTATGGTAACACGTACAGGTATGACCCAGGAGCATACGCTCCACGCATCAGGGGGAACAGACAAAATTCAGGGATTTGCATCATTCGGCTACCTTAACAATAAGGGAACCCAGAAGGGGCAGGAATATGAACGTTATAATCTTACCGCAACAACAGATTTGCAGGCAAAGCCTTGGTTCAAGATGGGGGGCTCTGTCAATGCGTCTTATGCAAAGCAGGAATACGGCTTTTCTCGTACCGGTCAGTCTTCCAATTCCGGTCCTGTAGATATATATAGTGCCGCTAAAGCTTTATTGCGTTACACTGTACCTTATGATGCAAACGGTGATTTGATTAATATGCCGGGTGGTTCCACTACCAATACTTACACTGTTGTTGACGAATGGAACAAGTCCACAGATAGTCGTGAGACTTTCCGTGCGTTGGGCAGTTTCTATGCACAAGTTGATTTTGGAAAGATGTTCAGTCCGCTTGAAGGGCTAATGTTCAAGACACAGTTCGGACCGGATTTCAGATATTACAGACAGGGTATATTTCTTGATTCAGAGTCAGCAACACGTGTCGGTAGTTCAAATTATGCAAAGAGAGGTGATGAACGTGATTTCTCATGGACATGGGATAACATGATTCTGTATAACAAGAAACTTGGTGAACATTCTATTGGCGTTACACTTCTTCAGAGTGCTTCTAAGACTAATGTGGAAACCAGCAGTATGAGTGAGAACAATGTATATCTGTCTTCTTTCCTGTGGAATAATATGGGCGCTATTGATATTACCAACTCCACATATAACGCAAGTATGGGTACTGGTTTGACAGAGAATCAGTTAGCTTCATATATGGCGCGTATAAATTATTCATTCAAAGACAGATATTTGCTTACCGTTTCTGCACGTTATGACGGTTCGTCTGTATTGGCAGATGGCAACAAATGGGATTTCTTTCCGTCTGCAGCTTTGGGCTGGCGTATGGAACAGGAAGATTTCATGAAAAACATTACGTGGATAGACCAATTGAAATTGCGTCTCGGTGTTGGTGTAACAGGTAACTCTGCTGTTGACCCATACGGTACACTGGGTGTAATATCCGGTTATTGGATGCCTTTCAGCACAGGTAATACTCAAATATTGGTTACCAATGAACCTTATTATACAAGTGGTTCAAACAAAATGCCAAACAAAAATCTTTCTTGGGAGAAAACTACTCAGTATAATCTTGGTGTAGACTTCAGTTTTCTTAAAGGGCGTATAGGTGGTACTATCGATGCATACATTTCCCATACCAACGACATCATCATGAATATGACTGTACCTTCGCTTACCGGTTATCCTTCAACTTTGGCAAATGTGGGTAAGACAAAGAACTCAGGTGTAGACATATCTCTGAATTTCATTCCTGTATTGACTAAAGATTTCCAGTGGAATTCCAATCTTAATGCTGCATGGCAACATGATGAGATTTCAGAACTGGCAAATGGCAAGGAAGATGATATAACCAATGCATGGTTCATCGGTCAGTCTATAAGTGTCTATTATGGTTATGTGGCAAACGGACTATGGCAGGAATCTGATGCAGAGGAAATGGCTAAGTTCAATGCCAATGGAGCTGATTTTGAAGTTGGAAAAGTTAAGCCGGTTGATCAGAATGGTGATTATGTCATTGATGCCAATGACCGTGTTATCATAGGCAACAAAAATCCTCGATGGACTCTTGGATGGTCTAACACATTTACCTATAAGGGATTAGAACTGTCTTTGGATTTGTATGGCCGTTTCGGCTATACTATAAGCACCGGCGGTGAAGGTCAGTATGGTATGTATCAGCAACGTAGTATTGACTATTGGACACCAGACAATACCAATGCTGAATATCAGAAACCTATCTATAGTACGGCAGGAGGTGATGCCTATTCCGCTTTACTTGGATTCAAGGATGCCTCTTTCATTAAGATACGCAATCTTTCTCTAGGTTATAATTTTGACAAGAAACTGTGTAATAAAATTGGTATAAACGGTCTGAAACTCTATGTTCAGGGAAAGAATTTGGGATGTTTGTACTCATCTGTAGACTTCATGGATTTGGATACAGGAAATACATATTACAACCGTGGTGTAACCGTTGGTGTTCAACTTGATTTTTAACCAATTAATAATGAATTTACAATATGAAAAATATTAAGATAAATATAATGAATGGTGTCCTGGCGCTGGCTTTGACAGCAGGTACATCATCATGCGGAGACAGCTTCTTGAAAGAAGATGCCGGGCATCTATACACTGATGCATTATTGGAAACATCAGACGGAGCCTTAAGTATGGCTGCAGGACTGTATGGCAATCTTCGCTGGCATTTTGGATATGAATGGGCTTATGGAATCACTCTTTATGGTACAGATGAATTTACCAATGCCGCAGATCTTACTTCTCAGCCGTGGAATACATACGACAGTCGTCTTAATTCTATAGATTGTACCACTTCTACAGGAGCAGCCAATGGAAACTGTCCGGGAGTTTCTGCTCTTTGGAATGAGATGTATTATGGTATTTCCACAGCAAATTTAATAATTTCCAAAGCCGATGCCATCACCGATGAGGAGTCTAGAAATAAGGCTCTAGGTGAGGCTTATTTCCTTAGAGGATATAATTATTATCGCCTGTTTGCGCAATATGGAGGCGTTGTCTTGCAGACACAGCCGGCAAGTGGAAGTATTACAAAACATTATACACGTTCTTCTGCTGAAGAAACTCTGGGTCAGGTTATTTCAGACTTTGAGCAAGCATATAGTCTTCTGCCAATTACAAAATGGCGTGGTAATGGTACTTGGACAAAATATACCGCTGCGCATTTCCTTGCCAAAGCTCTTCTTTATCGTCAGTCAGAACGCTGCAGTGATTGGAATTCTGCTTATGATGCTACAACAGATCTTGATAAGGCAATACAACTATGTGATGAAGTAATTACTGCATGTCCGCTTGCTTCAGATTATGCTTCTCTTTATGCAGACTGGAGTGGCGTAGATTGCGCCAATGAAGGACTAAATGAAATATTGATGGTTGCCTTGCACAATGATGACAGTTCTACAACCGGACGCTTTGGCAATCGTACTTATAGTTATTTTGACCCTCAGTTCTCTAATTTTTCCGGCGGTTGGACTCAGCGTGGACAGTATATAGGTCTTGATTTCCAACGTTGTCGCCCTACAGAATATGCATATTCTGTGTTTGACAATGTAAACGATGCCCGTATGTGGAAAACATTCAGAACAGTTTATGGACTGAATAACATGGCAAAGACCGCAGCTGCTGTCGTTTCTGAAAATGGTGTAACAGAAGAACAGGTACCTACATTGGGAGATCAGGGCATTTTGTTCATTCTCAACAAAGAGACGGATACTCGTTTTGATAATGACGCGATGGGAACTTTCGGCAGAGGAGCAACTCCTCATTCATTTGTAAATCCGGAAACAGGAAAATGGGTTCCTAATGTTGTGCCACTCTATCAGAATGGAAAATATATGATGAACCAGTTTGGCGTAAATGGAGATCCTGCTAAATGTAATATGTTCTGTGGAATCAACAAAACAGAAGATGGAAGCCGTCTTGGAGAGAAGGGTGATGCGCATCGTGACGTAATAATGGCACGTTCTGGTGAAACTTATTTAATTAAGGCTGAATGTCAAGTACGTGAAGGTAACTATCAGGATGCCATTACTACTGTAAATAAATTACGTGCACGTGCTCAGTGGAAGGACGGTGAAGACCGAAGCTTCTATACAGACGGTACTGAAGCATTCAAGACAAACTCTACGGCTACAGCAACATTGGGGAAATGTAAAGATGCAAGTGGCAATAAACTTACAAATCAAGATGCTTATAAAGTATCTTTCATACAGAATAGTTCTTACTATCTTTCTACCGGCATTGATGTCACTACAGACCCGTCAAGCTTGCAGATAACCAGTTATAAGTCTTTGCCTTCTGAAGACGAGACTGTTCTGACCAAATTAGGTTGCACGTCTGATAAAGACCGCATGATAAACTTTATATTGGATGAGCGTACACGTGAGAATCTGGGTGAGTGGAACCGTTGGGAAGAACTCAGTCGTACAGAAACTCTTGTTAAGCGTGCCAAGGCTTTCAATTCTGAAGCTGCCGATAATGTAGCTGCAAAACATGAACTTCGTCCTATTCCTCAGACATTTATAGATGCCTTGCAGAATGAAGACGGAACAAACTTGTCTACAGAACAGAAAGCAGCATGGCAGAATCCAGGCTATTAAACATTACTTGATTAATAATTAATAGCGGCGACTTTCCTTTGCAGGGAAGCCGCCGTTTCTCATATAATGATTTGTGGAATTCTTAATCTTCAGTTGCCGTCAGGTTTAGCCACTTCGCTGTTTACTGCCGGATACCATACAAATTTATTAAAGTCGTCAGGTTGTGCCGGATTATAGTCTTTCCAGTCTTTGCGTAGATGCTTTGTCAATGGGGCATTTAACCTTTTAAGTCCCATTATCACCATCTTTGAAACCTCGTAGGCACCGTATGGATTAAAATGAGTATTATCAGCAAGGGCCTTCGGCTGATTCGGGAATGTGTTTGCCGGATAATGTACCAATGCCCTCTTGCTGTTTTCATACCCTAGTGTTTCAAAGAATGTTCTGGTCATGTCATGCAGTTCTATTACGGGTACGCCTTCTCTCTTAGCCACTGCTCTCATGGCATCAGGATAATCCTTGTGAGTTTCTAAGATCTTAGTATGAGTTTCATCATCAAAGGCACGTCGCTGTGTCGGAGTTACAAAGATGATATTGCCGCCGGCAGCTCTCACCTTGTCTATGAATATTTTAAGATTATAAGAGAAGTTATACCAGGCTCCGGACCCCGCCTTATGCTCTTTCTGGTCATTATGTCCGAATTCACAGATTACATAATCACCTTTCTTCATCATTGATAGGATTTTCTCCAATCGGTTAGAAGCAAGAAATGTAGCTGCCGTGAGACCACTTTCTGCATTGTTGGATATGCACACCTTATCATCGAACCAACGTGGAATCATCTGCCCCCAACTAGCCCATGGCTCGTTGCTCTGGTCTACAACCGTAGAATTTCCACATAAAAACAATGTCGTGGCAACAGTATCAGGTTCTACCTTTATTTCTTTTACGGCAGGAGCCTTACCGTTGAATTCCAGATTCAAGCTATCATCCCATGTGTTGTAATACTTCTCGCGTGGCTTTATATTAACCGATATTTTGCCGTTTATATAAGTGGAACGTTTGTTCACCACAAACAAATAAGTCTTGAACTCACCTTTCTTCGTTGGTACCTCTTCCAACAACAGCCTGCGGTTTTCTGCTCTTACAACTGTGTTGCCGCTTTTTTTCCTAGAACCAAGTGTCACAGTCACTCGATAATTACCATCGGGTACTTTCACCGAATAGTTAAATGGGCTCTTGCTTGTTTTGTTCAGCTGCATAGTCTGGGCATTTACAATTATAGCCGACATTATACCGAACATCAAAATCATTATTCTTTTCATGTCTTTATTTATTAGATAAAATTTGATATTACAAAATTATATGTTTCAAGTCTTAATACTTTACTTTATTGTTCAAAAACATATAATATCTTCCAAAATCTATGGTGGAATGTCATTTTTTATAGTAGTCAGACAAATTAAATCGCTATATTTGCCATATTAAACTATTACCAAGAAAACAAACGATTATGAAAAGATTTGCTTTTAAGATGCACCTTAAACCGGGGTGTGAAAAAGAGTATGCCAAACGTCATGCTGCCATTTGGCCGGAACTCGTGAAGATGATAAAAGATGCGGGAGTCAGCAATTACAGTATTTTCTGGGATAAGGACACTAACCTGCTCTTTGCCTATCAGGAATGTAGTAAGGAAACCAACAGTCAGGACACTACAGATGTAGATGCCGTTACGCAGAAATGGTGGGATATGATGGTAGATATAATGGATGTCAATCCTGACAATTCACCGGTAAGCATACCTATGGAAGAGGTATTCCATTTGGAATAACCCTCCGGTTAGATGTCATTTTCTTCCGAAATCAGCCGGACATTCACCCCACGTTCTGGTTTCCCATTTTAAGATGGGAACGGTGACGCGATGTGTGCGCAGCCAACATTCAGCGCGTGCTATTATCTGATATAACTGTTCAGTTTTGGCATTGCGCTCCAGTTTTGTCTTGCATTGCTTCTTCTTTACCCACAGAGTGGCATTCACGCTGTCGCTGTATATCACTTTGTCTTTGATGCCTTGTTTGTCCATAAGTGCCAGAGCATGTACTATGGCAAGAAATTCGCCTATATTGTTCGTACCGTGTATCGGTCCGAAGTGAAATATTCTTGCGCCTGTAGTAAGGTCTATTGCCTGATATTCCATCGGTCCAGGATTGCCGGAACAAGCTGCGTCCACGGCCCAGGCATTAGCCTTTACCTCCATTGGCAAAGGCAATACCGTGTCGTGTCGCCAGTCGGGCGGATTTATCAAATCAGCTTTCTTTGCCATTGTTACATTCTCTCAGGAACTTCGATACCGAGCAGAGCCATACCGTTCTTGATGGTCTTGGCAATATTCTTGGCAAGAACAAGGCGTGTAATCTTCTCTGTGTCATCGTCAGCACCGAGAATACTGTAGTCATGATAGAACTGATTGAACTCCTTAGTCAGCTCATAGCAGTAATTGGCTATTCCGGCAGGGTTGTAATTGTTGCCTGCGTCAGTCACAGCGTCACCGAATTCATTCATTTTCTGAATCAGTTCTACTTCCTTTTCGCTCAAAGGAGCATCCTCAGACAGTTCTGACGGTATATTAATATTTTCAGCAACAGCCTTACGGAGAATACTGCGTATACGGGCGTATGTGTATTGTATGAAAGGACCGGTATTGCCATTGAAGTCAATACTCTCAGCCGGATTGAACAGCATATTCTTGCGTGCATCGACCTTAAGAATGAAATATTTCAGGGCACCCATACCAACGATACGTGCTATTTCTTTCTTTTCGTCATCGCTCATATCCTTGAATTTACCCAGTTCGTCACTAGTCTTGCGTGCGTCTTCTGTCATGCTGGCAATCAGGTCATCAGCATCAACCACTGTACCCTCGCGGCTCTTCATCTTACCGTTAGGCAGTTCCACCATGCCGTAAGAGAAATGTACCAAGTCTTTGCCCCACTTGAAGCCCAGTCGGTCAAGCAATATGGAGAGAACCTGGAAATGATAGTTCTGCTCATTGCCCACCACATAAATCATTTTGTCTATTGGAAAATCCGAGAAACGCATTTCTGCAGTACCTATATCCTGTGTCATATATACAGAAGTTCCGTCACTGCGCAGCAATAGTTTCTGGTCAAGTCCGTCTTGTGTAAGGTCAGCCCAGACACTGTTGTCATCTTTACGGAAGAATAATCCTTTTTCAAGTCCTTCTTCAACCTTCTTCTTGCCTTCAAGATAAGTGTTTGACTCATAATATATTTTGTCAAAGCCTACTCCCAAAGCCTTGTAAGTTTCATCAAAGCCGGCATATACCCAAGCATTCATCTTCTGCCATAGCGCACGCACTTCAGGGTCATTATGTTCCCATTTTACAAGCATGGCATGAGCTTCCTTAATCAGTGGAGCCTCATTCTTTGCCTTTTCAGTGGCAGCCTCGTCGTCCAAGCCCTCTTTGAGGTATTGGGCTTTCAGCTCATTACACTCTTCTTTATAATGTTTGTCGAAAGCAACATAGAAGTCACCTATAAGATGATCACCTTTCTTTCCGGCTGTTTCAGGAGTGATGCCATTGCCCCACTTCTGCCATGCCAGCATACTCTTGCAGATATGTATGCCACGGTCGTTCACAATATTGGTCTTGACAACCTTGTTGCCGTTTGCCTCCATAATCTGAGCTAGCGACCATCCCAGCAGATTGTTGCGTACATGTCCAAGATGAAGTGGCTTGTTGGTATTAGGTGAAGAATACTCAATCATCACCAGTGGAGAAGATTCCGTTACGGGTTTCTCTCCATATTTGTCATCAGCATTTATATCGTTAAGCAGACTCACCCATGCCTCTTTAGCCACAACGAGATTAAGGAATCCCTTTACAACGTTGAAGTCGGCAACAGCCTTGCAGTTAGCTTTAAGATATTCACCTATTTCCTGAGCTGTGTCTTCAGGTTTTTTCCTGGACATTTTAAGGAAAGGGAACACAACGAGAGTAAGATTACCCTCAAAGTTACTGCGGGTCTTTTGCAATTGCACCATTTTTTCAGGCACATCCTGTCCATAGAGCTTCTTTATAGCCTCCAGTGCAGAACTGCTTATTTCGTTTTCAATCTTCATACCGATATAAAAATAATATAAATTCGAATTTGGTTGCAAAGTTAATCAAATTAATTAAAATCGGTGTATATAGTTTTGAAAAAAGTAAAAATTATCAATTTACTGATTGGTAATTGCATATAAATGTTTAACTTTGCAGCAATGATGATACTTTTAGCTGACAGTGGTTCTACCAAGACCGACTGGTGTTTGGTAGACAAAGGCAATGCCATAAGAAAAATCAAGACTCGCGGAACCAATCCGTTTTTCCAGACAGAAGACGAGATTGCGGCTGAGATACAGTCATCTCTGCTGCCCGAACTTCCGTCTGCAGATATTGATGACGTTTATTTCTATGGAGCAGGATGCACAAAAGAAAAACTTTCGGTTCTGGAAAAAACATTGAAACATCATCTGAATATCAGCGGACATTGTGAAGTGGCTACAGACATGCTTGCAGCTGCCCGTAGCTTGTGTGGTCACAGACCGGGCATAGCCTGCATATTGGGAACCGGAAGCAACTCTTGTCTGTATGATGGAGAAGGCATCACCAAAAATGTTTCTCCGTTGGGATTTATTTTAGGAGACGAGGGCAGCGGAGCCGTGTTGGGCAAGAAACTCATTGGTGATATTTTGAAGAATCAGATGCCTGAAAATATAATCAGTAAGTTCCGTGATAAGTATAATCTTGATAATGCTGAAATAATAGAGCGTGTATATCGTCGGAAACTCCCTAATCGCTTTCTTGCCGGTTTTGTACCATTCTTGAGTGAGAATATAGAAGCACCTGCCATAAGAGATTTTCTGATAGAAAACTTCAGAAGTTTTCTTGTACGTAATGTAAAACAGTATGACGGATGGGATGTTCTTTCCATTGGATTCAATGGCTCAATAGCTTATTATTTCCGCCGACAGTTGAAAGAAGCTCTCCGTTTGGAAGGCATGACTATTGGAAATGTTATTAAGGCGCCAATGGACGGACTTATAGCTTACCATACAAATAAAATCTAGATTATGGCTTTCATAAAGATATCAGAACAGCCATCGCTTTATAACGATTTAGAAAAGAAATCTGTTCATGAACTTCTTACTGATATCAATACAGAAGACAAGAAGGTGGCTCTTGCTGTGGAAAAAGTTATTCCGCAGATAGAAGAACTGGTTTCACTGATTATGCCGCGCATAAAAAAAGGTGGAAGAATATTCTATATGGGGGCAGGGACAAGCGGAAGACTCGGTGTGCTTGATGCATCGGAACTGCCGCCTACATTCGGAGTTCCGCCTACACTGGTTTATGGACTTGTTGCCGGTGGTGATATAGCACTGCGCCATGCTGTGGAAAATGCTGAAGATGATGCCATACGCGGGTGGAAAGAACTCGAAGAACATAATATATGTGACAAGGATATCGTTGTCGGCATAGCGGCTTCAGGAACAACTCCTTACGTGGTAGGAGCCCTTCATGAGGCTCGCCTACACAAAATCCTTACAGGTTGCATAACTAGCAATCCTGATTCTCCAATGGCTGCTGAAAGTGATGTGGCAATAGAGATGATAGTAGGCCCGGAATTCGTTACCGGTTCTTCCAGAATGAAGTCTGGCACCGGGCAGAAAATGATTCTCAACATGATTTCAACTTCCGTGATGATTCAGCTTGGCAGGGTAAAAGACAACAGAATGGTGAATATGCAGCTTACCAACAAAAAACTTATTGACCGTGGCACAAGGATGATAGTAGAAGAATTGGGACTTGACTATGACCATGCCCGTCGCCTCCTGCTTATGTATGGTTCGGTTAAGGACGCCATAGATGCCTATAGAAAAGAAGAGAAATAAGAGTACAAAAAGTTATATTCAATTTTTGTATTCGTTGTCTAAAGGCTTTGTACTGTCAATATATAGCATAAAAACTGCGAGTATTCAGCATAAAAACAACGAGTACACAGCCTTTGTACTGTTCTTAAGGCATTGCGCTGTATGAGATAAAAAGTGATGTTGATAGCGATTTTAGTCCCCCAAATGCCATCATCTTAAGCGCTGGTTAACCAAATGTTGATGATTTGAGGCAAAAATACGCCATAAATATCA
Organism: uncultured Prevotella sp.; assembly: GCA_964433895.1. GTDB lineage: Bacteria > Bacteroidota > Bacteroidia > Bacteroidales > Bacteroidaceae > Prevotella. Next base: position 11,835 of record CAYSSU010000054.1, read on the forward strand.
TGGGAAAATGGGTAAAAAGGCTAAAAAAACAGTGAATTCTGCTGTTTTTGCAGCTTTATCTGTCATCTGTCATAGTATCTGTCATTGCCCGGAAAGCCCATAAACACTGGGCGAGCGGAGCGATTTATGACAGATGACAGATGAAAGTGAGAAAAAAACTATAGATATACTTCCGGCTTCTTGTATTTACCATCCACTTTTATCGGTTCTACATGCAGCCCAATGTGGGTACTTTCTCCAAATTCAGCGCGCAACTGGCGTTCAATGTTGGTGGCATGTTGGTGAGAATCGTACAGGGATATGCTGCCGGGCATACGGATGTGCATTTCTATGGCTATGTCATTGCCTATTTTGCGGGTCTGAATGTGGTGAACCTCACTTACTTCCGGTTCACTTTCCGCAATTTCGGTAATTTTATTTTCAACTTCTTCAGGCAGACTCTTTTCAAGTAATTCTCCAATAGACTGCCCCAGTAGTTTCAGAGCCATGCGAATGATGAATATACTCACGATGACTGCTGCTATCGGGTCAAGTACAGTCCACTTGTCACCGAGCACAATGGCTCCACCAATACCAAGAGCCGTGCCTATTGATGACAGAGCGTCACTGCGATGATGCCAAGCATTGGCTATTACTACCTGTGAACCAACCTGCCGACCGACTTTCACGGTAAACCGATAAGTCCACTCTTTCATAAATATACAAACCAATGCAGCGGCTAATGCTATGAATTCCGGTGAAGGTAATGGTTTGCCCTGCCAAACTGAGTATATTTTATCCAGACCATTATAACATATCATTACACCTACAGCCAACAGTGCCATGCCTATGATAGCGGTGGCTACGGTTTCATATTTACCATGTCCATAGTCATGGTCTTTGTCCTCAGGCTTATTGCTTATTTTTACAAACAACAATACAATGACATCCGTTATAAAGTCGGAAAGAGAATGCACAGCATCAGCTATCATGGCGGCAGAATTGCCCATGATTCCGGCTATAAACTTAAATACAAGCAATAACATGTTGACAACACCGCCAAGCAGTGTTACCCGATATATTCTTTTTTCACGTGATATTTTGTCCATAACAGCTATAATTTATCACGGCAAATATAATTATTATTTCACTGAATAGCAAGAAAAAAGATGTCATTCACCGATATTTTACATTACATTCACCGATAAACTATTGCAAATCAGGCATTTTATGAATATCTTTGCAATGTCAAATATTAAAATAACAAATAGAGAGACATAGTAATATGTGTTTCTGTAAAAAAGAAAATAAAATGGAAAAGATGATTTCTAAGAATGTCGTTCTCGGCGTATTGATAGTTATAGTAGGTGTTACCTTCCTGTTGTCTAACTTGGGTATTATATCCTGTGCATTGTCACATATTATTATATCCTGGCAAATGCTACTGATATTACTTGGCATTGGAAATCTGTCACGACGCCGTTACATAGGAGGATTGTTACTGATAGCTGTCGGTGTAGTATTTCTTATGCCGCGACTTTCTACGACTTTGGGATTCTATTATTCTGCAGCAATGCTTCATGCCGTTATATGGCCTCTTGTGGTTATTGCCATAGGACTTATAATTATATTCCATAAAAGACAATTCCATCACCATTGCAGATATAATGAAATGAAAAGCAAAATAGATTCCAATAACGGCAAGGTGGATTATAATCTCATAATGAACGGAATAGATGAGGTATTTCTTCAGCCGGTATTCCATGGTGGAGAAATAAGTACTATCATGGGTGGAGCCAAACTGGATTTGCGCCGCACTTCATTGCCTGAAGGTGATACTGTTCTGAAGATAAGTTCTATCTGTGGTGGTGTAACTCTGCTTATACCATTGGAATGGAATGTGGAGATAAAGAGTGATAGTATATTGGGCGGTTTTGCCGACCACAGACATGGCAACGGCGCATGTGTTAATCGCAGACTGATAATAGAAGCAAGTTTTATATTTGGAGGAGGTAGTATAGAATGATAAATAATCCGATACTTTACGACCCTGTAGTTCGGACTCATCACATTCTGCTTTGTTTGCTTATGGGAATAACCTATGGTATAAGCGCGGGAATATCCACGGGGATTTCTAATATAGGGATGGCGACAGATGTCATAATCTGTATTCCATTGTTTTTTGTGGAGGCCCTGATGCTATGGAGCGTATTTACATTCAGCAGGCTGGAGATTCTGGACTATTATCAGTCACTTGCCATACATGCGGTTTATGTGGTACTTGCCATGATATTGATGGCAGGAGGCGAGTATCTGGCATTGCTTGTGATATCGCCTGATGATACAGATTGTTTCATATCTTCACTTCCGATAAGGGTATTCACGATGATAGCGATATATACTTCTTTCCGCAGATATTACGAAAGCAATAAAATTGCAGAAGAAGATATACAGGATGAAGTTGCTGAAGATTAAGATATGCCTGTTGTGCAGGAGCAATGTGTGAAAACAAGGATTACGGTCAAAGTGGGCAATAAGATAAAGGTAATACCGGTGGAAGACCTTATCTTTATTAAGGCAGAAGATGACTATGTAAATGTGTTTACTGCCGAAGGTCACTGGTTGAAAAGTGAGAGACTGAAGGAATATGAAGCTTCATTGCCATGCGAAATGTTTGCAAGAGTGCATCGCTCATATATAGTGAATATGACAAAGATAGCAAAGATTGAACGGTATGGGCAAAAGCAGCTTCTGTTTATGAGCAATGGCGAATAGATAAGAATCAGTGCCACAGGATACAAGGTGCTGAAAGAAAAATTGAATTTATAGAGTATAAAGATGGTAAAGGTATTAGTTATTAATGGGAGTCCGCGAAAAAACGGCAATGTGGCAAAGTTACTTCATTCAGTAGCTGATAACATTGCCGGGGCGGACATTCACTGGTATAACGTGAATGACCTGAAGATTCATCCATGTATGGGCTGTATGGCATGCAGAAGCAAAAAAGCATGTGTATTGCCGGAAGATGATGCAACAATGATAAGCAGGGAAATAAATGACTGTGAAGTTCTGCTTATGGGGAGTCCTGTATATTGGGGCAATATCAGTGGTCAGATGAAATTGCTGTTCGACAGAATTGTTGCCGTAATGATGGATGAACCTGAATGTGGCTTCCCGAAAGGTTTACAGAAAGGCAAAAAGGCAGTTGTTGTTACGGCGTGTACGACTATATGGCCATTCAGTTGGATATGTCGTGAGACAACAGGTGCCTTGCATGCAATGAAAGAGATTTTAGGGTATTCAGGTTACAAGGTTGTAGGCAAGTTAGTTTTCTCTGGTACTAGAAAACGGAAAGACATACCGCAGCGGTTGTTGGATAAAGGAGTAAGGCTGGCAAAGAAAATATGAATAAAGTTAAGATTAATTTATTAATAGAATGCGAATATGAAATCAGAAGATAAATTAAATATATTGTGGACAACCAATAATAAAGATACATTCTTCAATATGTTGTCTATGTATGCAATTACATCGGTAAAAAGGAACTGGTGGGAAAAAGTGAATCTGATTATTTGGGGCGCACCGGTTAAATTAGTCGCAGATGATGTGCAGGTGCAAACTGAAATTTTAGAAATGCTACATTCTGGTGTATCTGTTGAAGCATGCAGAAACTGCTGTGAGAATTTTGGAGTTACATCTATTATTGAAAAATTGGGAGTGACGGTGAAATATATGGGAGAACCTCTTACGGAATATATAAAAAGTGGCGAAAGGGTATTGTCTATATAGATTATGTTTACCGAATCAAAAGGATTTTTCTCTAAAGCCCTTAATCATACAACTAAATTTTAAATTAAGAAGAGACATGAAGAAATTATTCTATAAGAAGGTTAATGCATTTACTTCTGATACGTCATTCGGAAATCCGGCTTCTTATCTGATGGTCGGAGATGCAGCACTGTCTGCCGCAGAAATGCTGAAAGTAGGTAAAGAGCAAAAAGGTTATGTATCGGAAGTCGTGTTCTGTGAAACATCACAGAAGGCAGATATAAAACTGACTTATTACTCTTCTGAATGTGAAGTGGCTTTCTGCGGACATGGTACAATTGCCACCATGTATGATTTGATAAGCAATAATGATATCTGGAAATCAAAAGATGTAATAAAGATTGAAACAAACAGAATGGGAATCTTGTCTGTTTACAATCATATAAAGGAAGCTGATGCCATTTTCATTACAGCCCCCAAACCGAAGAATCTGGAAGTTGTTGTCAGCACTGTTCAAATAGCAGATGCTTTGGGAATTACAGAATCTGATATTGAAAAGGGACTGCCGCTAGATTTTATAAATGCAGGACTTCGTACTTTTATAGTTCCTATAAATGATTATAAAAAGGAAATTTCCATATTCCCAGATGAACGTAAGCTAAAGCAGTTTGTTCTGGAGAATGATATTGATATAATTGTTATATTCAGCAAATCAGACAAAAAGGAATTCATTGCTCATACGCGTGTGTTTGCTCCGCGCTTCGGTTATCTTGAAGATTTCGCCACCGGTACAGGCAATAGTGCTTTTGGAGCTTATATGCTGAAAAATAATATTTGGGATGGCAGAATAGCGACATTGGAACAAGGTGGCGATTATTTTGATTTCAATCCTGTAAAAATAAAAAAAGACAACGATGAGATTATGTTTGGTGGAAATGCCAGAACTATTATGGAAGGAACTTACTTTCTATAAATCTCAAAACAGCGCAACTCATACTTATGAACAAATATAGATTGATAAAACAGGTATTCAAAGATAATCAGGATGTGATGCACGCAGAAAAAATGTCCAAATATATGCGTGACCAATTCCCTTTTTATGGTATTCCATCTCCATTAAGAAAGACTTTGGAAAAGGAAATCATCAAAAAAGAAAAAAAGTGCAGGCAGATAGATTGGGATTTTCTTGATGAATGCTGGAATGACGAACATCGTGAAATGCAGTATTTTGTTCTGGACTGTCTCAATGCCATGCATAAAAGTCTTACATTTGATGATATTCCCAAGCTTGAAAGATTTGCCAGAACAAAACAGTGGTGGGATACTATTGACTTTCTTGATAAGATAATAGGAAATATTGCTTTTGTTGATGACAGAATAATCAGTCTCATGACAGAATGGTCGAAAGATGACAATATCTGGTTGCGCAGAATAGCCATAGATCATCAGAACAACAGAGGTGGATTTACAGATAGCAAGTTACTGGAAACAGTGATAATTAATAATCTCGGAAGCGATGAATTCTTCATTAACAAGGCTATAGGCTGGAGTTTGAGGTCATATTCTAAAGTAAACGATAGTTGGGTGAAGACATTTATAGACAGGCATAAAGACGGACTCTCTGCACTGAGTATAAGGGAGGCAAGCAAATATATTTAAATGAGGCTTTTGAAACTTACAGCTTGTTTTTTACGTCTTACATATATTAACCATATAAAATATTATAGTTATGGATGAAAAAGAGAAAATAAGAAGTTTCGCATTGTCGGCAGGGGCTGACGTATGTGGTTTTGCAAATGTTGAACGTCTGAAAGATGCGCCTGAAGGGTTCAGACCTACTGATGTATATAAGGATTGCAAAACTGTGATAGCAATGGGAATGGCCTTGCCGCACGGACTGGCTTATGTGAAGCCACAACTGATATACAATTATTTCAATGGGCATATTGTTACTATGCTCGACGAAATTCTGTTCAATGTAGCACGAAAGGTAGAGGCTGAATATGGATGTATTGCTGTTCCGCTGCCATGTGATATGTCTGGGGCATGGGATGAAAAGACTCTTACAGCGCATGGCATATTGTCAATGAAACATATATCTGTACGGGCAGGCATAGGATTTATGGGAAAGAACACAATCCTATGTAATGAACGTTTCGGCAATTTGATGACGGTAGGTGTTGTACTATTGAACATGGATTTGCCGTCTGATGACTTATGTAAGAATTATTGTCCACCCAAATGTCATATCTGCATAGATAACTGCCCGGTGCATGCCATACGTGAGGATGGAACTGTAAACCAAACATTGTGCCGCCCGTTTGCCTATGGCACTACATTCCGTGGCTATGATACCGTGGAGTGTAATCGTTGTCGTATGGGATGCCCACTGAGGTTTGGTGTTAGAAAGAAGACAGCAGTATGAACACAATAATAATATGTATGATGTTATTGCCGGTGATTTTCATGTTTCATGATTTTGAAGAAGTGATATTTATGAAATACTGGTATGGAAGAAATAGCGCATATCTGAAAAGACGTGTGCCCGGATTTCATCCTATGATAGAAAGAATAATGCGGGGAAGAACCACAGCCAGTTTTGCCCTATCAGTATTCTTTATGTTCATGTTGGTATCTGCAATTACATTTTACTCCGTGCTAAGTG
>CAYSSU010000055.1:0-17770 GCA_964433895.1 uncultured Prevotella sp.
TAATGTCTTTTCACTAAAATGTCCACCTGTTATAGAGAAAGACCATGTACCACTGGAATGTTTTTCAACCTGTCCAAGAGACTTTAGTCCCAAGATTTCATTCTTGTCATATACTACTCTTACTTTTTCCCAGTCGTCTGGACTTTTAATGTCGATTTTCTGAGACATCTGCTGAACACGACCACTGCCTAAATCTATTTCTGCAATGGCATTTTTTCCAATACTATTAACAAATTCCTCTCCTTTATAGACGAATTTAATGTAGGCATCATTTGTCTCGGTTACTTTACCCTCGGCAATGTTGCCATTGTGAAAAACCACTTTGTCCTGTGCGTTACAACTCAGACTGATAACAATAACTGTTAAGATAAATAATATTCGTTTCATACCTTTATTATTTTTGATTAACAGATGCAAATCTAATAAATGTTTTTTAAAATAACAAGGATTCTTAGAAAATAATAGTATTAGAGGGCTGTAATCATTAACTTTGTATAAAAAAGTAAAGACATAAAAAGGACTAGCCTTAAAAATATAAATCAATTTTTGTTTAATTATACTCAAAAGTTAATCGGATATTTAAAAAACGGTGTAACTTTGGGGCGTTTTTATAATGAATGTAGTTATGGGTAAACAGGTTTTTCAGACAGACAGTAAATCCAGATGGAAGAAGTTTATGTGGACAACGCGTGTCATTGTCTTCATAGCAATAATTCTCATTGCAGTTTTTATCACAATGTTTATTATTGACAATATTCCCAGTGTTCCTTTCCGGCAGGATTATCGCAGTGCGATGACGGCTTCAAAGCCATTCCTTCAGGAAACTAAATACTCCCGTGAATATAAGGGATTTCGTTCTTTTATATCAGAGAAAAAACTTCATAGCAACTATGCTCAGGAAAAGATTAAGAAGTTAAGGCGCCTCCGCCGTTTCGGTGGGCGCAGTGACTCTTTACAGGAAAAGAACATAGACAGTTGGACTGATTATTCTGCCGGTATTCGTGCCGGTTTCTATGTGTCATGGGATTCTAAATCATATACATCTCTTCGTCGAAATATCCATAGTCTGAATCTAGTAATGCCGGAATGGATGTTTCTTAATTCCAAGACCAGCGAACTGGAAGTGAAGGCAGATGCCAGAGGACTTGCGCTTATGCGTAAAAGTGGTGTGCCTATTATGCCAATGCTTTCCAATAATGTGAATGGGAACTTCAATGGCGAGGTCGTAAGTCGTATTCTTCATAATCCAGCTCGCAGAAAAACACTTATCAACAGTTTGATATATCAGTGTATAAAGAATGATTTTGTTGGAATAAACATTGATTTTGAGGAACTAACCGAAAATAATGACGAATACGCTTGTAGCGTTTGTAAGGCAATTATCTGAGGCAATGCATAATAACGGTTTGTTGGTAACAGAAGATGTTGAGCCGTTTAATGAAGACTATAATTATAAAAAGCTGGCAAAATATGTGGATTATCTTGTACTGATGGCTTATGATGAATATTCACAGTCAAGTGATCCTGGACCGGTGTCATCACAAAAGTGGATAGAAGCAGCGTTGGATCATACAGCCAAGGATGTTCCGAATGATAAAATAATAATTGGTCTGGCTGCTTTCGGATATGACTGGAGCAATAGTCCCGACGGCAATGTCAGCATCAATTATCAGGAAGCATTGTCTAAAGCAGCCGAAGGGGGTTCTAAGATTAATTTCGACAACAATACCTATAATCTCAATTATGCTTATCGTGATGAACGTAATTATCTGCATCAGGTTTATTTCACCGATGCTGCTACCACATTCAATGTGATGCGTTTCGGTTCTGAATATGGGCTTGCAGGTTTCGGACTTTGGCGCATGGGAAGTGAAGATAAGCGTATATGGAAGTTTTATGACAAGGATATGGAAGGTAATCCTCTTGGAAATGTCAGTCGGCATGAATTCGAAGAAGTAAAACTGAACAGTGGAATCAACTATCTGGGAGACGGTGAAATTCTTGATGTCAAGAAGACTCCAAGTGATGGCAAGATAAAACTCGTGATGGACAGTACAGACCGTCTTATTGCTGAGGAATATTATATAAAGATTCCAACTTCTTATCAGATAATGAAGTATGGTGAAGCCGGTGACAAAGAACTATTGCTCACTTTTGATGATGGTCCCGATTATCGTTGGACTCCAAAGATACTTGACATACTTAAGAAATATGATGTGCATGCTGCTTTTTTCCTTGTAGGGCTGCAGGCAGAACGTAATGTACCGCTTGTGAAGCGTATCTATGAAGAGGGTAATCTTCTTGGAAACCATACCTTTACTCATCGCAATGTGGCAAATGTATCTCCCGACCGCACTTTTGCCGAATTGAAACTGACACGTCTGCTCATAGAGTGCATCACCGGACATACCACCATTCTGTTCCGTCCACCGTATAATGCAGACAGTGAACCAGCTAATATGGAAGAACTTGTTCCTCTGGTTCTCGCCCGCAGACAAAACTATATTGATGTAGGAGAGAGCATAGATCCGGAAGACTGGGAACCCGGAATTAAAGCCGAACAGATTTTCAACCGTGTAGTGAAACAGGTAAGACAGGGTGCCGGACATGTAATTCTTCTTCATGATGCCGGTGGCGATACCCGTAAGGAAACCATCAAGGCTTTGCCGCGTATCATAGAATATTTCCAGAAGCGTGGATATAAATTTGTCACGTTGGACAAGATTCTGAATAAGAGCCGTAATCAGCTTATGCCGAATGTAGAAAAAGGCAAAGAATACTATGCCATGCAGGCCAATCTTGCTCTTGTTACCGTTACATACGACATCATACAGTTTCTTACCGCAATGTTCATTATTTTTATCATATTGGGCTTTGCGCGACTAATTTTCATGGTGTGCCTAACTGTGAGGGAGCGTCGTAAGGAACATCAAATGCAGTTTGCCGGAAACATATCGGCAAATGCACCGAAGGTATCTATAATAGTGCCGGCATATAATGAAGAGGTTGATGCAGTGTCATCACTTCAAAATCTGCTGAAGCAGGATTATCCTGACTTCAATGTTATCTTTGTGGATGACGGAAGTAATGACAATACATACCAATGTGTGTTTGATGCGCTTTCTGATAATCCTAAAATGGTTATACTTACCAAGCCAAATGGCGGTAAGGCATCAGCTCTTAATTATGGTATAGCTCATACAGATGCAGAATATCTGGTATGCATAGATGCTGATACAAAACTCTATCCCAATGCAGTTTCGCTTCTTATGTCTCATTTCCTGCGCCATGGGGCAGAAAATGTAGGCTCAGTAGCAGGAAATGTGAAAGTAGGCAATGAACGCAATATGCTTACCAGATGGCAGGCCATAGAATATACCACAAGTCAGAATTTTGACCGCATGGCTTATGCGGCAATCAATGCCATTACGGTTGTGCCCGGTGCCATTGGGGCATTCAGAAAACAGGCCATTGTAGATGCCGGCGGACTTACCACTGATACATTGGCAGAAGACTGTGACCTCACCATACGCATCTGTCGTGCCGGGTATGTCATTGAAAATGAAAATCGTGCCGTAGCACTTACTGAAGCACCGGAACATATCAGGCAATTCATGAAGCAGCGTGTACGCTGGAGCTTTGGCGTCATGCAGACCTTCTGGAAGCATCGAGATGCCCTGATGTCCAAAAAATATAAAGGTTTAGGATTTTGGGCATTGCCGAACATGTTAATATTTCAGTTTATCATTCCTACATTTTCACCGTTGGCAGACCTTTTTATGGTTATAGGTCTTTTCAGTGGCAACGCATGGCAGATATTCCTTTATTATCTGCTTTTCACTGCTGTGGATTCCAGTGTGTCGATAGCAGCATATATTTTTGAGAAACAGCCGTTGCGTGTATTGTTTTGGATTATTCCTCAGCGTTTTGCTTATAGATGGATTATGTACGTTGTACTTTTCAAGAGCTACAAACGTGCCATTAAGGGTGAACTTCAGACATGGGGAGTTCTCAAACGCACAGGAAATGTGGGCAAAGTATAATAAAAAAAAAGAGGATTAGGCATTTATGACCACATCCTCTTTTTTGTATAAATTTTTATTTTACAATCCATTCAAACAATCCGCATGAATATTTTTCAGGTTGCTTTACCTCTATCTTAACAATTCTTGTTTTTACAGGTGTAAAGTTCACGGTGCATGCCATGCCTTTTTTAACGGGATAGGCATCGGCATCTTTTACAGCCTGCCATTTGCCCTCTTCATCCTGATAATATATTTGCCATGCATCCGGAGTCTTGCAGCCACCCCAAGGTTGATCGTCAAACCAATATACAGTACTACTTTGAATCTGCTTTGTTTCAGGGAAAGTGTATGTTATCCATTCCGTGGTGTTCTGTTTTGGCCACCAGTGAAAGTAAGGCATGGAACGGTCGTTCTCATCAGCAGGAATAAGTCCGTCGGCAAGACTGTTCATTGATGGAGAAGGGGTTGAAGATTCTATCTTTGCCTGTGAGGCCAATGTGGCAGGAACGGAAGGGCGTGCAGCCTTAACATCCTGAGGCAGCCACACTTTCATGTTGCCGCTTCCTCTGTGACACCATGCGAAATAAGGTATCAGCTTCATACTTACGCCATTTGTTGTAAGTTCCCCGTTCTTGTTATATGCCAGAGTCTGCGCATTAGCTGTGATAGTTTCAATGTTCTGGTCTTTGTATAGTGACAGCCTGTTTTTCAGAGAGTCGGCAATGAATGTAGAGTAGGGGGCAGAACCTAATGTAAATTTAGGACTTTGATTCATCAGTGTGCTCATGATGTCGAAATTATTGTCAGGCCATTCTGCACAATATACTATCGGCCCGCGTTCAAAACTTACCTGACCTCTGTCTGCTTCCACCTTATTGTTGGCTCTTACCGTGCGCACGTCCATGTCGAAATGTACACGTACTACATCATTTTTCTTCCAACTTCTCAGAATAGTATAATATCCGTCGGCAGTAATTTCTGCATTTACTTTCTTGCCATTCACGGTAACCGTATATCCTAGACGTTTATCATCACTGTAATAATATAGGTCTGAAGGGACCGGCTGTCCCTTTATCCATCCCGGAATACGAATTTTGAGTGCGAATTTGCCTGACTTGTTCCGTTCCACTTTTATTGCCACATCGCCGTTCCACGGGTATTTGGTGTCCTGGCTCAAAGCTACTTCTTTGCCCGCAACCTTCAAAGACGAAGAATTGCTTAGGAAAAGGTTTACGTATATATTCTTGTCCTTTACAGCATACACATATCCGGGCAGTGAAGGTAGAAAACGACAGATGTTACTGGGACAGCAGGCACATCCAAACCATGCCTGGCGCTGATGTTGCCCCATACTTTCAAGTGGATTAGGATAGAAAAATCCTCCACCATCCATGGAAACTCCGCTTATCAGTCCGTTATATAGTGTGCGTTCCAATACATCAAAGTATTTGCTTTCGCCATGCAGCAGAAAAAGGCGATAGTTCACGTAAACATTTCCAATGGCAGCACAAGTCTCAGCGTATGCACTCATGTTAGGCAAGTAATAATTTGGTCCGAAAGCCTCTCCATTGTTAGTGGCACCGATGCCGCCTGTGATATACAGTTTCTTGCTTACTATATTGTTCCATATACGGTCTACAGCATGGATATATGCCGTATCACCGGTGAGTGCGGCAACGTCTGCCATACCTGCATACATATATGCGGCGCGTACTGCATGTCCTACAGCCTCATCCTGTTCTATTACCGATTGGTGACTTTGAGAATATTCTTGTTTGATTTCTGTTTTGCCGCGGTAGTCAAGGAAGAACTTTGCTTCATCAAGATATTTGCGATTGCCTGTTGCCAGATATAGTTTGCAGAGAGCCATCTCTGCAATCTGATGTCCCGGAACCACACAAGCCTGTCCCTTTCCGGGACCTACTTCGCGTACCACGCAGTCGGCATACCGTATCGCAATATCCAAAAATTTACGGCTGCCTGTTGCCTGCCAGTGAGCCACGGCTCCTTCTATCATGTGCCCCAGGTTGTACAACTCGTGACTTAGGTCTTCCTCTTTGCTCCATCTTTTGTCACCAGCCCATGGATGCGGATTCTTTGGATTCTGTGTCCGGGCTGTATATAGATACCCGTCTGATTCCTGAGCCGCTCCTATAATATCAAGTACGCTGTCTATATAGGCTTTCAGCTTGTCATCAGGATAAGTCTGTAGAATATAGCTTGCGCCCTCAATAGTCTTGTAAGGGTCGGTGTCATCGAAGCTGTAAGGCATCAACTCTCCTACATTGTAATTGTCGCTAGGATGTGCAGCCCTCTCAAAATTTTTGTATCTGCCTTCACTTTCACATTTGCTGAAGGCTAGAGGAATTGTAACTTTGCGTGAAGTTTCAAGCCGCTGTCCCCAGAAAGTATTATTCCATACTTTTACTGAGGTGAAAGGCACCGGCGTTATAGGATAACCACCTGTACTTTTGGTCTTCTGCGCTGTGGCAGTAAGCATTGTAGCCATTGCTATGGCTGAGAATACAAAAAGTCTTTTCATGATATGATAAATTATTTTATACTTGTTAATTTTAAGACAAATCCGCCTCCGGATGCAAGATGTACGTTCAGTTCAGAGTCTTTGCAGATTTTCACCTTTTCCAGTTTGTAATCTTCTGCGTCGTGATTGGCGTTGATGCCGTCCCTCAGCAGCGTGGCATCATAGTTAGTTCCTGCCTTTAAGAAATTGAAAGTCAGCTTTATGTCCCGTTCATCCCAATTTGTCTGTCCGGCAATATACCAGTTACCGTTTTCCTCACGGGCAGTGACTATGTATTTGCCAATTTCTCCTTGCGGAATTATAGTCTTGCTGAATACAACAGGAATATCGGCAATAAAGTGAGTATATGTCTCGTCAACCTCATAATTTGTTGGTGAGTCAGCCAGCATGGCAAATGGACCATCCTGTACTACATAGCATGCAGCTTGATGGCAGCGTGTACCCATAGATATCGGTTTGGTGTAAATAGCTTTCCAGTTATCTTTTGTCCCATTGTGCATGGCTCCAGGAGTAAAGTCCACCTGACCTGACATCAGTCTGATATATGGGAATGTGACATCGTACATAGGCATGTCATGGTCTTTCATAGTTGTCCATCTACTTTCCTCCATTCCGAATACACTCTCATAGTTCAGTACGTTAGGGTAAGTACGGTTAAGTCCTGCAGGAGTGTATATACCGTGAAGGTCTAGTATCAGTTTGTGTTTGGCTGTGCATTTAGCCAGCCTTTCCACCATTTCGTATGCAGTCTGGTCATTGCGGTCCATAAAGTCGACTTTGAATCCTGCTATTCCAATATCTTTATAGTGCTTGCATATAGTCTCAAGATTTTCGTCCATAACATTGAATACAGACCATAGTACAATACCCACGCCTTTATTCTTGGCATAGCTTATCAGTTCCGGCAGGCGAATGTCATCAATAGGTTTAAGCATTGTACCGGCTTGGGAGTCATACCACCCCTCGTCCAATACAATGTATTGCAACTTGTGGGCAGCGGCAAAGTCTATATAATATTTGTAGGTATCATAGTTTATTCCGGCTTTAAAGTCTACTCCCTTCAAGTTCCAGTCATTCCACCAGTCCCAAGCCACCTTGCCCGGTTTTATCCAACTCGTATCTCCTGTTCTGTTGGCTCTTGCAAGGGCATATACAAGATTGTTTACCGGCATATCTGTATCTTTTTCGGTAATGGCGAATATGCGCCATGGATATGTTCTTGCCCCTTTGCTCACGGCAATATAATCGCAGGTATCTGTCACATGACTCATGTGTCTCCACGGATAATATTCCATTTTCTTTGGGTATGGCGCAAAAGATGCATCCAGACCGTCACCGTTGGTTTTAACCCACATACCCGGATAACTCACGATGTCACTTTCCAATAGCGTAATTTTAGCTTCACCGCAGTCGATGGTGGCAGGAAGAAAAGCCAGTTTGTGCTTTGCCGAATCAAGAGATGTGTTGTCATATACATTTTGAAAAGCCATAGCCATAGGCTTTTCATCATTTGTGGTATATGACAGCCATGCCTTTCTGTTACGTCCGAATTTATATCCGGCAACTTCATTTTTTATTATGGTTTTCCCCTTTATTGTTGTATAGAATCGATAAGCCACACCGTCATTATATGCCCTCAGAATTATTCCGAATCCGTTTTGCATCTCCAGATTAAGTTCATCGCAAGTATTGTCGAAACTTTTCTGCCGATAGAAAGGAGCATCAATCGTCTCTCTGATAGTCTTGAGCTTGTTGCTTGTAACTTTCGTCCGACGATAGATTCCCTTCCCATCTGCAGATAGCAAATCTATTACAGAATTGTCTAACAGCACCTTGTTATGTAGTCTGATTTTTAGAGAGAGTTCTTTGTCTGTATTGATGCCTGCTTCAATATTTCCGTCAGGCGACTTCACCGTATAGGTCTGTCCCCATACAGAAATTGCCACATATAATAAGGTGACAAGTAAATATGTTCTTTTCATGGATCTTTTGTATATTTTGATTCAGTTGCAAAATTACATACTATAAACCACAATGAATGAAAAAAATGTCCAAATCGGTGAAATAATCGTCCAAAATAACGTAATCAGACGATTTTGCTATCCTTTTGGACGATACTTTTATTCCATTTCTTGAATATTATGTTATTTTGCCGACGGAAAATAATACCAAACAACTATAACCTATGAATCAAAAACAGTTTACATTATTAATAGGCTTTGCCTGTTGCTCTTTTGCATTGACCGTATCTCCGGTTGAAGCCAAGAAAGGTAAGGGCTGTGTCTGCAAGACTGCTTCGATTGTAGAGGTTCCGTTTACGCGAGTACATTTAAACGATGGCTTTTGGAGTCCTCGTATTGAAATAAACCGAAAGGTTAGTATTCCTTCTGCATTTCGCGAATGTGAGAAAAACGGACGCTTCGACAATTTTGCTATTGCCGGCGGACTTATCAAGGGTGAGCATTGCGGTGACTTTTCTTTTGATGATACCGATCCTTATAAAGTGATAGAAGGAGCTAGTTACAGTCTTGCCGTGCATTATGACGCAAAACTGGATCATTATCTGGACAGCGTGATAAACATTATTGCTTCAGCTCAAGAGCCGGACGGATACCTTACTACTTGCGTGACTAACAAATGCACCCGACTTTCGGGTTGGTGGGGTACTCACAAATGGGATAAGCTGAATTCTCATGAACTTTATAATTCCGGGCACATGATAGAATCAGCCGTAGCTCATTTCAAAGCTACCGGCAAACGGACCTTCTTAAATGTTGCTATTAAGAATGCCGACCTTATATGTAAGACTTTCGGACCTAAAGAAGGACAGATTCATCGCCCGTCCGGACATCCTATTGTAGAGATGGCTCTTTGTAAATTATATAAGGTAACAGGTTCAAGGCGTTATCTTGATATGGCAAAATATTTCGTTGAGGAAACCGGACGTGGTACAGACGGGCATAGACTCAGCGAATATAGTCAGGACCATAAGCCGATACTTCAGCAAGATGAAATAGTAGGTCATGCCGTGCGTGCCGGTTATCTGTATAGTGGTGTCGCTGATGTGGCTGCACTTACCGGTGACACTGCTTACTTTCATGCTCTGGAACGTATCTGGAACAATATGGCAGGTAAGAAACTCTTTATCACCGGAGGAATAGGTAGCAGAGCCGAGGGTGAAGGTTTCGGACCAGACTATGAACTGAATAATATGACAGCATACGCTGAAACTTGTGCCGCAATAGCTAATGTGTATTGGAACTATCGTATGTTTCTGGCTACTGGCGACAGTAAGTATGTAGACGTTTATGAACGTGCTTTATATAATGGTGTCATCAGTGGCGTATCTCTTTCTGGTGATAAATTCTTCTATGACAATCCTTTGGAAAGTATGGGGCAGCACGATCGCGCACCATGGTTTGGCTGTGCTTGTTGTCCCGGTAATATAACACGCTTTATGGCTAGTGTTCCTGATTATATGTATGCCACTCAGAACAATGACATCTTTGTAAATCTCTATATTCAGAGTAAGGCGGATATTATGACCGGCATGGGTAACGTGCAACTGTCGCAGAACACTTCATATCCGTGGAACGGCAATGTGGCTATAACGGTTAATCCTGCAAAGAAAGGTAAGTTCGCCATTCGCCTGCGAATTCCAGGTTGGGCTCAGAATGCCCCGGTGCCTACAAATCTATATACTTTTGCCGATGCTGTTAATCCTTATATAATTAAAGTAAACGGTCGTGAAGTCATCTGTGCTGCAGATAAAGGCTATGCCGTGATTAACCGCACATGGAGCAAGGGCGACAAGATAGACGTAACCCTCCCTATGGACGTGCGTCGTGTAAAGGCTAATGATAATGTGGAAGACGACCGTGGAAAGTATGCTCTTGAGCGAGGACCAATAGTATATTGTCTTGAAGGTCAAGACCAACAGGACAGTATGGTATTTAATAAGGTAATTGCTCTTAATACCCCTATTAATACAAAGTATGAGAGCAATAAACTCAATGGTATAGTTGAACTTTATGGCAAGGCAGAGAATTTGGAACAGGATGGTACGGTGAAGAATGTAGATTTCCGTGCAATACCTTACAGTACATGGGATAACCGTGGCAGTGACCAGATGGAAGTGTGGATACCGAATACACCTGCATCAGCTCATGTTAAACCACTGCCGACCATAGCAAGTAAAGCTAAGACATATTATTATCAGAGTGCTATACAGAAAGATGCTCCAGAAACAGCTTCCGCCATGGGAGAAGCCTGGGGAGTAAATGATCAGTGGGAGCCAAAGCGTAGCAGTGACATCAGTAAGCCTTATCATTATTGGTGGCTAAAAGAGGGAACTCCGGAAAGTATATCTTATGAGTTTGACAAGTCTTACACTGTGAGTAATGTGGAAGTATATTGGTTGGAATTTAATCATTATGACGGTAACTTCCGTGTTCCAGAGAGTTGGAAACTTTATTATAAGGATTCCGATGATGAATGGAAAGAAGTGGAAAATCATTCAGCTTATGGAGTAGTCAGAGATTGCTATAACAGTGTAGATTTCAAACCAGTGACAACACGCGGACTGAAGATTGTAGCTCAGTTACAAAAAGGAGAATCCGGTGGAATCATAGAATGGAAAGTTAAATAAACGAATATTATTAATTTCAAATAACTAATACCGAAAAAGAATGAAATGGACACAGAATCTATTAGGCATGGTGCATAGCAATGCTTACATCAAAGCCATGACGTGTTTAGTTCTGTCTGCAGGCACCGGAATACCGGCATTTGCAGACAATGAAACAGTGAAAAGTCCTTCAACGGAGGTTGTTCAGCAGAACACGATTACCGTGAAGGGTGTAGTAAAAGACGCTAATGGCGAACCGATTATCGGTGCCAGCGTAATTGAAAAGGGTTCATCTGCCAATGGTACGGTGACCGATTTGGATGGGCATTATTCCATAACCGTGAAACATAAGGAATTGGTGATTTCTTATATAGGTTATGCAACAAAGACTATAGCTGTGAAAGGGGGTGTAGCAGATGTTACATTGGCAGAAGATGCAAATGTTCTTGATGAAATGGTTGTTGTGGGATATGGTTCACAGAAAAAAGCCACTCTTACGGGATCTGTGTCACAGATGAGCGGTGATGATATTAAGAAAATGGCTGCTGTGAATATTACTAATGTGCTTGCAGGAAAGACCGCTGGAGTCATTGCAAATATGAGAACCAGTGAACCAGGAGAAGACAATGCCAGTATTCTTATTCGTGGTAAGGGTACATTGGGAGATACTAGTCCTCTTATAGTTGTAGATGGTGTTGCTGACCGTTCTTTTAGTCGACTGAATCCTGATGATATAGAATCAATATCAGTATTGAAGGATGCTTCGGCTGCAATATACGGATCGCGTGCAGCCAATGGTGTTATACTTGTAACTACTAGGCGTGGAAAAGAGGGTAAGACAAGGGTGAGCTATGATGGTAATATTTCTTTTTCTCAACCTACGCGTGTTCCGAAAATGCTCAATGCTTATCAGTATGCTACTTATGTTGATGAATTTGACGCCTCTATGGGTAATACTTTGACTTATCCTGAAACAGCTATTCAGAAAATAAAGGATGGTGACGATCAAGTGTCTTTCCCTAATACAAATTGGTGGGATTCAGTAACAAAAGACTGGGCAACAAATACTCAACATAGTATATCCGTAAACGGAGGCAGTGATAAAATTTCATATTACATGTCAGCTCAGTATATGTCGCAGGATGTTATATATAAGGTAAGTCCGCAGAAATATAAACAATATCAGTTTACATCTAATATAGATGCGAAACTAACAAAAGCCATACGTTTAAGCATGGATATAAGTGGTCGGGAAGAAGACAGAAACCGTGGTATATATTCTACAGAAGATCTATTTGGATATTTTCTTACCACAAACCCGATGTCTGCACCTTATTATCCAAACGGGTTGCTTCGTATTGGTTATGACGGTATTACAAATAATGCATTGCTGATGGCTTCAGATATACCTGGAACAAACAATACTACTAATTATGTATTGAATATGAAACCGAAAATACATGTTGATTTGGATGTTGTAACTCCTGGATTATATGTAGAAGGCTATGCTGCCATGGATTATTATTTCAATAATGGAAAGACTATTAAAAATCCCTATGATATTTATTCCTATGATGCAGACTCAGGAAAGTATGTCAATCATCGTGATGCTACAGGAGCTATCAGCGTAAATTCATGGTCAAGTAACAGTAATCGTATTACTTTAAATGCTCGTATTGGTTATACTCGTCTTTTTAATGATGTACACCGTATTGATGCATTTGTTTCATACGAACAGTCAAAATATAAATACAATTCCGTGAGTGCTTATCGTACTAATTATATATCCTCGGCTCTTCCTGATATAGATTTTGGTAGTCAGGTTGATGCAGACAAAGATAATGGTGGTAGTTCTGATGAAACGGCACGTCAAAATTGGTTCGGCCGTATAAATTATGGTTATAAAGACAAGTATTTGGCAGAGCTGACTCTTCGTTATGATGGGTCTATGAATTTTGCGAAGGGACATCGTTGGGGATTATTTCCTTCAATGTCATTAGGTTGGGTTATTTCTCAAGAAAAATTCTTTGAACCTTTGACCGATATCGTTAACTTTTTGAAGATAAAAGCATCTTATGGATTGATGGGTAATGATAACATTTCAGCATATCAATATCTTTCAATGTATTCATTTAGCGGTTCTTCTTATGCCTTTGGCACTACACCTAGTTATGTACAGGGTATTTATGAAACAAGAACAGCAAATCCTCTTGTAACTTGGGAAAAATCACATTCTTATAATGCCGGCTTTTCAGCACAGTTTCTTAAAGGTATGTTCGGACTAGACTTTGATTATTTTTATACTAAACGCAATGATATTTTGCTAACAAGAAATGCTTCTGTACCAACATATTCAGGTTTGTCATTACCTGCTGAAAATCTTGGTAAAGTTAAAAACTCAGGTTTTGAAGTAGCTGTTTCATACAAAGATAAGTCTGGTGACTTCAGTTGGGGAGCTACAGGAAATGTAACTTATGCCAAAAATAAGGTGATATATATGGATGAGGCTGTTAAGACCCCGGAATGGCAAAGAATGACAGGACATTCTATAGATGGTATGACTCTGTATAAGGCTCTGGGAATCTATCAGACTCAAGAGGAGATAGATGCATCTCCGCATTTGTCAGGTACAAAGGTTGGAGATCTTAAATACCAGGACACCAATGGTGATAAGAAAATTACTTGGGATGACGCTGTGCGTATTGATAAATCTACAACTCCAAGATGGATGTTTGGTCTTACTTTAAATGGTTCTTGGAAAGGTATTGATGCAATGGTGTTTTTCCAGGGACAGGCTGATGCCCAGCAGTATGTTGCTCCGACAATGAATATGGCGACAAATTTTTATGAAAGCCGTTGGATTGAGTCAAATACGGCAGAAGAAAATGCTTCAGCAAAATGGCCGCGTGCTTTTATGAGCAATTCTCAAGTTGATGGTCGTAATTCTCAGTCGTCTACATGGTGGCTTCGTGATGCCTCTTTCGTACGCCTGAAGTCTTTGGAAATAGGTTATACTTTCCCTGTTTCTCTGATAAAGAATATTGGAATTACAAATTTGCGTATATATGCAAATGCCAATAATTTATTTACTATAGACAGTATGGGCATATTTGATCCAGAAATGACTTCCGGCATCAAGGGATACCCTATTAACCGTACATTGACTTTTGGTCTTAACGTATCATTTTAAATAATCTAACAGAAAGAAATATGAAAAATATTTTATTAAAAGGTGCCGTAATTTTAGCATTGGGCATAGGCACCGTATCATGTAGTGATTTTCTGGATGTGAGTCCTCATAATTCAATAAGTGATGATGCAACATGGGGGAATATGGATTTGGCTCAGGCCTTTTTGAATAACTGTTATACCTATGTTGAAGCTGAAAACGAAGCAGGAGTTCCTTTTATGAGTTATACTGATGAAGTATACCATCGTACAGGATATGCCACAGAGGTGTATACCCTTGGCAATGTATCTTGTGATAATTATAATGTTGGGTATTCTGAAGCCCGTGGCAATACCTGGAATTTCTTTTATAGCGGTATAAAATTAGTTAATCAATTATTTGAGAATATAGATCGTGTGCCGATTTCTGCAAACACAGATGCTGAAAAGAAAAATGAGATAATCGGACAAGCTTATTTTCTTCGTGCATTTTTCTATCATCAACTGTATTCTTTATATGGTAGAGTCCCATTGGTGAATCATACATTTGATATTAATTCTGAATGGACAGAGACACGCTGTTCAATGGATTCTGTGGCTGATTTTATTTGTGCTGATTGTGATAGCGCAGCTAGTCGTCTGCCTGTGACTTATTCATCAAGCAATGATTTTGGACGTGCAACCAAGGGTGCAGCCATGGCGGTAAAAGCAAGAACTTTACTGTATAAGGCAAGTCCATTGTTCGGAACACCTTCAAAAGAAAAATGGGTGGCAGCTGCTGCGGCTAATAAGGCTGTAATTGACTTGGGAACCTACAGTCTGAAGGCTGTAAGCACTTCTGAAGAATATGCAGCATTGTTTTATGACACACAGAATCCTGAGATTATTTTTGAGAAGATGTTTAATCAGAAAGGAACTTACGGTCAGGCTTTGAATTATTTGTTTGAGGCACCTATTGGTTCGTATAATGGCTATAAAGGTTGGGGCGTATGGCTTCCTACGTATAATATAGCAAACTGTTTTGAAAATGCAGATGGTACTGAATATAAAGTAACAAATGTTACATCTCATAAGATTCAGATGCCGTCAGTAAATTCAGATGGTAAACTGGAATACAATGATTCCGTAATACAAGCAACTACAGATAAACCATGGGGGAATCGGGAAATGAGATTTTATGCTAATATTTTATATGATGGTGCCAAATGGGGATATGGTGATGATAATCACGCTATATCAATATATGAACCTGGAGAAAAAGGTGTAAGTCCTGGTGAACAGTCACCTAGTAATACTAATGGGGAATATTGGAATGCAACCCGTACTGGATATTATATGCGTAAATTTCTTGATCCTAATTATGACCAGAACAGTGAAACAATTATGGACACGACCCCTTGGATTTTCTTCCGTCTTTCAGAAATATATCTGAATTATGCAGAATGTGAAATGGAATTAGGAAATGATGCAGAGGCTATAGAATACATAAGCAAGATAAGAAGACGTGTACATCTTCCGGATGCTACCGGTAAAAACCTGCGTGAAGAATATGAATATGAGCGTAAGGTGGAATTGATGTTTGAAGGTCAGCGCTTCTTTGATTTGCGTCGTTGGAAAAAAATGGAAGATGCTTATTCAGGAACTAACTTGCCAACAGCATTGAAAATATACAAGATGAGTGATGGTACATTGCTTTATAGCCATGACATCACACCTCTACAGCAGAGAATATTTAAGACTGCCATGTATTGGATGCCGGTTCCGCGTTATGAGTTGAATAAATGTCCTAAATTGGATGGTAAACCTTATGAATAAAATCTATTGAATGATGAAATACAATTTGATAGCTTTGTTTCTTATGTTGTCTTCTGTGAGCGCATGCTCACAGAATGATAATAGTAGTATCGACACAAAAGTGTATACAGGAAAATCTGTTTATATTCCAAAAGATTTGCAGGGAATGGATTTGAATGATGCAGATAGCAAATGGAGCTACTCGCGTTCTGATACTACTGCTGATTTTATTATATTCTGGGAAAAGGGATTTGGAAAGAACCTAAATAATGCTCCAAAGTTGGAAGGGAAGGATATGAACGTGAATCTTTCAAATTTGAAAAGCAGATTAGAAACGTTTTATAAGTTTTATAAAGATACTCTGAAATTTGTGAAGAGCGGTTCCAATAGTGAGAAATACCGTATGATGGTTATGCTCAATTATTCTTTGGAAGGTACTGCCTATGGAGGTGATTATGATCAGGTAATAGGTGCGCTATGGATTGCGCCTAATAGAGTGCAAGATACAAAACTAAATTGTATTGCGCATGAATTAGGACATTGTTTCCAATCACAGGTGAGCTGTGACAAACAAGGAGATGCATGGGGCGGATGTGGTTTCTTTGA
This sequence comes from uncultured Prevotella sp., assembly GCA_964433895.1. Classification (GTDB taxonomy): domain Bacteria; phylum Bacteroidota; class Bacteroidia; order Bacteroidales; family Bacteroidaceae; genus Prevotella. Next base: position 16,763 of record CAYSSU010000055.1, read on the forward strand.
GATGACATCTCAATGGATGTTATGGCAAGTTAATCCGTATTGGGTAACAGATGAAGAATATCATTGGGATGCTTTCAAGGCGCTTACACATAAGGCATATTTGCATTTGGATAACATTTATCATTCACCTTATGTGCTTGAATATTGGGGTATGAAACATGGATTGACTGTTATTGCTGATTTATATCGTGCAGGCAAGATAGGTGAAGATCCTGTAATGACTTATAAACGATTGGAAAATTTATCCCAGTCTCAGTTCAATGATGAAATGTTTGATGCAGATTGTCATATTATTAATTTTGATTATCCCAGAGTGTGGAAACAGACTCGTCAGTATGCCTGTACTCTTTCTTGTAAGTTGGAAAAACAGGATGACGGTTGGTATAGAATTGACGATAAGCATGCGCCTGAAAATTATGGTTTTAATGTGATACCTTTATCAGTACCGGCAAAGGGTAATAAAATAAAAATTCTTTTTCATGGACTTGATGGTATAAATGTTACTGCTGAACAAGCAGCTCAGGCCGGTTGGCGTTATGGATTTGTCGGTGTAACATCTCAAGGTAAGAGTGTGTATGGAGATGTTGCGTATGGAGCAGATGATACTGTTTCTTATCAATTGCCTAAAGATATAGAACATTTATATTTTGTTGTCATGGGGGCACCCAAAGAGCATTGGAAAAACATAGATGAGGGTGGCAATGATGCTGCTTGGCCTTATAAGTTGCAGTTTACAGGCACGCATCCTTTAAATGAATGAATTATTAAAATTATTTTTTTGTTTCTACTTTATGTTTCACCATAAATAATTGATGTATAGTGAATTACTGTGAATGAAATGTGTGTGATCCTAGTGAATTTTAGTCAGCCGGATTTGCAATAAGGTACAAACTGCGAACCGATATGGTTTAAAACGCAGCATGGTATGATGCATGTTATATGTCGATATAGCACATAATGCAAAGGTAAGCGTATCCGCGATGCTAGTTAATTAGCCCATAAAAAAAA
>CAYSSU010000056.1:0-17636 GCA_964433895.1 uncultured Prevotella sp.
CCCCAGTAAAACCTACCGCAAATACTTTTACTATTTGCTCAGTAAATAACAAGCCTAGTATAATCATAATAGAGCAAAGTAATATTAGTATATTGACTAAGTTACTTGTAAATCTATTAGCTGCTACTTCCCCATCATCTTGGATAATCTTGCTATACATCGGAATATAACCAGCAACTAAACCCGCCGCTATAAACCCAAATATTACACTAGGAATAGTAATAGAAACTAAATAAGCATCACTAACACTAGATGCCCCATAAAAATATGCTAGAGTCAGTTCCCTAGCAAATCCAAATATTTTCGATATTATAGTAATTAGCATTATTAATAATGCGGTTTTTTTCATTATTAAATCAATCTCCCACTACAAAGAGGAAAAACATTTACGTAACTGCCCATCTTTATATCCAATTCATTTAAATAAGACTTTTAATATTTTCACGAATCTCCCTAAATTCTGTATAATTGTCAAATAAATATTCAGCAATTACTTGCATAAGCTCAAAATCACTTTCATTATCTAAATCTAACACCGCCGTATCTGTCATCTTAATTACATCACATTTACCTTCAAATAACATTTTACCACTTTCAAGAAACTCAGATGAAAAAGCATAAAGTGATGCATTCATATCATATATTTCTGGTGCTTCTTGTCTAGAGTTAAAAGATGATTTTATCACCCGTTCATAGCCATTCTCTGTTTTCTTGACCATATTAAAATAAGGATTTCTTCTTGCATCAGTTACGGAAAAAACTACATCGGCGTCACTGTTTATTTTTTTATGAATTAGATTTTCTATATCCCTCGTAGTTCTTAAAGGTGATGTAATATCTAAATCTATAACCATATCATAATTAATAAATTTCCGACTTTTCATTATTTCTAAACAATTTAAAACTACTGCTATTTTAGGTGTATCATCTAACCCCAAAGAAGATTCCCTTTCAATTATGTCTATCTCGTAATTAAGCTGTTCTCTAAAAATTTTAATAAGTCCATCACTATCAGTATTTAAAACAATATCAGCCTTAATTTCGGGATTTCGTTTTATATATAAATCAATTGCAGACACAGTATAAAAAGGCAAGGGATACCCTAAAAAACCCCTCAAATTCTTATTTTTAATCCCCTTAGAACCAGCTCTTCCGCAAATAGTAAAAAGTATATTCATGTTAGTCCCCAACCTTCGCCATTTTAAGTGTTTTCAAGGCATATTCTATATTATTATGATTAGTTTCTTTCCCTTCTAAGATATCAAAAAAATACTCAATTTCTTTATATTGAAAATCATTTCTTGATTCATTGAATACCATACTCCTACCGCTTTTTAAGTATTTTATTTCATTATTAATTAAATCACCTACTATTGTTTCCTCATCTGTAAATAATTGAATTTCACGAATAGGTTTTCGCCCAAAATAGTCTAAATGTATTTCTGCAGCCATATTGTCATACTTCGCAATATAAATTGATAAATCATCACTATCTATTTCTAAGTTCGAAAATTTACCCTTTATATTATATATCTGCTTGGGCTCGCCAAATAAATAATGTAGATAATCCCATTCATGAATTAAATCAATCGTTACTCCGCCACCTTGAGATTTATGAGCACTATAAATTGTTCTATAATCGGTACCAGGCCTCCAGTCAGGTAAATAACTAGAACATATTACCCTAACACTATAGACCTTGTTTAAATCGCAGTGGTTTTTGATATACTGAATAACACTTGTATATCTTAATGGACAGGCAACATAGTATATTGAATCATTCTTAAGAGATAATTCCTCTATTAAAATATCCGTTTTATCAAATACTGGTTTTTCTATGAACATATGCTTTGTCTTTGGACTATATTTTTTTATAGTTTCATAATGTAAATAGGTGGGATTTGTAATAAAAATCACATCATAATCTTTAGGTACATTGTCATATGAATAGAAGACTTCATTAGTAAACCTTTTAGTTTTTGTATCTAACTCTTTACCCTTACCTGTTCTAATTAAATCAATAGTAAAAGAAATATTTCTTTCCCCTAACACTCTAGCTATATTATGTAAATGCCTAGTCCCAATAGATCCTAATCCAATAATAGCTATTTTATAATTGTTATTCATATCAAGCCTCGATTTCATCAATAATTTCTAATACTTCCCTGTCTTTTTCAAAGTTATATACAGGAACTGTCTTGTTTTCAATCGTTTCAAAAAACGCTACTATCTCGTTCAAATAAGCATTTTCAATAATTACGTTACTATAATTATCTAACTGGTCTATTTCCGTTTCTTCATATAAATTTATACTAATATCTACCTTTTTATCATAATCATATACCTTTAATCCACGAGGGGTTCCATCCCAATTTATAAATAACTCCTCACCAAAAATTTCAATGTTTCTTACTGCTTTTCTTGAGACAACATCTAAGGCTAAAATTCCCTTATGTCCAGTATTATGTTGGATAGTAACTAAATAATTATCATTATAATCGATGTTCAAACTGCTTATCTTATTCTTCACTACATCAACTTTGGTAATATCCCCAAAGACATCTATTAGCCAAGGTAACTCAATTGCAAAAAGTTCTCTACATCCATTTGAACGTTTATTGCCAACAAAAAAATCTTTATAGTCCTCCCATGGATGCCAATCTGGTAAATACTGCCCAACATGATATGAATAATTAAATAAACACTTTGTATTTTTGACTAAAGATTTTATTTTTATTATCTCATCCCGATATAAAAAAGTAGACGATAAAAATAGAACCAAATCATTCTCTTTCGCCAAATTTATATTTCTTTCATAACCATTTGATACTAAGTTTAATTCGGTAAAAATATGTATTTTTCGCTTTAAACATTCTGTAATTATTTCACTATGAGATAATGGTGAAGTACATATAAAAGCACAATTTATGTCATTTTCTTCAAGAACTATTTCTAGATTATCATATGTCTTTATATTATACTCTTTTGTACAAGTTTCCCTTCTTTCTTTTTTTGTATCTACGCCCAATATTTCTATTTTTTCATTATATTTTTGAATTAATCTTATCCTTCTCTTTCCCATGGAACCTAATCCAATAACTAGTACTTTCATGTTATATCTCCCCAAATCATTAATCCTTAATCTTTTTTACCTCACGAGCAGGTACTCCGACAACTGTCATACCATCCTTAACATCTTTAGTGACTACAGCTCCAGCACCTACGATACAACTTTCCCCTATCTTAACACCTTGTATAATAACTGAACCTGCTCCAACAAGTGAGTTATTACCTATTGTCGTATTTCCTAATAATACGGCTCTAGATGCAATATGCGAATGTTTTCCAACCTTGCTATCATGCTCTATTACTGCACCAGTATTTATTATAGAATTAACACCTATTACAACACTTGTTTGTAGTATTGCTCCTGCCATTATCTGAACCCCTTCAGATAAAACTACATCATCAGCTAAAATAGCAGATTTATGTATTAATGACTTAAAGGTATAACCTTTATTTTTAAAACGCTCATATAATTTATTTCTATTTGAAGTTATGTTTACAAAACCTATCCCATTAACAATCTCAATTGCTTCAAGGTTAAAATTTTCTATTTCATTATCATTGCCTAATACCTTTATGCCATTAACAAATGTACCTTTATCAATAAATGGATCAGTTATTCCCTGAATAGGAATATGATCAACTCTTAAAATATCGATTAATACTTTGCTATGTCCGCCAGCTCCTAATATAATTACTGGTTTTTCCATTATTCTAAAACCTCATCTTGCTTAAAATCACGCTTAGCCCTTTCCCCCACTACTTCCCAATAGTAATAAGGAGAAATTCCGTTACCCGGTCTTTTGAAAGTAATATTAGTTTCACTTAAGAACTCACCTTCTACAATATCCTTTTTGGCAACTAAACTTTTCCGTGCTATATGTAGATTTTTATATTCCGAATCTGTCGGTACTTTTACAGCTGAGCCTAGTGCCTCTTCTACTTGCCTTATGGAAATAATCATTTCTTTTAGTTCATTAGGTTCTAAAGATGCTTTGTGGTCTGGACCTGGCATAGTTTTATCTAATGTAAAATGTTTTTCAATAACTTCAGCACCTCTGGCAACAGCAGCTATTGGTACTATAATGCCATCAGTATGATCTGAATAACCAGTAGTTAAATCAAAAGCTAATTTCATAGTGTCCATAACCTTTAAGTTTACTTCATCTAAGGGTGCCGGATATTCAGTCGTGCAGTGTAATAAAATAACTTTCTCCTTTAATAGCTTTCTTCCTTCAACAGAATAATAAGCCTTTTGAAATTCTTCTATCGATGGGGAAACTTTTATATCAAATAATCCAAAAGCTATCACCCCTAATGCTTGTTCTATTTCCCCTAATGTACTCATACCAGTAGATAAAATAATTTCTTTTCCGGTTTGGGCAATCCTTAATAATAGGGGTGCATTAGTAATGTCACCAGATGAAATCTTAATTCGTTTAACATTAAGTTCATTAGCTAGAAAATCTACACTGTCTAGATCAAAAGGAGTGGACATGAACTCTATGCCTTTTTCATTACAATAGCTAACTAATTCCTCATGCTGTTCGATGTTTAGTTCTAATTTACGCACCATATCTAATTGACTTTCACTAGCTTCAGTAGTCTTTTTTTGATAATCAGCTTTTGGTGCATATACACTCACTACCTTATCAGCATTAAATGTTTGAAATTTCACCGCATCGGCTCCGGCATTAATTGCCACATCAATCAGTTCTTTCGCAAGTTCTATTGAACCATTATGGTTTACACCAGCTTCAGCGATAATAAATGCACTCATTTAATCAATCTCCTTTAATAGCATAAAGGCTTCGGCTGCTTTACAATTAGCCGTTGCTCCCCGAAAATTAGCTATGGATTTTATATTTTGTTCACTACGCGGAAATGGGTGCTGCCCTAATTCGGAAGCGTATAATTGCATAATGCTGATTTTACCTTCCAAATAATTACTAATATCTATAAAAACATTAGGTCTAAATCCTTGAATAATAGGATTAATATTAAACTCAGTTTCCGATAAGGTTTGATAAGCTAATATCCTCCTAATCCAAGGGTATCTAAATTGCTTAGTGCAAGCGGATATTACTTCAAACACTATTCTGTGATCAGAATGTACATCTCCTGGATAGGGAAGATATATAATTTCTGGTTCAACTTTTTTTATTATTTCACTGGTTTTTCCAATCATATCTGATAGCGGGATAGTGTCTAATTTAGTTGTAGGATACCTTAATTGCTCAACTGCTTTAAAATTATAAGCCTTAGCAACTTCACTTATTTCCGCCGTTCTAGTGTTCACTTGTTCAGGCGAATAATTATCTTCATTAATAGCAGTAAAAATAAGCCAGTTAATTTCGTCCCCCCTATGCAGATGTTTTAATAAAGTTCCCCCGCAACCTAGAGTTTCATCGTCAGGGTGAGGGGCTATTACTAGCACTTTATTCATTTAAAAAGCAACATCCTTTATAAGTAATTTTTCATCAATCGGTATGGTAGCTAAAATGTTCGCAATTTTTTCTGATGACTTACCATCACCATAAGGGTTATAACATTTTGCCACCTGATTACGGTATTCTTCGTTATAAATAGCTTTTTTTACTGCGTTGCAAATTTCATTTTTGTCATGGGAAACAAATTGAATATTATCTGCATGTAAGCGTCCTTTTTGGCGATTACCTATATTAACAACAGGCAACCCTAATAAAGGAGCCTCCATTATACCTGCACTTGAGTTGCCTAACATGCAACTTGCCCTTCTCATTATATTTATAAATTCTAGTCGTGGTAAATTTTTAGTAATATATAAGTTATTTAGACGAGTATATTCTTCTATTGCTTTTATCATTTGTTGACCACCAGCATCAGAATTCGGATATGTTAATACAGTTTTTATGCCTAGTTCTTTTACCGCTTCCAAAGTTTCCTTCATTTGAAAATACGCTTGCTCTACTTCAGTAGAAATAACATGTTGTATTAACAATATTAATGGTTCCCCTACATTTATTTTAAATCCTAACTTTTCAGATAACTGTTCATCGGAAAGACGTTCAACATTAATTAATCTATCTAAACCAGGATTTCCTGTATTAAACGCCCTAAAAGCTTGTTCCCCCATAGCAACTACTCTGTCGTAACTTTCTTGATTTGTAACAAAGTGAATGTGTGCTAATTTAGTTACAGCATGGCGGACTTGATCATCAACATTCCCAATAACCCGATCCCCCCCGGCAATATGGGCTACCGGAATATTCATATAAGCACCAATAAGTGCTGTTGAAATTGATTCCTCCCTATCACCTAATACTAATAAGAAGTCAGGTTCTACCCGAACAACCGTCTGAATCATACCTTGTAATTGAATAGCCAAACCCTTAACCCTAGAAGAAAGCATATCTCCATTTATTAAGCTTTCTATTTCCTCCGCTATTTTAAATCCATCATTTTTGATATCATTGATTGTATAGCCATAAGCATCCGATAAATGAGCCCCAGTTACTATTAATTCAATATCAAGTTGCGGATGTTCTTTAATGGCGCGAAATACCGACGACATTATATCATATTCCGATCTAATACCCGTTACACCAAGTATAATTCGCTTATTCATTTAATTCCACCACCTGCATTACTTTTACCTGTATAAATTTAAATCCAAGTTTTTGGGCAAATAACTCATCCTGCTTTCTATCTCCGAAATAAACTGCTCGGGAAAAATCTACTTTCTTTAATATTTCAATTTGACCTGCCATAAAACTAGATGGTTTCTGGTGTTTATGTTCATAATCACCGGAAATTACAATATTCTTATTTTCAAACCATCTTTCCAATCCCAATGCATTTATTTTTGCTTTTTGCAATCGACTATTGCCATCGGTTATTAAGAAGATAGGATAGTTTTCTTTAAAAATATCTAATAATATTTTCACCCTATTAGTTAAGTATAGATTAGGTTGAAAGCCTCTATAGATATTTAAACAATTTTCGATAATGTTTACTTTGGTTTCTTCGTCTATGTTTTTTTGTTCTAATACCTCAAGGAAAATTTTATTATATGAACTGCCTTTTTCTAGCCAACGATTAATCATCCACCCATATAAATCATGCTGATTCCGTTTTGTAACTTCTGCAAGCAATGCTGCTATAGGCGAATAAACTTGTAGAATAAAATCTAATTCGTCATATAAGGTTCCGTCTAAATCAAACCCTACAGCTTCAATTTCTTCCCATACTATCGGGGGGAACAAAGATTTCAGCATAATATCTCCTCATCATCATCCCATATTTAATTGGCACTAGATTGATTATTTCTTTATCATATACAAAATGCTTTATTAATAAAGGAATCCAGTTTTCTGTCGCTGCGAATCCCAATGCCATACCTCCGGCAACTCTAGGATTAATCTCAGTAAATTTTACACCACCTTCATTGCAATCAAAACATTGTATATTTATCGGACCGGTGAAAAATAATTTCTCACATATCTTTTCAACCCAATATATTATTTCCTCATGATTTACGGTTATTCCTCCCGTTGATTTTCCATCCTTAACTCCTACACGTTTCCGAGGAACAACGTAGATAGGTTTACCTTGATTATCACATAACACATCTATCGTATATTCCTGTCCCATTAATTCTTCCTGTGATATCATCCCGTCCATACAAATGGGTTTTGAAGTAACAGATACTCCCTTCCCACCACGCCCAAATCTTGGCTTAATTAGCGGGTATTTTTGATTAAGATCCGTTTGAGGAGTGGGTATATCATGTGCGGCGAAAAATTTATATGTCAGCCATTTATCCTGACAAACTTCTATCGTTTCTGAATTTGAAATTATTATCATAATGCCTTGTTTAGCTAATTCGTTTTTCCTTATAGCCCATCCTAAAAGAGTTTCATCTAAGGAAGGAATAATAACATTAATTTTTCTTTCCTTAATTAAAGCTATGGTTTTTTCCCAAAGTTGCTCATCATCAACGAGTGGCATTAATATGAAATCATCCGCTAAGTACTTTCCTACACTTGTTTCCTCAATATCAGAAGCTATAGCAAAATAACCTGCCTCTTTAATCGAATTAATCAAATAGCCCGTGGTTAAACCTCCTGATGCTTCAGTCATAATTCTTAGTGTCATTAATAATACTCCCTCATCTTTAATTATAAGACAATATAAGCTATATTCGGATCAAACGAGAATCTACGAATTTCATAATCCCTAATATTGATGCTTTCTAATAAAGCCCTCGTTTCCCCAGGCCACCATGGGTTATTTATTTCGTCGAAAGCAAGAATAGCTCCTTTACTCATTCGCGGAACAAAATTTTCAAGTGCAACCTTAGTAGGTTCATATAAATCAAAATCCAAAAATAATAAACTTACTAAAAGATGGGGATAATCAATTAGCATTTGTGGAATTGTCTGAATAGCATCCCCCTTAATGAGATGTACTTTTTCATACTGATTTAAGAATCGGTTTTGGTCATATTCGCTTATAGCTTCTTTTAACTCATTATATATATCCCCATCTGGAGTAAAACCCCCGACTTTTATTTCGGAATTACTTATTTTTGATATATCTTTATCATTAACAGAAGGAAATCCTTCAAAAGTATCTAATCCGAAGATTAATCTATCCAGTGCATACGGTTCGAGATTTGAAGATAATTTAGCCCAGGACATAAGCCCCCCCCCGTAATGAACCCCGCACTCTATAATAGACCCCTTTATCTCCATCTGCATTTTAAATAATTCATATCTAGCTAAAAACCTAGCTAGTGGTTGTCTTCGTACATATTTTTCGAAGTTATCCCATTTTAGTCTATTCATGTTATCATTATCCATTATTTATTCCCCTTTGTTTTTATAACTTCTAACAACTGCACTTTTTTAAGACCAGATGATATCTGGCTCTCTTTGATAATGGATTAAGAATATTTTCATGCCTAATTAAATTTGCCTCTTGAATAATAAAGTATCCTTTTATCAATTCGCAGATTTTCGTATAATTAAAATACGACTGTACTGTACCATACTCATGTTCCGATGTTACTATTTCTTCACCAGCAAATTCCCTAGAATGAACAGAGTCGTCTCCAGAAATTAGATCACAATAAAATAACCCCTCATAATTTAATACCCTATAAACTTCCTTAACCGCTCGTTTAGCTAAATCAAAATGTACACTATCTAATACACCATGGCTTACAACTATTGTAAAGAATTTATCTGGCCAAGGAAGATTGGTAATATCCCCTTGTTTCACATTATTAACAGCATTAATACCAGTTCGTTCCATCCATTCTATTGCCACATTAATCGCAGTTTGTGATAAATCTATTCCATAAGGATTAAAACCCATTTCATAAGCAAGAATGATATGTCTCCCAATCCCACAACCTAAATCCAAAAAATTTAATTTATCTTCTGTTAAATAAATATCTTCAAATTCATCTAAGCCTTTTCTTTTCCTAAAATATTTAGATATAAATCTAATAATTTCTTCATTAGGGTAAAACACAAAATTATCTTTATTTTCGTATGAATTTTCCCATTGCATCCGTTCGTTATCCATTACTTGCCCCCTTTATTAGCTAATTAGTTATCTTTGTCCCTAGCCTTCGCCTCATTTTCTCCATTTCTTCTGGTTGTCCCATATCTAACCAGGCATTTTCACTTATGGGATAAACTCCCACCTTATGCCCTGTTTGCCTATACTTTTCAATTATTTCAGGAAACCCTATAGCTTGATTACCTTCTAGTTCCTCAATTATACCCGGTTCTACTATGTATAAACCAGTATTAGTAATGAAGGATAATACCGGCTTTTCCTTCATTTTCTCTATTTCACCTGTTTCACTTATTTCTATTACCCCATAAGGAATCTGAATATTTTTAAGGGAGCAGACCATAGTGATTAGGTTATTTTCTTCCTTATGAAATTTATATATTTTTTCATAATCTTCTTCGACTAGAATGTCACAGTTTGATAATATGAAAGTAGTATCTATTTTGCCCTTTAGTAGGCTTAGTCCTCCACCTGTGCCTAGGGGCTTTTCTTCATCTATGTAATTTATAGTATAACTTCGTTCTATTTCATTAAAATAAGCTTTTACCATATTCTTTTTATGATTTACGATTAAATAAAATTCTTTACAACCATGACTATTAAATCTATTGATAATATGTTCTGCTATAGGTATCTCACCAATAGGTATTAAGGGTTTAGGTAATATCTTAGTATAAGGATAAAGCCTAGTGCCAAGCCCTCCCGCCATTATTACTACAGGAATATTAAGAGGTTTTTTTATCCCTATTTCACCATCATTCCATAGTACAACAGATATTATTTGCATATTAGAATTTACTATAGGTACAGCTTCGATAGAATGTGCCTTAATAAAATCTCTGGCATTATCCTTATCTTTTTCTTCTAAATATTTGGGGGAATAATTTGCTACATCTTTGACCTTTGCATCTAAATTACCTTTTTTTAGTATCCATCTTCTAATATCCCCATCTGTAATTGCTGCAACTAATTTCTCATCCCTAATTATAAATAATACTTTCTTCGCAACTTTATCTAGAATTTCCATAGCTTCTGTTATTGTATAATCTTCACTAATTAGAAAATCCTTTACATCCATTCCATCCCCCCTAACTACAACCCAAAGTTAATCATGGTTTTAAATACTCTATTACGTATAAAACATCATCTTGGCTTAGGTTCGAACTACAGGGAATATTAATGATGTTTTTCCAATAATATTTAGCCTTTTCTATTTTATAGGTTTGGCTGCCTAGATATGGCTTTTGTTGGTGAATTAAACCCCATATAGGTCTAGTTTGGATTTTATGTTTACTCATCTTCTCTAATAAACTATCCCGATTTAGCCCGTAGTTTTCTTCATTTATTAATAAAGCATAAAACCAATAATTAGCCCTAATATTATCTTTAAAAGCTAATAACGCTAACCCTGATATTTCCTTAATTTTCTCTTGGTAAAGTTCAAAATTAGTCTTTTTTATTTTAATAAATTTCTCTAACTGCTCTAACTGAGCAAGTCCCAGCGCAGCCTGCAAGTTAGTCATCCGATAGTTATAACCTATTTCATCATGGGTATAATACAATTCATCACTTTTGGCCTGTGTGGTAAGATGTTTAGCTCTTTTTAATAATTCTTCATCATTTGCTACTATCATCCCACCTCCACCAGTTGTAATTATTTTATTTCCATTAAAAGAGTACACCCCTACTGTGCCTATAGTTCCAGCATATTTGCCTTTATACTCGCCATCAGTATAGTAAGTACCTAGAGCTTCAGTAGCATCTTCTATAACTTTTAAATTGTAATTATCTGCTATTTCCATTATTTTTTCCATATCCGCCATATTGCCAAATACATGGACAACTACTATTGCTTTTATATGCTTTTTAGTTTTATTGTTGATAAGTTTACTATTAATAAAACTACATTCTTGTTGGCAAAATTCTAAAAGCTTATCTGCATCTATACATAATGAGTCATCACAGTCCATAAAAATAGGTTCAGCCCCGATATATTTAACTGGGTTTACTGCTGCTATGAAAGTTAAAGTCGGAACTAGAACTTCATCATCTTTAGTTACACCACTAACTAAAAGTGCTATATGTAAGCCCGATGTCCCATTTTGACAAGAAACTGCCCCTTTTGCTCTGACATATTCAGCAATTTTTACTTCTAATTCATTAACAAAGGAGCCACCAGTTGATACCCATTCAGTTTCAATAGCATGAGTTACATATTCTAATTCTCGACCTTTTAGATTAGGAACAGATAATGGTATAAATTTCTGATTCATATGTCCCTCTCCTATATGTTATAGATATCTGTTTTGTATCTACCTAAATTATGTTTAAAAAATTCAATAGTTTCTGCTAATCCCTGCTCCAAATTATACTTTGGTGTCCAGTTGGTTAGCCGCTTAATTTTTTCATTAGACCCTAAAAGCCTGTTTACTTCACTTTTTTCAGGTCGTAACCTTTGCTCATCACAAATTACTTTAGCATTAGGGTTAATTTGTCTAATTAACTCTTCGGCAATTTGTCCGATGGATATTTCTTGCTGTGTAGCAATATTTATTTCTTGACCAATTGTTTTATCTGATTGTGCTATTTCAATAAAGCCATCAGCCGTATCTTTTACATAATTAAAATCCCGAGTTGGGCTTAATGCTCCGAGCTCAATTTCTTCTTTTCCTACAAGTAACTGAGTTATAATTGTTGGTATCACAGCCCTAGCTGATTGGCGTGGTCCATAAGTATTAAACGGCCTAACAATTGTAATTGGCATATCAAAACTGCGATAAAAAGACTCCGCTAATCTATCCGCTCCTATTTTAGTCGCAGAATATGGGGATTGTCCCTGATAGGGGTGATTTTCATCTATTGGTACATACTTAGCAGTTCCATATACTTCAGAAGTAGATGTAATAAGTACTCTTGAGGTTTCTAAATCTCGTGCTGCTTGCAGAACATTTAGCGTCCCCTTTATATTAGTATCAACATAAGTATCGGGAGAATGGTAGCTAAAAGGAATGGCTATAAGGGCAGCTAAATGAAATACCTCATCTACACCTTTCATAGCTTCCCTGACACCATTAGGATCCCTAATATCTCCGGTAAATACTTCGATTTCATCAAGTATTTCTTGTGGTAAAGTGTCCAACCATCCCCAAGAATTAAAGGAATTATAGTATACAAAGGCTTTAACTTTATAGCCCTGTCTTACTAGTTCTTCAGTTAGGTGGCTACCGATAAAACCATCGGAGCCAGTTACTAGGATTTTAAGCAATCTATTTCCTCCTTATTGATTTTTGAAGTAACTAAATAAAGTCATCTATCATTTTTAACAAGGTTATTTCATCTTTAGGTTTTAAAATACGTCTGTCATTTAAAAATTCATAATCTCTAGCAATATTATCTTTAACTAAGTGAACGATACTAACTGAAACAGAATCATTGTAAAGTGCCTCAAGTAAGATAGTTGATAAATAAGATATACATATATTATTGAAGATAGCATCTTCTAATTCATGTATAATTTCAGTATTTTTAATTTTATAATCTGACGACTTTTCAAAAGGATGCACTTTAATATATAATTTCTTTCCTTTTGTTTCTAAATAACTAGCAATATATAAAATAATAGATTTCGTAGATTTATTTTCTGTAGGTTGTGTAAAGAAAACAACCCTTTTTGTTCTATTAATTTTTATATTAGAATTATTATTCTTGATACTATACATTCGCCTAGTAATATCTTCATCAAATATAAATTTTGAAGTATTATATAGAATATTTAACTTAGAAGCCATTTCTTCTGAGGAACAATAAAAAACATCTCCTACATATCCTACTGGCATTTTTTCTGTTGATTCAATACCATGAGGAATACATATTAACCTTTTATTATACTTTTTAGTTAAAGTTTGGGCTATAATTGCAAATCTCTCATGTGTAGTCCCAATATATATATTTCGTAATTTATAATTCACCAATATTTGTTCTATCGCATAATTGTGTATAACAGTATGTGGAATACGTTTTGCACACCATAAAAGAACTATAAAGTTATACGAGGCTAAATATTCATTTTTCAATAATTGTTTAATTTTAATGAAATCTTTTATACAAAACTTTAAATAAGATTTTATTAAAAAAATCAACCTATTAAATCTATTCCCTATTCTATATATAGTAAAATCGCATTTGTTAATATTATCTTCAATAAACTGAATTCCTACGAAAACATTAGATATTTTATATTTCTCTCTATACACTCTAGCTATAGCTATTTCTTTATTATAATCAAATTTTTCTTCAAAAAGTAAATTCAAAAACAATAGCGTACCAGACAAAAATATGCTTATAACAAATACTACCTCAGTTACTAAAAAGTTCTGTATCTTAAAAGTTGACTTTTCCCCATTATTTGCCTCTATCATTAAATAAATCTCATTTACATAAAAATTATCATCATATTTTTTCAGATACTCATAAATTTTTTCCCTCTGATGAAGATCTATAGTCACTTTAACAACTCTCCAATTTCTTTCTTTTACTAAACTTACATGCCCTTTTTAAAAGCAATTCTTAGAAATAGTATTTAAGCGGGTTGTGCTATTCTTTTTTAATATTTCAGCTACTAAACTCCAATAAAAATATGCTACAGGCCATAAATATATAAAATTCTCTGCTAAACCAGAAATCAAAAAAATTAGAAGTAAAATAAAGTATTTTGCTCTTTTTTCGAATAAGATTTTTATTAAAAGATATACGTTCAAAAATAAGAAAAAAATTAACATCGGTAAACCAAATGCTCCCCATATAGTAAGATATAAATTGTCGGTATAGCTTACATTGTTTAACAGTGGAAACATCAGATTATGAGCTACATTGTCTAAGAAATATAAATATTGGTTGATTCTTCCAGAAGCGAAATCAACAGATGATAATGTTCTAGTGTTCACTATTAATATCTGAAAAGCATTTTGTATTATAGATTGAAATATAAGTGAATAAAAGACAAGAAAAACACTAACTATGCAAGAAAATAATATTCCATTTAAGTTTATTTGCATTTTATTTATTAGTTTAAATATACTTTTCAATAAATACAGTATTATAACAATAGAAAAAATAATCATTGAAGTTCTTGAGCCAGTTAGTATAATGATTAATATTGAATTCGCAAAAACAGCAATTACTCCTAATTTACTCTTAATTATTTTCTTTCCTAGAATATATGAAGTTAAAATGACCGTAACTAGCCCCAAATTGTTTGGATTAACAAATATTGATACAACTCTATAACCACTGTCAGCGAATATTGGAAACATACCGAGAAAAAGGAAAAATTCAATATAAGAAAAGATAGACATTATCGCATATACTGTTATCGCTATTTTATCTTTTTTCAGATATTTTGATATACCTTCATGAAAAAAAAATATACTTAATGGTATTAGGTAATTTACAAGTAAAATATAATCAACATTTTTCCCAACAGCAATAATATTAATTGATATTAGGCTTACTACTGTTAATATATAAAGGAAAACTTTATATGTTTTGGCTTCATTCAAAACCAATAACATTATTAAGAAAATTACAATATATTTAATAAATCTAATAGGACTGGTTATGTTATAAATATCTTGTGGGAAAAAAAAATACAAAAATCCGTGTGTTAAAAAAACTATACTTAGAATATTGATTAACTTACTTTTGATTTTTCCTATTCTAATCAAACCTATCATTAATCACACACCTACTCCTGCATTAATAGCATAAAATTTCATACTGTTCTCAATTGAGTTTGTTAAATAAAACATCATTTCTTCTTTAACAATGCAAATTTGTTCTAGGTAGAAATACCCCCATATGGTGTTGCTCTTACCTAAAATTGCGCTTTTCCATTCCAACTAGTTTGGCTAGGTTTAATGCTAATCCAATCCAAAACATTTCTGATTTATAATCACAGTAACTCTTGTTTTTACCTTTAATTAATCTTTGAAACTCGGCTTCAGTAATTCCCAGTTTTGTTGCAATAAACTCCATGTCCTGCATAGCTTCTTCTACTGGATATGGAGGTTGTTTTAACATTTCCAAGGCATCTTCCCTTTTAAGCTGACCTGTCACAATAAGACTTGAGAAATGTGCACGCCTTTTATCAAAACCAAATTTTTCAGGTAACCAATAGCCTTCATAAAACCTAGTAAAAATGTTTTCAAAATGTTTATTTTTATACCTCTCCCAGCCAAACCTTTCGTGTAATTCCTTTATAACATCCTCTTTAACATAAGGTATTAGATTTAAGGGTTGTACTACTTTCATCCCTTTAATATATCTATAGTACAAACGATATTTAAACATCCCGCATAATGGAAACTTCTCTAGTGGTTTAGTTCCAAATTTACAATGAATATCCTTAATCTGTGTAAGATCATTCACATGTGCCCATTCGATTGGTTCTCTAATACATTCTGTTGAGTAATTAGCACCAGTTAGTACATATTTAAATCTGTTTTTTGCGGCAAAATTGTATAATGAGGCAAATATTGCATGATCCTGAATATCCTGTGAGGGCACTTGTGATTTAAAAAAAGCTAATTGTAAGTCTTTCATTTCATTCCAATCAACCACTTCTGTATGTAAATCCAGATTTAGTCCCTTAACTAACCGGTCTATATTCTCATTGGCAACATTTAAATTCCAACCAGTATCAACTAAATATGCTAATGGACGAAGTCCAAGTTTCTCTTTTGCAAGATAAACCAAGTAAGAGCTATCAACACCACCACTAATACCTATTAAGCAGTCATATTTTTTATTTTTTCCATCTTGTTTTATCTTTTCAACTATTTTATTTAGCTCTTTAGCGCCTCTCTCATCCGGATGCCAATTAGGCAGGATATTATTATAGTAATTATTACAGTGGTCACAGATCCCTCTCTCATCGAACTCAATTAAAGAATCGGATGTATCCATAACACAATTATTGCATACTTGATATTCTCTTTCCTTCGCAATAGTCTTATTACTTACCATGTTTAATTAACCTCCCCATACAACCCTATTCACATAATCCGTATAAGACAATATTATTCTAAGCACTTTATCTGATACATTAGGCATACTGTAATCTGCGACAATTTTTAACGTGTCATTTTCTTGGGTCTCTAATATTTTTAATCCTTGTAGTATTCTTTCTTTTTTTAAGCCTACCATCATTACCGAAGCTTCTTCCATTGCTTCAGGTCTTTCGTGAGCTTGTCTTATATTTAGAGCTTTAAAACCTAGGATAGAAGATTCTTCGCTAATAGTTCCGCTATCACTAAGTACTGCTTTAGCCTTAATCTGAAGTTTAACATAATCATTAAACCCTAAAGGTTTCATTGTTCTTACTAATGGGTTAAATTGTATTTGCTTTGACTCGATCATATTTCTAGTCCTTGGGTGGGTACTTACTATTACTGGTATTTTGTATTTTTCGGCTATTGTATTTAAGCTTTCAACTAAGTCAAAAAAGTTAGTATCAGAATTAATGTTTTCTTCTCTATGGGCTGATACTACAAAGTACTTGCCTTCTTCAAGCCCTAACCTTTCTATTACACCTGATTCTTCTATATCAATTTTTCTAGAATTAAGTACTTCAAACATAGGGCTTCCGGTTTTAATAATTCTATCAGCAGGTAATCCTTCTCTTAAGAGGTATTCTCTAGCTATATCACTATAAGTTAAGTTGATATCTGAAATGTGATCTACTATTTTCCTGTTTGTTTCCTCTGGGACTCTTTGGTCAAAACATCTATTTCCTGCTTCCATATGAAATATAGGTATATGTCTTCGCTTAGCTGCTATAGCACATAAGCAACTATTAGTATCACCTAAGACTAAGAAGGCATCCGGTTTTACTTCTTCTAATATCGGGTCTATTTTAATTAGGATATTTCCTATAGTTTCTACTGGTGTTCCTACTGCAGCATTAAGAAAGTAATCTGGTTTTTTTAGTTTAAAATCCTTAAAAA
>CAYSSU010000057.1:0-17282 GCA_964433895.1 uncultured Prevotella sp.
AGAGCACGTGATTTGTAATCTCGGGGTCGTTGGTTCGAATCCGACAAGAGGCTCTCTAAGGATGAAAGTCCTAAACTGATGGAGTTGTTAAGACAATGGGTGGTTACCAGAGTGGCCAAATGGGGCAGACTGTAAATCTGCTGGCTATGCCTACGGTGGTTCGAATCCATCACCACCCACTTCAGTAGAAAGTTTTGCGGAAATAGCTCAGTTGATAGAGCACTAGCCTTCCAAGCTGGGGGTCGCGGGTTTGAGCCCCGTTTTCCGCTCCATTAAGAAAGTCGATGCTGTATTAGCTCAGTGGTAGAGCACTTCCTTGGTAAGGAAGAGGTCCTGAGTTCAACTCTCAGTTACAGCTCTGCTTCAGTCCTATTTTATATAGTTCCTGAAGAAAAACAAGATATAATTGATAATTTTAATTTAGTAATATAAAAAAGTAAAGCTATGGCTAAGGAAGAATTCGTGCGTACCAAACCGCATGTTAACATTGGTACAATTGGTCATGTTGACCACGGTAAGACTACTCTGACTGCAGCTATCTCTAAGCTTCTGAATGAGAAGCTCGGTACAGCTGAGGATGTTAAATCATTCGACCAGATCGATAATGCTCCTGAAGAGAAAGAGCGTGGTATCACTATCAATACTGCTCATATAGAGTATGAGACTGCAAAACGTCACTATGCACACGTTGACTGCCCGGGACACGCTGACTATGTGAAGAATATGGTTACTGGTGCTGCTCAGATGGATGGTGCTATTCTCGTAGTTGCTGCTACTGATGGTCCTATGCCACAGACACGTGAACACGTACTTCTTGCACGTCAGGTAAACGTACCTCGCTTGGTTGTTTTCTTGAATAAATGTGATATGGTTGAAGATGAGGAAATGCTTGAACTTGTTGAAATGGAAGTTCATGAAATCCTTGATCAGTATGGATATGAGGAAGATACTCCTATCATTCGTGGTTCTGCACTTGGTGCTTTGAACGGCGTAGAAAAGTGGGTTAATTCTGTTGCTACACTGATGGACACAGTTGATGAGTGGATTCAGGAACCTGTTCGTGAGGTTGAAAAAACTTTCTTGATGCCTGTTGAGGATGTATTCTCAATTACTGGTCGTGGTACTGTTGCTACTGGTCGTATTGAAACAGGTAGATGTAAGGTTGGTGATGAAATTCAGCTCCTTGGTCTTGGTGAAGATAAAAAGTCTGTTATTACTGGTGTGGAAATGTTCCGTAAGACTCTTTCTGAGGGTGAAGCTGGTGATAATGTAGGTCTTCTTCTTCGTGGTATTGATAAGGAAGAGGTTAAACGTGGTATGGTTGTTGTACATCCAGGTGCCATTACTCCTCATGATCACTTCAAAGCTTCAATCTATGTATTGAAGAAAGAAGAGGGTGGTCGTCATACACCATTCGGAAATAAATATCGTCCTCAGTTCTATCTTCGTACAATGGATTGTACAGGTGAAATTAAACTTCCAGAGGGAGTTGAAATGGTAATGCCTGGCGATAATGTTGAAATTGAAGTTGAACTTATTTATAAGGTTGCTCTGAACGAAGGTCTTCGTTTCGCTATCCGTGAGGGTGGTCGTACAGTAGGATCTGGTCAGATTACTTCAATCCTTGACGATATCAAGTAAATTAGAAACGTATAATTTACTATACAAAACTTCCGCTACTGCGGTAACGGAAGTTTATTTACGGGTTTAGCTCAGTTGGTAGAGCACTGGTCTCCAAAACCAGGTGTCGGGGGTTCGAGTCCCTCAACCCGTGCTTAAAAGAAGATAATATGAATAAGATAGTAAATTATTGCAAGGCTTGCTATGATGAGCTTGCGCATAAAACTACTTGGCCGACACGTGCCGAACTAACTCATAGTGCAATGGTTGTATTATCTGCTTCCCTTGTCATTGCTCTTGTAGTGTTCGCGATGGACAGCGTGTTCAGGTTTGTAATGAGTACAATCTATCCAAATTAATTTAAAGGAAAGATGGCTGAAACAGGAATGAATTGGTATGTGCTTCGCGCTGTTAGTGGAAAAGAGGCTAAGTTGAAAGAATACATCGAGGCTGAAATGAAACACAACGAGTTGCTCAGTTCGCATGTTGCTCAGGTTTTAATACCTTTGGAGAAGCATGCATCCTTGCGAAATGGCAAAAGAATAGTTAAGGAAAAGATATCTCTTCCTGGCTATGTTTTTGTTGAAGCTAGCTTGATTGGTGATGTTGCGCATACATTGCGCTTCATACCTAATTGTCTAGGCTTTCTTGGTGGTTTGGATAACCCGTCACCCGTTCCACAATCTGAAATCAATCGAATGCTAGGTACAGCTGAAGAAACGGAAATTGCGGATACAATTGATATCCCTTATTCTGTTGATGAAACTGTAAAAGTTACAGATGGTCCATTTAGTGGTTTTAGTGGTGTTATAGAAGAGGTTAACTCGGAAAAACACAAACTAAAAGTTATGGTTAAGATCTTTGGACGCAAAACTCCATTGGAATTAGGTTTTATGCAAGTTGAAAAGGAAGGCTGATGTATTGTTGCGAATACTGCCTACCTTTATAAATTCAAATTTTTAATATTAACAAAGAAATGGCTAAAGAAGTTGCTGGTTTAATCAAATTACAGATTAAGGGTGGCTCTGCAAATCCTTCACCTCCAGTAGGTCCTGCATTAGGATCTAAAGGTATTAACATTATGGGATTTTGCAAGGAGTTCAATGCCCGTACCCAGGATAAGGCAGGTAAAATTCTTCCTGTTGTTATCACTTACTATACCGACAAGTCATTCGATTTCGTAATCAAAACTCCTCCTGCTGCTGTTCAGCTTAAAGAGGTTGCTAAGATTAAGACTGCTTCGAGCCAGCCTAACCGTCAGAAAGTTGCTAATGTAACTTGGGATCAGGTTAAGACTATTGCTGAAGACAAAATGAATGACCTCAACTGCTTTACAGTTGAATCAGCTATGAGATTGATTGCTGGTACAGCACGCAGTATGGGTATAACTGTAAAAGGGGACTTCCCTGGTAAATAATTAAAACTTCAATTAAAAAATGAGTAAACTGACAAAAAATCAAAAATCAGTGGCTGACAAGGTTGAAGCAGGGAAGGCATACACTTTGAAGGAAGCTTCAGAATTGGTAAAGGAAATTACTACTACCAAATTTGATGCGTCTCTGGATATTGATGTACGTCTGGGTGTAGATCCACGTAAAGCTAACCAGATGGTTCGTGGCGTTGTGTCACTTCCTAATGGTACAGGTAAGGTTACGCGTGTTTTATGTCTCTGTACTCCTGATCAGGAAGCTGCCGCTAAGGAAGCTGGTGCTGATTATGTTGGTCTTGATGAATACGTTGAGAAAATCAAAGGTGGATGGACTGACGTAGATGTCATTATCACTATGCCATCTTGTATGGGTAAAATTGGACCTTTGGGTCGTGTTCTCGGTCCTCGCGGTTTGATGCCAAACCCTAAGAGTGGTACTGTAACTATGGATGTTGCTAAGGCTGTAAAGGAAGTGAAACAGGGTAAAATTGATTTTAAAGTTGATAAGGCTGGTATTATCCATACTTCAATTGGTAAAGTCAATATGACTGCTGAACAGATTTATGGTAACGCTAAAGAGTTTATCTCTACTGTTATCAAACTGAAGCCTGCGGCTGCTAAAGGTACATATCTCAAGAGTATCTTTATTTCTAGCACTATGAGTAAGGGTATCAAAATTGATCCTAAATCAGTTGAACAACTCTAAAAGTTTTGTAAAATGAAGAAAGAAGTAAAAGATACTATTATCACAGAACTTGGTGAGAAGTTGAATGAGTATCCTCATTTTTATCTGGTAGATGTTACCGGTTTGAATGCTGAGGCTACAAGTAATCTTCGTCGCAAGTGCTTCAAAAATGAAATCTTGATGGTTGTTGTGAAGAATAAACTTCTTCATAAGGCTTTCATGGCTTCAGATGTTGATTTTGAACCTATGTATTCTAGCTTAAAGGGCAATACTGCTGTGTTGTTTACAAATACAGCAAATGTTCCTGCTAAGCTTCTTAAGGAATATGAAAAGGAAGGAATTCCTGCACTCAAGGCTGCTTATGCTGAGGAAAGCATCTATGTAGGTGCTGATAAATTGGCAGAACTTGCAGCTCTTAAGAGTAAGAACGAAGTTATCGCAGAGATTGTTTCTCTGTTGCAGTCTCCTGCAAAGAACGTTGTTTCTGCTCTTCAGTCAGGCGCAAACACTATTCATGGTGTGTTAAAGACTTTAGGCGAGCGTCCTGAATAATTAGGTTGAATTTATATTCAATTATAAGGTCAAATATATTTTTTTAATAAGAACAATTAAATTTTAGAATAAAATGGCAGACGTAAAAGCTATTGCAGAAGAATTAGTGAATCTTACTGTTAAGGAAGTTAATGAGTTGGCAACAGTCCTGAAGGACGAGTATGGTATTGAGCCTGCTGCTGCAGCTGTTGCTGTAGCTGCTGGTCCTGCTGCTGGTGCAGCTGCAGCTGAGGAAAAGTCTTCATTCGACGTTGTCCTCGCTGAAGTTGGTGCTACTAAGCTCCAGGTTGTAAAGGCTGTTAAGGAAGCTTGTGGTCTTGGTCTGAAAGAGGCTAAGAATCTTGTAGATGCTGCTCCTGCTACAGTTAAGGAAGGCGTTGCTAAGGACGAAGCTGAGAACCTGAAAAAGGCAATCGAAGCTGCTGGTGCCAAGGTAGAGCTGAAGTAATTCAGATTACATTTTTTCTATAAATATGGTTAGGATCTTCCAAATAGGTTGGTCCTGACCTTTTTGTGTCTTTTGCAGATAGTTAGCCTAATTGGCTGATAATGCTTATTAGCCCCTTTGGGCCAATTTAATAATAATTTATGACTAAAATTGTTGATAACAGAGTAAATTTTGCCAGCGTGCATAATCCGCTTCCATATCCTGATTTTCTCGATGTGCAGTTGAAGTCTTTTCGTGACTTCTTACAGTTGGACACTCCGCCTGAGGAACGCAAGAATGACGGTCTTTATAAGGTGTTTGCAGAAAATTTCCCTATAACTGATACTCGTAATAACTTTGTTCTTGAGTTCTTGGATTACTATATTGATCCGCCTCGTTATTCCATTGATGAATGTTTGGAACGTGGCTTGACGTATAGCGTACCTTTAAAGGCTAAGATGAAACTATACTGTACAGATCCTGATCATGAGGATTTTGGTACATTTATTCAAGATGTCTTCCTCGGTACAATTCCGTATATGACGCAGAATGGAACATTTGTAATAAATGGTGCCGAGCGTGTTGTTGTATCTCAGTTGCATCGTTCCCCTGGAGTTTTCTTTGGGCAGGGAGTCCATGCAAATGGTACAGTTCTTTATAGTGCACGTATTATTCCTTTTAAGGGTTCTTGGATTGAGTTTGCTACTGATATCAATAGGGTTATGTATGCTTATATTGACCGCAAGAAAAAGTTACCGGTAACAACACTTTTGCGTGCTATGGGATATGAGCAAGACAAGGATATCCTGCAGATTTTTGATTTAGCAGAAGAGGTTAAAGTAAATAAAAAGAATATGAAGGCTGCTATTGGTAAAAAACTAGCAGCTCGTGTCCTTAAGAGTTGGAATGAGGATTTCGTGGATGAAGATACCGGTGAGGTGGTTTCTATAGAGCGTAATGAGGTAATCATGGAGCGCGAAACAGAACTTACTGAGGATAATATTGATGAAATCCTTGAAAGTGGTGCCAATACGGTATTGCTCCATAAAGATGAAGAAACTGCAAATAAATATGCAATTATCTTCAATACATTAGCTAAGGATCCTAGTAATTCTGAAAAAGAAGCAGTAAATTATATTTACCGTCAATTGCGTAATGCTGATCCTGCTGACGATGCAAGTGCTAGGGAAGTTTTCCAAAACTTGTTCTTCTCTGATAAACGTTATGACTTGGGAGAAGTTGGTCGTTATCGTATTAATAGAAAGTTGGGACTTGATACCGACATGGATGTTCGTGTTCTTACGAAAGAGGATATTATTGAGATAATAAAATATTTGATTCAGCTGATTAATTCTAATGCGACAGTTGATGATATTGACCATTTGAGCAACCGCCGTGTACGTACAGTTGGAGAACAGTTGAGTAATCAGTTTGCTATTGGCCTGGCACGTATGAGCCGTACCATTAGAGAGCGTATGAATGTTCGTGACAATGAGGTGTTTACTCCAACTGATTTGATAAATGCAAAGACAATTTCTAGTGTTATCAATTCTTTCTTTGGAACAAATCCATTAAGTCAATTTATGGATCAAACGAATCCATTGGCAGAAGTTACACATAAGCGTCGACTTAGTGCTCTTGGTCCTGGTGGACTTTCTCGTGAACGTGCTGGTTTTGAGGTGCGTGATGTTCATTATACACATTATGGTCGTCTTTGTCCTATTGAAAGTCCTGAAGGTCCAAATATCGGTTTGATATCTTCTTTGTGTGTATATGCCAAAATTAACGATCTGGGATTTATAGTAACTCCTTACCGTAAAGTCAGTGACGCAAAGGTTGATATGGATAATAGTGATATTATCTATATGACAGCAGAAGAAGAAGAAGAAAAAATTATAGGTCAGGGAAATGCACCTCTTCGCGTGGATGGTTCATTTATTAAAGATAATGTGAAATGTCGTCAGGATGCAGATTATCCTGTGGTTTCACCTGATCAGGTTGACCTTGTAGATGTTTCACCACAGCAGATATCTTCTGTTTCGGCTTGTTTGATTCCTTTCCTTGAACATGATGATGGACACCGTGCGCTGATGGGATGTAATATGATGCGCCAAGCTGTGCCTTTGCTTCATAATGATGCTCCTATCGTTGGAACAGGTCTGGAAAAACAGGTATGTGAGGATTCTCGTACAATGGTTACTGCAGAGGGCGAAGGTGTTGTTGAATATGTTGATGCAACAACTATACGTATTCTATATGATCGTACTGATGAGGAAGAATTTGTAAGTTTTGAACCGGCATTTAAAGAATATCGTATTCCTAAATTCCGTCGTACTAATCAAAATATGACGATTGACCTTCGTCCGATTTGTAGTAAAGGACAGAGAGTTAAGAAAGGGGATATTTTGACAGAGGGCTATGCCACAGAAAATGGAGAATTGGCTTTAGGTCGAAATCTGTTGGTTGCTTATATTCCTTGGAAAGGATATAATTATGAGGATGCAGTGGTCATTTCTGAACGTATGGTACGTGATGATGTCCTTACATCTGTTCATGTTGATGAATATTCCCTTGATGTACGTGAAACAAAACGAGGCGTAGAGGAATTTACTTCTGATATACCAAATGTAAGTGAAGAGGCCACCAAGGATTTGGATGACAATGGTATTGTTCGTGTTGGTGCGCGTATTGAACCAGGTGATATCCTTATTGGAAAAATATCTCCAAAAGGTGAAAGTGATCCTTCTCCTGAAGAGAAGTTACTTCGTGCTATATTTGGTGATAAAGCTGGAGATGTTAAAGATTCTTCTTTGAAAGCAAATCCATCACTAAGTGGTGTGGTTATAGATAAAAAATTATTTTCTCGGGCTGTTAAAACTCGTGAATCTAAAAAACAAGATAAAATTGTTCTTGCTAAAATAGATGAAGAGTATGAGGCAAAGAACAATGATTTGAAAGATATTCTTGTTGATAAACTGATGACTTTGACGGAAGATAAAATCTCTCAGGGTGTAAAAGATTATACTGAAGCAGAGATTATCACTAAAGGAAGCAAGTTTACTACTGTGGCGTTGAAAAATCTGGAATATGATGGCATTCAAAGTAATGGTTGGACAGATGATGAACATACTAATGGTTTGATTCAGAAACTGATTATGAATTATATACGTAAGTATAAACTTTTGGATGCAGAATTAAAAAGGAAAAAATTCGCTATATCAATAGGTGATGAACTGCCTTCTGGTATATTACAAATGGCCAAGGTCTATGTTGCAAAGAAACGAAAGATTCAAGTCGGTGATAAACTTGCTGGTCGCCATGGTAATAAGGGTATTGTTTCTAAGGTTGTACGTACCGAAGATATGCCATTCTTAGCAGACGGTCGTCCTGTTGATTTAGTACTTAACCCTATGGGTGTACCTTCTCGTATGAACCTTGGACAGATATTTGAAGCTATTCTAGGTGCAGCAGGACAAAAGTTAGGAGTTAAATTTGCTACCCCAATTTTTGATGGTGCTAAACTTGAAGATCTTAAAGAATGGACAGATAAGGCTGGACTGCCAAATATGTGTTCTACATATCTTTATGATGGTGAAACTGGTGAAAAGTTTGATCAGCCTGCTACTGTGGGTGTGACATACTTCTTGAAATTGGGGCACATGGTTGAAGATAAGATGCATGCTCGTTCTATCGGACCGTATTCTCTTATTACTCAGCAACCTCTTGGAGGTAAGGCTCAGTTTGGTGGTCAGAGATTTGGAGAAATGGAGGTTTGGGCTATAGAGGCATTTGGTGCTAGTCACGTCCTTCAGGAAATCTTGACTATTAAGTCTGATGATACTATAGGTCGTAGTAAGGCTTATGAAGCTATTGTTAAGGGAGATCCTATGCCTACTCCTGGTATACCTGAGTCTTTGAACGTATTGTTGCATGAATTACGTGGACTTGGACTTAGTATCAAACTCGATTAAAGTGAACACCCTAATTAAAAAGTAAATATGGCTTTTAAGAAAGATACAAAAGTTAAAAATAATTTTACGAAGATTACTATTGGTCTGGCTTCTCCTGAAGAGATCTTGGAAAATTCGTATGGTGAGGTTACTAAACCTGAAACCATAAATTATCGTACATATAAGCCTGAGCGTGATGGTTTGTTCTGTGAACGCATTTTTGGTCCAACCCGTGACTATGAATGTGCTTGTGGAAAATATAAACGTATACGTTATAAAGGTATAGTCTGTGACCGTTGTGGAGTTGAGGTTACAGAAAAAAAAGTTCGTCGTGAACGTTCTGGACATATTGAGCTAGTTGTACCGGTTGCTCATATCTGGTATTTTCGTTCTTTACCTAATAAAATAGGTTATCTTTTAGGCTTGCCTACAAAAAAACTAGATGCTGTAGTATACTATGAGAAGTATATTGTGGTAAAACCTGGTGTTATGGAGGGCAAAAAAGATGCTGAAGGACTGGAGATGAATGGTTCTCATAAGATGGACTTAATCTCTGAGGATGAGTATATCGACATCATGGATAATCATTTGGATCCGAATAATGATTATCTTGATGATTCAGACCCTAATAAGTTTGTAGCTAAAATGGGCGCTGAAGCAATATATGATTTACTTAAAGACATAGATCTGGATGGTCTTAGTTATGAATTGCATGATCGTGCTAATAATGATGGTAGTCAACAGAGAAAGACGGAAGCTCTGAAACGTCTACAGGTTGTTGAGGCATTCCGTGCTTCAAAGGATGTGAACAAGCCTGAGTGGATGATTATGAAGATAATCCCAGTCATACCACCAGAACTTCGCCCTCTAGTACCACTTGATGGTGGACGCTTTGCTACTTCTGACTTGAATGATCTTTATCGTCGTGTTATTATACGTAATAACCGTCTTAAGAGATTGATGGAAATTAAAGCACCGGAAGTTATTCTGCGAAATGAGAAGAGAATGCTTCAGGAAGCTGTTGATTCTTTGTTTGATAATTCTCGTAAAGCTTCTGCAGTTAAGAGTGAAAGTAATCGGCCCCTTAAGTCTTTGTCTGACTCTTTGAAGGGTAAGCAGGGGCGTTTTCGTCAGAATCTGCTAGGTAAACGTGTTGATTATTCTGCTCGTTCTGTTATCGTTGTTGGACCAGAGTTGCAGATGGGAGAGTGTGGTTTGCCTAAGTTGATGGCAGCTGAACTTTATAAGCCGTTCATAATCAGAAAGCTTATAGAACGTGGAATAGTGAAGACCGTCAAGAGCGCAAAGAAAATTGTAGACCGTCGTGAACCCGTAATTTGGGATATTCTTGAAAATGTAATGAAGGGACATCCGGTAATGCTTAACCGTGCTCCGACACTTCACCGTCTTGGTATTCAGGCTTTTCAGCCTAAGCTTATAGAAGGTAAGGCTATTCAGTTGCATCCTTTGGCATGTACAGCTTTTAATGCCGATTTTGATGGTGACCAGATGGCTGTTCATCTTCCATTGAGTAATGAGGCTGTTCTTGAAGCGCAGATATTGATGTTGCAGAGTCATAATATCCTTAATCCTGCTAATGGAGCTCCAATAACAGTACCTTCTCAGGATATGGTTCTTGGTTTGTATTATATAACCAAACTCCGTCCGGGTGCAAAGGGTGAGGGACTTACTTTCTATGGTCCGGAAGAGGCTCTTATCGCAAATAATGAAGGCAAATGTGAGGTTCATGCAAAGGTTAAGTGTATCGTTGATGACGTTGTTGATGGAAAGTCGGTTCGACACATGATAGATACTTCTGTCGGTAGGGTTATTGTTAATCAGATAATTCCTGACGAAGTAGGCTTTTTCAATGATGTAATTTCAAAGAAAACTTTGCGTGGTATTATCGCAGATGTAATAAAGGCTGTGGGTATGGCTCGTGCTTGTTCTTTCTTGGATGGTATAAAGAATCTTGGTTATAGAATGTCTTATGTTGCAGGTCTATCTTTTAACCTTGATGATATTATTATTCCAAAAGAGAAAGAGGACATTGTAAATAAAGGCCAAGAGGAGGTTGATCAGATTAAGGCTAACTATGAGATGGGCTTTATTACAGATACAGAGCGTTATAACCAGGTTATCGATGCATGGACTCATGTTAATAATAATCTTGGTAATGTATTGATGAAGGAGATGACTGAAGCCGATCAAGGATTCAACGCTGTATTCATGATGCTTGATTCTGGTGCTCGTGGTTCTAAAGATCAGATTAAACAACTTTCTGGTATGCGTGGTCTTATGGCTAAGCCTCAGAAGGCTGGTGCTGAAGGAGCTCAGATTATAGAAAATCCTATTCTGTCAAACTTCAAGGAGGGTATGTCTGTATTGGAGTACTTTATTTCCTCCCACGGTGCCCGTAAGGGACTTGCTGATACGGCTATGAAGACTGCAGATGCAGGATATCTTACACGTCGACTTGTTGATGTTTCTCATGATGTAATCATAACAGAAGAAGATTGTGGAACACTTCGTGGTCTTGAGTGTAGAGCTTTAAAGAATGGTGATGAAATAATTTCGACTTTATATGAACGTATTTTGGGACGTGTTTCTGTTCATGATGTAATTCATCCGACAACAGGGGAAGTCATTGTGAAGGCAGGAGATGAAATAACTGAGGCTAAAGCTCAGATTATAGAGGATTCTCCAATTGAGATGGTCGAAATTCGTTCTGTTCTTACTTGTGAAAGTAAGCATGGTGTTTGTATGAAGTGTTATGGACGTAACCTTGCTACAGCACGAATGGTTCAACTGGGAGAGGCTGCGGGTGTAATTGCAGCTCAGGCTATCGGTGAACCAGGAACGCAGCTAACGCTTCGTACCTTCCATGCTGGTGGTGTTGCTGGTAATGCTGCTGCAAATGCAAGTATTGTTGCGAAGAATGACTGTAAGATTGAATTTGATGAACTTCGTACCGTTTCTTTCAAAGATGAGGATGACAAAAATTGCCAGATGGTAGTTAGCCGATTGGCAGAAATACGTTTTGTTGATGCTAATACAAATATCGCATTGAGTACTTTGAATGTGCCTTATGGTTCATCTTTGTATTTTAAACATGGAGACATTGTCAAGAAGGGTGACCTTATTGCTAAATGGGATCCGTTTAATGCGGTTATTGTTACAGAATATGCTGGTACTTTGCACTTTAATGATGTTAAGGAAGGTGCGACATATCGTGCTGAAACCGATGAAACGACTGGCTTGACAGAAAAAATCATTGTTGATTCTAAAGATAGGTCTTTGGTTCCAACTTGTGATATACTTGATGCTAATGGCGAAACTATAGGAACATATAACTTCCCTGTGGGAGGACATGTCGTAGTTGAGGATGGTGCAACTGTAAGTACAGGTGAAACTCTTGTGAAAATACCTCGTGCTGTTGGTGGTGCTGGTGATATTACCGGTGGTCTTCCACGTGTTACAGAACTTTTTGAAGCTCGTAATCCATCTAATCCTGCTGTTGTTTCTGAAATTGATGGTGAGGTAACAATGGGAAAGGTGAAGCGAGGAAATCGTGAGATAATTGTAACTTCAAAGACTGGTGACCAAAAGAAATACCTTGTATCACTGTCTAAGCAAATCCTTGTGCAGGAACATGATGCAGTGCGTGCAGGTACACCTTTGTCTGATGGTATTATTACACCAGGAGACATCCTGGCTATAAAAGGACCTACTGCTGTTCAGGAGTATATTGTTAATGAAGTCCAGGATGTGTATCGTCTTCAGGGTGTGAAGATTAATGATAAGCATTTTGAAATTATTGTCCGTCAGATGATGCGTAAAGTTCGCATTGATGATCCGGGTGATACTTCTTTCTTGGAGCAAGAATTGGTGGATAAACTTGATTTTGCAGAAGAAAATGATCGCGTCTGGGGAAAGAAAGTTGTTACTGATGCTGGAGATTCTGAAATCTTCCGTGCTGGTCAAATTGTTTCAGCTCGTAAGCTGCGTGATGAGAATTCATCTCTTAAACGTCGTGATTTGAAACTTGTTCAAGTACGTGATACTATTGCGGCTACTTCTACTCAGATTCTTCAGGGTATAACTCGTGCTGCCCTGGCTACAAAGAGCTTTATGAGTGCCGCTTCTTTCCAGGAAACAACTAAGGTCTTGAATGAAGCTGCTATTAGAGGCAAGAGTGATAATCTTGAAGGTATGAAAGAAAATGTTATCTGTGGGCATTTGATATCTGCAGGAACCGGACTTCGCCAGTGGGACAAAATTGTTGTTGGTTCAAAAGAGGAATATGAACGTATTCAGGCAAACCGCAAGAATGTTTTGGATTTTGCTGAAAACACAGTCGTAACAGATTAGAGTAAACAAATAGAAAAAAAGAGCTGTACTTGAAAATGGTATGGCTCTTTTTGTTTGGTTATTGTTTGGTTATATCATTTTTTATATATACCTTTGCATTATAGATTATGTAATAACCTTTTAAATATAATAATATGGAAGATAATAAAAAAGACCAGCAAGGGCTCCAACTGCAATTGAGACCGGAAGTAGCACATGGTGTATATTCAAATTTGGCTTTGATTAGTCATTCTAGTTCTGGATTCGTTTTGGATTTTGCTCAGGTTCTGCCAGGAATACAACCTGAAGTGGCTAGTAGGATAATCTTAGCTCCAGAACATACAAAACGTTTACTTCAGGCATTGCAGGAAAATGTTGCAAATTATGAACAGACTTTTGGTAAGATTGTAATTCCTAATCAAACTTCTAAAACAATAGCTCCGTTTAACTTGCCTAAAAATCAAGCTTAGAAAATATTATAGCTGAGAATAAATGTTAAGAAAGCCTATATCTTGCAAAAAATAGCAAGATATAGGCTTCTTGCTTTTTATATAATTAGGTAATTTCAAGAATTGTTCGTACCTTTGCAGCCCGAAATGGGCATTAAATGTCCGTTTCTTAAGTCAGTTGACAATAATAAAATAAATATAAATTAAAAAGTAAAATTATGCCTACTATTTCACAGTTAGTAAGAAAAGGCAGAAAGGTGATTGTTGACAAGAGTAAATCGCCGGCTTTGGACAATTGTCCTCAGCGCCGTGGCGTTTGTGTTCGTGTTTATACAACAACTCCGAAAAAGCCTAACTCAGCAATGCGTAAAGTTGCTCGTGTTCGTTTGACAAATCAGAAAGAGGTTAACTCTTACATTCCAGGAGAGGGACACAACCTCCAGGAACACTCTATTGTACTGGTTCGCGGTGGTAGAGTAAAGGACTTACCTGGTGTTCGTTATCATATAGTTCGTGGAACTCTTGATACCGCTGGTGTTGCTAATCGTACGCAGCGTCGTTCTAAGTATGGCGCAAAACGCCCTAAGGCTGGTAAAAAGTAATTTATTTTAATAAAACGTTTTGCTGGAGAATTGTTAATAACAGGTTGAGTAAATATTCGAGGGAGAATATTGAAGATCAGTAAGAAACAGCCCCCTGCAAATTATTTTTCAAACAAAATGAGAAAAGCAAAACCAAAGAAACGTGTGATTCTTCCGGATCCCGTTTACAATGACCAGAAGGTCTCTAAATTCGTTAATCATTTGATGTATGATGGAAAGAAAAATACATCTTATGAAATTTTTTATAAAGCTCTTGATACAGTAAAAGAGAAAATGGCAAAGGAAGAAAAGCCAGCTCTTGAAATATGGAAACAAGCGCTTGATAACATAACTCCTCAAGTTGAAGTAAAAAGTCGTCGTATCGGTGGTGCAACTTTTCAAGTGCCAACGGAAATTCGTCCAGATCGCAAGGAGAGTATATCAATGAAGAATCTTATTCTTTTTGCTCGTAAACGTGGTGGAAAATCTATGGCAGAGAAGTTAGCTGCTGAGATTGCTGATGCATATAACAATCAGGGTGGAGCTTTTAAGCGTAAAGAAGATATGCACCGTATGGCTGAGGCTAACCGTGCTTTCGCTCACTTTAGATTTTAACTTTTAAACAAGTAAAAAGAAAATGGCAAATCGCGATTTACATTTGACTCGTAATATTGGCATCATGGCTCATATCGATGCGGGTAAGACTACAACTTCTGAGCGCATTTTGTTCTATACGGGTAAGACTCATAAAATAGGTGAGGTTCATGATGGAGCTGCTACAATGGACTGGATGGCTCAGGAACAAGAACGTGGTATAACTATCACTTCTGCTGCTACGACTTGTAATTGGAATTATGAAGGTGATTCTTATAAGATAAACCTTATTGACACTCCGGGACACGTTGACTTTACTGCAGAGGTAGAACGTTCTTTACGCGTACTTGATGGAGCTGTTGCTACTTATTCTGCTGCTGATGGTGTTCAGCCACAATCTGAAACTGTTTGGCGTCAGGCAGATAAATATAATGTTCCTCGTATAGGTTATGTAAATAAAATGGACCGTTCTGGTGCTGATTTCTATGAGACAGTAAGCCAGATGAGAGATATTTTAGGTGCTAATCCTATTGCTATACAAATTCCAATTGGCGCAGAAGAGAACTTTAAGGGCGTTGTTGATCTGATCAAGATGAAAGCTATTCTTTGGCATGATGAGACCATGGGCGCTGAATATGAAGTTGATAATATCCCTGCAGAACTTGCTGATGAAGCAGCTGAATGGAGAGATAAACTGGTTGAAGGCGCAGCTAATTTCGATGATGAGGTAATGGAACTTTACCTTGATGGAAAGGATGTTCCTGAAGAGAAACTTATTTCTGCAATCCGTAAGGGATGTATCGCAATGGAATGTTGCCCGATGCTTCTAGGATCATCATATAAAAATAAAGGAGTTCAACCTCTTCTTGATTATATCTGTGCATTTTTACCTTCACCTCTGGATACCGAAAATATTATTGGTACAAATCCTGATACTGATGAAGAAGAAGAACGTAAACCTTTAGAGGATGCACCAACAGCTGCACTCGCATTTAAGATCGCAACTGATCCATTCATGGGTCGCATGGTCTTCTTCCGTGTTTATTCTGGTAAGATAGGAGCTGGTTCTTATGTATATAATCCTCGCTCTGGTAAGCGCGAACGAATTAGTCGCCTTTTTCAGATGAATTCAAAACAGGAAATTCCTATGGAATCAATAGATGCTGGTGATATTGGTGCTGGTGTTGGTTTTAAGGATATCCGTACAGGTGATACTCTTTGTGATGAGAAAAACCCTATTGTTCTTGAGTCGATGACATTCCCTGATACAGTTATTTCAGTAGCTGTAGAACCAAAGAGCCAGGCTGATGTAGCTAAAATGGATACGGGACTTGCTAAATTGGCTGAGGAAGATCCTACATTTACAGTTCGTACAGATGAACAGAGTGGTCAGACAATTATCTCTGGTATGGGTGAACTTCACTTGGATATCATTATTGATCGTTTGAAACGTGAGTTCAAGGTTGAATGTAATCAAGGAAAACCTCAAGTTAATTATAAAGAGGCTATTACTCGTACAGCTCAGAGTCGTGAAACTTATAAAAAACAGTCTGGTGGTCGTGGTAAGTTTGCATGTATTGATGTAACAATAGGACCTAAGGATGAAGATTTCGCAGAGGGAGATTTCCAATTCGTTAATGAAGTTAAGGGTGGTAATGTCCCTAAGGAATTTATCCCTTCTGTTCAGAAAGGTTTTAAAGATTGTCTGACAAATGGTGTTTTGGGTGGTTTCCCTATGACTGGTCTTAAAGTAACTCTTACAGATGGTAGTTTCCATCCAGTTGACTCTGATCAGTTGTCATTTGAACTTGTTGCTCATCAAGCATTTAAAGTCCTTTGCCCTAAAGCTGGTCCTGTTTTGATGGAACCTATAATGAAGGTTGAGGTCGTAACCCCAGAAGAAAATATGGGTGATGTAATTGGTGACTTGAATAAGCGCCGTGGTCTTGTTCAGGGAATGGAAGAGGCTCGTAGTGGTGCTCGTATTGTAAAGGCTATGGTACCGTTGGCAGAAATGTTCGGTTATGTAACAGCTTTACGTACAATCACATCTGGTCGAGCAACTAGCTCTATGGAGTATGATCATCATGCTGCATTGTCCGCTTCTATAGCTAAGGCTGTTCTTGAAGAAGTTCACGGACATTCAGAACTTTTGTAAAACATAGTGTAGAGAGATGCTACTTAGTGAATGACTCTTAAGTGGCATATCTCTTTACCTTATAAATATTAATTTAATAACTTAATTTGGACATGAGTCAAAAAATTAGAATTAAGCTGAAATCTTATGACCACATGTTGGTTGATAAGTCAGCTGAGAAAATCGTAAAGGCAGTAAAGGCTACCGGCGCTATCGTTAGTGGTCCTATTCCATTGCCAACGCACAAACGTATCTACACTGTAAACCGTAGTACATTCGTTAACAAGAAAGCCCGTGAACAATTTCAGCTTTCTGATTTTAAACGCCTTATTGATATCTATAGTTCAACAGCAAAAACTGTTGATGCTTTGATGAAGTTGGAGTTGCCTTCAGGAGTTGAAGTTGAAATTAAGGTTTAATTTTTTATTTAGCATTATCTAATTTTTAAATTATATTGAAATGCCAGGATTAATTGGAAAAAAAATCGGAATGACATCCGTTTTCAGTG
>CAYSSU010000058.1:0-16889 GCA_964433895.1 uncultured Prevotella sp.
CGGTAGCTTGGTTTACTTCCGACTTAGGGGTAACATACTCGCCACGGTGAACGATACCTGCCGGTTCATACTTTCCGCCGCGCCCAGTGTAACCACCATCTGCAAAGTAACCCCCATTCAGCAAACGCTTTAGCTGATCCGCAGCACTCTTTTTTGCAGCAACAGAAGATACACCATCAGTGATAACCAACTGTAGTCGCGCCATATCCACTAACTTAAATGCGTTTTGTTTAGCCTGGTTATATCCAGCCGGATTGTAGGTCGAACCTATCGGGATATTGATAGGGGCACTAATACCCTTACCACCACGGTTTTTAGCGTTGAACTCGTCAATAGCCCTCTGTGCGGGGCTGACGTTAGCATTTATAGTAATGTTTTTCGGCACCGCATCAATGACCTTTTTCATGTCCACGAACGATTGAGCGTACTTTTTAGCTTCCGCCGTGTTGTACCCCAGTTGCTTCATCTGATCCATGAACTTAGCTTTAAGTTTCTCAGTCTCCGCAGCCACTTGAGCTTGACTCTTACCGCTGTCAGACAAAGCAATAATCTGCTGCTGGTACGACTTCACCAACTCTAACACCGCCGCACGCTGCTCACGACTCCCCGCCGTAGTCCCAGACAAGTCACGCAACAAGTCCTGTTGAGCTTTAGACAACTCCGCTTGAGCTTTCTGCAAGTCTTTCTGCGCAGATGCCAAGTCACTCGATGTCTTATTCTGGTCTTTTTGGTTGTTGGCTACGTCCTCATGGTTTTTAGCCAACTCCGCCAAAATCTCTTTCTCACGCAACGTGTCGCCATAATCACGCGCAACCCCAAGCTGGTATTCCAACGTGAACTTGTTAGCTTTCAACACGCCCAAATCAGCCTGCAAGTCATGCAGCTTTTGACGCAAGTCCA
This sequence comes from uncultured Prevotella sp., assembly GCA_964433895.1. Lineage (GTDB taxonomy): Bacteria > Bacteroidota > Bacteroidia > Bacteroidales > Bacteroidaceae > Prevotella. The sequence goes on from CAYSSU010000058.1 coordinate 901, forward strand.
CAATCTTATCCCGAGCAGACCCAACCTTGCTGAACGCGCTTTCAACCGCGTCTTGTGCCGACTTTTTCATGTCCACAAGTTTCTGGAAAGCGTCTGCTACCCCGTCGATAGACTGGTCAGACCCCCACCGTATCTCAAATGCACGGTTCATAACCCCACTGAGATCGGAGATGTAGTTTTTGAGCGTGTAGATTTCTTTGGCAGCAGAACTTGCAGAACTACCAGCGCTGTTGTTACTTTTAGCGTAGTTGCTAGTTTCTTTAGATGCCTTACCTGCCACAAAAGACTGGTTTTGCATTGCGGTACTGAGGTTCTGCACAGCAGGGGTAGCTTTAGAAAACGCAGAGGAAATCAATTTGTTTGTGACCCCAGCAAAGGACTTCAAGCCCCCGGATAAACTGCTTGTTGCTACACTTAAAGAGTTGGACATATCGCTCATGGTATTGTTGAACGCATTACCGATAATGCCCGCAGCGTTAGGGAACGCAGCGATAATCTGCTGCAAATAAGCCGACAGCGCGTTCATATCGTCGCCCGCAGCCGCCGACGCAGCTTTAACCGTGCTTTCAAGCGCTTTAAGGTTAGCCCTGCCGTTTTCCGTCATGGGGCTAAGGTCAAAGCCATTATCGGCTACAGAGGCACCAAGGTTATACATGGCTTGCTCAAAGTCTGCTGCCGCAGAAATTGAGCCAAACAACTCGTCTGCCAACGATGAGGTCGAACTAGCTAAACCGTCTAAACCATCTGCCGCGTCATCTGCCGCGTCCCCAGTTGCCCCAACAATAACGTTGTATGCTTCATTCGCGGGGGCTAAGCCCTCAATCTCAGTCTTAAGCCCGTTAGCGTTATCTGCCATTTGGTACAACAGATTCTTAGCTGTTTTCCAACCCTCAAATTGACCTATTTCAGAACCAAGACTGGTTATGCCTACCGCGTGTAAAGCGTCTGCAAGGTCGTTAGCATACTTTGCCGCTTTGTCGAACTCACCCTCATTAAGATAATTATAGTATGTTTTCAAGTCAAACCCAGCTTGCTTTAATAGCTCACTGTGCTTCTTGTAAATACCTACAAGACTACTAGGGTCATCAGAATCCCGCAACATCTTGTTTTTCAGCCACGCTTGAGAGTTCTCGCCCCAAGCTAAAGTCTGTTCTTCGACAGCGCCTTTAACTTCGGTGACAGAATCCGCATACTTGAGGTTTACCCCCGCAGCGTCGGAGAGGTCTAGTGCCCATTGTGCCGTTTCTTTACTGGCTGTCTGCACAGACACAGGGATCAGCTTTACCGCGTCACCTATATTCTGGGTGTCTTTCTGTATCGACTCCGCCAGCCCAGAATAACCGTCCCAGAACGTGTTTGCTTTAGATGCAGATGTCTCAAATGCTTTACCAAGTACGCTTATCGCTTCGGTAAAAAGGAGGGTAGCCCCAATCGGCCACGCTAAGGACGCGACAGACTTTAAGGCGACTCCCGCAGTGCGAGAAAATGCAACTACTTCCGCAGCCGCTTTCTTACTCGCCCCACTGAAAGCTGACCAGCTCCCCGTCGCCTGTGCAGCTTCGTATTTAACGCGAGCTAGTTTTTCGGCAACGCCCCCAAGAGCAACGCTATTGCCCGCCGCATACTTGGGTAGTTTAACCATTGTGACCTCAAACGCTTTCATAGTTGCCGCCGCGCCCTCAGCAGCCACCCCAGTCTTTATGAGCGTGCTTTCCATAACCTTGCCGGTAGTGGCAAACTGGATAGCGCCTTTAGCCATAGACCTCAAAGACAAGTCATACTTGCTGTTAGCTGCCGATGAGCGTTCCACCGTGGTAATCAGTGCCAAATACCCGGATTGCAAGAGCAATATCCCCCCGCGCAACAACGCAGCAGCCGCAGCACCCCCAGCCATAGACATAGCAAAAGAACTAAACACCCTACCAACAGGACTTTTAGCGATGTCCAACATAACATTAGCCAGGTTTTGCAGCGGTGTTAAGAGCGCGCCGACAATTTCCGGGTGGCTCATAGCGTCCATAACAGCTAAGATAGTGTCTTTCAACATTGTTATCTTAGCGTCTACGTTAGACGCAACCAACGCATAAGCGTCAGCAGTAGATGATCCCGTGATGTACGCTTCGGCCGCGTCAGCCATAGACTTAGTTAGGATCTCATTGTTGTTAGCAATCTGCATCATGGTTTGCGCGTCTCGAACGCCATTTACACCGAGGTCTGCCAGGACACCACGCAAGTTCCCGCCAGACTCAATAACCCCGTGCATACCATTTACAATAGACTGGAATACCTGCCCAGACTCGTTGCCCCAAGCGTTCTTAAACTCGTCGGCACTCATACCCGCCAGTTGTGCCCAAGTATTTAGCTGCGCCCCACTTTGAGAGATAGCCTTATCAATCTGCCCAAAGATACGCAAAACGTTACCGCGCGCACGTTCCGGCTGGATACCGAGAGAACCAAACGCCCCAGCCAACCCAATAATCTCGTCAGCCGAGAAACCAGCCATATCGCCAGCGGTAGCGATTTCTTGAGCCACCGTCATAATCTGCGCTTCGGTTGCAACCGAATTCACGCCAACCTCATACAACGCTGACGAGATATTCTTAAAGTTATCCTGACCAGCGTCCGTAAGCTGTGCAATACGACCAAAGCCCGTAGTAGCAGTTGCAAGCGTAGCGTCAGTGGTCGCCGCAAACATCGTTACTTCTTTAGTAAAGTCCGCGATATTCTCACCGGCGATACCAAGCTGCCCACCTAATGTTGAAACGGCAGACAAACTCTGAAACGACTCGGGCATTTCTGTTGAAAGCTGCACAAGCGTATCGCGTAGTTCTTGCAGCTTACCTAACGGTAGATCGGCGGTACGCTCCACCCCAGTAAACGCCGACTGGAATGACGCGCCCACCGCTTCGATACCAACAAGAGCACCGGCTGCCGCTGTACCGGCTGCCGTATAAGTAGCGCCCAGATCGCGCATAGCGTGACGCAACGTAGGTATAGACGTGGACTGTTTATCAATAGCACCACCAAGCTCAGTAATATCCCCTTGAGCGCTTTTAGCGGCAGACCCAACATTCTTGAGTGTGTCGCTCGCCTGATCTTCGGCTGTTACTATAACCTTAGCTTCATTTTGTGCCACGATAAAATTCCTTGCGTGTTGGCAGTTCAGTTCCCTCTGGTGCGGCGGATATTACTCTTGGGGTAACATAGTCGATACGCCCCCATTTAGCTCTAGTTTTCGCGTCGATCTTCTCACGGGGTTTCTTGTCCCGGTTCGCCGCTTTTTCTTCTCTCGCCCGAGATGCGTAGCAAATATCTTCGTTTGCCACCCATTCAATGTTCTTGTCTCCCGAGCGGCACAACCAGACGGGGTTCCCGCACTGAGGGCACTTCTCGTCCTGGATAATCTGGTAGGCTTCCAACAGTTGAAAGTCTAAAGGTGTCCATTCCTCGTCTGGTTGCTCATAATAGACCATTGCACTCGGTCTAATTTTAGCTTCAATAGATGCCCTAATCCTCGTCAGAATGTGGTAGTTTTCTGGCTTGTATAGGGCTTCAACTAAAAATCTGAGTTCACCTCGACATTCTCAAAGATGTCGGAGCGTACAGTAAGTTCTTGAGCCTTATTCTTGATTCTGGTAATGCCCTCAAGAGTAATAAGGTTGAACAGCGTATCCACCTTGTCCGCGTCCCACTCTGAGTTGTCTACTTGACCCTCAGCGTTTTCGACGCTCACGATGTGTGCTGCAATAAACGACCGGGTTTCCCAGTCACGACGTTCTTCGGTATCCTCTTTACCGAACTTCTCGTCAGCGTCCTTAATGTACTGTTTCTCCCGCTTGATCGGGATACCACGCATGGTGATTTTCATTTCAGATGCCTTAAACTTGTCACGCAACACTTCTGCTTGCGCTTCAAGAGACTTCAACTCATCAGCATCTAACGTATGAGCTATCTTAGACTCAATCTTCTCTAAATGGTACGCTGCATCAGCGTCAGTGTAGATTGATACGGTATCGGTCGGGAAATTCGTTCCCGCTGCAAATTTCATAAAATCAAAGGTTTCCATAACCCCTATTATACCACACTAAAGCCCCCTGTGCAATGCACAAGGGGCTTTAGGCTATTTAGTTATACACTGACTAGGACACGGTAATTTCAATCGCCGTACTAGCCCCATCAGCAGCCGGGTGTGTAGCAGTAATACCCGCCGTCCCCGTCGATACAGCCGTAACGACACCGTTCTGCGAAACTGACGCGATACCCGGATCACTGGACTTCCACTCGACTACCTGGGTAGCACGCTTACCACCAAGTGTGGCGCGCAAAACCGCGTGTTCGCCTACTTGGAGCGTGTCACCCGCAGATACATTTTCCACCTCCACTGGTGTCGAATTCTTTACCTGAGTGTAAACCGCAACTTCACCTTGAGTCAGCAACCCGATAGAATACTTGTTGCTTTCGTCGCCGGTAAAGTCATCTGTCCAACCATCGGAGATAAACCGGAATACCGAGATCCACTCACCAGCTTCGGCGGGCTTATGCTCGCCCTCTGGTGACTGGGCTACGCGGGTCACAATAAAGACTGGGACACGCGGGTTACGCAACATTTGGTAGACTTTACCAAACTCGGAGGTGGTATCTTGTAAATCCTTCGGGTAGAACAGGTTGAGTACCGCTTCGTATGACGCAGCGCCACGGGTGGTAGCGTTACCCTTGTCTCGCAAAGAGCGATCCTCAACGTCATCAGAATCCGTTGCGGCCGGGAACGTAGTACCGTCCCAAGCAATAGCGGGGGTAATATCCATACCCATATTGATTTCGTCCGCCGTGGGACAACGATAATCGGCAATGCCGTTTGCGGGAACAAGCCATACGGTAGTGTTCCCGTTAGATGTAAACTTTTGATCTGCCATTTATATAACCCCTTACGCTTCTAGCCGGTAATTCCAGTTCAAGTCGCCCGTGTTCTTGAACCGAGCACCGAACTTGACGAGAGCGTTATCTTCAACTACGTCTAGCGGGTTATCGGTGTTCACACCAAGCATCTTAATGTCTTGACCCACGGCAAACTCATCAGCTTGGGCTACGCCAGCACGCGAGATTACCCAATACGGACGGTCGGTGCCTTTAAGCTGATCGAACGCTAAGTTGAACACGCCATTATCCGTGAGAGACTTATCTCGCAAAAGGTCAAGAGACACTTCATACGTCTGGAATGTCGGGTTCTGGACTTGTCCCACCTGGCAAATAGTTCTGGTATCCTCAGTTTCCGACTCGGTTAGGTTAAACGTGTAACCATCGTCCACAATGGCACAGGAGATGTCAAAGATCATACCATCTTCGTTGGTGCCGTATGCAAAAAAGTTATTCAGCTCTGCCACCGTAGGTTTAGCTGGGTCAGCAAAGGCTTCTGGGTATGCGAGAACAACCTTGAGGTTTCCGCGCAGCATTTTGACGTTAGTCGCCATATTCTTCTTCCTCTAGTTTCTCGTCGATGTCAGTGTCAGTCTCGAACTCGGTTACAGCCGGTTCAAGAAACGCTGGTTTTAGACCACAATCCACACACACGGCACCATTAGAGTCTACTTCCTCCATGATGTCGCTAAAGTCTGCATAGTGCGCCGGAAAGAGGTCTACTTTTCCTGTTAGCTTATGCCTAAAGTATTTCATTTCCATAGTTCCCATTATACCACATCCCAACTTAGGTTTGTTACACACTGATATGTCGTAGAATAAATGTACTGTGTTGGTCGGTTAGTTGCCGACGAACGAGCAAAGCTCATAGACGCTTTCGGGGTAATCTCCCCCGCGTCTACCGGGCGATAACCAGTTAGTTTATCAGTCATCGCACGCATAAGCCTACGAGCGTCACTAGACCGCCCCGCAACGATAGTCACCGTAAAGTAATAGTTGTAAGTGTCTTGCCTAACGGATACAATGCCCCTATCCCCGGCACGACGTTGCAAATCCCCCCATTCCACAATCGCATACGGGACTAACGTCCCCCGTGAGTCATATTCTAATGAATCATCTTCGGGGATATTCACGTCGTACACCGTTTTAGGGAATGATTCTTTCACCCTAGCGAGAATATCGTCCTCAGTATCAGATGTGTTTAAGCTCATTTTCAAGTTCTCCTTGCAGTTTGTAGAACGCCTTACTTAGTGCGTGCATAGGCGTAATACGCCTGTCACCCTTACGCAACCCCTGGGATCTGCCACCATACTCTTGAACCAGAAAATAATCCTCTACCAAGTCAATCCAACCAGCAGAACCAGAATAAGACCCTTTCCCCACAACGTGCATATCTTCCACGTCGATAGAGTTTTTCATCAAGCCCGTATCAATACGGTTGTCTTTCTTCTTATTGATACTCGACGGCGTAGTAGAGATAGTCTCCACCATGTCTTGTGCCGCGTTCGACAGCACCATATCCGCTATCTCTACAACACGAAACATGACGCGCTTTACTTCGTCTTTAGTGACAGCATCTACAGTAACTACGAGGTCATTACCAACCCACTTAGTCCCCATCGACAATAACCCCAGTATCAGACTTCACATAGAACGTGCGTTCGATAAGGTTACTAGAGTCCACAACCTCATGCACCACATATTTGTAGTGCGACAAAACTATGTTCTCTGCACAAGAGACAACGCGCATCTTATGCTTAGGTCGAACGTCCACGCTCAAATCGGGTATGCTCACCAGCACCGTCTGAATTTGCGTCTGATCCCGGTCTACCGCAGCACGGATAGGCTGAATCCTAGCTTTACCCGTGTAGAGAATAGTCTCCGTCTCCGGGTAAGTGTAGTCCCCCGTCTCCGGGTCAAATTCGGCTTCACCGATATTCGTGTAGAACACTTCAATCTCAGCGTTCATTGCCACTTGTGCAGCAGACGAAAGATGTTGCTGCCAGACAGTATTGAACGGATTAGACCGTGACCAGCCTTTGACTATCGGAACCATCTTGCCGCCCCCTCGGGAACGTCCCAATCAGATGACGGCGGGTAACTCATAGCAATGTCATAGTTGCTACCCGCTAAGTTTTCCTCCGACTTCCCCTGGTTTTCGTAGTCTAAAGCCAGCAAACGCAACTCTTTAGATACCGCAGTTCCATCTACCTGCATATCATCGGTACGCACCCATTTGATAAGCATAACTTCGTTAGCCGCAATAGTGCGCAGCGCATACGACGCGGCGTAGTACACGTTCTTCGTGCTATCCAAAAACAGGCGCAACTGAGTATCGTCAAACAAGTAATTACCGTCTGCGTCCGGTTCAGTATCCGAAATCAATAGTCTAAGGTAGTCTACACTCATAAATCTCCTAAGTCAAGTCCTAACCCCCATTATACCATGCAAAAACCCCCTCCCATATTTGAGAGGGGGTTTTAGTCACACTAGGTTATTTACCAGGCGACCACAGCACAGCCGAGGGGAACCAGTTATGTCCCTTAGCGAACTGACGCATACGGAACTTGCTGGTATCGTTCTGGAACGATCCCTCGAACGGAGCGACCTTTCCACCACCGACGTAGCTGCCGGTAAGATCCTCAACACGCAACTCAGGGGCTTCGTGACCAATGAGCTTGAGTAGCTGCAAAGTCTCACGACCTGCGCCCACAGTGCCCGGAGCGGGAACCAGATACCAAGCGTTGCCCTCAACGAACGGAGACTCGATAATCTCGGTTACGCCCGCAACCAGCGCTGCGTCCGAAGCATCATAACGGCGACCAGTAGTATCATCAATCTCCTTAAGAGCTTGACTGTAAAGCTGGAATTCTGCGTTGATCTTAGCACCGGGGGCAACAACCAACTTAAACCCACCATTGAACGTAATGTAACGTCCATTGTGCTTACGCTGCTTGAGCTGGATTAGAGCCTGGATAAGTGCGTCACGGGTAAATGCCGCTCCACCAGAAACAGCAGTACCATCAGGGTTAGTGCCGTCTACCAACGCATTATCATTGGTGCCAGACGCAACAAGAGCGCCAAACACTTCTGCTTCTTCCGTATCTAAAGCTACCTGTAGCATCTTCTGCGGAACGCTAGAGATAACGCCCAAAGAGTCATTGGTCAGTGCCTCAAACGTGAATCCGAACTGGAAACCACGCTTCTCTAGCTTAGCGCCCGCACTTTCCTGCGCACCAAAGTAGGCTTCGGGATACTCAGTGCCCTCGGGGATACGCGGTGCCGTGAACACAGGATCACCGTCGCCAAGAGTATTGGAGTCCCACTTGGGGTCTAGCTCGTAGTTGATAGCTTCACGGAAATCCGGCACAAGGCGGGTAGAAGCAATCTTAGTCCACTGACGCGGTGCGTCCTCAAACTGTGGCAAGAAATTCAAGTTCACCAGGTGAGCAAAGTTGAGAATAGCGTCTGAGGTAGACATAGCTTCCTCAAGCATACCCTTAGCCTGGCGATCACCAGACATGGATTCTTCAACCAAGCGGCGTACAGCGTCTACCTTTTTAGGGGTAACGCCAACACCGGGCTTTACACGCCCGTCCAAAGTAAAGGGGTTCTTATACATCTTAGTCATTAGGCTTAGGCTCCAATCCGAACGGGTGCGATACCGTCTTTACGCACATAGTTATCAGGCGGGTAGTTGGTGTATCCAAACGGAATATCCAGTCCAACAGACCCAACACCAGCACCAACACCAGGGCCCAGGTCGCCACCGTCACTGGAACCGATACCGGCACCAACAGTCAGAACGAGACGTCCATCCTCAAGATACACAGGAACATCATTCTCGGTATCTTCGGTCGCGCCGATAACGGGCAAATCATAAGTGCCGTCCACATACAAGGACGCTTCATTGTCTTTCAACGACGCGCCACCAGACGGATGGGTAATCGCATACTCGCCTAGCTTAGTAGTCTCAGTAGCATCTCCACGATCGGTCAGTGCCACAACCGGACGGTTGTTCACGACCAGGAAATCGCCACTCTTAGTTCCCTCGGGAACTTCACGCACAATAGCTGGCAGCTTAGCTGCATAAACTCGATTCAAAGCCATTTTCTAACCCCACGCTCCTACGCTGTAATCCGACTCATCTGCCTTATGGCTATCCATCTTTCGCTTAGCCCCAGATTCCTCAACGTCAAGAGTCTTTGCAAGAGCGTCCACATAGTCTTTTTGAGCCTTGATAGCTTCTTCAACATCTACGCCAGACTCGATTGCAGCAAAGACCTGCTTGCGAGCAACATCTGGGAGTTCCGATGCGATAATAGCTTCTGTAACAGTAGACAAATCAGGAGTTTCAGTTTCCGATTCCTCCACCGGCTCCGGCTTTAGGGCTTCCGTAATACCGGCAACAATTGCCGCAATATCTTCTGGTTTCATACCTCTATCAATCCGTTCGTTTTCAGTTACGCTACCCATTATATCACAGTCTAAAGATTCCATTACTTCCAGGAGTGCCCCTTTAGCACCCGCAACAGTAACGACATCAACCGTGTTCAACGGGTTTGGTACAAAAGTGTTTACAACGGGCAGCCCATCATCAGCTTCGGTATCCCACATGGCTTGAGCATGGATAGACAACCCCACATACGGGGCAATCTGCTCGATCTTAGGTGCCCACTCGTCGATAAACTCAATCTCCGCATAAGCCCCATCAGACTCAGCAACAGGTTCAGTTGCGACTACACCAATCATGGTCTTAACCGACCCCTCCGGGCGATCATCTTTTTCTCTCCAAGACGCATGATCGGCGTTTACTTTAGTCCCCACTGGGAACGCGGCAACCGCAGACTCGATAGCTTCTTGCGTATAATGAGCTTTACTACCTTTACCCACACCAATGATACGCGCTTTCCAACGTGTTTTCCCGGTGATAGGGTTTAATGCGCCGGTAGCGCTTTCATCCAAATATGTTGATTTACTCATACTACAGATTATACCACACCCCCCTCATGCTCGGCACAAGGGGGGGTTAGGCTACTCGTCGTTATCGTGGTTTGTCGGTGCGTCCGGCGTGTTAGCAGCGCCTTTCGCGGGGGCACCTTGTTTGGCTACCGCAGACCCCGCATCAGGGTCAGGCTGTGGTGGCAACGTGTTTTTCTGCTTCTCCACGTTCAGAATATCCACCACCGCGTCACGGGCTTCTTCCGGCCACACCAGGGCAGCTTCTTTAGCCTGCACAATCGAAGAAACTTGACGATACTCGGGGTCGTTACTGATAGTGGGGAACACTACCTCAACGTCTTTCGCCCCCAAGTCTTGTATGATTTCCTCGTAAAACAGCTTCCAACTATCCTGCACCGCTTCAAATCCCTTTAGCGTAGGCGCGTCAAGGGTGGTTGCTGCACCATACGAACCGCCCGTAGCACCAGGGCTTGACAGCAATGCAATAACCGGCACGCCGTAGCTAGTTGCCACGAGCGCCGCTACCGGCTGACCTTTGTTGAAATCAACTTGTGCAGACGGGACACCAACCTGGGACAAGTCCCCGCTAGTTGCCACCGTACCGCCAACGCGACTATGCTCAACCACGCCAGCCGCTTTCTGAACCGCCGCAGCGTTCGGGGTCGTAATCTTCCACGCAATCTGTGATAGCGCGTGAACCAACTCTAGGTTTTCTTTCAAGTAAGCGTTGTACGCCAACATCATAACGTGCCCCGCCAAAGAATCTGGGACACCTAAAGACCACCCCGACTGTCGCTTAGTGTGGCTAATGTACGCATACACGCCGTTAGCAACACTTTCCCCAGGGTCTAGCTTTAGCTTAGACTTTCGTGTTTTGTTGCGAGACAACATAATCCACTTTTGCGGATCTCCATACCAAGTGGTTTGGATAGCCCAAATGTCCATCGGGTCATTCGGGTTAGTCTGAATCCCGTTGATACGCCCAATAGGTATCTGCGTGAACTTCCGATCTTTCACTTCGTAAACCACGCAGAACATTCCGTCAGTGAACTTAGCGCTGTTAGCCTGTTCATACGCTTCGATACTAAACAAGACCGACTTGTTGTGCGGGTCGTTTATCACGTTCTGCACTCGGGGCTTTCCTTTCAGCCCATTAAACGTCATTCCGCGACCAAACACATAAGCGTGTCTAAGCTGGTTTCCTCGTTGCGGTAGCGGCTGTGTTGCCATAGCTTCACGCAACGTCTCAGACGCGCCTTTCAAGTCTTGTAAATCCGGCCCCTCCTGGTCAGTAAGGCTACCATACCGGCTCACATTAGTCCAGCCAATATCCTCGATCTTATTCAGGTACGACCGTACACTTTCGTCGAGAAAAGTCTCACCATATTCCTGCATCAAAAACCCCCGTAATTGCGTCTAAATAGTCCGGCGTGTTAGAAACCACCTCTTGTGGTTTCTCGTAGATTGTTTGCTTCGTGGGCGTGTCTTTCTGCTCTAACTCGTCAGGTGTCATGTGAGCATACACCAGCGCGTCCACTTCGTCCGGTGAAAACCCGACTCGCTTCTTCATATCTTTCTTTGATTCCATCTGGATAGCCCCAGCCCTTGCCCCCTCAGCAATAGAGTAGTTGATAGCCGTGAGCTGTTTTCGTAGCTTATCCTCGCCACGGGGAATATCCAAGTCCACTTTCCCGAGAATCATATCTTCCCGCAACCGATCGTACCACCAAGACCGGCTATTCAACCAACGCCGCTTGTCTGGTGGTGCCGCACTCGAATTCATCTCCACAATACGGTAGTTACGAGACTCTACGGGATAAGTGGACTGTAACTGGCTGATTATTGGTGCCCCAATACCGCCAGCGTCGATATTCAGATAATCCGCACCCAATTCGATAGCTAGGTTGTGTATCCTATCCACCGCAGCTTGCGTTCCAAGCTGACCCCAAGAATCAGCCTTACGGATATGGTTGTCTCGATTGAAATAGGCTACAGACTCGTCAGACCCAAACATGGAAAGGTCGATACCGAGAATACCCGGTTTAGTCAAATCAGGGTCAATGTTGGTATCGTCCGCAGCAGCCATAGCGCTTTCCGAGAAAAACACGGACTCGTCCGACTCAGGGAAATCCCCGAAAATAGAGATTTTAGCTCTTGGGTCATCTGGGCCGCCCCAAGCCTTAAGGTTGGAATCAACCCATTCTTTGTTAGGCAAGTATTCCAACAGTTCCGGTGGACACGGCTCCCCAGTAAACGCGGGGCTATCAAACGACGAAATGTGCATTTTCGACCAACGCCATTCCACGTCCGGGTCGTAGAACATTCGATAGAACTCAGAACCACGCCTATCCGGGTTCCCGATAGCCAACACTTTAGCGTTCTTATTCGTTGTCATACGTTCCGCAGCAACGAACATATCCAATGGCATACCGCCAGCTTCGTCGATAATGAACAACACATTCTTACGGTGGATACCTTGGAATGTGGTGATAATCTCTCCGTCAGCCGGTTTACGCCCAAGCGCCAACTGGTTTCCGTTCGGCAGTTTCCATTCTGCCACGTTTCCCGACGTGTTTATCTTCCCCGGCAATGCGTATGCGGGGTCGATTAGGTTTTGGCTAATACGCTCGTCAATAGTGCGTTTACGCGCGGAAAGCTCGAAAAACATATTCGACTTAATCTGCGGAAACGACGGTGCAGTGGTAATGACAATTGTCTCATTCGGGTCATTCATGGCGATAAACCAGGCTGCAATAATGGACGCGCAGAAACTCTTGCCCACACCGTTCGCAGCCCTAACAGCGGTACGCTGGTTGTCTCGCACGGAAAAACAGATGTCTTTCTGCTTATTCCACAGGTCTACGCCCGCAACCTCTTTAGCCCACCGTACCGGGTCATCTCGATACTGTTGATTCCGAGCATTAGCCCCAAGCTCATCTAACGCCAGCTCGATAGCTTCAGGAAGAATAACTTGCAGCAATTTCTTTCACCCCATCATTGAACGCATCGTCCACCAACTGTAAGTCTATCTGCGGGAATTCGACCGCCAGCATATTCCTAGCTTTCTGATAGCTCGCTTGTACAACCTGCACAAGCAGCGTGGCTTGCTGGTAGGCAACTTTCCGGGCTTCTTCCTCGCTGATAGCTACTTGCTTATCTTGGATCTCCGAAATCGACCTAACCAGCGCATGAGCTTCTTTCAACAGTAACGGGGCTGTTTTCAAGTCCGTAATGTCAATGAACTGTTCCGCTTTAGCCAGTAGCGACTTTAGCTTGTAGATAGTCATTTTCCGGTTTTCGATTTCTGTGAAAATGTCCTCTTGAGCCAGCAAATGACGGATAGTGGCGATAATCTCTCGATCTTCCAAGCCGTATTTTTCGCTCAAATCAGCTATCGGGACGTTATTCACATACGCTTCAAGCAACGTTTTCTGCAATAACCGTGACTTTACAACAAGATCAGGCAAAATACCTCCTATTTTTAGTGGTTTTAGGTTACTTTAGGTACAAAAATAACCAGAACTGTGTCCATTATAGCACAGTTCTGGTTATTCTCACAATATCTCGTTGTCGGATACTTGCGGCCAGTCTGAAATATCCAGCCCCGCTTCAATCCCCTTGGTTCGACAGATAGACACTTTCTCCGCAAGACTACGCGCCACGAACTTCACTTTCCGTAACCTAACGTAGTCCGCCATTTGTGCGAAAAATTGCCACAGGCCAGCGGTTCCTAAAGCCGTCAAGACGTAAGGTTGTATCTCATTTAACACGATCCCCCTCGTCCCTTAACTAGAAAATCTACCCGTAAAGACACCAATAACAGCGTGAACAAGGTCATTCCAGCGATATATGGGACTAAATGGCTTCTAACCGAAATGGTTGCATCAAACTCGATAATCAGTCCACCCAACAAGCCCATGCTTACAGGCCATAAAGCCGCTAACTCTACAAGCCTAGCGCCCCTCCAAGCAGACCAGGTTGCGATGACTGACCCAAACAGCAACACCCCCGGCATAAACCATCTAGTGATCCACTGGGATTCCTCTACCATTAGGATAACAGCTATTGAAGTACACACAAAATAGGCTGTTACCGCGAGAAAAGTAACCTTTTTCGGGTCACTAACCGAGGATATTATCTTCTTCCACCACAACTGGATCATGGGCGTACCTATCCTCGTCATCGTCCTCGTCGGCTACACGCAGATTAGCTCTCGCTAAAGTAGATGTCAGGGTGGTAATAGCCCCCATAAGGCTCAACACGACGGCAGCCCAAACGTCTTTAACCGCCAACGCAACCATTAGTGGCCCGACCACAACCGACAAAATACCCAAAGAGATACTTAGGGTGTATAGGACACCTCTAACGTTCTCTGGTATGGGATTTGGCATAGACATAATGTATCCCTCTCATAGTTCTTACTCCCCCATTATACCAGGCTCCCACAAAACCCAATCACGGGACGTATTCCCGGCTGCCACAAAAGTAAGCATTGACGCTGGGCTGCTGATACCACTAGCATTACTAAACCAAGAACTACCGTTGTCTATCGTCGGTGCCCCAATAACGTGTTGTCCCGCACCAACCAAGCTAAGCGTGAAACTATGGTAGTGCCCATGCAGCAACAAGTCAGCGTTTTGTAGGTTACTGCGCTTGCCTACAGCCATTTTAGCCAGCCAGTCCCCCGCCTTATTTACGCCCCACTGGTGTCCGTGTGCAAACCCCATAACCGTTCCGTCCACCGTAGTATGCGTTGTCGCTTCCTCCCATTTGCTAGGTTGAACGAACTCGATATGCTGGTATTCCGGCAACGTAGCTAACGCTGTCCTAATGTTGTCTTGAATCAACAGACCCCAATCGTCGTTCGGCGCGTTAGAACGGCTTTTACCGCCCGTTCCCGTGCGCACCGCGCAATGATTACTCGGCACAGCAACATAGGTAAACTTAGGCGCATACGGCATAAACCGGCGTATTGCTTCCACCACTACCCTTTGTGCAAAGCGTATCTGATCCGTTAGGGATAGGTCGTTAGTCTGCTGTTGTGCTACCGTGTTACCAAACCCCTCAAGCAAGTCCCCAGTGTCCGCAAACACGATCTCCCCGTATGTGGGCTGGCTTGCAAGGTGGTTTTCAATCTGACTAAACACGGACGCTAACCGACGTGAAAGTTCTTCCGTCCCACCAAGCTCGTCAGTCTTACCCACCTGTAAGTCGCTGAAAGCAATCACAAACGCTTTATCTTGGTTAGGTGGTTGCGCGGGGTTAGCTGGTGACGGGATCGGGGTATCGGCGGCGGCGGTGAGGGGTTCTAAAACTTGCTCAAGATTCAACACGTCTGGTGCGTCCTGCACAGGCAGGGTGTATTCGATACTATCCCAGCCCTCACCGGGGGTAAACCTGCTTATCTTGCCTTTAGTTGGTGTTGCGTTAGGTGGTAGCTGTGTGTTGTTAGGGGTGTTAGGGGTAGGTTGGGTAGGTTGGGTAGGTTGGGCATATTGTTGCCGGAGCTTAGCCTTACGGCGGCGGATAGTGCGCTCACTGACACCAGTAATACGGGTAAGCTCGGCATTAGTCAAACGTTCAGCCGGAATTTTCTGTAGCTCCGACAACAGTAAATCTCGAAGCTCATTCTCGGTTATTTGGTGGCGGCTCGGGTTAGGCAAGGGACACCCCCGACAACGTGAGTTCCAAGTCAATCTCGGGAACATACACAATGAGTCTAGGCGGCTTACACGACGGCTCATTCGTAATAACTACGTCCTCATCAAAGACGTATTCGGTCTTGTCTACAATCGTTTTCAACTGATAATCTTTTTCCATGCTAGTATTGTAGCACACTAGGGGACTCGGGCGTAATAGGGACTTGAGGGCGGATTTTCTGAGCGGGGCCTACTGCACCCCGTGATCTACATCACACCCCGTCCATAAATCCGGTTCTTTTACCGTCTGGTCGAAGAAACTCGCTCGCTCGCTCGCTCGCTCTCACGATCAATTAGCCTGGGTGCGTTGTTGTGAGATAGATCACACGCCCCGTTGCCAGGACACCACGTACATAATTTTAAGCAAAAAAACACCGCCCTCCCAGGCGGTGCCTCATTAGTAATTTTATGTTA
>CAYSSU010000059.1:0-15831 GCA_964433895.1 uncultured Prevotella sp.
GGGATAATATGCAAATAAATTCATGTCGGGGCATAAAGCCCCAACCTACAATAGCACATATATTTTTCTTAATTTTTAATTTTTAATCCTTAATTAAAATGTGCTGTTTTATCGGGCAAAGCAGCATATATTGTCTTGCATTTCAATACATAATAGAAGGTAATATAGCCTACTTTGTTAATTATTAATTATTAATCCTTAATCTTTTAATAGAAAATCCGTCTTACCATCAACGTTCAAAATGAATTTCACCGAAAAAATCAGGACGGTGAAAATCAGGCTTCAACAAATATATAGGACTCCATGACAAAAAATGAGGCGCAGTGGTCTTATCCCCACATTTATAAAAATTACCACGGATTGTCTTTCCGTCCAGACAACGGACGCCACTTCTGAAAAATGCCGATACAGGAATGATGAGCGACATGTGCCATGAGAAATACCCATCACGACTGGCAAATGGCTTTCTGCCCAATGAAGACCAACGGGCTATACTGTCCAAAACTTCCATGGATGCCCGCTCACGCCCCTCACGATTCTGTCCACAACATAAAAGAAGCGTTCCGGCACAATTACACTCTAAATTATAATAAAGATTATCATCGGCAGGAGAACAGAAAAACTCACAGCATGAATCTTCCCACACCTTGCCATTATCTGACGGAGCAACGGCACGGACACATTTTTCATCCACTCTATAATCAATAAGAACAGACATACCGGTATGGGCTATGGCAAACTCTGCACTAGGTGAATAAGGATATTGATCTGCCCAATTGGCACAGTCTATCTTATTATATGCAATACCTTCCCCGGAAAACAGGGCGGCAACATCTTCTGCATTTTCTAACTGAGAAGAAATTTTCTTAACCATTAATTGTTTCATGCAGACAAAATTAAGAAAATAATGGTATATAACAAAAAAAACTGCAAGATAGTTTTGCCTATCATGCAGTCTTCTCTAATTTATTCTCTCTCTTTTTTTATTTACTTGTTAAGACCACGGTTGTTAAGAGTGGTGTTCAGCAGCAAGAGATACTTGCGATACTGATAGTTGTTGAGCACATAGTGCATGTACTTAAGATCCTTCTTGATAGCCTTATCCATCATATTCTTCTGATCATCCTTAGAAGCATTGGCAGCATTCATCATATCTACACAGAAAGACTTGTGTACTTCTTCTACACTCTGAAGCTGGTCGATTGAAAGATTCAACGCATCTGCAAGTTTGCTGTAGTTTACAGTCATGTCATAAGCTGCTGTTGCGTTTGTTGCCTTTGCATCCTCATTCTCAGCAAATGCCATTGTCATGGTCATTAATGCTACAATTGTCAAAACTAACTTTTTCATAATCTTTTTACCTTTCATTAAATTTTGAACCCCCTATTGAAATCCGGGCTCTGTTTGTTATTCCGAAATTGTCTTTATCTCTGAAAGACAGTGCAAAGATATGAAGCATTTTTGTATTAAACAAACAAAATGATACACTGTTTGCGTTAACAGCCGTTTTTTTTGATATAAATCAAAGGGATATACTTTCAATATGATAGTATATCCCTTTTGCCTTATATAAGGTATTCTTATTTATTATAAGGAAACCGTCTTATCAAGAAGATAGTTGTCTAGAATCACCATGGCTGCCATAGCTTCCACAACAGGCACTGCGCGTGGCAACACACACGGATCATGACGTCCACGAGCTTTCAACGTTGTGGAATTGCCGTCTATATCTACGGTGTCTTGCTGACGTAAGAGAGTGGCAACCGGTTTGAATGCTACTCTAAAGTAAATATCCTGACCATTGCTGATGCCGCCCTGAATGCCACCACTGTGATTGCTATTAGTCGTAATATGCCCGTCTTTATTTACAAACACATCATTCTGCATAGAACCACGCGAAGAAACTCCGGCAAAGCCTTCTCCATACTCGAATCCCTTCACGGCATTGATACCTAGCATGGCTGCGCCAAGTTGGGCATGAAGTTTTGAAAATTCCGGTTCGCCAAGCCCCACGGGACAACCTTTGATTACACAGGTGATAACACCGCCTATGGTGTCACCATCAGCCTTTACAGCACTTATAAGTTGTTCCATATCATGGGCTTTCTGCTTGTCGGGACAGCGCACAATATTATCTTCAATAGTGGAAAGGTCGTAATTGTGATAATCACGATCCAGAACAATGTCACCCACCTGCGAGGTATAGGCCTTAATGTCTATGCCAAGATTGCGAAGAGCCAACTTGGCAAGTGCCCCACCTACACAGCGTGCAATAGTGATGCGGGCTGAAGAACGACCGCCTCCGCGATGATCTCTTATGCCATACTTGGAAAAATATGTATAGTCGGCATGTGACGGACGGAACAGACTGCGCATATTATCATAGTCGTTACTATGCTGATTGGTATTGTGAACAGCAAATCCTATAGGAGTTCCAGTAGACTTGCCTTCAAACACACCGCTGAAGAATTCCACCAAATCCGGTTCGTTACGGCTTGTGGTAATCTTGCTCTGACCGGGACGGCGACGACTAAGTTCCGCCTGGATAAAGTCCATATCTATGTCTATACCTGCCGGCATGCCATCAACAACTCCGCCAACAGCTTCGCCATGACTTTCGCCAAACGAAGTGAGCGTGAATATATTTCCAAAAGTATTTCGCATAATGGTTAAAATCGCTTTATAACTTTATCTGTATTTATTAATGGCAACCGCAACTGCCGTCTGAGCAGCCACCTTCACCACAATTTCCACAGCCATCGCCGCATTCACCGCCACAACTGCCACAGCCACCGCCGTTCATCATATTGACAAACTTTGATATTTCTTCGTTTGTAGCCTCACGACTGCTGAGAATTTCGCCTTTGAAATTAAGTTTCTTACCTGCAAGAGGATGATTCAAGTCTACCTTCACATTTTTCTCTCCCACTTCCATTACACGGGCGTTGAAACGCTCTCCGTCGGCATTCTGAAGAGGAACGATGGCATCCTTGACGATATGCTGGTCATCAAATTTACCGTCAATATTGAAAATAGCCTTATCAAGATCAAACACATGCTCAGAATAATACTCACCATAAGCCTCAGCCGGAGCCAGCGTGAAATCAAACTTATCTCCAGGATTAAGGTCTACAATAGCAACCTCGAAAGCTTCAAGGGTGATGCCGAAACCACTTATGAAATCGAAAGGACGATCTTCACTTGTCTGTTCTATCAATTCTTTGCTGTCGGCATCATACAGTGTATAAGACGCTGAGATGTACTTGTTTTGTTTCTTATCCATTTTTACCTTATTTATAATATATAATTTTGACTGCAAAGGTAAGGAATTAAATCGGTAATCAAGAATTTATTGCTCCGATAATTTCCCTTACACTCTTGCATCCGTGACTGTCGAGCCACTGATTGATGCCGTCTTTTACTTTCTTTGTTGATGTAGGGTCTATGAAATTGGCTGTGCCTATCTCTATGGCTGTAGCTCCACACATAAGGAACTCTATAGCATCAACAGCGGTGCTGATGCCGCCAAGTCCAACCACGGGAATATTAACGGCATGGGCAACATCATAAACCATGCGCAGGGCAACCGGTTTGACAGCCGGACCACTCAAACCTCCGGTACGGATACTGAGCAACGGCTGGCGTTTCTCTATGTCAACAGCCATGCCCATAAGGGTATTTATAAGCGAAACACTGTCAGCCCCCTCAGCCTCACAGGCACGCGCTATATCTG
Organism: uncultured Prevotella sp.; assembly: GCA_964433895.1. Classification (GTDB taxonomy): domain Bacteria; phylum Bacteroidota; class Bacteroidia; order Bacteroidales; family Bacteroidaceae; genus Prevotella. The sequence continues at coordinate 3,734 of CAYSSU010000059.1, forward strand.
CTATGTTGGTAACATTAGGCGACAACTTCACTATAAGCGTCTTATGGTATGCTTTCCTTACGGCACGCACAACAGCTGAAGCACCTTCACAGGTTACGCCAAAAGCCATACCGCCATCCTTAACATTCGGGCAACTGATGTTCAGTTCTATGGCAGGTATCTTATCCAAAGCATCTATCCTAGCCGCACACTGAGCATAATTTTCAGGACTGCTGCCACTCACATTTACAATCATATTGGTGTCTACATCCTTAATCTGAGGATATATATGGTCGCAGAAATAATCCACACCTTTATTCTGTAATCCAACACAGTTGAGCATTCCCTGTGCAGTTTCTGCCATGCGCGGATAAGGATTTCCCTGCCGAGGCACAAGAGTGGTTCCCTTTACTATGATGCCTCCAATCTCTTCCAGAGGAACAAAATCAGCAAACTCAATTCCATATCCGAATGTGCCGGAAGCCGTCATTACAGGGTTCTTGAGTTCAAGGTTATTTATATTTACATTTAGTTCTGCCATAACAACTTCTTAATATTTAACACCGGACCTTCTTTACACACACACACATGACCGTCTGTGGTATTCTCTACACAGCACAGACAGGCTCCGACTCCACATGCCATCTTATTCTCCAGAGAAGCCTCACACTCCACGTCATTGGCTGTTGCAAACCTAGCAACACTCATCATCATAGGCTTAGGACCGCAAGTGCTGATGCGACTGAATTTCTCGTTCTGAAGAATAGAATGATTGGTAACAAAACCCTTCTCGCCAAGACTGCCATCCTCTGTAGTGACAAAGACACGTCCGAGACTTTTGAACAAGTCTAACTCCAAAAGATCATTCTTACTGCGTGCACCAAGAATGAACGTCGGTTCACCACCGACCTCCTTTATCCGTTTACCAAAGTAGAGAAGCGGGGCAATGCCCACACCTCCGCCTATGAGCAGAATTTTCTCATCAGCAGAACTGGGCATCGTAAAACCGTTGCCCAAAGGAAGCATACAGTTGAGCTTGTCTCCTATATTAAGTTTCGCGAGCGCGCGTGTACCATCTCCTATGGTGGCAACAAGAAGCCAAAGCTCATTAAGGGCGTAATCCACTAAATTGATTGAAATCGGACGCCTGAGAAATGTAGAAGGAGAATTGTCCACTCTCACTTCAACAAACTGTCCGGGTAGCATTTCAGGGAGAGGCTTAACATCCGTAAGCTTGATAAGCACATGCTTAGGACTTAAAGCCTCTACTGATTTGACCGTAAGGTCTAGAACGTATTTCTTCATCTTTGCTTTTGCAATATGTTTAGGCAAAGATAACAAAAAGAATTGAGATTAGAAAGTTATCTCTTCACGATTTTATTTTTTTGGAGCAAACGTCTCCCAAGTCTGGTCATCATAAAACACTCTTATCTCAGTAATATGCCGTTGGGGTTTGTCAATAAATTTAACCTCTGTTTTTGCAATTTTATTTGGTGTATTTTGAACACTCTGCGCTTTAGGTTGGTCAGAAAGTGATGGAGTGGGAGAATCTGGCTGACTGCCAAAATCTATCATTGCCTCTGATTCATTATCAGAAGTAGGAATATCATCTTTAGAATCTGTACCGGAGTCTTCAAAGAACATTGCTCCTGAACCAAACATCAACCATTCCACAGAGAGATTCGGAATTTTGTTTTTTATAGATTCAACTATCGGAAGAGTAGGTTTCGTTCTTCCATTGAAAATTCCACTGAGGGTTGCCGAGGACACATTTACGAACTGAGCAAACATTTGCTGATTCATGTGGTAGTGTTCCATTATAGCCTTAATTCTATCTTTCATATCACTTGTTTATAGTAAAAAAGTGCCTAAACGGCCTTTCTTGTTTCATTTTACAAAGGTAAAACAATAATTTGAATTCTACAACTTTTAAAGAATAAATTTCACTTACTAAATTCACATTTTACAAATGTAGAGTTTAAATAATCGAATCGATAGGTAGTCATAATCTGATTAAACTTTGTAAATGTGAATTTACAATGATTGATAGTACACAAAGCATTTGTTTAAATGTAAATGGTAAATAATTGGGTTATTTAGTGTTAGTTATGAAAATTACAACCTTAAAAAGGACATATTCATTACAATATATAGGCAAACTTTCAAAAATTATCAATAAAGTATGCCACATTTTAACCTAAAACACTGGTTTTCAATACTTTATACATTCAAAAGGTACTTTGCATAAAAATGAATATGATTTTTTAAATCCAAATATTCACATTTACAAACTTAAAGTTAGGATATAAAAAAGATATAAGTTTACCATTTTTACATTTTAAAATGTCAAAATCCATTTACCTATTTAAACTTTTAAAATTCGAATTCAACAAAGTAAAATACTAACAAAAGCTAATTCTAAAATCAAGACTATTCAAAAATCCATTTTTGAGCATTCACAGGATTCTCAAAACAGGCGGTCGAAAAATTAAAAATACGCGAATTTTGAAAGGGGTAAATTAAGGCTAAAGTATTGATTATACGGAGATTTAGGCATAAAAAAAGTGCTCTGAAAAGCACTTAATCTAGCAGTAAAAAAGCTCTAAAACTACATTTTTTTAATGCAAAATGAAGAAAACCAGCTCCTTCATCAGGTCTCCGGCACCGGTATTTGGGTTATCCAGACCCTTACTTTTGGCATCAGTCTCTCTAATTTTAGAAATTATCTGCATAGTTTTCATTCCGGAATAATTTCTCATACCTGCAATATAATCACGGGCAGCCCATCCTGATCTCAAATCCAAGAATTGTGCTACGGCATTTTCATTGTTTTTTTGAGGCGCATAATATGCCAACATCAGATTTTGAAAATAATTAAAGAGCAACGGGAGGAAAGAATACAGCGAACCTGCTTTTGGATTACTGTCAAAATATTTTATTATAAGATTTGCCTTATAAACATCTCGCTGCACAATAGCATTTCTAAGTTCAAAAGCATTAAAGTCTTTACTGACTCCAATTTCAGTTTCCACAATTTCAGGAGTAATTCTTCTGTCAGCATCCTTAAGAGAAATCAACACCTTATCTAATTCAGAAGTCAGTCTGTTTAAATCTGCACCGACATGATCGGCAATCATCTGACTCGCCTTCGGCTCGATAGTAGCTTTATGCTGTTTAAGATAAGAATCTATAAATCCGGGAAGTTCACGGTCATAGAGTTTTTTGCTTTCAAAAATTACAGCCCCCCCCTGCTGAGCGGAAGGAATAATTTTCTTACGTCGGTCAATACTCCCGTTTTTGTGACAAAGAACAAGAACGGTTGATTTTACGGGATTTTTGAAGTACTTTTCCAGAGGCTCTGTTGCATGCAGATTTTGCGACTCTTTTACTATCACCACCCTATGTTTAGCCATCATCGGATAGCCTTTTGCCAAATCAGCTATTTGTGAAGCTGTGACATCAGCTCCAAAAACCACATTTTGATTAAAATCACGCTCATCTGGTTGAAGTACATTTTCGGCAATATAATTGGAAATTTTGTCTATATAATACGACTCATCTCCCATTAATATATAAATAGGTGAAAATTTACTCGCAACAAGATCTCGCATTATTGATTCATAAGATACTCCAGTATTTTTTCTTTCCGGCATTTTTTATTATCTTTGCATTGTTGATTGCAAAATTACAAAAATGATTTCATTAAACCTACCGAATTTTGAAATAAAGTTGCAAGGCTCTGCCGAGAAGCCTTCAGTCTGGGACATACTCCGCAGAAAATACGTTGCTCTTACTCCTGAAGAATGGGTAAGACAAAACTTCATTCATTTTCTTGTGGAGCATAAAGGGTTCCCCGCATCCCTGCTTGCCAATGAGGTGAAACTGGAAATAGGAAACAAGAAACTCCGTGCCGATAGCGTATTGTACGGTACGGACTTAAAACCCAGAATGATTATAGAATACAAAGCTCCACACATAGCAATAACACAAAAGGTATTCAATCAGATTACCGTATACAATATGCTGATGCACGTAGACTATCTGATAGTAAGCAACGGCATACAACACTATATATGCAAGATGGATTATATAGGTAAAAAATATTTATTTTTGAAAGACATTCCCGACTATCAAAACCTATGACAAAAAAAATGGCGATACCAAGTATCGCCATACACTGTATATTGCCAATTTCAACTCAAACAAATCTCACTTATATTTCTTTCAGAGACTGCTCATAATCTGATATTATCACACGGTCTGCAGCAAGTGATTTTTTCACATCTATGATACGTTGGTTACTGCTGCCTCTGAATATCAAGTCCTCATCACGCAGCTCTTTTACAAATGAACCGTCTACCAAAACATCTATCTGTTCAAGCAAAGCCTTCTGTGCCGGATTCTTCACAAGGACTTCATATTTAAATCCACTGAAACACCATATAGTCTTCTCAGTCTCAGTTTTAATAGCTTCTGCCAGTTCCAGAAAGCCCTCAGGTTGAAACATCGGGTCGCCCCCTGAGAACGTTACATTTGCAAAGGAATCAGACTTAATCTCTGCCATAATATCATCAGTAGACATAGGGTGACCGTTGTTTATATCCCATGACTGTGGATTATGACAGCCGGGGCACCCGTTTGGGCACCCCGCACAATATATGGAAGTACGGAAACCGGGTCCGTCCACCATTGTATCATGAACTATATTAAGTATGCTTATCATTTGTTGTCAGGACTGTCTATATGCGTCACACGGTCATTAAGTTCAGCCAACTTGGCATGATTCCAACGGTCTGTGGTTCCAACGAGATAACCGGTAATACGCTGCAGTTTATCTATATTATGACTGCCACACTTTGGGCAAACATCCATGTGAGGATCAGCATTTTCATATCCGCAATCCATACAGCGGTTACGATTGTGGTTCACACTGCCATACCCCATATTGTATTTATCCATCATGTCTACAACACTTGATATCACATCAGGATTATGAGTTGCGTCACCATCAATCTCCACATAGAAAATATGTCCGCCTCTAGTAAGGTCGTGATAAGGAGCTTCTACCTGTGCCTTATGCAGAGCGCTGCACTTATAATACACAGGAACATGATTGGAATTGGTGTAATATTCACGGTCTGTAACGCCTTCAATAACCCCAAACTGCTTGCGGTCATACTTTGTAAAGCGTCCAGAAAGTCCCTCTGCCGGAGTAGCCAGAATACTATAGTTATGCTGATATTTCTCAGAGAACTCATTAGCACAGTCGCGCATATAAGTAACTATTCTTACACCAAGCTGCTGAGCCTCATCACTCTCGCCATGATGCTTACCCACAAGAGCTTTCAGACATTCAGCCAAACCAATGAAGCCTATGCCCAGAGTACCCTGATTGATTACCTTTTCTATTGTGTCGTCAGGACTCAGTTTATCGCAATCTATCCACAGTTTAGACATAAGCAGCGGGAACTGCTTTGCAAAAGCCGTTTTCTGAAACTGAAAACGCTCATCCAACTGTTTCGCTGTAATATCCAATATATGGTCAAGTTTTGAAAAGAACACATTTACACGCTGCTCTTTATCTTCAATTCCCATACATTCAATGGCAAGTTTTACAATATTTACGGTTGTAAAACTAAGGTTTCCACGGGCAATACTTGTTTTAGGTCCGAACCGGTTTTCAAACACGCGCGTTCTGCATCCCATAGTAGCAATCTCCCATTTATATCTTTCAGGGTCATCAGCGCGCCACTTCTCATTATAATTAAATGTAGCGTCAAGATTCAGGAAGTTTGGAAAAAATCTGCGCGCTGTAACCTTGCAAGCCAACTTATACAAATCAAAATTGCGGTCTTCAGGCAAATAGTTCACTCCCCTTTTCTTTTTCCAAATCTGAATAGGGAAGATTGCAGTTTCACCATTTCCCACTCCTTCATAAGTAGACTTCAGTAATTCCCTCATCACGCATCTTCCTTCTGCAGAAGTATCTGTACCATAGTTTATAGAAGAGAAAACCACCTGATTTCCACCACGACTGTGAATGGTATTCATATTATGGATAAAAGCCTCCATAGCCTGATGCACACGGTTCACAGTTTTGTTAATGGCATGCTGCACCAAACGAGAATCACCTTCAAGTCCGTCTAATTCTTTTTCTGTATAATCATCTATCTCAGCATCATACATAGCCGAGAGATTCCTGCCTGAAAGTTTCTCCAGATTTCTCAATTCCTCCTTATAAGAAGTTCTGACATAAGGAGCCAGATAAAAATCGAAAGCCGGAATAGCCTGTCCTCCGTGCATTTCATTCTGGCATGTTTCCAAAGATATGCAAGCCAGAACAGCAGCAGTTTCTATGCGTTTTGCCGGACGTGAAGAACCATGACCTGCCTGAAAACCATGTTCAAGGATATTGTCCAAAGGATGCTGCACACAAGTGAGGCTCTTTGTAGGATAATAATCTTTGTCATGAATATGAATATAGTTGCTTTTCACAGCATCGCGAACATCTTCAGAAAGCAAATAGTCATCCACAAACGGCTTTGTTGTCTCACTGGCAAACTTCATCATCATTCCAGCCGGTGTATCAGCATTCATATTTGCGTTTTCACGAGTGACATCATTGTTCTTGATATTCACAATTTCCATAAACACATCGCGAGTCTTAGCCTTACGGGCAATATTTCTCTGATTACGATAAGCAATGTATTTCTGTGCCACATCTTTACGGGCACTCTTCATGAGTTCCAGCTCCACGGAGTCCTGAATATTCTCTACCGTCATCTGGCTTTTGCCATGAAAAGTTATATGGTCGGTGATTTTCTGAACCAAATCATCGTCTTCTCCTCTATCGGTATGGAGCATGGCTTTACGTATTGCTGCCATAATTTTCTGCTCGTTAAAGCCCACAATACGCCCATCTCGCTTTACTACTGTCTGTATCATATAATAATTATTTATTTTTATTTGATTTACGATTACAAAGATAGCACAATTATTTATAAGTTTTCCTTTTTGAACAACTTTTTACGTGTTAATAAATGTCAACCACCTGTTATTCAATAAGTTACAAAATATTTTGGAAAACTTTGTATTATTATTATTTTTTACTGTTTTCTTTTTTGGGAAAGTTTTTCATGTTATCAGATTTAATTCATACAGACTATTCCGCGCCGAGAATTCGTCTGGCATTGTCTATGCGTTCCTTCGTCGGCGGTTCTGTTCCTTCCAAAGTATAAGGTATTCCCAACTCCTTCCATTTGAATACGCCCAACGTATGATAAGGAAGCACCTCTACCCTTTCTACATTATGCAGAGTATCAATGAACTCACGCAGTCTAATCAACAATTCGTCATTGTCAGTAACACCTGGCACAAGCACATGCCTAATCCATACCGGTTTCTTTATTTCACTTAGATAACCGGCACAAGAAAGAATATTCTTATTGGAGAAGCCCGTCAGTTGCCTATGTCCGTCATCATCAATATGCTTAATATCCAGCAACACGGTATCCGTGAAACTCATCAACCGCTCAAACTTTTCAAACCAGACACCTTCTCTTTTGAAAGGTTGTGCTGAAGTATCAAGACAAGTGTTTATTCCGCGCCGACGCGCATTTTCAAACAACTCCAAAAGAAAATCTATCTGCAACAGGGCCTCACCTCCACTAACGGTTATTCCGCCTTTGTTTCCCCAATAAGAACGGAAACGTTCTGCCTTGTCCAGAAGTTCATCTGCAGTCATCTCCATTGCGCCATTTCTGTTCCATGTGTCAGGATTGTGACAAAACCGACACCGCATCGGGCAACCTTTAAGAAATATGATATATCGTATTCCCGGACCATCTACAGAACCAAAGCTCTCAACGCTATGAACCAACCCCTTTATTGCCATATTTTATCAATTATGAAAAAAAGGGGAGTCAGACTCCCCTTCTCTTCTATATTTCTGACTATTTTTCTTCTTATTACAGTCTTTCGTGAGCCTGACGGGCAATAACATCAAGTTGTTGCTCTTCAGTCAGGTCAATAAACTTAACAGCATAACCGCTCACGCGAATTGTAAAGTTTGCATATTCAGGCTTTTCAGGATGAGCCATTGCATCCTTCAGTTTGTCCACACCAAATACATTCACATTCAAATGATGTGAACCACGGTTGAAATATCCGTCAAGAACACCCACCAACGTATTTGTACGCTCATCATCATTGTGTCCCAACGCTGAAGGACTGATAGTCTGAGTATTTGAAATACCGTCCAGAGCATATTCGTATGGCAGTTTTGCCACTGAGTTAAGAGACGCCAGCAAACCATTCTTCTCTGCTCCATAACTAGGATTTGCACCCGGAGACAAAGGAGTTCCTGCCTTACGTCCGTCAGGCATATTACTGGTATACTTGCCATAAACCACATTAGATGTAATGGTAAGAATACTTGTTGTTGGCTCAGAATTGCGGTAAGTATGATATTTCTTCACCTTACCTATAAATGTCTTCAACAACCATACAGCTATATCATCAGCACGATCATCATCATTGCCATAACGTGGGAAGTCGCCTTCTGTCTTGAATTCAAGAGGGAAACCAGTCTCATCACGCACAATGTTCACCTTGGCATACTTTATGGCACAGATAGAATCAACAACATGGCTGAAACCTGCAATACCGGTAGCAAAAGTACGGCGCACATCAGTATCAATAAGAGCCATCTCCTCAGCCTCATAGAAATACTTATCGTGCATATAGTGAATAAGGTTCAGAGTCTTCACATATACACAGGCAAGCCACTCCATCATTGCATCAAACTTAGGCATGAATTCATCGTATGTAACCACATCTCCTTCTATAGGAGCGTATGCAGGACCACACTGTTCGCGGCTCTTTGAATCTACACCGCCACTAATAGCGTATGTAAGGCACTTGGCAAGATTGGCACGTGCACCGAAGAACTGCATTTCCTTACCGGTCTGAGTGGCAGACACGCAACAGCAAATGCTATAGTCATCGCCCCAAACAGGTCTCATGACATCATCATTTTCATACTGTATAGAACTTGTCTTCACAGAAATCATTGCAGAATACTTCTTGAATGATTCCGGCAAACGTGAACTGTAAAGCACGGTGAGATTTGGTTCAGGAGAAGGACCCATATTCTCCAAAGTATGGAGAAATCTGTAATCGCTCTTCGTAACCATAGAACGTCCATCCTGACCAATACCACCCACTTCAAGCGTAGCCCACACAGGGTCACCGCTGAAAAGCTGATTATAAGAAGGTATACGGGCAAACTTAACCATACGGAATTTCATCACCAGATGGTCTATCATTTCTTGAGCATCGCTCTCTGTGATTGTACCCTCTTCAAGGTCACGCTGAATATATATATCCAGGAATGTAGCCACACGACCAACACTCATGGCAGCACCATTCTGAGTTTTCACAGCTCCAAGATAGCCAAAATACAGCCACTGTATAGCCTCTTGAGCATTCTTTGCAGGCTTTGAAATATCAAAACCATATATCTGAGCCATTTCCTTAAGCCCTTTAAGAGCCTTTATCTGCATGGAAAGTTCCTCACGCAGGCGGATAACGTCATCTATCATGCCCTGCTCGCCCATGTCAAGCAAGTCATTCTTTTTCTGTTCTATCAGATAATCTATACCGTATAGAGCCACGCGGCGATAGTCACCCACAATACGACCACGGCCGTAGGTATCAGGCAAACCGGTAAGAATATGATTATGACGGACGTGTTTCATCTCCGGAGTATAGGCATCAAACACACCCTCATTATGAGTCTTGCAATATTTAGTGAAGATTTCGTGTAGTTTTTCTGATGGTTTATAACCGTAAGTAGTGCAGGCTTGTTCTGCCATTTTGATACCTCCGTATGGCATGAAAGCTCGTTTCAGAGGTTTGTCAGTCTGTAGACCGACTATCTTTTCCAAATCTTTAGTTTCGGGGCTGATGTAACCGGGACCATAAGCAGTAAGACTGCTCACAACCTCAGTTTCCATATCAAGCACTCCTCCTTTTGCACGTTCCTCTTTCTGTAACTTCTGCAGTTCTCCCCAAAGAGTATTTGTTGCGTCCGTAGGACCTTCAAGAAAACTTTCATCACCATCATAGCTAGTGTAATTACGCTGAATAAAATCACGGAGATTCACCTCTTCAGACCATTTGCCGCCAGTGAACCCTCTCCATTCTGTCATCATACCTTAAAAAAATTTAACTGTGAGTAATTGGATTTCTGGGTGCAAAGATATAACATATTTTCCATTTCCACAAGTATTTTATTTTATTTGTAATCCGGCAGTATTCAAAATACTCATTTATTATGAGTTCACGGTTTCATTATGTCAATCTTCATTGCCAGTAGTGATACTCGGTCCCTGTATTATTTCCGGGTCAGGCATTCCGCTTCTCATGTCGCTATACGCACGCCGTGTGTCCCCCATATTGATGTCTATGACACGGTTCACGGTTCTGTTCCGGTCTTTCAAATTATGAGAAAAGAGCCACTGATATGTCTTTTTCAGATAAAACACACGTGCCGGAGTCCCATGTCCGGCACCTTGCCACCAGTCATATCTCAATCGGCTGTCATTACCGGTATTCTGCAACGATTTAGCCACACTTTTAGAGCAGTTCACAGAAACAGCGCGGTCGGCTGTTCCATGTATTATCCAGAATGGCAGTCTGCCCAGTCCAGAAACATCTTTAACAGAAGCCCCACCGCAGAGAGCCATTCCTGCCGTAATACGGTCTGGATACGTGGCGCACACGTCCATAGTGCCATATCCTCCAAGGCTCATGCCCAGCACATAAATGCGGTTATGGTCACAGGCATAGTTTTTCTCCACCCAGTCCAGCACGTCCATTATCTTCTTGGGGCTCCATGCTCCCCCCGGATTCTGAGGAACAATGGTCAGAGCCTCTATTTCCCTGCCGCGCACAATAGCATCCAGAGGTCCGTACTTGCGAACCCGGTCCAGATTTCTGCCGCACAAACTGGCACCATGCAGAAATATCACAACCGGAGTTTCATTCATAGTGTAGTAATAATCAATTGGCGTGTACACCCAGAAATCATATCCGCCATTGGTTTCTCCCTTCACAGGACGAAGGAAATCATAGGCAGCAGAATTTAAAGTTATAATGGAAAGTAATATTGCTATTATTGTTTTTTTCATACGCATTCTTTTTTCGTAGTCCAAATATAGTAATAATATAGCAACATGACAACCCCATTATGTTTTATTTCGATTTTTTCGGATTGATAACGTTAATTTAAACTAAATTCATCATTCAAGTATTTAATAACCCAAAATTTCACATATAGTCTTCTATACATACCAACAAACATACTTAACTTGCTGCTGAACTTCCAATCGCTGAAACTGTTGAATGATTTAATTGTTTGCTATTTCAGCAGTACACACAGAATTTAGATGCTTGGTTGAGACTTGTTAATGCACCCTTTGGAAACAGTCGTTTGATACAAAAAAAAAGGAACATTAGGATTGCTCCCAATATCCCTCTCACATTCATTTATTATTGCTTTTCGCAAGTCAATGTCAAGTTCATATAACTATCGTCATTTGAAGCCATTTTCAAAACAGCTGTAGTTCCTGATAGAGATTGAACTTCATAAGTGCAATACAACTTTCCACTTATATAGCAGTTAATTGTTTTTCCTTTGGCAGTATATGTCCCGGTACCATTGCCAAAATATCCTTTTCCGGAATAACTTCCATCAGAGTTGAATGTGGCCGTAGTCGTTTTGTATGGCCATGATATACCACCTACCTTTGTTATTTTCCACGTACCATACAAAGTTTCAGCAGGATAGTCAAAACCGTCTAATGGGCTATCGTCGTCTTTTGAACAAGATGTTAATGTCATCATCAACATCATCATTGGCAAAAATGCCATGTATAAAAAATTCTTCATATTCTTATTATGCTTTTATTTCCTCATTCTGAGGTTGTTTGTTATTAATAGAAACCTCTTTCTGCTCTTCGATAGCAGCCGTTTCGTTATTATTCACAATCGTAGATTCGGAGAATGTTGAGACATTGTCTTTCTCTTCCTTCTTGCCTTGAATGCTAAATGCAATC
>CAYSSU010000060.1:0-14617 GCA_964433895.1 uncultured Prevotella sp.
TCGCGCACACCCTTATCACCCAATAAACGAGCAATCAGCAAAAAGCGTGGAGCTGCTTGCTCAGTAAAAGGTGCAACATCAAACTGCACCACATCCACACCCGAACCATTGACTACACAGGTATTGGCATGAGCGGAAAGAATCATTAACTGTCTAAATAACGCCTCATCATCAGGGTTCTGAAAGAACACCGTCTGACAATGACGTAACGCTGTACGGTACAAACCCTGCACCACCGCACGCACGCGACTGCGCTGATTATCCTCTTCACCCATAAAGACAAAGCCCAAACCTGTAATCAAAGCAAAACGTTGCGGCACACGAGCCAACCAAGCTGCCAAGGTGCCGTAAATGACCGGTTTAATGGTATAGCCCAATACATAGCGCGGCTTAATCTGACGCATCAATTGCCATAAAGCCAATAACGTACCTAAGTCAGCAAGGGGATTCATACCGGTGCGTTGCATATGAATATCGTGAGATACAACACCTAATGCAGTTAGCTCTGACATAACAGCTTGATTAGCCAGCAGTTTTGGCGCAGCAACGTGAACCTCTAAGCCTTTATTTAATAAAGCAACGATCAGCGATTTACGAAAAACGATGAGAGAATCAGCGAAACCTGCAATAAGTAGAAATTTCATTTAACTATTTAAACCTTGCTGATCGGGTTTTATTAGAAATAATCTTAATTTAAATATTTTTCTTTATCAAAGAATATTTACCACTTTTTTCTTTTGGGATATCTTTAACCCTAATTAATATAAAATTAGTTTCCTCACCAAATCTAAAACTCATTGAATCTATAATGGTTTTCTCATGACAATCTAAAAAAAGCTTATCATCGACAACTACAGATATAATTATTTCATCAATTTTATTCTGAATAAACTGAACATTAAGAACACAGCTCGGCATTCCTTTAACAACATCAGAAAGGTGACTTAAACTAACTTTTGAACCGCTTTTAGTTTCTAAAAAATCTACTGCTCGCCCTTGAATTTCTTTAACAAGAGGATGTGAAGAGCCACAACTACACTCACCCTCAAGAAAAGTAATTAAATCACCAATATCGTACCTGATTAATGGTGTGCCACTAGTAGTAAATGAAGTAACAAGTATTTCTCCACTCTCACCAAAACTTTCAATAACTCCTGTATCAATATTGTAATGTAAATTACCATTAATACATTCTGTAATAAATGGTGCACCTTCAGCCGAAGCATATTGGTTATATATATGACACTCAAAAACCTCTTCTATCAATTCACGATGAAAAGGAAGTAGCGTTTCTGATGTAGTGAAAATAGCTTTGGGTGAAAAGTCCAATTCAATAGAGTTATTCTTTATAAAAAACGCAAGCTCATATATTGCTGAAACGAAACCATTAATAATTTCAGGCTTGAAAGAATTTAAATCATTTATATATAAAGGTAATGTTTTTTTATTCATATGAAACGTAGAGTAAAGCTTTTGATTATACGCTTTATTATACCTCCAAAAAACTTTTGTTTTTGAAGATATATTATGAATAAATTCACGACCACTAAATGTTGCTTTGGAAGATCTTAAAGAATCAACCCCAACTTTAGACTTAAAATAATCTAAATATGCCATTCTCTCTTGAGCATCTTCTTTATCAAAAATAACCTCTAACGCCTTACCTGTTGTACCGCCAGTGAAAGATTTAATACCATCCTTAGGATCTATAGTATAAACCTCCTTAATGTTATTTCTTAAATCCTCTTTACTCACAATAGGTAATTTATATAAATCTTCAATTCCTTTAAAACTATCAATATCAATATCAGAATAAAGCTGTCTATAAAAAACACTGTTTTTATTCGCAAATTTAACCAAGCTTATAAGTCTAGCATTTTGAATTTCAAGCTCAGATTTATAATTAGAATTATCTTTTTCTGAATAATAGCGAAACCATTTCTTATAATAAACGCCATATCTTTGTTTTTTCAAAACAAATCCTTGTGCACTAATCATTATATTCTGAAAAAAAACAGGAGATGCTTTATATAAGTTCCAAGCAAAATCAGTTAAAAACTTCATAATTAGAAAACCATACAATAAAATTTATTTAAAATTTAAAAAATGTCATTTTAAATTCAACTGGAACTTACCGGCAAGCTGTATTCTTTAATGGACTTCAATACATAATTATAATTATCAAACTCACTTACCGATGGAGCAACACTATTTCGTTTATTACGCAAAACTTCTAATCCGTCAAAAGATGATAACAGAAATACCACTAAAGATTTAAAATAATTTCGAGCATAAATATAAAACTTCAACCTAAATGAAAACCCATGCTTTGCACTTTCTATAATTATTCGTCGGCCTAGCTTATAACCACGTAAAAGTTTTGATTTAGTTACATTACCATCTTCACGATAGAAATATAAAGGTTCTGGTATAAAAAAAACATTTAAATCTGAAGAGGAATATGCTCTAACCCAAAGCTCGCTATCTTCTGCCGCTGGATAATCCTCACGATAGTAATTGCGCTGATACCAACTTTTCCTAGCTAGAACTGAAGCATGTACAATACCTGAATTTCCAGTAAGAAGATTTTTTGCTGTCACCTTATGCCCTAGAGCAACGCACCGCACTCCCACAGGCTTATTATTATCATTTAATGACAAAACACCAGTTGAAACCAAATCAATATCATTTCTCTCAGTCAAAACTCTCAATTGCTTTTCAATTCTACTTGGATCTATTAAGTCATCGGCATCCATACGAGCAATAAAATCATACTTAGCAAGGTCTATTATTTGATTTAGACGGGCTGCCAGCTTTTTATTTTTTCCATCCGAATATACACGAACACGAGGATCTTTAATAGTCTGAGCAATACTAAGCGATTTATCTGTTGAACCATCATCAACAAGAATTAACTCCCAGTTTTGATGTGTTTGCATAAACACTGATCGAACTGCATCTAACAATGTTGTCTCTGCATTATAAAATGATATTCCAATAGATACAAATGGCATATTTTTATTCACTAGAAAATACTCGAATTAATTTTGTAAGGTGTTAGACTACTAAACGTACTAACAGTTATTAAAAAATAAATAAAGATGAAAATAAAAAACGATAATGAAACAAGAGCGCGCTTTGGGCTATCCTTCCAACTCATAAAAACCATTGGCCATAGGAGAATAGCTGTGCTGCTAAAATATAGATGCAATCTAAGAAGACCAGACGGATTTACGTTTGTTACCATAGCTGCAATAATAGGAATAAAACCAATTAAATATATATTAAGTAGTCGTTGATATTTCCCATTACATTCTAGTGTGTTAGGTCTTAACAAATACAGTAATATTCCTTGAATAATCAAAAAAGCCGCAGTGACACCACCACCACCGTCTGAAGCATCAGCATATGCAGCGTATTTGTCATCAAGTAGCTCTGCAGCAAGCCCAACAAAAACACTTAAAAATAAGGAAAAAACAACAGCACCAACAATAACACTAAATATTTGGCGTAACCCAATTCTAGGTGCTGCTAGAAAATAAAGTGGCACAGCAACTAATGCAGTATTATGGAACAAAAATGCCAAAGCAATTAAAATAAAATACTGCTTAGGTTTTCGATCAAGTAACCAAGGTATCGCAAAAAAACAAATCGAAGCAGCAATTCCCTGCCGTGCACCATTAAAAAAGAATGTATAGGAGCCCAAAGTTATGAATAAAAAAAGTGCAGTCTCATAGCGCTTAGTAAGTCGTAAAATAGTTAAAACGTAACAACTGACTACAATTAGCGCAGTAAGTATTAAAAGAGCTGCATAGTTATTTGAAATAGAACTAGCTATAACTACTAAAGCATTATAAGCATACTCTTGAGTACGCCAAATATCATCAAAGGAGTTAAAACGCATAAATAGTGAGACATAAGTATGAGTATCACTACCTACAGTTTCATTACGTATACCAGCGAATAGAGAAAGTGACAGAGTTATTACAACAAGGCTAAAAAACTGCCCTAACCTACCACCATAAAGACGGCCTGTATAAGCAATAAAAATAATAGTGAAAAGTAATATTATATATGGAGTCATGTAGTTTTATATACCGTCATCAAGCGTTCTGCTCCAGCATTTGCTGAAAAACCACGGCTTTCAAGGGCTTGAAACCTAAACTCTGCAGACACTTTTGCAGTTTGAGCTGCTGATCGAATTTTGTTCACCCACTCTTCAGGGTGGGCATCTAAATCAATAAAATGCACTAAACCAATATCCAAATCCACTTCCGATGTGATCGTACTCGCAATAACAGCTGGTAAGCCTGCAGCCTGGGACTCTACTAATACAACTGGAAAACCTTCATGTAGAGAAGGCATTAGCATAACATCAGAAGCAGCCATAAGCTCTGGAATATCCTCACGAAGACCCAACAACAATACATATTCTTCGAGTTCAAATTGACTAATTATAGTATCAATAGCTTGCTGCTCAGGCCCTGTACCTACAAATAACATTTGAAAATCTAAACCTGCATCCCTTAAAGCTGCCGCAATTTTCACTGAGTAAGCATGATTTTTAACAGGCGTTAAACGACCAACCTGAAGAATAATGAACTTATCTTTTCTAATATTTAACTCTTTTCTAACAATACAACCCTGTGCATTAATAAACTGGTTGATATCAATAGCATTTGGAATTATTTCAACGTTAGTAGATGTGGGAAAAAGATATTCTGCAGCAGATGTTCCACAAGCTACATAATCAGTTGGCACCCATGACAATAGCCATCGCATGATATTCTGATAAGCTCGGCCTACTATACTGCCACTATTAGCATCGCTAGTATTATGTGAATGCGCTATCAGCATAGGCACCTTTGCTAGCTTAGCTGCCAACAAATATAGTCCACTGCTGAATAATGTATGCGCATGGACGATACGCCAGTCACCTTTTTTCAACACCTTTAATAAAACAAGAAAACGACTAACGGGATTAGAAGACCCAATACATATGATCCGCCCACCTAATAACTCTATCTCATCATCGTAATCACAACGCTCAGTAGTGAAATAAATGAAATCAAACTGGAATTTTGATCGATCAATTTCGCGATAAAGATTCATCAGCATAGTTTCAGCGCCTGCTCTATCCATACGTCCGATAATATGTAATATCCTTTGAATTTTCATTTAATCTCCTACAATCTATTATGTATCTTTATTTTTTATACTAGCGCATCTGATACAACTAATACCCTATACATTAATTATATTTAAATAAGCGCCACTCTGTAACAAGCACAGACAAACGTTTATAAGAAAAATATATAATAGAAATATTAACAATAATATTAACAATCACAAACAATGCGATTGCCACAATATCTGAATGATAAACATAGAAACCAACATAAAAAGCTCCTACACGTAAGCATACAGATATAATTTCATTAATAAGAAGAAATCGCTGCAAACCCAAAGCTGGCAACGCAGAAGCACTTGCACCACTCGTCACGACAGCTAAAAGCCAAAGTGCAATCCACTGTGCATACTTACCTGACAACTCCCAATCAGAACCAAAAACCAAAGGAAAGAGGCGGTCACCCCATAAAAAAACCACTCCAAATGGAATTATTCCTAGTATAAACAAAGCTAGAGTTGCTTTTAATAATAGATTCTGAGCATTTAGGGATTCAGAAGTTATTGCACGTGTAATTTTTGGATAAAAAACCTCACCGATTGCTTGCCCTAACAGCATCGCTGGTGCACCTAGTGCCATTACAGCAAGTGAATACTGCCCCGCTGCTGACACACTAAACATCACAGTTAATAAAATAACTGGTAAACCATTTGAAGCTGCATTGAGAATGTTTTGTGGCATTCTATAAATAGCAAAATCACGTTGTAATGCAGCAGCATTACGTACACCTTTAAAGCCAAACCAATTAACTGGCTTCAGCACACCTTCCCTAGGGACACGAAGCATTTGCATTACAAAGTTAGCCACTTGCTCAACTAATGTAAGTACAATTAGTAGAAGTCCTGAAGGCGCAACACTACCTCCAATAAATTTACTTATATTTGAGAACAGTGTGCTTTCAATTTTAGCCTGAGCTTTTGCTTTAAAAAGTTGTGCTCTAATAGCTGACTGATCCGCAACAGAAAGAAAAGCCGCTACCAATAATGATACAGGTATCAGATAGAGCATATTAGGATTTTGTTCCATCCCACTCCAAGCAGCTATCCAGGGTTTACCCAGATAAACAGCAACCAAAGACACTGGAGCAATAATAAGCCCACACAAAATAGACAACCGAGCAACTGCAGCAGCATCAGCATCAGCCTCGGGCATAACAATAGCACTTGCATAACCTAAAGTAGCCATAGGTATAATGATATTAACTATAGCTGCAAATGCTGCTGCAATTCCAAATGCATCAGGCCCGTACAAGCGAGTAAGAAAAGGCATAAAAGCAAGAACAATAGCATGTCCAATAGCAATCCCCCCTCCTACCAGCGCAACATTTCGAACAAAATGGCTTACCTTAAGTCGTTTTATTATACTTTGCACAGATGCTATTAATTTAGAAATCATCAATCTCTAACCCAAAATATTAATATAATATATTTTACATGTGTTAAGTTATTATATTTATACTGGTCCGATAAAAATCATAAAGACTGAAAAAAATATTAACTATTTACTGCCAGCGCCTATCAACAAATCTTCCGGGTTCTTTATTCGAAATATACTTAGCAGGCGTACCTGCAACTGTAGTATCCTTTTCAACATCCTTTACAACGACTGAACCAGCACCAACAGTTGAGTTATCTCCAATATTCACATTTTCAACTATGCAACAGCTAGGTCCAATATATACATTATTACCTATTTTAGCTGCTATACCATCATCATTAGCACCAATAGTTGTAAACTGACTTAAGTTAATATTATTACCTAAAACTGCTGTTCCATTCACTACTACACACATACTATGACCAATATATAGACCATACCCTATTTGGGTATGGCATGGTATTTGTATTAAGTATTTACGTGAAAGTCTCCAATGCATTAATTTTGCTAAAAATTGCACTACGGCAACATCTGACTTGGCCAATCGCAACCAGAATGTATATTTAAAACTTCCATTTAAAAAATATTGGTGAAACATTAACCTAGTGCTAACTTTACCAGTATAACGGTATAAATCACTTTTTATATATTCTTTAATTTCTTTAAGCTTCACACCAAAAACCCTTTATACCAAGGCATTGCTTTAGCAACTCCATCTTTAATAACAAACTCTGGCTCGTAACCCAGCAAAGCTTTCGCTTTGGTCACACCCGCCTGTGAATGACGTACATCACCTGCTCTAAACTAACGATACGTTGGTGCTTTACTGTGCTTGATGCCATTTTCTTTCAGTGCACATCGAATGGACTAAAATAGCTGGTTCAGCGTTGTGCGATCACCGACAGCAACGTTGTATATCTGTTTTTTTGCATCTAGATTGGTTGTTGTAGCTGCCAATAAACAGGCTTGTGCGGTATTTTCAATAAAACAAAAATCACGACTGACTTAGCCATCACCATTAATATACGCTGAATTCCGTTGGTGTGAAAGCTTGGAGTTTATCAGTAGCTGGCTCTCTGCCTAAAGTTTCAAGCGTTGCACTTATAGTATGAATTCAGGAAGCACTGCACAAAATAATCACATAAAAAATGATTACATTCTTTATAAAAGAACTAAATCTGATCAACAATCTGCCTATTAATACTTAACCTTACCGAAAGTAATTATATAAATCAGCATGCCTCCCAAAGCCTGATAAGAAGGAAAAAGACAAAATGATCGCCATAGAACAGATAAATAATTAGCTTTCTTCTTTATACTTCTCAATTTTACTGAATAAGCGTACATAACATCATTAAAATATTCTGGATACTTAGCTATCATTATCTGACAGCTAACTAAATGATCCAACTCATTCTGAGCAATAAAATTTTTAGGCTGAGTAACATTACCATCATGTCTGCGATAACGGCTTAAAATACCATCAATATAATTTATAGTCCCACCATTTGCTAAGGTTTCTACCCAAAACAACCAGTCGGAGGCAACAGGCACACTATTATCAAATCCATTTATAGGTGTTTTTTCTCTTCTAACCATAGTCGAACATGCACCATTAAATGTTCCATATCTAATAGATTCTCTAACTGTTCCATTTATCTTATCCTTATCTTTTGAATTAGATATGCTTATTGTTCTGTTTGTTTCAGAGTCAAACACATCACGGCTATGATAACAAATTGTGCACTCAGGATTAGATTCCATGTACTCTACTTGTTTTGAAATCTTTTCAGGCAGCATAAGATCATCACCACCCATCCATGCGATATACTTACCTGTACAAGCAAAATGAGCCACATTAGAATTTCTTGTAATCCCTTGATTTTTCTCAGAAAGTTTCAAGACAAATTTTCCAGGATTTTTATTATCATATTCTTTTAACATTTCATGGGTTCCATCTGTTGACCCATCATCTGCGACTATAATTTCAATTCTAGGATAGTCTTGACTCAAACATGACTCAATACATTCTTTCAAATATTCAATTTGATTATAAGTTATTATCGCAATACTAACTAACGGATATTCATTTATCATAAGTTCACCAAATCTAAATTAAAATACAGTTATCTAATTAAAATCACTCTTCCTAGAATTCACTATACTTTACAAAAACAACATGTTTTATTATAAAAAAAATAATTATCCAATATATAAAATAACTTATAGCATGCGCAACTACTGCACCTTCAAATCCAATTAGGTTTGTGAGAAAAAAAGTAAGCGTAACAAATAGAATAGAAAAAGATATTTGTGTGATTATAAAAACTTTTACCATCGCCTTCCCAAGCATGAGATACGCTAATATCCAGCTACCAATTTTTAAAGTATCTCCAATCATTTGCCATGCAAACAACTCTCGCATAGGTAAAAAATCTTGAGTAAAAAGCACACTAACAATAAAATCTCTTAGCAAATAAATCACTAATCCGCTAAAAGCTGCTACTGGTAAAATTATTTTATATCCTTGAATAATCTCTTTTTTTATTTCTGCTGGTTTTTTTATTTCTGATAATCTTGGCAAGTAGTAAACACTTAAGGTTGTCGTTACTAGCATCAAATATGCTGCACTTAGCCGCCACATTGCTTCCCAATAACCAGCTATTTCCCAACCTAAAGTTACACCTAAATGATTACGTACTAAGATATGACTTACCGGTATACATGCTGCGGATGTAAGCGCCATGGCTACATATTTAGTAAGATTTATTGCTGCTACTTTATCAATTCCACCAAAGAAATAGCTCAATTTAAACCAACTTAATTTATAACACAATATAAATGTCACAAAAAAAGATAACGATTGGTAAATAGCAAGCGAACTTAATGCACCATATAAACCCAACTGTATTGACATGATAGTAATAACGATTAATGAAAATATGCTACCTATAATATTAGCAATAACATATCGAGCAATTTCTTTTTTACCATTTAATATTGCAAGTAAAAGCGTATTGAAAGTAAAAAAAACTAAGGTTGTAGCAAACCATTTAAAAACACCACCATAGTCTGCATTTTTTAAAAACCATATTGCTAACTGTTGATTAAATATAAAAATTAGCAACGCTGTAAATAATGAACCAACTAAAGCAATTGTCCCAGCAGTACGCCACACTGCTCGTTGCTTATCTTCATCATCATAATACTCAGCAGTATACTTAGTCACACCAGTATTAATAGCGCCGCTAGCAAAAGTGGTAATCATCTGTACAGCGTTTTGAAACTGGCCTAGCGCTGCATACCCTGCGGGACCAACGTAGATAGCAAGTATCTTATTGATCCCTAGCAGAGTGAGCATTTTGATAACGACAGCAATCGCATTAAGCAGACTGGTTTTTATCAGTGTCATTGCTTCATTTCTCAGTTTTAAAGCTATTACACGCAGCTATGACTGCAGCAACTTGCTCATCCGTAATTGTTGGTCCCATCGGTAAGCTCATCACTTGCTGATGAATCATTTCAGATATTGGATAACTGTGTGCATTCCACTCTTTATACGCTTGCTGCTGATGCGGTGGAATTGGGTAGTGAATTAAGGTCTGAACGCCTTGATCCGCTAAATGCTTCTGTAATGCTTCACGCTGCTCGCAACGAATTACAAACACATGCCAAACATGCGCCTCATCATGCGGCACAGGCAATGTAATTGCTGGATTATCGAGACCTTCAAGGTATGCAGCGGCAACTTTACGGCGATGTGATATTTCTGTATCAAGGTGGCACAGTTTTACGCTGAGCATAGCGGCTTGGATTTCATCGAGGCGACTGTTAACACCTTGGAATAGGTTTTTATATTTTTCATGCGAACCATAGTTACGTAATGCGCGTAAAGCATTAGCTAGCTCTTCATCATTGGTAGTGACAGCACCGGCATCACCTAATGCACCTAGGTTTTTACCTGGGTAGAAACTGAAACCTGAAGCGTCACCCCAGTTACCTGCTTTTTTACCGTCAATGCTTGCACCGTGTGCTTGAGCAGCGTCTTCTAGCACTAACAAGTTGTGGCGCTTAGCGATATCCATGATGGCTGGCATATCAGCTAATTGGCCATATAAATGTACCGGTAAAATAGCCTTTGTTTTTGAGGTGATCGCGGCTGCGGTATTTTTAGGACATAGATTATAACTGACTAAATCAGGCTCCACCAAAACAGGTACTAGATCATTAGCACTGATGGCTAAAATACTCGCAATATAGGTATTTGCAGGAACAATAACTTCATCACCTGTTTTAAGCTTGCCTAACTCTTTCCAAGCTCGCAGAGTAAGAATCAGTGCATCCAATCCATTGGCAACGCCAATAGCGTGTTTAGTACCACAATAGCTGGCAAATTCTTGTTCAAATTGTGCCAGTTCAGTGCCTGCAATATACCAGCCGGAATCAATTACACGTATACAAGCCGCGATAAGCTCATCACGGTATTGTGCATTAATCGCTTTGAGATCGAGAAAAGGAATCATTTTATATACCTAATAATTTTTGCTGGATTACCAACAACAACTGCATAGTCTGGAATATCTTTAGTCACTACTGCGCCGGCACCAATCATAGCGCCTTCACCTACAGTAATACCTGGGAGTAGCGTTGCATTCGCACCAATACTTGAACCTTTTTTTAGCGTAATGCCTGAAAAGCTATCAGGATACTGTTTAGATCGCGGCATCAAATCGTTGGTTAATGTAGCGTTTGGGCCAAGGAACACATCATTTTCAATCCGTGTGCCGTCCCAAACATATACACCAGATTTTATAGTGACGTTATTACCAATAATGACATCGCCTTCAATTAAAGTGTGCGCGCAAATATTGCAGTTCTGGCCAATTTTGGCATCTTTAAGAATAACCGCATACTGCCAAACCCGTGTGCCCTCACCTATTTCACTCGATGCGACATCTGCTAACTTATGAATAAAGCTCATAATTGTATTTGCTCTAAAAAACCATCGTAATCACGAATATAATCAGCATCATCGTAGTGCTCACTAGCTAATACTAGAAGTACGCAGTCTTCGCTAAAATCGTGCATTTCACCCCAAATTAAAGCATCTTGAAACAAACCTATATGCGGCTGATTTAGCTCATAAGTTTTCTTTTCTGTGCCATTGTCTAGTGTGACTTTGCAACTACCATGTACTGCAATTAAATATTGCTGAGTTACATGATGTGAATGCTGGCCTCTTGGTGTTTGCGGCTGTGCTCCATAAATATAAAAAACGCGCTTAATGTCAAAAGGAACATTCATATTCGATTCTAACGCAACAAGCTTTCCACGATGATCACCCAAAACCTTATGATGATGAATAGACATTTACACGCTCACTAATTCTAATAAGTATTGACCATAGCTGTTTTTACTAAACTGTTGACCAATGCGCTGTAAGTCTTGCTCTGTCAGCCAACCATTGTTAAACGCAATTTCTTCAAGACAAGCAATTTTAAAGCCTTGGCGCTTCTCGATTGTTTCCACAAACATACCGGCTTCTAGCAGGCTTTCGTGTGTACCTGTATCGAGCCAAGCAAAACCACGGCCTAGCTGTTCAACATCAAGATCACCACGCTCTAAATACGCTTGGTTGATACTGGTGATTTCTAGCTCACCTCGCTCTGAAGGCTGCACCTGTTTAGCGATTTTCACCACGTTATTATCGTAAAAATACAGACCAGTAACAGCGTAGCCCGACTTGGGCTGCTCAGGTTTTTCTTCGATTGATAGTGCGCGGTTATTTTCATCAAATTCGACCACACCAAAACGCTCTGGGTCTTTAACTTGATAACCAAATACTGTTGCACCACTTGGCTTAGCTGCTGCTTTTCGTAGCATGGAGCCAAAGCCTTGACCATAAAAAACATTATCGCCAAGCACTAAACACACATTGCTATCGCCAATAAATTCTTCGCCAATAATAAAAGCTTGGGCTAAGCCATCTGGGCTAGGCTGTATGGCATAACTTAAGTTAATACCAAACTCGCTACCGTCGCCGAATAAACGCTGATAGCCGCTGATATCTTCTGGCGTGCTGATCAGTAAAATATCGCGAATGCCCGCGAGCATCAGAACGGATAATGGGTAGTAGATCATCGGCTTATCATAGATGGGCAGAAGCTGTTTGGAGACGCCTTTGGTGATCGGGTATAAACGTGTACCCGACCCGCCCGCTAGGACAATTCCTTTCGTTTTGTTGCTCATAGTGTTACTCCTAAGCGTTCGCGCTGGTAGCTGCCATCCTGTACGTTTTTGCACCATTGCTGGTTCTCTAAATACCATTGTACGGTTTTTCGTATGCCTGATTCGAAGGTTTCTTCGGGTTGCCAGCCGAGTTCTTTTGCTATTTTACTGGCGTCAATGGCATAGCGACGGTCGTGGCCGGGCCGGTCTGTGACGTAGGTTATTAAGGATTTGTATGAGGTCGTTGCACCCGTATCGCAGGAATGGTCAACTCCTATAAGAGCAATATTTTCTGCAACAGGACGTAGCTCGCCGAGAATTTCACAAATAGTTTCTACCACTTCAATATTTTGTAATTCGTTGTGACCGCCGATATTGTAGGTTTCGCCGACTTTGCCTTCGGTGACGACTTTATATAAGGCACGTGCGTGGTCTTCGACATACAGCCAGTCACGGACTTGGTCGCCTTTGCCGTAGATAGGTAGCGGTTTGCCGTCTAGGGCGTTCAATATTACCAGAGGAATCAGCTTTTCTGGAAAGTGAAAAGGACCGTAGTTATTTGAGCAATTGGTAATTAGCGTTGGGAAGCCATAAGTCCGTAACCATGCGCGGACGAGATGGTCGGAGCTGGCTTTGCTTGCTGAGTACGGGGAGCTTGGTTCATACGACGTTTCTTCTGTGAAGAGTGGCAGTCCGTTACCGCAGGCATGGCCTGCTCCTACAAGAGCGATATCTTCTTCAGCTAGCGCATCATTTGGATGCGGGAGGTCGCCGTAGACTTCGTCGGTGCTGATATGGTGGAAGCGAAAAGTCTGTTTACGTTCACTATCTAGCTCGTTCCAGTAGGCACGAGCGGCTTCTAATAAAGTATAAGTGCCTACGATATTAGTTTGAATAAACTCAGCTGGGCCATCGATGGAGCGGTCAACGTGTGACTCAGCCGCAAGGTGCATAACGGCATCAGGTTGATGCTCTGCAAAGACACGCTTGAGTTCATCTGCGTTACAAATATCCACTTGCTCAAATGCATAGCGATCGCTATCGCTAACTTCGAGCAGGCTGTCTAAATTACCTGCATAAGTAAGCTTGTCTAAGTTAACGACACTGTCTTGAGTGTTATTGATAATATGACGAATAACCGCTGAACCAATAAAACCTGCACCACCGGTGACTAAAATTTTCATTTATTTATTAACCTAAAAACTTAACATACCAAGGCATCGCCTCTGCAATACCTTCTTTAATTACAAACGCAGGTGCGTAACCCAACAAGGTTTTCGCTTTGCTTACATCAGCCTGTGAGTGGCGTACATCACCTGCTCTAAACTCACGATAAATCGGCGCTTTGCTATAGCTGATACTGTTTTCTTGTAGTGCAGACTGAATCGCTTCAAATAGCTGATTCAGCGTGGTGCGATCGCCTACAGCGACGTTATAGATTTGATTTCTAGCATCTTGATTGGTGGTGGTTGCCGCCAACAGGTTCATTTGTACGGTGTTGTCGATAAAGCAAAAGTCGCGACTGGTCTCACCATCGCCATTAATAAATACTGGCTCACCTTGAATCATTGCCGCAGTCCACTTGGGGATCACTGCGGCATAAGCGCCATTAGGGTCTTGACGTTTGCCAAATACATTGAAGTAACGCAGACCAATGCAATTAAAGCCATAGGTTTTGGCAAAGACATCGGCGTACAGCTCGTTGACATACTTGGTGACGGCATAGGGTGATAAGGGCTTACCAATATTGTCTTCAACTTTAGGTAGCGCTGGGTGGTCACCATAGGTGGAGCTGCTAGCCGCATAGGTAAAACTGTCTACCTT
>CAYSSU010000061.1:0-14188 GCA_964433895.1 uncultured Prevotella sp.
TCTATGCGGTCTAGTAGTGGACCGCTTATTTTGTTCATGTATCTCTGAATCTGTCCGGGAGTGCATACACAGTGGTGAGAAGGATCTCCGTAATAACCGCATGGACATGGATTCATACTGGCAACAAACATAAATGAGCATGGATATTCAATATTATATTTAGCTCTGCTTATTGTAATTTTACGATCTTCAAGGGGTTGACGTAACACTTCTAGTGTGTGTTTATTGAATTCCGGAAGTTCATCACAGAATAGTACACCATTATGAGCTAGAGATATTTCTCCTGGCATAGGATTTGAACCGCCTCCTACAAGGGCAACTTCTGATATTGTGTGATGTGGTGAACGAAATGGTCGTTGGCTGATAAGCGATGTGTTATTACCTAATTTTCCTGCAATGGAATGAATTTGTGTCGTTTCCAGACTTTCTGCAAGTGAAAGTGGAGGAAGTATTGAGGGTAATCGTTTAGCCATCATACTTTTCCCAGAACCTGGAGGACCTATCATAATCAGATTATGTCCGCCGGCAGCTGCAACTTCAAGTGCGCGTTTCACATTTTCCTGTCCCCGCACATCACTGAAATCCAGGTCAAATTTATATTGCTGTTCATAGAATTCCCTACGTGTGTCAATCTGCATGGGTTCAAAGGGTTCAATTTCTGTAAGGAATTTTATTACATCTACCATATTTTCCATACCGTAGACATCAAGATTATTAACCACTGCTGCTTCTTTGACGTTTTGTACAGGAACAATAAGACCTTTAAAATGTTCTGCCCTAGCTTTTATGGCAATAGGTAATGCTCCTTTCACCGGTTGTAATTTGCCGTCAAGGCTCAATTCACCAACCATCATATATTTATCAAGTCCGTTGACTTCTATATTTCCATGAGCTGCAAGTAATGCTATTGCAAGAGGAAGGTCATAGGCGCTTCCTTCTTTTCTCAGGTTGGCAGGTGCCATGTTTACAGTTATGTCGGCTTTGGGAAATTTATAACCACAATATTGCATTGCGGCAGCTATACGGTCACGTCCTTCCTGTACTGACTTATCACCAAGCCCGGTAAGATGATACATCACTCCAGGGTTCATACTTACCTCTATTGTAATTGTTGTTACTTCAAGTCCATTTACTGCAGCGCAGTAGGTCTTTACAAGCATATTTCGTGTTAATTTATATATTCTTCTCTATTCTGTTGCAAAGATCGTTTACAGACAGACTTCTTGCTATTATTTTTCCGTTTTGTAATAATATGTTGTCGGGAACAGCATACATTCCCAATTCCTTGACGATGTTACCTTCAAACATCTGACGGTCACAGATTACAGGCCATTTAATAGAGTCTCTGGCAACTGTATTTTTGCAGTCTTGTCTGCTTGCATCAATATTAATGCCTATAATTTTTAATTTACCATTTGATTTTCTGTATAGATTTTTTAACTGGCGCTGTAAGTCCATACTTTCAAAATTCCATGTAGCCCAAGTGTATATTACTGATATAGGAGCTTTTCTCAAATATTCGCTATTTGCATCCCCTCCGTTTATAGTTGCAGATGATGCAAAGTTTCCGATATAGCCATTTGTTGGGTTATTGAGAGACTTTATATTAGTAAGTAATCTGTTCAAAAAACCATTTCTTGGTTGCTTATTATGCAGTTTTTGCAGTAATATTGCAGCCTTGTTATAATCAGGTTGCTCATTGGAAATAAAATATTCAGAAACCAGATATATACCGACTGGTGATTCCTGATTGTCATTAACAAACTGACATACGGCTTTCTGAATTTCAGGAGGAGATGCACTGGCAATCTGTTGCCTGAACTTAGTCATTAGCTCGTTGTCGTCAGTGCCTTTTATTTCTAATTCTTTTAAATGGGATGCGTTGCCTTTTATATTCACGGATTTACCCGGTTCGGCAAAAATAGCCTGTTTGGAAAAGTTCGGGAATACAATGACAAGAATGCATGGCTTATCGCATGGCATTTCGTATGTGAATCTTCCACTTTCCACCTTGATGGTATCTATACCGGTAATACCGTCATCGGGACTATAAACATAAAACTCACCCTGGTTTAGGTTAGTGAGTCGACCGTCAATTTCAAAGTGATGACTGTCTGTTCCACAAGAAACCAGAACCAGGGTGAGAAGAATAAGAATACTTAATTGTTTCATTTATTGATGCTTGCAAATTCCAGATCTTTACTTGCATATTTGCTAAGTGACGAATCTTTCTGCAGAGCTTCTTTCAGATAAGAGTTAGCAGCGTAGCTGTTGCCCTGGCGTGCTGCCAAGATAGCATGTAGGTAACTTGTCATTGCGTCTGCATTCTTTATATTCTTCAGCGTGTTTTGTGCAGTAGCATAGTCCTTGTTTAGAATTTGTGCTAGCACGGCACTGTTGTTGTTAGAATTCTTCAGTTCTTCTGCTGCATTACTATAGTTGCCAGATGCTATATTCATGTTGCCCATAATCTCGTTAAATCCATTTGCAGAAACGGCTTTAGACAAGTCACTCTTAGCTTGTTCAGTGTTTCCCTTTTGCAGAGCGATAAATGCACGGTTGGCGTATGCTTCAGGTGCATTAGAATTTGCTTCAAAAGCTTTTGTTAGATATTCTTCAGCCTTGTTTTCATTACCCTCGTTGAGAGCTAGAGCTGCAAGGTTATTGTATGCACGATAGTCTTTGTCATACAACTCTGTTGCTTTCTTATAAATACCTTCTTTCTTGGTAGGATTATTTTCAAGAGAGGCATTGTAAAGAATCTCTTCAAGACTAAGTTTTGCAGGATCTGCATCGTATTGTTCTTTAATCTGGTCATTACTTCTGCCGATTGTTTCATAATTAATGATAAGACGGCTACGACGAAGTTCTGGCAAAATCTCATTGGCGAGTTCACGGAATCCTGCACTCATGTTCCTTATTTGCTGTTCGCGCTCTTGAGGATCTTTGTACATTGATAGAACTCTCAGGATAACGTCCTTGTCTTGTATGTTGCTAGCTTTCACCAATTGCTGGAAGCCATCCCAATCCTGTGCTGTGTAGTGAGCATCAATATCGCTGCTTACTTTTGTCTTTTTAAGTTGCTTGTTTATATAATTCTCGCTTACGTTTTTACGTTTGTTGGCCAATTTGTCATTAAATGAAAAACCTCCGTCTGGTGATGCGTAAGCTTGTATTTCTACATTTTTAATTGCTAATTTCTCACGATCAGCATTGATTTTCTTAAGCATACGTGCAAACTCATGAATGCTGTTGTTTTTGAGTTCGCTGTTACGTAAGTTTGCCTGATTGATAAGAAATTTAATATTTGCTTCCTGTTTTTTGGCATTTATTCTTTGGAATGAATCAAGTGCGATGCATGCACCTTCATTCATCATAGTCTTTTTGTAAAGTTCAGAAGTAGAAATTACACCATTGGCAACTTTTATCTCTGGAACTTTTACATTCTTATTACCTATACGTGCGTTAAATGTAAGATACATCTCGCTATTTTGCATATCCGGAGTATAGTCAAAAGCCGTTTTCATAGTATATCTTCCGCCAAGACGGTAAGATACTGTCTGGTCATTGCCCATTACTTTTTCGCCCTGGAACGTAGTACTCTGACCTTTGGTAACATTGCCGTTTCCATATCTTAATTCTGGAACAACAGTTACTACAGCCTTTTTGTTCATGTACTTTTCTGGGAACTGACCGTTGATGGTTGCTGGAACTTTACCTCCTAATGTTTCAAGAGGATTTGGATTAACTTCAAAATTATCAGCAGATAATTTGCCTAATTTTGAACATGATGTCATCAATAATAGTGAACATGCTGACAATGTGAAAATAAGATTTTTACGCATAAGTTTTATTTAAAGCTATTAATCTAATGAAGTGCCGCGAGCGGGACTCGAACCCGCACAGCCATTACTGGCCAAGGGATTTTAAGTCCCTCGTGTCTACCAATTCCACCATTGCGGCAATTCGGAATTAATATAAGGTTATATCGTAGAGCGGAAAACGGGACTCGGACCCGCGACCCCGACCTTGGCAAGGTCGTGCTCTACCAACTGAGCTATTTCCGCGATTATATAGTGCAAAGATAATAGTTAATAATTGAACTGCCAAATATTTTACACATTTTAAGTGTTTTATATATGTTTCGGTGCTTTAATTTACTATTAGAACGCCGTATGGACCTGTTGTGCAGCATTGGTATCTTGTCAGTTTTTTGCCGTTGTCTCCGCTTATAACGATACCGTAGTTGTTAAGATTATATTGCCGTTTGCATTTATTGCATGTTGCTATTCCGTTTGAACTTATGCTGAGTGGATAACTGTTTACGGGGATAGCATCCGAATCAAAGCAGTTTGGGCATTCTCTGTCGTAGGCGCACATTGTGTTGTCCAAATTATTGCCATATCCTACAATAATGGCGTTATTCATGCCTACATAGAAAGTTCTTTTGGCATCTATTGCATTGAAAGCAATTTTTTCTTCTTTGTTGTCTTGATTGTCTTTAAAATAAAAGTAATTGTTGTCTATACGAATAGTTACAAATACTCCAGAGTTAGGTGTCATGGCACTTGCCAATATTGCAGATGGATGTGTGGTTTGGTAAAAGACAAAATAGCAAGGATAAGTACTGAATTCGTATTGCCCATCACAAGAACTCAGTCCTAAAACCAATATTACTATTATTGTATTCAGCCACTTCATTTATTTCAGAAGTTCCTTTTCTGCGTTCTCAACCTTTTCGAAATTGAATCCTTTTAGATTTTCTTCCATAAAAGCCTGTATCTTATCATTGCACAAATTACCGATACTTCCTTCGTGCGTATGATGAATATTCTTGTCTGCCTTGAATGTTCCTGCTTCAATTTCCAATCCCACCTTTTTATATGCGTCACGGAAAGGAGTGCCGGAGGCTGCGAGTTTGTTTACTTCCTCAACAGAGAACATTGGATCGTACATAGAATTATCTAGAATGTGCTCATTCACTTCCATCTTGTTGATGATATATGCTGCCATTTGCAGACAGTCTTTCAACTCGTTGAATGCAGGCAGGAACACTTCCTTTATAATCTGTAGGTCACGAAAATATCCGACCGGTAGGTTGTTCATTATCAGCATAATTTGCTGTGGCAGACTTTGAATCTTATTACTCTTGGCACGAATCAACTCAAATACGTCCGGATTTTTTTTATGTGGCATAATGCTGCTACCGGTGGTACATTCCTTAGGTAGTTTTACAAATCCGAAGTTCTGGCAGTTGAACATGCACGCATCAAAAGCCATCTTGGCAAGTGTACCGGCTACAGTAGCCATGGAGAAAGCAACGTTGCGTTCCATTTTTCCTCGTCCCATCTGTGCATATACCACGTTATAGTCCATGGAATCGAATCCCAGCAACTTGGTGGTAAGAGAACGATTTAGAGGAAAACTGCTTCCATATCCTGCTGCTGACCCCAGAGGGTTTCTGTTAGTCATTTTATATGCGGCCTGCATATAAAGCATGTCATCAGCAAGTCCTTCTGCATATGCACCGAACCATAGTCCGAAACTACTTGGCATTGCTATCTGCAAGTGAGTATATCCCGGCATAAGGACATCTTTGTACTGATTGCTTTTCTGAATCAGTTCGTCAAACAATATTTTTATATTGTCTACAATATCTTTTAATTCATGGCGTGTAAAGAGTTTCAAGTCTATCAGTACTTGGTCATTTCTACTTCTGCCAGAATGTATTTTCTTGCCGATATCACCCAGCTTCTGTGTAAGCATCAGCTCCACTTGGGAATGAACATCCTCCACACCGTCTTCTATTTTGAATTCGCCACGTTCGCATACGGCATAGATATTTTTAAGTTCTGCCAGAAGTTTGACAAGTTCATCTTTTTTCAGCAGTCCTATTGTTTCAAGCATGGTGATATGAGCCATAGAGCCCAATACATCATATTTGGCAAGATATAAGTCCATTTCACGGTCTCTGCCGACAGTGAAACGTTCTATCTCCTTGTTTATTTCAAAGTTCTTTTCCCAGAGTTTGTTAGCCATACGTCTCTATCAGTTATAATTTACTCGTATTTTATAAGTTGCAGTGCATCTGCAATTTTTTCTATAGCCTGTTCAAGCGGCTTCTTCACCATTCCTTTGATAAAAGGATTGAGTTCGGCTTTTATTGTAAGCTTTATTTTACTTGTGGTGTCTGTAACAGGCAGAATCTGTATCCAGAAATCAAATGGCAGTTGGCTCTGTTCTGTTTCAAATTTTATGCACTTTGGTTCTTCACGGTCTACTATTCTCAGTTTCACAGCTCCCATTGGAGAGTTAATTGAAATAGAGTCTGTATCAAACGTAAGATCTTTTATTTTGTCTGCTGGAACCTTGTCCTTTATCTTTTCTACGTTGCTCAGGTCACTCAACAGATTATAGACATTCTGCTGAGGATAATCTATCTGACGAATACTGCTTTCAAATTTACTCATCAGCCTATTATTTTTTCCAGTTAGCCGGGTCTTTGCGCCAATCGTGCAGCACTTCAACGTCATCTTCTGATATATACCCTGTTTCCAAAGCCTGAGCCACCACGTGCTCATAGTCGGTCAGTGTAATAAGTTTTACATTAGCCTCCTCGAAAGCTTTCTTTGCTACAGGGAAACCGTAAGTGTAACTTGCCACCATACCGATAACCTCACACTGGTTTTTACGGATAGCCTCTACAGCTTTCAGAGAACTGCCACCTGTAGATATAAGGTCTTCTATGACAACTACCTTCTGTTCCGGTTTAAGTTCTCCTTCTATAAGGTTCTCAAGTCCATGATCCTTTGGTTTGCTGCGTACATAGACAAATGGCAAGTTCAGTTCATCTGCCACTAGTGCTCCTTGTGCTATAGCACCGGTAGCTACTCCTGCGATAGCCTCTACGTCAGGAAAGTATTCCAATATATTGTGTACTATTTCCAGTTTTACGTAATTGCGTAAATCCTGATAAGAAAGAGTCTTGCGGTTGTCGCAGTAGAATGGAGATTTCCATCCTGAAGCCCATGTAAAAGGATTGTTTGGCTGAAGTTTGATAGCTTTAATCTTCAGCAACTTAGAAGCGAATTCTTTTTTTAAATTATCCATTTTCAATATGGTTTGAATATATTAGTATGCAAAGTTACGGCAAATATCTTATAAATCAAAGATTTTGCGCGGTTTTTTACTATTATTTATGGTTTGGCGAAAGCAAGTGACATTATACTTATTTTTACTCCGCCTGCTTTAAGAAGTTGTCGGGCACAAGCTATTGTTGTTGCTCCTGTAGTCACCACATCATCAATGATAAGTATGTGTTTGTTTTTCAGCCCTTTGTCACTTTTAAGGCAGAAAGCCTTTTCTACGTTTATTGCTCTTTCCCATCTGTCTTTTTTCGTTTGAGTTTCTTTGAAGTCTTTGCGTTTCAAAACTTTTGTATTTATCTTTATTCCGGTAATGTCACTCACTCCCCGTGCTATCATCTCACTTTGGTTATATCCCCTGTGATGTAGCCTCTTTCTGGTCAGTGGCACTGGTATAATCATGTCAATGTCATCAAAGAATCCTTCTTGCATGAAGTCAGCAGCGGCAATATGCCCCAGTGTTATCCCGATGTCCGGTCGGTGGTGATACTTCAGGTCATATATGGTTCTGCTTACCTCTGATTGTGCTTTATAGAAAAACAGAGCTGCTGTTTTTTCTATCGGTATCAATATCCAGTAGAGCTTGGCCATCTCGTTGTCATGTGGATTCCGCTGATACCAAGTTCTCGGCAGATGTCTGTTACACGTTGCACAGATGCCTTTTTCCGTTATGCTGAGTCGGCAGCCACAGATGGCGCATTGTCGTGGTGAAATTAAATCGATGAGTCTGCTCCAGAAGCTAATCATCAGGCAAAGCCTCCTTGGTGTTAATACATTGTCGGACTATGTCGTAACTGAAACCTTTGCCAATGGCAAATTTAATAAGTTTCATGCTGCGCTCATAGTCATTTTTTGCTTTTATTGATTTCATTTTTTGTTTTATCAATGGGCGGAGTACGTCTATGTACATCTCATAGGGAATATCTTCAAGTATAGGCTGATATATGCTTTTGTCTACGTGTTTCATGAATAGAGCCTGTTCTATTCTCTTTTGTCCCCAACCGTTGTATTTTATCTTGTCTTTTATAAAAGCCCTGCAAAATCTCTCGTCATCCACAAATTTGTTTTGTATGAGATATTCCATTATTCTGGCTTGCCCGGTTTCAGTAATGTTCCATTTCTGAAGTTTGTCTGTCATTTCTCCGGTGCAATGCTCTGCTCCTGCGCATAGAGTAGAAAGTTTTATTTTTGCTTCTTCTTCCGTAATCTGTCTTTTCATAATTTATACTTTCTTATATGTGTATATAAACCGTTGTTTGCCAAACTGGTCTTTTTCAGTTCTGATATCTTTATATCCCATTTTATTAAGCATTTCTACCATTTCGTTGGCATAGATGGGATTTATCTCGAAAGCTAGCATACCTTTACCGCTTAGTGCTTTCATTCCGTATGCAGCTATGGCATTGTAGAATTCCAGAGGATTTTCATCAGGTACGAATAGAGCTATTTCCGGTTCATGTTCAAGTACGTTTCGTGACATACTTGTTTTTTCTTTATTGCAGATGTATGGTGGATTAGACACTATTATGTCGAAGTTCTCTTCCGGCTTGTTGTCAGCCAATACATCCTGTAGTTCAAAGTTAACCTTGGCACCAAGTCTTTTTGCATTATCTCTTGCAATAAGCAATGCGTCCGGAGATATGTCCCATGCCGTCACGCTACTGTTCCACAAGTCCAAGGCCATAGTTATGGCTATGCATCCGCTTCCCGTGCCGACATCCAGAATTTTCAAGGGCTCGGGAGGTTGCAGTCCACAGTAAGGTTGGTTGTATTCATTTGATATACTTTTGCACAGTTCATAAGTTTCCGGGCGTGGTATCAGCACCCCCGGTGCTACATGGAAAATTCTGTTTCCGAAGATTTCCTGTCCAAGTATATATTGTATTGGTTCACCAGTTTTCAGACGCATTATATCATTATCTATTATAGTCCGGTCTTCTACAGACAAGTCTGCCAGTTTGCCGTATAATATATCGGCGAGATTCATCTTGAATCTTACCTCCATTAGTAGTCTTACAATGGCTTTGGCTTCTCCTTCTTCATAAGGAGGAATTATCCTGTGCCATAAATTTTGATATGTCATAATGCTGCTTATTTGTATTTTTGTTCTGCAAAAGTAATAATTTTTTTTGAATATATTAAACTTAGTGTATACCAAAATAGGTCCAAGTCAACTTGTCTTGATTTGATATTGTTGCCGAATATTTAGATACACAGGGATAAATAAGAGTCCTGTTATTTGATATGTTTAGCCAAATATCAAATGGTTCATCAAATATATATAATAAAAGAGGTTGTATCAAAAGTGATACACCCTCTTTTATATTAAACAATTTTGTTATGCGTGATTAATAGCCGGCATTCTGTTTCCAGTTGGTATTTTTTTCAAGAATGCCAGTAGGAATAGGAAATATACGACATGTTTTATTGAAGTTAGCAATCTTATTCCCATCAGAATCAACAAAACTTTGCTTATGATAACCGAAATCGCTTTCAAATGTACCAAAGCGAATCATGTCATTTCGGCGCCAATGCTCATCAAGTAATTCACGTCCACGTTCATCAAGAATATCTTGCAATGTGGGTGTTGCAGAGAGTGTAGGTGCATTCGCATAAGAACGAATCTGATTGAATAGGCTCTGAGCAGTTTCATTATTTGTGGCATTTGCCCCGCGAACAATGGCTTCTGCCTTTGTAAGTAGAATGTCTGCATACCGGAAGATTGGAACATCATTGCTTTGACTGCGATCATGATTGTTGTAGTCATCCTCTGCCGGTAAGAATTTGATACTCTTATATCCCTGGTTGTAACCATTGAAATCTTCACCGACATTAAGATCTCTATCTTGTGTTTTTAGGGTAATGGTCTTAGATATCACAACTGTATCATTTTTATAAATCCAATCATTCGTAGTTTTTACACCATTATTCAGAATTTTAACAGTGTCGCCTAATATTACATTATTACGCGTGTCACCGTCAAGAGAATACAAGTTTGCCATTTCCGGAGTAAGTGCAAACACACCGCCAAAGGATTTTCCTGCAGTCCATCCATAATAAGAGGTACCAGTATTCGCCTTCTTCCATGTGCGAAAACGAGCATAAGTCATTCCTGTGCGATTAGTTGCATCGTAAGGCATTGCATAAATGAAATCTTTAATGGCAGCCCCATTGTCGGCTTTGAATTTTGAATGATAGTTACTGGCACCTTCTGCGAGACTGAACTTCCCACTCTGAATAATACTGTCACAATAAGCCACACAGTCATTGATTTTAGAGCTGCTGTATGAACCGGCATCGTATGAGGTTACATCACTGGCTGTATAAATAGGCCAATTGATATACAACTTAACAAGCAGAGCTTCTGCCATCCACTTATTTGGTTTACCGTATGTCGTATCATTATTGTCAGAAGTAAGATAAGGGATAATAGCTTTCAGTTCACTTTCTATGAATGCTGCAACATTGGCACGTGATTGGCGTTCTACAATTTCATTTGCATCTGGTATATGATCCAGTATAGGAATATCTCCATAGCTATCCATAAGAATAAAATGGAAGAATGCGCGCATGGCACGAGCTGGGGCTATGTTTGAAGGGGTAGCTTTGTCACCTCCTAAATCTACAATGATTTGGTTTGCTTTAGATATACCGGCAGCAATTTCTTCATAATAACCTGTTGCCGCATCATCTGGAGAAAACAGGTGAAGTGACATGTTGCTATAGTTATGGTTATCCACATAATTGCCATCGAAACTTAATCCGACATATTCATCTGAAGACAGAGACTGAGCTTCATCGTAACGTCGTCCCAAAGGACCTGCAAATGTATAATATATATCTGCCATCTTAGCTGCAACGGCAATATCAGATGAAGGATATTCTGTATAGTATGAATTTACATCTACATTCAAATCTGTACAGGCACTGGTAAGACCAATGATTCCTGCTGCAAATAATACTTTTAAATTAATTTTCATAATCGTAATTATTTAGAAGTTAACTTTTACGCCAAGAATAAAAGAACGGTTGTGAGGAAAACGATCTGAACGCCAATCGATACCGGGGGTAAGTCCTCCAAGGCTAACTTCCGGGTCTACACCTTTGTAACCTGTGATAGTGAGTACATTGTCCACTGTTCCGTAAACCTGAAGGTTTTTAATCCAACCATTAAATACATTGCCGAATGTATAACCAAGAGAAAGTGTTGACAAACGGAAATAACTGCCGTTTTCAAGATAGCGGTCTGAAGGAGCGTCAGAATAAGAGTCGTTGATATTCTGGATGTCAGCCACTTCTGTAAGTACATTTTTACCTGCGGCAACATTGGCTACGGTGTTATATTGTGCACGCATAGCATTGAATATCTTATTGCCGAATACTCCGGTGAAGAACATATTCAAATTCCAGTTCTTATAATTGAATGTGTTATTCCATCCAAGATTCAGCTTAGGCTGTGCGTTGCCGCATATAGTGCGGTCTGTGGTAGTAGGTGATGTTGTAGTTTCTCCTGTACGCTCTCCCGTTTCTGGATCATGTACATAGAATAGAGATTTGCCCTCAGCATTGTGTCCTGCCCATTCCCAAATATAGAATGTACCAATAGATTCTCCTTCTATTAATCGTTGTATGTTATTAGTGGAAAATCCAGATAGATTAGGGTTGGCAAGATCAAGATATGCTACAGAATAGGTATCATTTGTTATCTTGTCGAGTATGTTCTTGTTATGGGCAAGATTCAGAGAAGTTTGCCACTGGAAGTCCTTTGTTTTTACAGGAACTGCATTAATAGTCAATTCTATACCGCGGTTGGTCATATCACCAACATTAGCATTCATGTATCCATAAGGGTAGCGGTTGGTAGATACCGGATAAGAATATATAAGGTCACTTGTCTTTTTAACATAATATTCCAAAGTACCACTGAGACGAGAGCCGAAGAATGCAAAATCCAGACCAACATTGAACATTCCTGTTTTTTCCCATTTAAGGTCAGGGTTTGCGTTCTTTGTAGCGGCAAGAGTGCGGTACTGTTTCCCGTCTGTATATGTAAACCAGCCAGATGCACCGTATGTCTGAATAGCAGAGTAAGCATCAAAGCCAAGAGAATTTCCACTTACGCCATAACCAATGCGAAGTTTCAAGTCATCAAAAACATTTAGCTTCTTTATCCATGACTCTTCACTGATGCGCCATGCTGCAGAAACAGAAGGAAATGTAGCCCAACGATTGTTTGCACCAAAAGCAGAACTTCCATCACGGCGCATTGTTGCCTGCAGGTTGTATCTGCTGTTATAAGAATAATTCAATCGACCATAAAAAGAAATCATGCGTAAGACAGATTCTTCACCAATTGTAAGGCCATCTATACCATCAGTGCTGCTGGCATAAGACATATTGTTATAGCCTACTTGATTATTATAAAAATTGTAAACTGTATTGCCAAAGCCATCATTGCTGTGTTCTTCTTCCCAAGAATAACCGGCCATAAGACCTAAAGTATGAACCTTATTGAATGTCTTGGTGAAGTTTCCGAAGGTTTCGAATATCTGTTTATGTCCCTGATACATATTGCGTGAGGCTGCACCATTGCGTAAATCTGTTTGAGAGTTTGTAGAACTATATGCACTATATACATTCTGACTGTTTGAATAGGAATAATTTGCAGTCCATGTTAAACCTTTTACAATTTTAAGTTCTGCCTTTGTTGTTAACATTAATCGACGACGGGTATTCTTCATCTTGTCTTCGTTAATCATAGCCAAAGGGTTATAATATTGAGAGATACTGTTATCTCCATACCAAGAACCGTCTTCGTTAGTTACCGGACAAAGTGGAGAATAGTAGTTCATGGCATCACCGACACTGGCGCCTTCATCATTCCATGCTACGGAATTGAAATGGCTTTCACTGGCATTAAGTCCAAGTGCAAGATTTAGATGATCCTTGAGAACTGTTGTCTGAACAAGAGCACGGCCGTTAAGACGATTGAAATTTGTACCCTTGATAGTGCCCTGACGGTTCATGTAGTTAATGCTTGCATTATAAGATGTATTACCGTGTCCGCCACTGATACTTACATTATGATTATGGCTTATTCCGGTACGTTGAGTCTCTTTCTGCCAATCGGTATTGGCTCCTTGGTCATTAGGAAGAGTTATGTTGTTTTCTTTGGCATAACTGCGGAGTTCATCTGCTGTCATCATGTCCAAGTTTTTGAGAACTTTATCAAAAGCTACATAAGTACTGTAAGATACATTGGTGTGTCCTTCTTTACCTTTTTTAGTTGTTATAATTATAACACCGTTGGCAGCTTTTGAACCATATATAGCTGTGGCTGTTGCATCACGTAGTACATCTATACTCTCTATGTCTTCTGGAGCAACTAAACTGAGATCCATACCAGGTACACCATCTATAACATAATATGGTTCCATTGCAGCACCGGTACGAAGGGTAGAGGCACCGCGAAGAGTAATACTTGGAGTCCCACTAGGATTGCCGTTCTGGGTGATTGTAAGACCGGCTACTTTGCCTTGGAGTAGCGATGCTGGATCTGTATATACACCTTTGTTCAAATCTTTTTCTGAAACAGTTGTAATAGAAGATGTGACATCTTTACGGCGCATGGTTCCGTAACCTACAACTACAACTTCATTAAGAGTGGTGTTGTCTTCTTTCAGTGTTATCTGATTGTTGGAACCGGCTTTGATAACCTGAGAAGTAAAACCTACATAAGAGACTTTGAGCTTTGCTCCCGACTTTACGTTTTTCAATGTGTATTTACCGTCAACGTCGGTTACAACCCCATTGCTGGTACCTTGCTCTACTACACTTACACCTATGAGTGGTTCACCGTTAGCGTCTTTGACGACTCCGCTTACGTTACTCTGCGCAAATGCAATAGTACTGACAAATAGAAGTGTTGCAGAGACAATTGAACGTCTGCAACTTCTTCGAAGTGATTTTTGTACGATGTGCATAATGTTAGCTATTAAGTTTTATGTTTGGAAAATTATTTGTTCGCAAAATTAGTATAGTTT
>CAYSSU010000062.1:0-14108 GCA_964433895.1 uncultured Prevotella sp.
GGATGTTGATCGTGAGAAGAGCCCGAAGGCTGTAGGACTAGGCCGAGTCGGCCACGTTTGCTTTGCCTCACCACAACGGCGAAGCGCCAGGACCACAACATCCGCCATCCGCGACGGATGCATACATTCTACGACGAAGGCTCCACTGACGCACGGGGGCGCTTCGGTGTCGTCGTTCCACCCGAGGGGTACGACCCGGACCGCTGGAGCGCGATACGGATGAGCAACTCGCTGAGCTTGTCGAGGTCGGTCGGTTCGTGGAAGTCGGCGCGGATCGTCAGCTCGCGCTCGCTCTGCTGACGCTGCCCGGTCTTTCGTATGTATCGCCGCGCCATGCTCACAC
This sequence comes from uncultured Prevotella sp., assembly GCA_964433895.1. Classification (GTDB taxonomy): domain Bacteria; phylum Bacteroidota; class Bacteroidia; order Bacteroidales; family Bacteroidaceae; genus Prevotella. The sequence goes on from CAYSSU010000062.1 coordinate 344, forward strand.
CTCGCCGGTGTCAGGTTCAAAGGCCGCGAAGAAAGCATCTTCGGCCTCCTGACGCGCAGCGACCTGATCGAGCACGAACCGCACGAAGTCTTCGTCGCGATCCGTGATGGGTGAGTCCTCGACAGGTGCGGCGGGGTCTTCTCCGGGCCAACTCGTCTGGCGGGTTGGCCGATCCCTGTCAAGGCGTGTGCCGCAGGCCGCGACCCAGTCTCGAAGCCGAGCTCGTGCATCTGCGAAGTCGCGGTGCCACCCGAGGGGTGCTGAGCCGTCCTGCTCGGGGTCGTAGGCGGACAACCAGTGCAGGTGCAGGGCGGACAGCTCCCAGAGGAGTTCGGGGTGCCGATGCCAGTACGGCGGCACGACACTGGCCGGAAGGCCGTAGGTGTGGCGAAGCCAATCCACCCACCGGTTGAGTTCAAGCAGCTCCGTTTCAAGATCATTAGCCGTGAGTAGATTCCAGTTGACCGGGTGCGGCGGCTCAGGAGTATCGAAACGAGGCGACCGCGTTTCTGCGTCTGGCGGCAGGTCATCGTGTTCGGGGCCGAGCGAATCGGTCATGATCTCCCCGCTCACATTCCGATGGTCGCGGCGTTCGACGGCGCGGAACGCTGTGGCGCCGTGAAGGCAGCGCCATCTCGGCCAGAGTTGCGCTCGGTTCGATCTACCTCGTAGCGCGTGCGCGCTAGGTCGTGGCCGACGCGAGTTGCGATGAACTCCTCACCCTCGTAGCGCTGTCCGTTGCGCTCGTAGGAGTACTCCCGTACACGGCCGTCGGCGATGATGTTATCGCCCTTGGCGATCCGCTCGGCCCCCTGCTCGGCAGCCCCGCGATACGCGATGAGGTCGTGGAAGGTGGTCTCTAACTGTGTGAAGGTGTTGTCGGGCTCCTTGCGGTAGTGCTCAATGCCGACCTTCATGTAGAGCCGCGCGTCCCCACGTTGGGTGTAGCTCAGTTGCGGCTCCGAGGCGACGAAACCCGAAATGGACTGATGAGTACGAATGGCCATGATGGCCTCCTCCTGATCTCAGGCGGCCAGCTCGTCGTGGCCGCTGTATCAGGCAGGTGCGCCCCAGCACCCAACCCCCGCGTCAGGATATGGGGCGGCGCAGGAGGGCTTCGAGTTCGGCGCGGTCACCGCGGAGTTGGGCAGCGTCAGGTCGGTTGGGCCAGGCGCGTAGGTCGGTGACGATGGGTGGTGCGGAGCGCAGCAGGGTGATCCCGGTGCCGAAGGGCAGGGTGCGGATGCGGTCGGGCGGCAGGATCGAAACCCGTCGTATGGAGCGCTGGTTCGACCGGGTGCCGTGGTCGCCGAGGGTCACGCTGTTGGTGTATTCGTCGCGTTCGCCGATAAGGGTGGACAGGTCTCGGAGGTCGCGGCTGTTGGATGCTCCGCCGAGGATGACCTTGACGATGCTGGCGTCCCAAATCGCGCTGGCCTGATTCTCGCTCCAGCGGTCGCGGGCTTGGGCGAGGGACTGCAAGACGGGCATGGTGGTGATCCCTGTGCCTCCGCCCTCGGCCATTAGCGTGGGCAGGGAAGGTAGCGGTGCGAGGTTGCCGATCTCATCGAGCGTGAGCAGTAGGGGCGGGTCGAGTCGGGCTCCGGGTGAGCGGGCGGCGAGTCTGCGGGCGGTTTCGATGAGGTCTTCGACGAAGGCGGCGACCAGCGCTGCAGATGCTCCGGCACCGGCTCCGGTGGCGAGCAGATAAAGCGTGCCCTGCTGGGTGAGGAACTGTTCGGGATCGAAGTGTTCATTCGGTCCGGGTGTGACGGCATCGAGCACGCGGGGGTCTGCGAGGGCTGCGAGGGCGAGGGAGACGCCTTGCCAGATGCTGTCGCGGGTCTTGGGGTCGGCGTCGATCATCGCGCCGAGGGAATCGCCCCACCCCATAGCCGCGCTCGGGTTCGAGTTCAGGATCGCGACGGCCTCGGCTGCGCCGCTGGGGTCGAGTGTCCACCGGAACAACTCAGCAGGCGGCCTGCCGTCGAGCGCTGCGGCGTGGAGCAAGGCTTGGAGCGCGGTTCGGGTCTTGCCTTCCCAGAACCCGCCGGACTCCACGCCGCCAGAGGAGAGCCCGGTGGCGGCGGCGAGTCCGTTTGCGCGAATCATTGCGGTGAGCGGGTCCTCACACCCGCGCACCGGTGACCATCGCAGACCAGCGGGGATGCCCTCGGCGAGGTGTTGGGGGTCGAATACTGCAACGGGTCCGCCTTTACGGCGCCTCGCTCGCAATGTGGCGGTCAGATTATCTGGTCGGGTGCTGGTGGTGACGACGGCCCCTGGTGCGTCCAGGATCGCGTTGATGACGACGTGCAGTCCCTTGCCGGAGCGGGGCGGGCCGATCAGCAGGATCGAGTCTTCCACCGACGCCCACACGCCGGTCCCGCGGCTGGTTCCGAGCAGGTAGCCGACGTCAGCGGGCGAGGGTGTCGCAAGCGATGGTCGCAGGGTTCCAGCGCGGTGTAGGAGAGCTTTCGACGATGCAGTGGTCTTGACTTCATGAGCGGTGGCAATCCCCGCGAACCTGTGCGGGTCAGTGTCGGTTTTGCGATTGTGTCGGCGCAGCAGAAACCAGACCCATGTCACCGTGCCGATCAGCCCGGTGAGCAGTATGGCTGTGACGATCCAGTAGACGACGGGACTGAGCCCTGGGGCGTCGAGAACCCCTGCCGGATCTGCTGGGTTGAACAGCACTCCGAGACCTGAAGCCGGCCCTGTCTCGGGCTCGGGTGTTCCAGAGAGGAACGCAGCGATTGAGCCGGCTCCTCGGAGGACGAGTGCGAGGCCGAAGGCTCCGATCAGGGCGATGAGGGCGGCGTTGGTGAGTTCGTCGCCCATGCTCCCGCCCTGTCTCGGGTTCATTGCAGCCGCCGGATCGCGGTCGTACCCGAAATTCGCCCGAACAGGATCACTTCGCCCGTCGTGCCTGTGGGGAGGTCGTCGAGATCGACCAGCGCACGCGCAGTGCCAGTTCCGGCGGCGTCGATGTGCCTCACGATGACCGCAACGGCGACATCCTCGCCTGGCATGAAACCCTCGCCATCAACTTCCATGAGCCGCAGGGCTCGTGGCATGGCGGCGCGGCGACCTCTGCGGGTACCTGGTACCGGTACCTGCTCTGCTGCTCGTGTGGGTGGGGTTGGTTTGCGGGCGTGGATGATGTCGGTAAACACGCCGCCGTCGCACTCGCGGACCTCGACCCGGACCGACACGGTGCGGTCTTTGGTGATCTCGTCCATCAGCGGCCCGAACGTCGCTCGAGTCCACGCCCCCGTGGAAGGTTGCGGGTGGGCGATGCTGTCGACGGCCGCGGTCAGGGTCCCGTCCGCGGCGACCGTGACGACCACGTGCGGCAGATCGACGGGCGCCTTGGGTTCGTGATCGTGGGAGTGGTGTGGACGGGAGAGGTTCATCGGTGACCTCCAGCCGCGCGAGAGCTCGTATCGAACAACGCGAGCTCGGCGGGGTGGAGCTGGTGCTGGGTCACGAAGCTCCTGGCCTTGATCCGCCAGAGCCCTTGGCCGACGCCGAGGTTCGGTAAGAGTTGCTGCTCGGTGCCGGTCAGTCCGAGGGCGGAGGCGGTGGGTCCGAGCTGGTCGGATTCCTGCCGGTACACGATCCGCGTCTCCGCGTTCGCCAACAGGCTGTTGGCGAGTGAGCGCATGGCGGAGCCTTGGTCGCCGACGATGTCAAGGTCGGTGAGCTTGTGGAAGATCAGCATGTTCGCGATCCCATAATGGCGGGCGAGTCGCCAGTGCGCATCCATCCGCCGCAGGAGCGCGGGGTGGGACATGAGCCGCCATGCCTCGTCGTAGATCACCCACCGCTGCCCGCCATTCGGATCAAGCAGAGCGGACTCCATCCACGCCGACGAGCACGTCATCAACACGCTGATGAGCGTCGAGTTCTCCGCCACGCGTGACAGGTCGAGGGAGATCATCGGCAGACTGGGGTCGAACGTGACCGTGGAGGGGCCGTCGAATAGTCCCGCGAGGTCACCGGCAACGAGGCGGCGCAGTGCGTGGCCGACAAGGCGGCCGTCTTCAGCGAGGTGGCCGTTGGGGTCGGTGCTGGGGCCCAGGATGCGGTCGACGACCATCGGCAGGATCGGCACATCGTTCTCCCGCACCGTCTGCATCAACGCCAGGTCGATCACGGTGTGCTCCAACGGCGACAAACCCCGCGCGAGCACAGTCTCAGCGAGCGCGCCGATCAGATCGCGCCTGCGCGCTGCAACGGTGGAGGCCCACTGCTCATCTGAGAGCCCAGACGGGCGATGCCCTTCGTCTAGCGGATTCAGGCGGGTATTGAGTCCATGGCCCAGCACGATTGCGCGGCCACCGACAGCGTTGGCGACGGCAGTGTGCTCACCCTTCGGATCGCCGGGCACGTAAACGCGCCGCCCGAATGGTAACGACCGTGTGTAGAGCGACTTCGCAAGACTCGACTTGCCGGAGCCAACGATCCCGGCCAACACCACGTTGGGGGCGGTGATGATCCCGCGCGCATATAGCACCCAGGGGTCGTACACGAACGAGCCACCGGAGTAGAGGTCTTGGCCGACGAACACCCCATCGGCACCCAGGCCGCCTTCGGCGACGAACGGATATGCCCCCGCCAGCGTGGCGGAGGTGTCCTGATGTCTCGGGAGACGGAACCGTCCCGGCGTCCTGAGCTGTGCCGCACCCGGCTCGCCGCTCTTGGGCAGGTAGATCGTGGCGCGCCGCTCCGCCCGCTCCGCCTCGGCCCGTGCTTTCGCGGTGGCGAGTTCAGCCTTCCGCTGCTCGGCGTGGAGCCGGACTTCCGCGCGGCGGCGCTGTTTGCGGAGCTTGCGGCGCTCCTTCGAGGGAGCAACAAGCACGGCAGTGTGGAGGCGCTCCTTGTCTGCCGTCACAGTTCCAGCCCTCGCGACTCCCGCACCGCGGTGATCTTCGCAGGCTCGAACCATGAGCGCCCCTGCTTTGGCGACGGCAGGTCTTCACGCTTCGGCGCCCCCGGCGACGAATACGAGAACAGCAGCTCCGGTCCATCCTTCGTCGGCGACTGTTCGTCGATCGCACTGGTGCTCGCGTTGGGCTCGGCGTAACGACGTAGCAGCGACACATAACAGACGTGTGGATTGACGACCAGTGCGTAGTCGCCGGACATTATGACCCGGTCGTTCGTTCCCTCGCCGGGCTCGTCATAGACGTACCCATTCTCCAACGCCGCCTGCGTGGTCTCCTCGCCGTAGTCCCACTGGGCGAGGTAGTCCACCGCATCCACGTACCCCAGCTCGCCGAGGATACGCAACGGACGCTCGGCCTCGTCGCCTTGGAGGAACACCACGTTGATCCACCGCGACGGCACCGTCTCCTCGACGGCGGACTCGGGATGCCACACGATCCGCCCAGCCGCCACAAACCCTTCCGCGAGCCGGTCATAGGCCTGATCCACCAGACGCGCAGACCGGCGCAACTCCACCGCCGCCGCGAGAGCGTCACGCGCTCCGGCTGCGTGGTCGCCGTCGTCGTTGAACGCGTGCGCGGCCTTCCGCTCGTGCACGTCAGCGAGCTGGTCCAGCACCTGATGAAGCGACCGCATCCCAGAGGAAAGGTCCCCGATCACCCCATACATCTGCGCGGGCTGATCGAACGTGCGGCTCGCATGCGCGAGCCCCCGCAAAGCCTCAGACGCCTCAGCGGCATCGGCAGTGGAGTCGAAGAACGTGGGCATGGTCGGCCTCCTCGCGAGTCGTGTGATAGGGAGGTGCGCCGCATACCCCCGGGGCTGTCGGCGGTGGCTGATATACTTGATGGAGTAGTCGGAGGGAGGCACGAGGCAGTCACCGGCGAGAAGGAGAGCCCACATGGATGACGCGCGCGACGAGTCCGGCAGCAACGAGGCCATTGGTAGCCAGGCCGAAGAAGACGGTCAGATCAGGTCGGACGCGCTTGCGCTCGCAGAGTCCACGACCCTCGTCGAGGTGACGCCCGGTGTCGCAGTCGTGTTCGGCGAAGTCCCTGACGGCCTTGAACTCATCAGCCTTGACATGGTGCCATCTTTCGATCGCGCGCAGCTCTCGACCGCACTGGGTTCGCTCGGTAACGCAGGCACTATCGTCGGAAACGCCGCGGAGGCAGTGTCGAGTGCGCAAGGCCTCTTCCGTGTCAACGATGCGACGCTGTCTCTGCTGAAGAGCGGTGGGCAGATGGCGGCGAAAGACGGCGCCAAGCTTGGGGCAATCTTCAAGAACGGCGAATTGGTTGCCCAGGCACGGTTCATCCCCGCTTCGATGACGGCCGCCACGGCGGTCGCGGCCATCGGACCCGCCGTCGCCATGATCGCACTTCAAATGCAGCTCGGCGAGATTTCGGGTCTCGTCCGCTCCAACATCCAGCTTACGACGCAAACGCTCAAGGCCATCCGAAATGAGCAATGGGCGGAGCTTGAAGGGCTGGCGGAATCGGTCGACGAAGCAGTCAAGGAAACCCGTGAACTCGACGCCATTACAGACTCTGTTTGGGAGCCGATCGCTCCCAGACGCGACAGCATCCGTAAGCAACTGAAGCTGTACCGCAAGAACGTGGTGGGCCACATCCAGCAGATCGGGAAACTGGGCGGCCGTCCCCGCCGCCAGTACCTCGAAACCAACGCCGAAGCAATCGTCTTCGACACCTACGCACTTCTCAGCTCGCTGAAGACCTACGCGGAGTATCAGGCTGTCCGTGCAGCCCTCGCCAGAACCCGAGGAGCCAACGACGAAAACGAAGCACAACTCTTCGGCCGGATCGCTCAGAACACTCCCGCCGAGATTGACGAGTCGCTCTCCGAAATCCGGGCACTAACAGAGTCGCTGGTGCGCGAGTTACGGATCATCGCCGAGCTACCCGGTCGCGCCACCATGCCACTCACGAAGAAGCGGAAGGACACGAAGGCTTCCCAGCTCACATGCAAGCAGCTCCTCGACACCATAGGACCCCTGGCCGACATGCTCCAACCCGCAGTCGCGATGCCAGCGGTCCCAGAGACCGTGTGCGCACCCGACGGACTTGAACTCGATCCCTACCTGCACATCCTCCGGTGGTTCCTTGAGGACGGCGAGACGCTTCGCAGCTTGGCGTTCCCCTACGAAGTGGGAACACACAACTTCGCCGGAGTCATCCCAGCGATTCTCGCTAAACGAGTTGATACGACCTGGGATGCGCTCGCACCAGGAAGAGCAAGTGCCATCGTCGAGAAGTTCGCGTCGAGCACGTTCGTGGCGGTAACCGACCGACGGATCATCACCGCCACCCCAGGGAACCTCCTAAGACGAGGCGAACTCGGCCCGATCTACTCCCTGGACGAAGTGCGCAACGTGCGCGGCCGCTCGTCCCGCGGAGCGGGCGTCCGGCCCACCATCGACGTAGCCACAGAAGAGCGCGATCTGCACTGGATGTTCCCCGACGCCGCTGCGCACGAGGACATCGACAGCCTGACCGCTGCGCTCTCTGAACCGAGCCTCCACCCAGTCTCGGCTCCGGCAACGATTGAACCGCTGCCAGCAGCAGATTCCTAAGGATTTTGCTGATGGGAGGCTTGAACGAACAAGAAGGCTTCAGGCCGACAGGTCAACGATCAAAGGTGGGTCGATGCACGTTGTGCGGGGCCAGGGCAAAGCTCACCAAGGCGCACGTACCGCCGAAAGCCGCGTTCAACAACCGGCCCTTCTCTTGGGGCGGTACGACGGCTAATAGCCAGCTCGTCTATGGAAGGCCGCGCCTTGGCGGCGCCAACCTATACGCACACTGTGAGCCCTGCCGAGCAGCCACATCACCCTGGGACGACGAGTACATTCGATGGGCGTACTCATTCGCGAATGTCCTGGTCAATTCGCCGTTCAAGGGCGAGCGAACCCAGATAGAGGGCACCCTGAGTGGCGTGCGCCCCGGTAGGTTCATACGCTCCGCGCTCGCGGGGATGACTGCGCTGGCGCCCAAGTTGCTCGACTCGCATCCTGACCTTGTTCGGGCAGTTCGGCAAGGCGCAGCATCTTCGCCCACAGATGACCTCCGCTTCTTGGTGGCTGTGGCGCCTGACGGAGCAACGGCCACCGTGGAAGGTGCGCACGAAGCTTTGGCACTCAAGGTTTCGTTCGACGATGGCGAAGGCTCCGGATGGAAAACGGAGGCCACACCGACGATATCTGCCGTTATCCACTTCGCCCCATTCAGCCTGCTACTGGCTAGCCGCCAGCTCTCGGCATCCTTGCCCCATCTCGACTGCACGGAATGGTTAAACCTCGGTGTCGACCAAGAGGCCAACGTGCAGATCGTTCTCCCTGTGGTTGACCTGCCGAAGACCCCGAACGGGCCCGTTCCCGTCTCAATGCTTCGGTTCGCTGAGACCCGTGCGTGAGTACCGTGCGAAGGCAGAGAACTGCGTGGCTGATTGGCTTGTGTTTGCGGCTTTGGCTAGACACGCCGACATAGCGGCAACGCTGCGGCCGTGAACGCTGCTGCTTGCAGGCCGACGAGGAGCCGGGTTTCGCAAGATGCTTGGATCGCGGCTTGCTCGATCGCGGCGACGGCGGCGTCGAGTTCCTCCACGGTCGGAGCTGAGACGGCGATGAGTCCAGTGTAGCGGAGGATGCCATGGCCTGCGGTGAGGTCGGCTTCTTGTTGGAGCACGTCGTGGTACTCCGCGGTCTGGGCGGCGTCCTCGATCTGGCCGATCTTCGCTCGCTGTGCTTGGTCGGAGATGTGCTCGACCTTCTTCTTGCGGATGTCGCGGGCGGCTTGGTCGGAGCGCATCGGGGTGCAGACCAGCGAGAATGACCGCTGAATACCGGTAGACAGCAGCACCGGCGACAAGAACCCCGGATACACCAGCGACCGAGGCCACTCGCTGATCCACAACACCGCGTGGTGGGCGGAGTCGGTTCGCAGCCTACCCCAGGCCTCGGTGACCGCGACCGGCCCCGCGGTGGCAAGCGCCTGGCCGAGTCGCCCATGGCGCTCCAGAGTGGCGGCGATGGCTGGGTCGTAGGCCGAGCGCAGCATCACGGCGATCTGGCCCGGTGTGAGCCAACCGGAAGGTGCGAGGTCGGCGGAGCGGAGCGCCGCGACGAGAGTGTTCATCTCTTGACGCAGCACATTCGCCGCGCCCCGGATGCCACCGCCTGCGGTTCTGATTTGCCGTGCCGCCGCCTTCATATCCAAGGAGAGGGACAGGGTGGTGGCGTGACGTTCACCCGCAGGTCCGGCACGTTCAATCAACTCGGCGTAAGTGTCGGACGCCCACGACCCGTCGGCGGTGCCGTGCGCGGCCCACCATTCGGCAAGCCCGGTTCCGGAGTCAGGCAAGGTCCGTTCCAGGACTTGCAAGGTGGCGACGCGGCCGGATCGGCACACGGTGGCGAGCACGCGACCCCAGGAAGCGACCCGGCGTTCCTGCTCTCCAGGGTCGAGGAGCACGAACGCCGGGTGAGTGACCTCACAGGCCACGGTCAACGTCGCTTGGTGGGGGTCGTGGATCATCCCAGCTCCGGTGTCAGGGTCGTCAAACTCCCGCAGTCTCGCCATGTCTCCGGGCAGCGCGAGCGTCCCAACCGGACGCGGTGTGACGATCCTTCGCCGGTACAGGAGCTGGCCGCCGGTAGTACGCCACAGCCACCAGCCCGTCACGGGCAGCCACTCGACGATGGGGCGGCCTGCAATCGGTATCCAGGTCAGCACCGCCGAAAGCACCCAGACCGGGGCGGTGTAGGCGAGGAGTATCCCGCCTCCGGCATAGAACGCCACGATCAGCGTGGCTCCGCCTATAGCCAGGGTGATGAGCTGGGTCAGGGAGAGGCCGAGGAGGATGCCGCGGCGGGTGAGGCGGGAGAACTTCACTGGCACGAGATCACCCATGCTGCGAGGGTTCTGATTCGAGGTCACGGGTCTACTCCTTCGGCGCTCGGGGCACGGGCGGGGTGGGCTTCGGTGGCGGTGCAGGATCGCTCCTCGGCGCTGGCGGTGCTGGACTCGACGGCGGCGACGGAACCTGCGTCGGTGTCGCGGGAGGTGTGCTTGCTGGGGACGGCGGTGTGGTCTGGGCGGCGGCATCCACTGCGTGTTCGCCTTGGGCGCCGAGCGCGGTTCCGGCCTTCGGCCCGGCGGTCGCAGCTCCCTTGGCGACCTGGGCCCCGACGACCACGGCAGCAGCGGGTCCAGCAGCCGCAGCACTACCGCCTGCGGCTACGCCCCCACTTGAAGCGGCCGCACCTCCAGCTGACGCACCCGCCCCGCTTCCGGCTGAGGATGCAGGCGCGAGCTTCGGCACGGGTGGCGCGCCGCCTCCGCCGCCGCTGCCAGCTCCACCACCGGAACCGCCGGTGTTGGTTGCACCGTCGAGTACCTTCTTCGGCTCCGCGCCGCCTGCTCCGCGTCCGGGGACGGGGATGGGTCGGTTGAGTGCGTTTTTGGCGTCTTGTTCGGAGCCGATCGCGTGATACATGTCGAAGCCGACGAACGCGATGAACTTGTACGTCAGGTACGGTGCGAAGGCAGCCATCGCCATGAGCACGATCCCAGCGATGGGGTCGCTGATCGAGGCGAGGTCGGCGTCGATGGGTGCCGAGACTTGGGTGATCGCGACGAGGAACATCACGACAAGCACGAGCTTGGAACAGATCAGTGCGACGACGAACATCGCCCACTTCCCGATCCACCCTCGCGACGCATCCCATGACGCGCCGGAGAACGCGAGCGGTGCGAACACGATGGAGACCAGGAGGAGTGCCTTCCTGACGAGCAGGGACAGCCAGACGATTGCGGCGGCGGTGATCGCGAGTCCTGCCAGGAAGATCGTGATGATCGCCCCAACACCGGGGGCGGCGATGTTGATCCCCACCAGGCCGGTGGCGAGGAGGGCGATCTTGTCGCCCATCGATTCGGTGGTTTCGCCTGCGGCTTGGACGATGCCAAGACACAGCTGGTCAACCACTTCCAGCAGCAATGCCGTCAACGTGATGACGACAAAGGACCCGAGCACTGACTTGGCGAGGCCGAGGGCGGCGTGGCTGAGCGCGGTGGGGTCGCGTCGGATCAGGCCGGTGATGAGTTGGAGGCAGAAGAAGATCAGCATCACGAACACGGCGATGCCGAACAGCAGGTTGTAGACGGTCAGGTACTCGGGACGGGTGACATCCACGAGTGTGATCGTGTCGAACACCGACCAGACCGCCTCGAACAGCCAGCCTGCGGCGGCTCCCATGGCCTGTGCGAGCCAGTCGAATGGGGCTGCGACCAGAGTTGCAGCCCCTTCGCCGACGGCATCACAAACCGAGGAGATCACCGGGATATCGCACACGCTCATGACGAACCACCAACCCTCTCACCGCGACCGTTCAGACTTGCTGGCCGACATTCCAGAAGAAGTTGATTAGCGTCACCGAAGCGCCGCAGATGGCCGCTGCGCCGCACGAGACCAGGACGCCGATCTTCCCCCGCGACGCGAGGTGTGGGTTCGAGGAGTTCGCTCCGAACCCCCATACGATCGCGGACACGATCAGCGCAAGGACCGAGAGGATCAGGCCGATGGTCATGACCGCGCCGACAATCGTGCGCAGCTGGGCGATCCCCGGCAGTCCATTGGTGTTGGGATCGATGTTGATGTCCATCGGCACCAGGCCGACGACGGGCAGAACGGTAGTGGTCAGCAGATCGAACACGATTGGTCTCCTTGGCGAGCGGTCGGCCCGCCCGCGCGGTTCGCAGACGGGTACACACGCCACAGGTGCACCCATCGTCCCCGCGCCTGTCGGTGGTCGGCCGTAGCCTTGGACTATCTGTGCGCTGACCGTCCGCACGGGGTGAGTGCGTAAGAGGAGGTGCCGGAACGATGAGCCAGTACGGAGTGGATTACCTTCAACGATTGCGAGCAGCCGTCGAGAAGTTCGAGGGGGCTTTCAACGCCTGGATGGGCACCCAGGCTGAATCCGACCACATGTCGTCACGTGGGCTCTTTCCAACCGTCTGGACCAAGGAGGGGCAAGATTCATTGACGGTGCAGAGGCTTGAGCTCGACGTTGCGGAAGCTGCGGGACTCGCTGCGGGTGCAGTCACAGTAACAGGCGCCTACATCGCGATTGCGGGCCTTGGGGCGATTGACCCAATTTCGAATTGGTCGTTCATGTCCTCGCCTAAGGCGCCGATTACGCCCCGAGACATCCGTACAACGACGGCCAACGTCAAGGGCAGACTGGATGCAATGGTCGCTGATGCTGAGGCGCGAACTGACGCTGACCTGCCGGCTTTTACGCCTGCCCAGTTCCACCCCGTTGTATGGGCGGGCGCATCGGCGCACTGGACAACCCACCAGTACCGCGTCGCCGTCCGAGAAGCAGCAGAAGGACTCACCGTTCACTGGAAAGAACGCCTCAGCAGGAGCGATGTCGACGACACCGTGTTCTGGCAGCAGACTCTCTCGCCGGGAGCACCTGAACCTGGAAAACCGAAACTAGTGTGGCCGGGTTCCCCTGATGACAAGACGGTCAAGAGTATGCGGGGTGGCCTGGAACCTCTCGCCAAGGCACTCAATGCTCTCGCCACTGGGTTGAACCTCACCGTGCGGAACGTGACCACCCACACGCGGAGCGAACTCTCGGAGCAGGAGGCGATGGAGCGTCTTGCGGCCTACAGCTACCTCGCCCGTTTGCTCGATCAATGTGAGCTTGCAGCGGGCCACGTTGGTGAGGCCCAACAGTGACTGCAGCCAGTGCGGTCAGAGACCCGCGCCAAGGTTGATCAGCCAGTTCATCCACGCCACCCCCGCACCCGCGAGAAGTGCGGCACCAACCGAGACGAGGGCGCCGACGCGGCCTTTGCTTGCGGTGGAGTAGTTGCCGTGGGTGGATGCGATGGCCCACACGATTGCTGAGACGATCAGCATGAGTACGGCGATGATGAGGACGAACGTCAGGAGTGCGCCGACGACGGCGCGAAGGTCTCCGATGCCGCCGAGACCGTCGAAGTCGGGAAAGACACCCATTGCGGTCACCCAGCCCTGACTGTGACATGCAAATGGTCGAAATGCCCTCCTGTGATGGAGGCGGGGTCGTGCATACCCCCGCCGTTGTAGGGCCGCCAGCCGTCGGCGTCGCGGCTGACGGACCAGATTTGGCCTTGCCAGATGAGGTATGAGATGCCAAGAACGTCGGCGTTGTCTTTCATCCAGTTCGTCACGGCCCATCCGGCGTCGAGCTCGGCAGAGTTGGGACGTTGGCCGATCCGGTTGCCGAAGGTGATGTCGCACGCCCGCCCGAGGGGGTGCTCGGATTTGGTGCCGGGGCGCGGCGAGTAGCAGCCCCAGCCGGTGTCGGGAAATGCGACGAGGGTTTGCTGGTAGAGGTGCAGCAGCCGGGCAGTGATCTTGCCGCCGGTGCTGGGGTCGTCGACAACCCGGTCGGGGTCGCCGTCCACAGCGGTGGGAGGCGCAGCGGTTCCTGCCGCCCGGCAGGCAGCAGGTGATCCACTGGTTGCTTCGGGGAGGTTGGCGGCGCCGTGTTGGTTGAGCCAGGCGGCGGCGTCGATCGCTTCGCCGCTGGTGCCTCCGGGGCGGACCTCGAAGTGAAGGTGAGGGCCGGTCGAATTGCCGGAGGAACCGACGTCGCCGATGTGTTGTCCGGCCCGTACATGGTCTCCTGCTTTGACGTGGATTCCGTGCTGCCACATGTGCACGTACGCCGTCGCGATGGCCTGACCGTCGATGGTGTGCTCGATGACGATGAGTCCGCCGTAGCTGCCGGAGAACTCCG
>CAYSSU010000063.1:0-11537 GCA_964433895.1 uncultured Prevotella sp.
GAGTGAACCATTATTGTCATCTCTTTTGCTAAACGTTTCTGCAATTCTCGTAAATGAGGAGTTTTATTATGTTCTTCAATCAAATATTCTACCTCTTCTTTTCCTATTGTGGTAAATATCTTAATGTAACGACCAGCATCCTCATCACTTACATTTAGCCAAAATTGATAAAATTTATATGAAGAAGTATAACGTGGATCTAACCATATATTACCAGATTCTGTTTTTCCAAACTTACCTCCATCAGATTTAGTTATCAAAGGACAAGTAAGTCCAAAAACTTCTTCTCCTTTCGCACGACGAATAAGTTCAGCACCAGTAGTTATATTTCCCCATTGATCTGAACCTCCCAATTGAAGTTTACATCCCTTAGTTTCATTCAAATATAAATAATCATATGCCTGAAGTAATTGATAAGTAAATTCAGTAAAAGATAATCCATCACGAGTTTCACCCGTTAGCCTCTTTTTTACCGAATCTTTTGCCATCATATAATTTACAGTAATGTATTTACCTACATCACGAGCAAAATCTAAAAAAGAAATATCTTTTAGCCAATCATAATTATTCACCAAATCGGCTCGATTAGGAGTATCTGATTCAAAATCTAAAAATTTGGCCAATTGTTTTTTTATACAAGCTTGATTGTGTTTTAAAGTTTCATCATCCAATAAATTTCTTTCCAATGATTTACCGGATGGATCCCCTATCATACCAGTAGCACCTCCAATAAGAGCTAAAGGTTTATGACCACACTCTTGTAAATGTTTCAACATCATTATTCCACAAAGATGACCAATGTGTAATGAATCGGCAGTAGGATCAATACCCAGATAGGCTGTAACTTGTTCTTTCTCTAATAATTCTTCTGTTCCAGGCATAATATCATGCACCATCCCGCGCCATCTTAATTCCTCTACAAAATTCATTTAGCTCAATTTTATAATATGTTATTATTTATATCTTAAAAAGATAACAAAAATACGACTCTTTATTGTAACTCACAACTCTATTAACTGAAAACCAAGAAGATGTTTTGTTTGATTCTATTTTTTAATTCATTTTCAGAAAAAGAATAATAAAAAGCTATTTCTTTATACAATTCATTAATATTAATATTTTCAGTATCTGTTTCCAAAAATAATTTATCTAAAGGTATTGCATCAAAACATTTTTTATTGTAGTGTAAACCAATTGAAATATAAAATCCATGCTGAATAAATCGTTCTGCTTGTTCTTTTCCTCCCCTAAATCCATGTAATACCCAAGGTTGAGTAGGTTTTATTTCCTTTTTTATTCTTAATAACTCTTGCTCTACTTTAACGCCATGTATAATTAAAGGCTTTTGAATCCTCTCACTGAGTTCAATTTGTTTTTTAAAGAATTCCTCTTGCTTACTTATTAAAACCTCTGACAGCTTATCTAAACCAGCTTCTCCAATAGCTAAAACTTGAGAATGTTTTGCTTTTTCATACATTTCATCCCAATTGAATTTATTTAATTCAATATACCATGGGTGAATCCCTATGGAATAATATTTTCCATTTACAGGATTAAAATCCTGAGGATAACAATTTTGAATTACTTTATAATTATAATTCACATTAGGCTGAGAATGCGTATGTATATCTAGTATATTCATTTTACAGGATCATAACCGGAACCACCCCAAGGATGACAACGCAAAATTCTACGCACAGCTAAATATAACCCTTTTAGTGGACCTTTTTTCTTTATTGCATCAATTGCATATTGAGAACAGGTTGGTGTAAATCGACAAGTAGGAGGAAAGAGGGGTGAAATTACTAATCGATAAATATAAATAGGACATAAAAAAATAAATGAAATCACTTTTTTCATGACTGTTGTTTTTCAACAATATATAATAATAATGAATTCATACATTCATTTATTTGTTGTGATGAATATAATTCATCACTTACATAAATAAATCCTATAATCAATTGTCTATTTCTTTTTGTAACCACCTCAATTAAATCATTCTTTTGAGTGCGATAAGCCTCTTTAATTTGTCTTTTTATTTTATTTCTATCTACAGCTTTTTTAATTTTTCGTTTAGGTACAGTTATTAATACAGAAACGGGTGGAACTTTTTGATCCGTTTCTGTATAAACCATACGTATAGGATAGATACAAAAAGATTTAGCACCTCCTTCAAAAAGTTTACTAATGGTTTTTTCTTTTGATATCCTCTCCCATTTTCTAAACCTATAATTTCCCATATACCTTAAATAAAATTGGTGCTTAGTTAAATATAATAAGAATATTTATCTCTAAGCACCAATCAAACTTTTATTACTATTCTATTTACTTAGAATCTATCATTCTCTGTTCTTTTAAGAAATTTTCCAATGCACCTGTAATAGATGGATTTTCCGGTGTAGGAGCCCTGAAATCCAAACGTAACCCGGCATTTTCTACTGCTTTAGCAGTACTATTACCTAAAGTTCCTATTTTAATAGTATTTTGTTTAAATTTTGGGAAATTCTTTTTTAATGATTCCACTCCTGAAGGACTAAAAAATATAATCATATCATAATCAAACTTCTCAGCATCATTAAAATTAGTACTTACCGTACGATACATTACCGCCTCAGTAAGTTCAATCTGATGTTCACCTAACATATTCTTTAAATCATGAGAATGAACATCAGATAATGGCGCTATGAATTTTTCTTTTTTATGCTTTATAATATGAGTCATCAACCCATCTATTTTTCCTGTATTTCCGAAAAATATTCTTCGTTTTCTATATTGCACATATTTTTGAATATATAATGCAACAATCTCTGATACACAAAAATACTTCATTGAATCAGGTATTTCTATACGCAACTCATCACATAAAGTAAAGAAATGATCTATAGCATGCCGAGAAGTAAATATAACTGCAGTATGATCTAAAATAGAAATTTTTTGTTGTCTAAATTCCTTAGTAGATAAACTTTCTACTTTAATTAAAGGCCTAAAATCTATATCGATGCCGTACTTTTCAGCTATTGTATAGTACGGCGACTTCGAAGATGAAGGTTTGGGCTGCGATACTAATACTTTTTTTATACTCAAGATTCTAAAGTTTTAAATAATATGACTATTAAGTTGAATTAATCCTTTATAGATTATCAAACAAGGTAAAATTTCAAGTGCACAAAAGTACAAAAATAAACGCACTAGACCATATATATTTATAAAAAAAAGATTAATCCATTTATAAAACAATAAAACCTTAAGTACAAAAAACAACAAAAATCCAATAATAAGTGTGTAATATAAACCAAGATCAAAATAAATTATAAATAATAGAATAGGATAAAGTATAAATCCAGAAAAAGAAACGATTGTATTATATGAAAAAATCCACGTTTCATATTGCTTAGATTCAATAAATATCCATCCTAACAAATGATATATCATTTGTTTCAAAAGAAAATACAAACCAATAATTAGAGTGTATATTCCAAATAGATATATTGAATTTGTTTGATTAATAAAATCAACTTGAAAATCATAAAAAAAATTAATAAAGAAAAGAGCTAAAAGTATTGTAGTTTGTCCAAAAAAATAAAAAACTACACCTGAATGTAAACTTTCTCCTTCAGAAAATAGACTACCCCTTTCTTTATTTTGAAAAAAATATTTTATTCGTTGAAATATACTTTTTTTATAATTTCCAATAAAAAAAGAAGTAAACAAAAAAAGCAATAATAAAATAAGTGAAAAGCCATCATCTCTTTGAGGATTGTATTTAATAATAGCATCATCGAAAGGAATACTATTTATGGAATCAGGAGGATTTGTCAAAGTTACTCCTTCTGATAAAAAATCATCCCTACTTATTACTTCTAACCCTAAAGTATCTAAAAAATTGAATAAGGTATATTCATTCATTTTCGTACTGTTGCAAACTTATCTATCGAAGAATTCCAAATCGGAGTTTTTTGTAATAAATCTATTACCTGAGCTATGTGTTCTACAATCGACCACATTTTTTTATGATCAGGATGCATAAATTTTTCATCTATTGCTTTATCAAGCATTTCAATCAATGGATTATAAAATCCATTTGTATTAACTATAACAATTGGTTTATTATATAAACCCAATTGTTTCCAAGTAATGATTTCCAATAACTCTTCCAATGTACCACACCCCCCAGGTAATGCAACTACACCATCACTTAATGCTGCCATTTTTTGTTTTCTTGCATGCATACTCTCCACTTCCACTAATTGAGTCAGCTGGGTATGATGCCAATTCTGCTCAATCATAAAACTTGGAATAATACCGGTTACTTTTCCACCTCTTTCTAAAACTGAATCAGCCATAGCTCCCATTAAACCTACTTTTCCGGCACCATAAATCAATTCAATTTGATGTTTGGCAAAAAGTATCCCTAATTTTTTTGCTGTCTTAAGGTAGCATTCATTCACTTCTGGACTGGAAGCACTATAAACACATATGGCGTTAATGTCATTCATTATCTATCATTTAACCCTACAAATTTAGTAAATTAAATGACTAATACGGATTTTATGGCAACGATACTTTATAAAATGAAATAAGGGAAAGATTCCCCTTATTTCATTTATACCCTAACATTTACTATGCTAAACCAAATTCTTTTCTAATGGCTTCTACATAATCTAATTTCTCCCAGGTAAATAATTCAACTTCTACCTCCTTACTGCCTTCATACCGAGAGTGAAACTGTTTCTTCACCACACGAGGTGTCCTTCCCATATGTCCATAAGCAGCAGTTTCGCTATAAATGGGATTCAATAATTTTAATCTTTTCTCTATAGCTTTGGGTCTTAGGTCAAACAACTTATTCAATTTTTCAGCAATTTGGCCATCAGTTAAATTCACTTTAGCCTTACCAAAAGTATCAACAAAAATACTAACAGGTTCTGCCACTCCTATGGCATACGAAATTTGTACCAGCATTTCATCAGATAGACCGGCTGAAACTGCATTTTTTGCAATGTGCCGGGCAGCATACGCCCCACTTCTATCTACTTTACTTGGATCTTTTCCGGAAAATGCCCCTCCGCCGTGAGCTCCTTTTCCACCATAGGTATCTACTATGATTTTTCTTCCCGTCAATCCGGTATCTCCGTGAGGACCACCAATTACAAATTTACCGGTAGGATTTACATGATATATTATATTTCCATTAAATAATTTAAGCATCCTTTCATTTGAATCCAAGGATTCAATGACACGCGGAATCAAAATTTCGATTATATCTCTGCGTATAACTGCTAACATTTCTCTATCAGCCTCTTCTTGAGCCTCCCTTGTATCATTCATCGGTTGGATGAATTCATCATGCTGAGTAGAAATTACAATAGTATGAATTCTTTGAGGAACGCCCTCATCAGAATATTCAATGGTTACTTGACTTTTTGCATCAGGACGCAGATACTTCATTACTTTACCTTCTTTCCTTATTTCAGCTAAAGTACGTAATATACGATGAGAAAGATCTAATGCCAAAGGCATATAATTATTACTTTCATTGATAGCATAACCAAAGACCATACCCTGATCACCTGCACCCTGTTTCATTTCATCCTCTTTTTCAACCCCTCTGTTAATATCAGCACTCTGTTCGTGTATGGCAGATAAAATGCCGCAGGAATTGCTTTCAAACATATATTCCCCTTTAGTATAACCAATCCGCTGAATTACAGAACGAGTTACTTCTTGTAGATCAATATAAGCTTTAGATTTCACTTCACCAGCTAAAATAACTTGCCCCGTTGTAACCAACGTTTCACAAGCTACTTTAGAATTTGGATCATAAGCTAAAAATTCATCTAAGATTGCATCAGAAATTTGATCGGAAACTTTATCCGGATGTCCTTCGGAAACCGATTCAGAAGTAAATAAATATCCCATTTTTATTAATTAATTTAGAATAAAAGGGGAAGAAGAGTAGTCTATCTTGATATAAACAGAAAAGTGTATGTAGATGTTATTTAGCATTTTTTTCTGTGGTTGCAAGCTACTCAAATCTTTCCACAACATTTATTATTTTTCAGATACAAAGGTATAGATAATATATTAAAAGAAGAAATACTAATCTTAAAAAGTTTTTAAAAAAACTTCTTCTAATAAAGTATATAAAAGATAAAATACCTAATCTATTAATTCACATTCTTATAATGAAAATTGCTCTGTAAAAATGAAATGTATAAAAATAGGTAATTAAGTTGAAAAATAAGTAAAGGTTTACAAACCTAATTTTTCAGATAAATCCAGCATTTTTTGAATTGGTTTTACCGCTTTGTCTATTAATTCAGCTTTAATTTTTATTTCAGGAGTTTCATTTTTCAAACAATTATATAGTTTTTCTAATGTATTTAATCGCATGAATTCACATTCATTACAAGCACAAGTGCTATCATTAGGTGGAGCAGGAATAAACTTTTTGTGTGGAACTTTTTTTATCATTTGATGTAATATTCCTGATTCAGTAGCTACAATAAATTCTTTTTTATCACTTTTTAGAGTATAATTTAATAGAGCAGAAGTAGAACCTACAAAATCAGCTAAATTTATTATTGTACTTTTACATTCAGGATGAGCTATTAATTCAGCATTGGGATATTGTTTTTTTAACTCTAATATTTTTTCAATAGAAAATTGTTCGTGCACATGACAAGCACCATTCCAAAGAATCATATTTCTGCCTGTAACAGAATTAATATAATTACCTAAATTCTTATCCGGTCCAAATATTATTTTTTCATCTACCGGTAAACTTTCAACTATTTGTTTTGCATTTGTAGAAGTTACTACAATATCTGTTAAAGTTTTAACTGCTGCAGTTGTATTAACATATGAAATTACAGTGTGATTAGGATGTTTTTCAATAAACTTTTGAAATTCATCAGCCGGACAACTATTCGCTAAAGAACATCCCGCTTCTAAATCGGGTATTAATACTTTCTTTTCAGGAGAAAGTATTTTAGCTGTTTCTCCCATGAAATGAACACCACAAAGCACAATAATATCAGCTTCTGTTTTAGCAGCCCATTGAGCTAAAGCTAAACTGTCTCCTACAAAATCGGCTATATCTTGTATTTCTCCTCTCTGATAAAAATGCGCTAATATAATTGCATTCTTTTTCTCTTTCAGCTCTTTTATTTGTTTTACGAGATTATTCATAATTATTATTTACTCTTTAAATTTTTAAAAAATATATTGATGATAATAGTCTGTTAATAGTGTTTGTAACAAAAATACTTTTAATTTGTATATTAAGTTATTAAACATAAACGCTCACTTATGAATATACTATTCATAATATAAATATAGCTTAAATATTGATTTTTAGCTATATTTATAGCTTTATTAACATATTGTTGATAACTTACAAAGTTAAAAACTTTATTTTTTAATTGGGGTAAAAAGCTTATGATAATCTGTTTAAAATAGATAAAAATATAAATTATAACTAATTTGTATTTTTGATTTAATCTTTCTATATGTTGTAATCAATTAATTTTCCTATTCATAGTTATGAATTAGAATTGACATTGAATTTACAATTAAACATATACTTATTAACAAGTTGTTCATATTAATAAATTAACTTTGTAATTGTCTTTTAAAATAATTTATTATGCGTAAGCTAAATATAGCAGAACTGAATAGATTAGAGGTTGATGAATATGTAAATATAAAAAAAATCCCTTTAGTAGTTGTGTTAGATAATATTAGAAGTTTACACAATGTAGGGGCTGTTTTTCGTACGGCAGATGCTTTCCGTATTGAATCTCTTTTTTTATGTGGAATAACAGCAACTCCTCCACAACCAGAAATACATAAAACAGCTTTAGGTGCAGAATTTTCTGTTTCCTGGCAATATAAACAAGATGCTATAATTGCAGTAGATGAACTTAAAAAGCAAGGTTATAGTATTTTTTCTGTAGAACAGGCAGAGGGAAGTATTATGCTTAATAAATTGAATTTAGATAAAAATAAAAAATACGCTATTGTTGTGGGAAATGAAGTAGAGGGAGTTCAGCAGAAAGTCATTGATCAGTCTGATGGTTGTATTGAAATTCCTCAATATGGAACAAAGCATTCATTAAATGTATCTGTTGCTTCGGGTATTGTTATTTGGGATTTATTTTGTAAACTTACTTAGCTTATATTTATTAGTTGTCTTAGAACTCTATAATTCTCTTTTAAATCTTTCTTTGATAGATTAATACTATTTTATATTCATTTTATTTACATATTCATAAAATGTATTTTAAGTTTAAGAAAATCACTTCTTTATTTATCGATTTATTTTTATTTTATTCTTTATTAGACGCACAAGAAGATACAATTCCTCATTATTCTTTATTTTTTGATGATTTTGATTTTGAAGAACAAACTCTTAATGAAGATGATTGGGAGATAATGGATGAACTTAAAAGACGTTATTCACAGCCTTTTAATATAAATACGATAACTCGTGAAGAACTTGAATGTTTGCCTTTTTTAAATGCTAAGCAGATAGAAAATATTTTGGCTTATGTTTATGAACATCCTTTAAAAACGGTTTATGAATTACAATTAATTGATGGATTTGATAAATTTACCTTAGATTATTTAATTCAATTTGTAACTGTTGATAATATAAATGAAAAGGAAAATATTTCTATTAAACAAATATTGAGTAAAGCTAAACACGAATTTTGTACTCGTTTTGATTATCCTCTTTATAAAAGAGAAGGTTATCAAAAAAAGTTCTTAGGTCCTTCTTGGTACTCCAATATAAGATATTCAATGCAAGCTAATCATAGGATAGAGTGGGGAATAAACCTTGAAAAAGATAGCGGTGAACCATTTTTTGCTTTAGGTAACCGAAAAGGATACGATTATTTTTCTTTCTATTTTATACTTAATAATTGGGGATTACTTAAGCGAATGATTATTGGAAACTATAAGTTGAATTTTGGAGAAGGATTAATTGTGGGATTTCCTGGTTTTATGAAGCATTCTTTACGTTCATCACTTTATTTTTCTTCATCTAATTCTTTGATGAAACATAGTTCTAACGATGAGTATAATTACCTCAGTGGAGTTGCAGCCACTTTGGGATGGAGTAAGCAATTGAATACTTCGTTTTTTTATTCTTTACGTAAGTTAGATGGTCATAAAGTTGATAATCATATTGAAACCATTTATAAAAATGGTCTACATAGAACTAAAGATGATTTTTTGAATAAAAATAAAATAAAACAACAACTTGTCGGATTAAATTTTAATTTTTCTCATCGTGATTTATTATTGGGTTTAACAGGAATATATCTTCTTTATAATTATCCTTATTATCCTAAACTTAAAAAATATAATCTTTACTATCCTAGAGGTAAGAGTTTTTATAACATCGGTTTTTATTACCGTTATTTTTGGAGACAATTTGGAATCAAGGGAGAAATTGCACAGAGTAAAAAAGGGATAGCTACTTTAAATTATTTAAAATATCATGCTAAACCAAATTTAGATTTTTTACTTCTTTATCGGTATTATTCCTATACTTATTGGGGTTTATTATCGAATGCTTATAGTATGAATAGTAGGGTACAGAATGAAAATGGTTGGGCTTTTATTTGTCAATATTTTCCTACTTCGAATTATTCTCTTTATATATCTGTGGATTTTTATTCTTCACCTTGGTGGAAATACAGGATAAGTAAGCCTTCTAAAGGATTTAATGGAAATATTAAGGTTGAAAGAAAAAGTAAAAGAATGGATTCTTCTTTTCAGTATGCTTATAAATATAAAGAAAGAGATATTAAACAGACTCAAGGTGGCATAACACTTCCTATTAATCGACACAAATTACGAGCTGTCTTCACTTTTTATTTTCCTTATATTTCATTAAAAACAGTCGCGGATTACATCTACTTTTATCAGTCTGGTCAATCTAAAAGCCAAGGTTATCATTTTACTCAATCTGGTAATGTAACTATAAATGCTTTTCATATTAGTTGTCAGGGTACATTTTTCAATACTGCAGATTACGATTCAAGAGTGTGTGTTTATGAAAAAGATGTTTTATATCATTATGCGATGCCTTCTTTTAGTGGAAAAGGATATCGTTTAAGTTGTGTTGTGCGTACCGAGATAACTAATCATCTTATGTTTATGGCTAAATGGAGTGATACTCACTTTTGTGATAGAAAATTTATTGGTTCGGGGCTTGAAAAGATAGAAGACAGGAATAAAATGGATTTACAGTTTCTTTTCCGCGTTAAATTTTAGAAGTAGCATTGTTTTGTTTTATCTGAAAATAGAAAAGAATTTATTGTTTGTGTATAAAAACACTATCTTTGTATAGCTTTTTTTAGGATATAGATTAGAATATTAAATATGACTATACGATTTAATTCACCTATTTTCGGACCTGTTCATTCCAGAAGATTAGGAACTTCTTTAGGTGTTAATCTCCTTCCTGGTAACGGAAAAATATGTAATTTTGATTGTATCTATTGTGAATGTGGATATAATAAGGACTATAAAACAGGAGATTCTTTACCGACTCGTTTTAATGTAAAAAAAGCATTAGAAAAGCAACTATCCTTAATGAAGGAGGAAGATAAGGCTCCTGATGTTTTTACTTTTGCAGGAAATGGTGAACCTACACTTCATCCTGATTTCAGTGATATTATTACAGATACCATAGAATTGAGGGATAAATTTTTTCCTAAGGCTCAAATTTGTGTTTTGAGTAATGCTACTCGTATTTCTAAATTGGATGTTTTTGAGGCTCTAAAAAAAGTGGATCAAAACATATTGAAATTAGATACGGTTAATGAAGATTATATTAAAATGGTGAATCGTCCTTTAAGAAGTTATTCTTTACAAGAAACCATAAAAAAATTGAAGAAATTCGGTAAAGATTGTATTATCCAAACTATGTTCTTAAAGGGATCCTATAAGGGTAAAAATGTAGATAATACTACAGATAAGTATGTCCTACCTTGGATTGAAGTTATTAAAGACATCAATCCTGAAAAAGTAATGGTGTATACTATTGAAAGAGATACACCGGATAAGGATTTAGTAAAAGCCACTCCCGAGGAATTAGATAGAATAGCTGATTTATTACAAAAGGAAGGTATCCAAGTAGAGGTTTCATATTAAAAAAAATTGATTGTTATGAGTTCATTTAAAAAAAATATAGTATCTAATTTGAAAGAGAATTTTTTTGAAATTATTAGTAAAGAGTATATGCTAATTACTTCGGGTACAAAAAAATCTTTTAATACAATGACAGCAAATTGGGGTGGAGTAGGTTATTTATGGAATAAACCTGTAGTTTTTATTTTTGTCCGTCCTGAGCGATATACTTACGAGTTTATAGAAAAAAATGAAAGTTTTACGCTTTCATTTTTAGGTGAAGAAAATAAGAATATACATAAGATATGTGGTTCTAAATCGGGTAGGGATATTGATAAAATAAAAGAAACAGGTTTAATACCACATGTTACACCTAGTGGTAATATTAC
>CAYSSU010000064.1:0-11275 GCA_964433895.1 uncultured Prevotella sp.
GAGATTACAAATCACGTGCTCTGGCCAACTGAGCTAAAGAGGCGGGTGGGTAAGCGATTCATATCGCACTGCTACAACTCTGTACCCTTGCTACGTTCCCGTCCTGGGGGATTTCAAAGGAGCTAGTCGTATGAGACTTACCCATGTTAAGTCTTGCTTTCTGAAAGCGGATGCAAAGGTAAGTAAAAAAGTGGAGAAACAATAATGCGAAGTTAGAAAATACTAGCTTTTTAACATCTTTTTTCTTACTATCAAAGTATATCACCAGAACTTTTTAAGTTCTGGTGTATATTTGAATCCTGCTTTCTTCATGCTTTCCTCTAATTGTATTCGGTCTACATTAAAATGATAGCAAATTTCATCAAGAGTATCAAACTCTTCATCACGCAATAGAAAATTAATTGCGCTTACCAACATGGGTATATCATTCTGTGGTAATTTATCCATGAAATTATTCTTTGGTATTCTTTATGATTTTCATGCCTTCCTTTAAAGCTTGCATATTAAGAGGTATCAGGTTATGATGGCGTTCTGGAAGAGTCTTGTATAAAGCTTTTTCCACGCCATTGTCACTTATTACCGGACACACTTTCAATAATCCTCCAAGTACAATCATATTGAATATTTTTGAATTTTTCATTTCAGCAGCCTTGTCCATGGCATCAATGCAATATATGTCAATATCATCTCGTTCAGGCATATTCATTATTCCATAGCTGTCATAAATTAGAATTCCGCCTTTTTTGATTTTTGGCATAAATTTATCCAGTGAAGGCTGGTTAAGAACGATGGCTATATCAAAACTGCTCAGAATAGGAGATGATATTTTTTCATCGCTTACTATTACTGTGACATTAGCCGTACCGCCACGTTGTTCTGGTCCGTATGCCGGCATCCATGAAACTTCTTTATTTTCCATTAGTCCGGAATAAGCCAGAATTTTGCCCATGGAGAGTACTCCCTGTCCTCCGAATCCTGATATTATTATTTCTTTTTTCATTTTTCTTTTGTTATGTCTTTTAAGTCACCTTTAGGGTAGAAGTCAAACATCTTTTCTTCCATCCATTTATTTGCCTTTTGTGGTGTCATCTTCCATCCGCTACTGCATGTGGACACTATTTCCACCAAACTGGAGCCTTTACCTTCCATTGAAGTTTCAAAAGCCTTGCGTATAGCCTTCTTAGCGTCTCTTATGGCTGCCACCGTTTCTACACTCTGACGGGTTACGTAGGCTGTACCCTGTAGTGTGGCTGCAATCTCGGTGACTTTCAATGGATATCCGTGTAGTTCCGGTACCCTGCCGTAAGGACATGTACTTGTCTTCTGTCCAAGCAGTGTTGTTGGAGCCATCTGCCCTCCGGTCATACCGTATATGGCATTGTTGATGAATATTATTGCTATATTTTCTCCGCGGTTCAGTGCGTGTATAGTTTCGCATGCACCTATACATGCCAGGTCACCGTCACCCTGATAAGTGAATACAAGTCTGTCAGGCCACATTCTCTTTATTCCTGTGGCAACGGCAGGAGCGCGTCCGTGGGCAGCTTCCTGCCAGTCAATATCAAGATAGCGATAGGCGAATACGGCACATCCTACCGGGCATACACCCACGGATTTGTCTTCCATGCCCATTTCTTCTATAACTTCGGCAACGAGTTTATGTACGACGCCATGTGAGCAACCTGGACAATAGTGCATTGGAACGTCATTCATCAATGACGGTTTTTTGTATACAAGATTTTCCGGTGATATTATTTCATTTGTATCCATAGTTATTTAAGTTTATTCTTCAGTGCTTCTACTATCTCGTTAGGTTCTGGTACAATACCGCCCAGACGACCATAGTATTCTACTGGCACTTCTCCGTTTACAGCCAACCGTACATCTTCTACCATTTGTCCGGCATTGATTTCAACCACTAACATACCCTTTGTTGTCTTTGCAGCTTCTTTTAGTTCTTTTGTAGGAAAAGGCCAGAGGGTAATAGGGCGGAACAATCCGGCTTTGATACCTTCTTCACGGGCTATTTCTATTGCTTTCTGTGCTATTCTTGCTGCACTTCCGAATGCTACGATAACAAAGTCTGCGTCATCACATAGAATCTTTTCATATCTCACTTCTGTGTCCCTGATGGTCTGATATTTCTGTTGCAGTCTGATATTTTTGGCTTCCATTACTTCTGGTTTCAGTTCCAGAGAGGTAATGATGTTAGGACAGTTGTTCTTTGTGCGACCAATAGTAGCCCAAGGACATTCCTTTCGTATTTCCTCTTCTGTTCTGCGTGGCTTGAAAGGAGGCAAAACCACTTTCTCCATCATTTGTCCTATTACTCCGTCGCTCAGTATCATAGCCGGATTTCTGTATCTGAAAGCCAAGGTGAATGCCAAATCCACGAAGTCAGCCATTTCTTGCACAGAGTTAGGTGCCAGCACGATAACGTTATAGTCACCGTTACCACCCCCGCGTGTAGCCTGAAAATAGTCACTCTGAGACGGCTGTATGGTTCCAAGTCCCGGACCACCACGTTGCACGTTTACCACAACTCCGGGAATTTCTGCTCCTGCCATGTATGAAATGCCCTCCTGCATCAGAGCCACGCCTGGGCTTGATGATGACGTGAAAGCTCTCTTGCCTGCTCCGGCAGCTCCATATACCATATTTATTGATGCCACTTCACTTTCAGCCTGGAGAACCACCATACCTGTAGTTTCCCATGGCTTGTCAAGGCTTAGAGTTTCTATAATCTCACTCTGTGGAGTTATCGGATATCCGAAGAAACCGTCTACACCACAGCGAATTGCGGCACGGGCTATTGCCTCGTTACCTTTCATCAATGTTACTTCTTGTTCCATAATAATAGCTTTTATGCCTCTATTCGTTTTCTGTAAACAGTTATACATCCGTCAGGACATACTATTGCGCATGATGAACAACCTATACATTCATCTATTTTTGTTGGCTGTACGTATGGATAGCCGTGCTTGTTTACTTTCTTTGCCAGTGTTATTACATTTTTAGGGCAGGCATCAGCGCATAGTGTGCAGCCTTTGCATCTGTCGGTATCAACAACAATGGCACCTTTTATTTTATTCATATTCTGTATGTATTAGTTTCAAGGATTATAAATATCCTTATTATAATAGTTCAATATATTGTCCAGCATTTCTTTAGCCTGAACGGCAGGACTGTCCGGATTAAGCTCTATGGCAGAAATATAATAATTTATAGCTTCTGTCCATTTCCCTTTTTTCCGCATATTATTACCTTTTGTATAATAATATGCGGCTTTTTCTTTGCTGGAATTATTGCACATATATTCTTTTTATTCTTATTATTCGCTTAACAAAACTACAGTATAACTGTTAGAAATAAAAAGAAAATGGCTGATTTTATAGTAATTTAAATATAAAAAGCACTAAAATGCGCACACAGTTTTTATGTGTGCAATTTTTTTAATGCCAAAAACAAAAAACATAAGTTTTCCACTTGGAACAACTTATGTTTTGGTATATGTTGTGTCACCTTATTTATAATAAGCGACAATTGAGTCTCATCTTATTTTTATGTCTTTGAACTTCCATGTGCTGGATGGTTATATAAGGTCTATTGTTTTGGCATTTTCGGGAATAGCAGGGAAAACTAGGGCGAAACGTAACACCTGATATGGGAATGGGATATTTGTATTTTTAGGGAATATAGTGATGTTTTCTACTTTTATCAATTCCACTTTAGACCCTTTGTCTGGTTTTATGTATGCTTTTCCCTTTATGTTGCAGCCTGCATTTAGAATGGGAGCTTCATATTCAAGTTCTATTCTTGTTTCGGTATTTGAACAGGCAATGCGCACAATTCTTGTAGAAGATGCTTTCTTGTTGCTGTATATTGGATCCTGAATGTTTACGTTGTATTTTGAATAATCCGCCAGTGTCACTTTATCATTGTTCATCACGCTTGCACCGTCTTCAGTTCTTCCGGCAAGTTTATAGAGTGTGGTAATTTTCTTTGAAAGAGGTTTTTCATCTGTATAGTTGTATTTACTGTTAAAGGTAGCGGCTTTTTCATAGGCATTCAAAGCCTCTTCGTAGTTTTTGTCTTCTTCATACGTTTTTCCTTCTTCATAAGCCTCTTCGAAAGATGGTTTATACTGTGCTTTTTCTCTTTCGTAGATTTCCATTTGTTTCTTGCGCTCTTGAGAAGTGAGTATAGCGTCTAGTCCGGAACTCAGACCGCTTGATACTTGATTTATTACACGCTCAGTCTGTGTGTATTGTGCATTGGCATTTATTGTTATTGTGCCCAAAATTGTAATGATTAATATTTTTTTTATTTTCATAGTGTTTGGTTTTAATTGATTTGTTGGCAAATATAATACTTTAGTTGAATAAATGCAATATAATGTTTGTTTTTTTTTATATTTATTTTAATTTGTCCGGACGTGTTATTATTTAAGTCTTTCAATTGAAATTTGCATGTGCCATGTTTTTTCATTATCTTTGCTGACAAATAAAAGTAATAGTTATGGATAAAGGTATAAAACTTGTAATTTTTGATTTTGACGGTACGCTCTGTGACACAAGACGCAATATAGTGAAAACAATTCAGATGACACTAGCCAGTCTGGGATTGCCAATGATAAGCGAGAAAAAATGTGCAGCTACAATCGGACTTCCTTTGCGTGACGGTTTTCTTGTTTTATTGCCTTCCTTAAGTGAAAAACAAGCTGATGAATGTGTGGACACTTATCGTAGGCTCTTTGAAGAAAATAAACGTACTTTTTATCCGCAACTTTTCCCCGGAGTAACAGAACTCATAGAGAGTCTGGCTTCACGTAATATAAGAATGGCAATAGCCTCTTCGCGTTCAAATGCTTCTCTGCGTGAATTCTGTGAAAAGCATAGGTTGCAGAATTATATAGAAATGGTTGTCGGAGCAGATGATGTGGTTAAGGCAAAACCTAATCCGGAACCGGTGCTCACCATTCTCGACAGACTGCACGAGTCGCCAGAGCACACTCTTGTTGTCGGTGACATGAGTTTTGATATTCTGATGGGCAGAAATGCCGGTTGCCATACGTGCGGAGTCACCTATGGCAATGGCAGCAGACAGGAACTGGAAGAAAGTGGAGCAGAGAAAATAATAGATGAAATTCAGGTTCTTGCCTAATCTCTTTTCCGTGGTACGGGAATGCAGTGTGAATTTTTTATTTCACCTATTACTATTATACTGTGCAGACTGCCTATGCAGTTAATGTTTCCCAGTGTATTGAGCATGAAGTCCTGATAGTCTTTCATGTCACGTGCGAAAACTTTTATCTGAAAATCATAGTCGCCTGTGGTGTTGTAACATTCTGTTATCTGTTCTATGTTCTGCACCGTGTCCATAAATTCTTGAATAAGGTCGTGTGTGTGCTGTTTTAGTCTTATGTTGCATAGCACGATGATGTTGTTGCCCAGTTTGTGATGATCTGTCACAGCCACATATTTTTTGATATATCCATCTCTTTCCAGGCGTTTTTGTCTTTCAAAAGTAGGGGTGGTAGACAGATTTATTCTGGCTGCCAGTTCCTTTACGGTGAGCTGACAGTTCTGTTGCAGAATTTTCAGAATTCTGATGTCAGTATCATCAAGATTTACTTTGTCATCCATTTTATTTTTCTTTATATTTGTAGAATAATATTCTACAAAATTGCTTACTATGCCGCAAATATAGTAAGTTTTTCCGAATTCAGCAAAATATTTGTCGGTTAAGTTTCTTCCGTTTACCTTTGCTGTCGGAATTTAAATAAAACTAGAGATGAAAAATAATAAAAATGCACTTTTAACCAATATTCTCGGATATCCGCGTATAGGTAAAGATAGGGAACTTAAGAAAGCTCTGGAGGCTTATTGGGCTGGTAATATTCAGCGTGAAGAACTACTTTCGGTGGGCAGACAGCTCAGAAAGGAAACATGGACTTTTTTGCAACAGTCTGGCATAGACCTCATTCCGAGCAATGATTTTTCCTTTTATGATAATATGCTCGACCTCACATTGATGGTCGGAGCCATACCACAAAGATATGATTTTCTCAAAGATGACAGACTTCAACTTTATTTTGCCATGGCTCATGGCTATCAGCATGACGGCAAGGACGTTATAGCTATGGAGATGACTAAATGGATGGACACCAACTATCATTATATTGTTCCGGAATTTACCGAAGACCAACAGTTCTCTGTGTTTGATACCAAAGCAGTAGACGAATTCAATGAAGCACGTCTGTTAGGCATTATTACCAAACCGGTGTTGGTTGGACCGGTGAGTTATCTGCTTTTGGGCAAAATGAAGTCAGGCAATGCCGGCTGTATAAGTCTTCTTCAGCGTCTGCTGCCTGTATATGCCGGTATTCTGCATTCTCTGGAACTTCAGGGGGCAAATTGGGTTCAACTGGACGAACCGTGTCTTGTAACAGACATTTCTCCGGAGGTAAAGCAGGCTTACGCTGAGGCTTACAGTTATCTGTCAGCCCACAGTAATCTGAAAATCATACTTACAAGTTATTTCGGAACTCTTGGTGATAATGCGCAACTGGCTTTCAGTTTGCCTGTTGAGGCTGTGCACATTGATTTTACCAAAGAACAGTCGCAGGCAATACTAGCCCCTTTTCCTAAAGACAAGACAGTGTCGCTAGGACTTATAGACGGTCGCAATATATGGAAGAATAATCTTGAGCAGTCTCATGCTATGGCCCATCGTGCTATATGTGACAAAGGATATGACCACGTTATTATCAGTACTAGTTGTTCGCTTCTTCACGTACCTTATGACTTGAATCAGGAAACAGATGAGAAAACGTTGCCTCAGAGCCTAAAGCAATATATGGCTTTTGCACACCAGAAAGTCGGTGAACTTTGTTTGCTTAAGCGTATTTCGCAGGGCATGCAGGATGAAGATACATTGAAGGCATTTGTGGCAAATCAGCAGATAATGGAGAGCAAGCGTCATAGTGAGGATATTCATAATGCAGTTGTCAAGGCTCGTGTGGCTTCCATCAAACCTTCAGATTATGAGCGCAGTCACAGTTATGCATATCGTATAAATCAGCAGCGTGAAATTCTGAACCTTCCACTTTATCCCACTACCACTATAGGTTCTTTTCCTCAGACACGTGATGTCCGTTCATGGCGTGCCTCATTCAGACAAGGCAAGATAAGTCGGAAAGAATATATAAGTCTGCTCAAAGATGAGACTCGGCGGTGTATAGAATGGCAGCAGCAGATAGGTCTGGATGTGCTTGTGCATGGAGAATTTGAACGCAATGACATGGTAGAGTATTTTGGAGAACAGCTTAATGGATTCACCTTTACCCGTAAGGGATGGGTGCAGAGCTATGGCAGTCGTTGTGTAAAGCCACCTATTATATATGGTGATGTCTCACGTCCTGAACCTATGACCGTAAAATGGGCAGAATATGCACAGAGCCTTACTGCGCTTCCTGTTAAGGGCATGCTCACCGGACCTGTTACAATTCTAGAATGGTCGTTTGTGCGTAATGACCAACCGCTTGCCGATACTTGCTGTCAGATAGCTTTGTCAATAAGAGACGAAGTGAATGATTTGGAAAAAGCCGGCATTAAGGTAATACAGATAGACGAACCTGCAATACGCGAGGGACTGCCGCTTCTTCACGGTGAGTGGGCTGATTATCTTAAGTGGGCAGTCGACTGTTTCAGGCTTACGTCATCAGGAGTGCGTGATACCACTCAGGTTCACACCCATATGTGCTATTCGGAATTCAATGACATTATAGATTCAATAGCCAGAATGGATGCAGACGTGATAACAATAGAGTGTTCTCGTTCCCAGATGGAACTACTTGACGTATTCCGTGATTTCAAATATCCCAATGAAATCGGTCCGGGTGTGTATGACATTCATTCAGCGCGTGTTCCGAGTGTGGAAGAAATGGTAAACCTCATGAAGAAAGCCTCCTTACTTATTCCGGCAGAGCGTCTGTGGGTAAATCCCGACTGTGGTCTGAAGACAAGGGGATGGGAAGAAACCCGCCAGTCCCTTGTCAACATGGTTGAGGCAGCACGTAGGTTGCGCATCAGTTAAACTCTGTTACAGGATAACCGGAACCTGGTATTTTGCTATGGCATATCCTCCCACGATGAGACACGCATCCAGTATGAGTGCCAACACGTAAGGCTTGGTTCCGGCACGTTTGAAGTTTACCATGCCTTGTGGCAGCAAATTCAGAGAATTAAAACCAATCTTTATAACTGTGAGTTATAGATTCGCACATGGGTAGTTTACTTCCATTAGAAATTGAAAGTATATTTTTTATTAAAAAATATCAATAATCTTGCATTATAAAAAATATAAATCTATATTTGCTACGTAATATCTAAATAGAATAATACCATTATGACAAAACAAAAACAAATTTATCGTTGTGCCATTTGCGGAAACATCGTAGAAGTGATGCATCCGGCAGATGGAGTGCTTTCCTGCTGTGGGCAGCCTATGGAACTATTGACAGAGAATCTTAGGGATGCGGCTTTGGAAAAGCATGTGCCTGTTATTGAAAAAACCGATGGTGGCTATCGTGTTACTGTTGGTAGTGTGGAACATCCAATGTTGTCGGCGCATTACATAGAATGGATAGAACTGATTACAGAAGATAGGGTAATGCGCAAATATCTTCATCCCGGAGATAGACCTATTGCTGTTTTTATGACAGACGCAGAAAATGTTACAGCTCGTGAATATTGCAATATTCACGGACATTGGAAATCTTAATTTAGTGTTATCCGGCAAGCTCTTAGAGCTTGTCGGGCGATTCACTTGTTTTCAACTGATAATATCCCTTTAAATGTGGATAAAAATTAATAAATTAAAAAGAATCTTTCGTTTTTTGTGTTATATTTCGCATTCAAAAGATATTTAAGGAAAATAGTGTGATTTTTTGTGCAAAAGTGGTAAGTTGATAATGATACTTTATGCCTACTTTTGTCGCACTTTAATTTGAGTAATTAGTTATTAAAAATTAGCTGATGGTCTTACCTCCCAGCATGTTTGCAGAAAGAAAACAAGGTAAACAGGAAAAAGATGAAAACATTAGTCGTATTTTATTCGCAAAGTGGCAATACAGAGATTATTGCAAAGAAAGTGGCTCAAACATTGAATGCCGATATAGAGGCAATAGAACCTGACCAACCTTATGAAGGCAATTATCAGCGTATAGTGTGTAGTGCCCATGATGAGGTGGAAAAAGATTTCAAACGTCCAATAAATTCATTAAAGTGTGATTTAAGCAGTTATGAGCGCATTGTTATAGGAACACCGGTATGGTGGGGCAAAATTGCTTCACCTGTATTGACATTTCTTTCAGACAATGACTTTAGTGGGAAAATAGTAGTGCCATTCATAACAGATGCCGGTTGTTGTGGAACAGCCATAGATGAAATAACATCAATACTTAGTGCAAAGGGTGCTATTGTTGCAAATGTGAAGGAGTTTGTGTTTGATACCAATAATGATGGAACAACTACATGTATTATAACTCCGGAAAAGGAACTTAATAAATGGGTTGACTCTCTATTCCATACGTATTCAAAGGGGCAGAAACTTGTATGGCGTAAGTTCGGTCGCAATATGGGGCTTTTGAGATTGTTCTATAGACGCTAATATTAAGGAATAAATATCACGTTTCTGATTTTTGGGGAAACGTGATATTTTTATGACCTATTAAGTTTCTTGGCTTTTCATTTATTTACTTGATGTTTTTTCGCCAAAGCTGTTATAGCTGATGTTGTTATTGTCTATTGTTTCCTTTCCCATTTCCTTCTTGTTTTCATTTTTGGTTTTGTGACAATTTGAATAATGTACCCGTAGGACATACAAACCGGCAATACGGTCGTGGCACGAAAGCAGACAGTATAATGAACATTGCCGCAAGCACTGTTACTGCAACTGATGCCGACTGGAATATGAATGCGGTAAACAGTTCATAGTCCATCCATTTAATCCAGATGCCTGTAAGCATTAATGCCACAAGTATTATCCATAGTATCTGGCGCAGCAGTGTCAGTGTCTTTATGGTTTTATGAGTCATCTTCCATTTTTTCTTTTTTGTTCTGCCTGCCAATTCTTGAAGTGAACCGAACGGGCATACATTGGTACAATAGTAATTTTTCTTTCCTGCCAGTGGGTATATTATTGCCGTAATGAGCATGACGACGGCAACAGGTGATGCCAGGATGTTAATGCCGTTTGACATATAGTTTACCAGCAGTGACCATGAAAGAAAAGTGCCGCACCATAATCCCAGAACAACAACATTGAGAATGAGCTGTAGCATGCGATATTTCCTATTCTTCCAGAACAGTGGTATTATGGCAGCCATTAAAACAACTGCCAGACCGGCGACAGATTTGGCAGATAAGTCTATGTTGCCAGAAAAGGACTGTTCTTCGGCATTCTTGTCAGCATACTGCATTGCAACTTTCATATTGCCTATTATGGCACGTGAAGAAAAAGTGGCTCCGCTGATTCCGTCTGTTTTCATCTTCAGTGCCTCTTCCGGTGTCTTGCCGTTCCATTTGCTTAGCAGTTGACTGGCTTCGCTGAAAAAATCGGAAGTCTCAGAGTTTTTCAGAGCCTTTACGTTTGTCACTATTCCATTTTTCAATGTTATTTCCAGCGGCACACGTCCGCCATAACCGTAAATGTCTTTACCCAGATTTGTGGTGTTGATGATTACGGACCCATCGGCTAATTTTCTCATAGGTGATACCGTCACGGCAGTCTTGCTTTTGCCGACAGCCTTTTCATTCAGTTTAAATCCTGCTATTTTGCCGTCCCGCATAATGGAAGTTGTCATTATCACTATTATGCATGTGACCAACATGAGAATTTGTTGTATTTTATTTTTCATTGTTTATATTGTTTTGTTCAGTAATAGTGATGGCGGAATGTCATTTCAAAATCTTGTTTGAAACTGGTAAGGCTTTTTCCTGTATAATGAGCAAATTTGTTACCAGAAATATTTTTATGTCGGCAAAGATAAAACAAAATTCGGTATATCAAGTTTTTTCAAACGATATTTTTAGCTTTTTTCAAACGTCATTTTTCTTCTGCGTGCAAGAAAATAAGTATTTATATTTTTTCCTTCACGGTAAAACTTTGATATATAATTCCTTATGGTGAAAGGGGCTGTACCTTCGTCAGCACCGTAAGTAAGCGTATCCGCGATGCAGCCTTTTGATTCCGTAAAAGTATGTTTACCTTT
>CAYSSU010000065.1:0-10241 GCA_964433895.1 uncultured Prevotella sp.
TTTATTCATCTTTAATAGGATGATAATCGCCATTAGATTTGATGAGTTCAATTAATTTAGTTACTGCTTCATTTTGTGGAATGTTTTTTTCTACACAGGTTTTGCCTTTGTATAAACTGATTTTACCTTTACCGGCTCCAACATATCCATAATCTGCATCGGCCATTTCTCCCGGACCATTCACAATACACCCCATGATTCCTATTTTTAATCCTTTTAGATGCTTAGTAGCATTCTTTACTTCTTTAATGGTTGTTTCAAGGTCAAATAGGGTTCGCCCACACCCAGGGCAGGAAATGTACTCTATTCGGCTCATGCGAAGCCGTCCTGCTTGTAGAATTCCAAATGCGATTTGATCTATGACTATGGAGTCTAAATTGCCTTGGTTGAACAGAAATATCCCATCACAGTAGCCATCAAAAATCAAAGGCCCCATATCTGCTGCTGCTTTAATTTGTAGATCTTCTTCATTATTCTCATTATAATGTTGAAAGAAAACTACGGGATGAGTAAGTCCTTCTACCTGTAATTGATGGATTAATGCTCTGTGTTCTCCTAGTCGGTTGGGATGATTACTTTGAGAAATAAGGACTACCTCCGGGTGATTTTTAAGACACTGAATAACATCATCATTCAATCCCATATAGGTGAGGAAGAAAAATTTTAATTCACATTTACAGTTTTGCAGTAAATCTAACTGGTTAAAATTAAAAGCCGGCCAAGTTTGTTCTTCTCCTTTCCATTGGTTACCATCTATGATGTATTCCATCTCTTGTTCTAATTTCGAAGGGAGTTCTTGGCCTACATAGATGTAATCCGGTTTTAATTGAGGGTTAAAGAGATCATTCTTTTTATCTATCCGTTCAGCTATTACAATAGGGAGTTGATTTCCTCCAATATTCCGAATGGAATGCGTGTTTCGTCTGGAAGGTGCTAAATAATTGAACTGAGGATCAATTATACCCGGGATATAAGGATGCTGTTCTCGTTGAGTTATATAATCCACCAGTTTTCTTCCTACGGGAATTTCCATTTCAGGTTCTTCACTTAGAGAAACTCGCAAAGTATCTCCTATTCCATCAGCTAACAGAGCACCAATACCTAATGCTGATTTTATTCGTCCATCTTCTCCATCTCCGGCTTCGGTAACCCCTAAGTGAATGGGAAAATGCATATTCTCTTGGTTAAGAGTGTCAACCAGTAATCGGACAGATTGAACCATAACTACAGTATTAGAAGCCTTAATGGAAATTACTACTTGGTCAAAGTCTTGTTCTACACAAATGCGAAGAAACTCCATACAAGATTCAACGATTCCGGCAGGAGTATCACCATAACGAGACATGATTCGATCCGATAAAGAACCGTGGTTTACTCCAATGCGAATGGCTGTATGATTCTTTTTACAGATGGTTAAGAAGGGTATGAAACGTTCTTTTATTTTTTCAATCTCCTGATTATACTCTTCGTCTGTATATTCTAAGTGTTTGAATGTTCTGGCTGAATCTACATAGTTCCCGGGATTTATCCGTACTTTTTCTGCAAAGTGAGCAGCCATCTCTGCCACTTTTGGGTTAAAATGAACATCTGCAATTAGAGGAATCATATAGTTTTGACTCCTTAATTCCCTATTGATGTTCATTAGGTTTTTTGCTTCTTTAATACCCTGTGTAGTTAAACGAACATACTCCCCTCCGACGTCTGCTATTTTTTTTGCTTGCTCAACACAAGCTTGTGTGTCTTGTGTTAAGGTATTGGTCATCGATTGAAGCCGAATAGGATATTTACCTCCTAAAGGTTTTCCCCCAATATAAACTATGTTTGCAGATCGGCGGGAGTAGTTGAATAAGTCCATATTAATTACATTTGTATTCGTAGCTTACAGTTTTAAGTTGTTCGTTGGCTTTAGTAATTTTATCTTTCAAATTCATTTTATATTCTTTTAGACGTTGAGCTAAATCAACATCTTTAAGAGCTATCATTTGCACAGCTAATATAGCTGCATTTTGAGCTGCATTAATTCCAACTGTAGCTACCGGTATTCCGGGAGGCATTTGTACAATAGCCAAGAGAGCATCCATTCCCTCCAGTGTAGATTTGATGGGAACCCCAATGACAGGAAGAGTTGTTGATGCTGCAATGACACCCGGAAGATGGGCGGCCATTCCTGCAGCAGCAATGATTACTTGTATTCCTCTTTCCTTTGCACCGGTTGCAAATTTTTCTACAGCTTCAGGTGTGCGATGAGCAGAGAGTGCATTCATTTCAAAAGGAACTTTTAATTCATTAAGAAAGTTGGCTGCTTTTTCCATTATGGGAAGATCTGAGGTACTTCCCATAATGATGCTGACAATAGGTTTCATTCTTTATTCGTCTTACAAATTAATGATTTCTTTATATTCTTCTGCAGACAATAATGCATCAAAAATGGCATCGTCATCCGGTTTTACCTTAATTATCCATCCTTCTCCATAAGGATCCTCATTTACTAATTCGGGTTGTTCTTCTAAAGTTTCGTTTACCTCAATTACTGTTCCGGAAATGGGAAGAAAAAGGTCGGATACCGTTTTAACAACTTCAATGGTACCAAATACTTCACCGGCTTCCAATGTTTCATCTAAGGTAGGAATATCAATGAATACAATATCACCCAATTGATTTTGGGCATAATCAGTAATGCCAATGAAAACTACATCACCTTCAATGCGAACCCATTCGTGTTCTTTGGTGTACTTTAATGTTTCGGGAAACTTCATGGTTTTTAAATTTATATGATTTTAATATTAAAAATATTTCATTATCAATATGTTGATTGTTGGATTCAACATTAGGAATGCACAAAATAAGCCTAAAAATAAGCCGGTTAGTACCTCTCCTAACGTGTGAAAACCTAAAATGATTCGGGCAGACCCAACAATTCCTGCTACAAAAATAGCTAAACAGAGCCACCAAATGGTATAATAATCAAATAAAATATTAAAGATAATGATTCCTGCTATGATGGCTCCCAGACCAAACATATGTTCACTAATACGCCATTTGAAATTGGTAATTGTAATGAT
Organism: uncultured Prevotella sp.; assembly: GCA_964433895.1. Taxonomy (GTDB): domain Bacteria; phylum Bacteroidota; class Bacteroidia; order Bacteroidales; family Bacteroidaceae; genus Prevotella. The sequence goes on from CAYSSU010000065.1 coordinate 3,063, forward strand.
TAGCAACCCCAGTAAACTAGCCTGCATAACGCTATTTAGATACCAAGGAGTCCGCATTTTATATAACATAATTAAGCAAAAGAGATAGGAGATGGAAACCAGTATTAACGGAATAAAACGCTTTTGTCTATGATTTAATTCTATTAGGGTATAATTGTTGATTTTCCCGAAAATATAAATCGTTAATGTTGGAATTAGAATGGTAAAAGAGAAAATGACACCAAGTACTATGAGCTTATATTGCAAGGGCATTAAGTTCAAATAAGTAAAGTTGAAAAGCACGGCAAAGGTCAAAAAAGGAATATAATAAGGAGTAAATACCCATGAAATAATTCTTGAAAAAAGAATCAATCCGGGTTCTTTTTTGTCTTTTTGTGTTACCATTATTTTATACTTTTACGTAGTCGAGCTACGGGAATGTTTAATTGTTGCCTATATTTAGCCACTGTTCTGCGAGCAATTGGATACCCCTGTTTTTTTAATAACTCTGCTAAGACATCATCGGTTAGAGGAGCTTGTTTATCTTCTTCATCTATACATTTTTGAAGAGCAGTTTTAATTTCACGAACCGACATTTCTTCGCCATCTTTGGTAGTATAGGCATCGTTGAAGAAAAATTTTAAGGGATATATGCCGTGGTTAGTTTGTACATATTTGCTATTGCTAACACGCGATATGGTTGAAATATCAAGCCCTGTTTCTTCTGCTATATCTTTTAATATCATTGGGCGTAATAAACCTTCGTCTCCATTATAGAAAAACGGTTTTTGCCATTTAATTATGGCTTCCATTGTAGATATTAGTGTATTTTGTCTTTGTTCAATGGCATCGATGAATCCCTGTGCAGAATCCATTTTCTGTTTCATGAATATCAAGGCATCTTTTGAAGATTTACTTTGATTTTTTTTATTGTGTATGTGTTCATTAGCCAAATTCTTAAAGCTTTGACTAATGTGAAGCCTGGGAGTGCTTTTATTATTTAATGTCAAGTTTATTTCTCCATCATCATAAGCTTCAACAATGAAATCGGGTATAATGGATTGTGTATTGTGCCCCATGGTATCTCCCAATGTGGTTCCGGGTCTAGGATTCAGTCTTGTTACTTCTTTAACGACTTCCTTAAGTTCCGAATGGCTCCATCCGGTTTGATCTATGATTTTATTCCAATGTTTTTTGGTGAATTCAGTATAGAAATTAGAAATTAGGAGTTTCTCCTTTTCTGTTTTTGGTGAATTTTCCTTTCTTTCAATCTGTAATAAAAGGCACTCTTGTAAATTACGAGCTCCAATGCCTGCGGGGTCAAATGATTGTATGATTTTTAGAACCTCAAGTAGCTCATCTTCTGTTGTTTTTATATTTGCATAAATAGCCAGTTCATCGCAGATATGACTTAATGGTTTCCTTAATAATCCATCGTCATCAAGAGAGCCTATAAGATATTCACCTAGTTTACGTTGATGTTCTGAGATTTTCTGTTCTCTCAATTGACTTTGAAGTACTTCATAAAATGAGATACTATCAGCAAAAGGAATTTCTTCTAATGGGTTCTGGTAAGTTTGGCGAGGTTCTTTTAGCTTATAGTCGGGTATGTCATCTTCTGTTAAGTAATCTTTAAGGGCATCGTATTCAATCTCATTATTTGAGTCCGTAGAATCACTGTCTTCCATTTTATCTTCAGAAAAATGATCTTCGGATGTTTCTTCTAAAGCAGGATTCTCTAATAATTCGGCTCGTATGCGTTCCTCTAACTCAAGAATAGGTAGCTCAATTAATTTCACCACCATGATTTGTTGGGGGGAAAGAGTTTGTACCTGTCGTTGGGTTTGAGTTTGTATCTGACGAGAAATCTGTTTCATACGGTGTCGTTATCTTTTACTTATTGATCTGTTACAAAAATAGTGAATAGTTTTTTCAACTTGAAATGTTTTATGTAGGATAGTTGTCCTAAGTTACAGAAAATATAATTTATGGTGAAACCCTTAAATGATAAATGAGAGTGTATTCTGTTTTTATGCAGTTAAGATGGATGAAAAAGGAGTAATTAGTCGGTCTGGGTTAAATGGAGGGTTTGACCCAGACCGACGACTTGTTTCTCCCAGACTCATGGACGATAGATCCCTGATCGATAAAAAACCTTTCTGTGTGACTGATGAATGAGAGTGCTATTTCTTTACCAATAACACTTTACTCCCATTATTTTTATTTAGTTTTGTATAGCTATGGATAAGTATGCGGATGTTATATTGCCTTTACCTTTGGCTCAATGGTTTACCTATCGGTTACCTAAGGAGTACATTCATCAAGTAACCACTGGTTCAAGGGTTGTTGTGCCTTTTGGACAGAAAAAATATTATACAGGTTTGGTTGTGAAAGTGTATGATAGGTATGAGGGGACTTTTGATTTAAAGGCTATTCATATGGTCTTGGATTCTCATCCTATTGTTTTTCCATATCAGCTCTCTTTCTGGCAATGGATAGCTTCTTATTATATGTGTGGCATAGGGGATGTTCTTAAAGCAGCTTTGCCTTCAGGACTAAAAATTGAGAGTGAAACCTGGATAGAATTAAATCAGGATTTCAGAGAAGAGGTCAGACTTTCTTCTGAAGAACATCAATTATTAGATCTGTTAGCTGTAAAACCCAAGCAGCGCGTAAGTCAAATTGAAAATCAGTGGGGGGCAACCCAATTGTTTAAAGTTCTTGAACAATTAATGGATAAAAAAGCCATTCAATTACGAGAGGAGTTGCAATATAATTATCGACCCAAAAAGGAAATTCATGTTGCCTTATCTAAAAAATGGCAACTCAAACATCGGTTAGAATCTCTATGTGAAGAGTTAAAACGAGCACCGAAGCAACTGGAAGTACTTATGAAATATCTGGAGCTATCCGGTTTCTTTCGTAGAGAAAAGCCAAAAGAGGTAACCCGAAAAGAATTAATGGAGGAAACAAATAGCTCTACTACAGTATGTAAGGCATTGGTTGATAAAGGAATATTTACTTTACAGGAAAAGGAAGTAGGGCGTTTGGTTAAAGAAGATGTAGAAGTTGAGGCGTTTTATGACTTAAATCAATTCCAACAACAAGCTTTTAATCAGATTTTAGAACTATTACAAAATAAAGATACTTGCTTATTGCATGGTGTGACCTCCAGTGGGAAAACAGAAATCTATATTCATTTAATACAAAAAGCCTTAGACGAAGGAAAACAGATTCTTTACTTGTTGCCGGAGATTGCATTAACCACACAAATAACACGAAGATTACATCGTGTGTTTGGGAATCAATTGGGTGTATATCATTCTAAATGTTCGGATGCAGAGCGTGTGGAAATTTGGAAGAAGCAGCTTTCCAATAATCCTTATCAGGTTATTTTGGGGGTTCGCTCATCCATATTTTTACCCTTTCGTAATTTAGGTTTAATCATTATTGATGAGGAACATGAAACTACTTATAAACAACAAGAACCGGCTCCTCGCTATCATGCCCGTAATGCAGCCCTTTTTCTGGGGGCAATGCTTAAAGCTAAAACAATTTTAGGAACTGCTACACCTTCCGTAGAGACTTGGTATAATGCTTCTATCAGCAAATATGGTTTGGTGAAGCTAAATGAACGCTATAAAGAAATTCAATTACCCGAAGTAATTCCGGTAGATATCCAGGAATTACACCGTAAAAAACGGATGGTTGGTCAGTTTTCTCCACTTCTGTTAGCTGAAATAGAAGAAACTTTACAGAATAAAGAGCAGGTGATTCTATTCCAGAATAGAAGAGGTTTTGCTCCTATGTTAGAGTGTAAAACTTGTGGTTGGGTTCCTAAATGTGAGCATTGCGATGTTAGTTTAACCTATCATAAAGGGTTACGTCAATTAACTTGTCATTATTGTGGTTCTGTTTATCCGGTTCCTTTTCAATGTCCTGCTTGTGAAGAGAAGGACTTACGATACAAAGGTTTTGGTACAGAAAAGGTGGAAGATGATATTCGTCAACTTTTTCCTGAAGTTGCTGTTGCCCGAATGGATTTGGATACAACTCGGAATAGAAATGCATATGAACAGATTCTTTCTGATTTTGAGCGTGGAAAGACTCAAATTTTGATAGGAACTCAAATGGTATCCAAAGGATTGGATTTTGATCATGTGCGAGTAGTTGGTATTTTGAATGCAGATACGATGTTAAACTATCCGGATTTCAGGTCTTATGAAAGAGCTTTTCAACTTATGGCTCAAGTTTCAGGAAGAGCTGGAAGAAAAGGAAAGCGTGGTCGTGTAATTCTTCAAACACGTAATATTGAACATCCCATAATTAACCAAGTCATACAGAATGATTATTGTGGAATGGTTAAAGAGCAGTTAAACGAACGGAAGTTATTTCATTATCCTCCTTTCTATCGTTTAATCTATATCTATTTACGACATCAAAATGAATCTTTGGTACGAAAAATGGCTCATCTTTTTGCAAATGAGCTTTACCGGACTTTTGGTTCACGTGTTCTAGGTCCGGATAATCCTCCGGTTGGACGGGTACAGCGGTTTTATATTCAAAAAATCATTGTGAAAATTGAATCAAATTCCTCAATCAAGCAAGCTACAGAGTTGCTTCATGAGATAGAAAGAAGTTTATCAAAGGATATCCAATTTCGTTCCATACGAATTCATTACGATGTGGATCCCATGTAAAGATTAGAATATCTTGTTACTTTTAAGTTGATTAAATTCAATTTGCTCGTAGTCAAAGTTCAATAGTTTGCGGTTATTTGGAAAATCGTCCGAGCTAATGAAATGAATAGAGTGTTTTTTTTCTTCTAATTCAATGCCCATTAGTTCTGAAAGAAGAAATAAGAAGTCGTTACTGTACCTGTAAGTTTCTATCGTTTGGTTTTGGCTTATATCATCTCCCCATAAGAGCAAAGGGACATTATAACATTCTTTGTATTGATCACTATGTTTAATGCTATACTCCTTGTTTAGTTTTTCTTTGATGATAGATAAGCCATGATCAGAAAAATAGATTAATGAAAAGGATTTCTCGGATTCTTTTAAATTTTGATGTATCTGCTCTAAAATAGAATCTGTGTTTTTTATACTTTGGACATAATACGACAACTCTTTGGTCTGATAAAAGGTGTCATAATGATGGTTTGTTCTGTCAGAAAGTTTAGGATGCGACCCCATGAGGTGCAAAACAATTAAGGTGGGAGTTTGAGTATTTTGAATGGTTTCTCTAAAGGGAACAAGTAATAAACTATCAAGGTGGCTTTCTGAATTGAGTTCGCCCTCATTAAGAAAAACACTCTTTTCAGCCAGTCTTCCAATAGTGGAAATAGGAGTGTCATCTTTACCTAAAGACCCTTGATTTGATAACCAAACTGTTTGTATTCCTGCTTGATAGGCTAGAGAAATAATGTTTTTATATTTATTATAATGAGACAGATTATCCGAAAAACACAAAGTTCGGGTTAGACAAGAAATGGTTGAAGAGGCAACTGATAAGTAATTTTCAAATTTAATATGAGGAGTTGAAGAAGCAAAAGAGGTGTTATTCAAAGGAAAACCATAGCAATTCATAAAGTCTTTTCTTGCACTTTCGCCTATAACGACAACATAGATTTCTTTCTTGTTTTCTAGCTTTTTTATTTTCCATCCTTTTTCTGATTCTGTGTTAAGTATATCTTCGTTCTCTTTAATTTGCTCTTTAAAAGTGTGGACTTTATAGGCAAAAGCTGCAGAAGGATAAAAAGAGTGGCTTAAAAAAGGAGAGGTTGTTTTTTCGTTAAAACCGTATTTTGTGAGATTTCTTATATTTTTTGCTCCCAGAATAACTAAAAAAGCAAGTAAAACATAGGTTATACCTTTAGGCATTTTCTTATAATCAATTCGAATTATGACAATGGAAACGATAAAAAATAATAGTGTGATAATGTAAAAGATTAAGGGGATGTTCTGTAGATATTCTATACTTTCCATGCCATTGGTGTATTTTACAGATAAAACGCTATTATAGCTTATTATACCACTGTGTAGCCGATTAGGCAAATAGAGTGTTAAAAGGATGATATTAGGAATAATATAGACATAAAATATTTTTTTAGAGATCTGTAATAACAATAAAGCGATTATTATTCCAATAAAAGCTCTTTCATGGAAATACTCTCGTAAAATTAAATCAATACCTAAAAAAAGAAGAATTAAGCATACGTATTTTGCTATGCTTATGAATTTGTTCTTAGTTGAATCGGTCATTATATTTTAGTTGAACATCATTTACGTATTTGCGTATTGTTTGTTCTTCATCTTTTTTACAAATGAGTAGAACATTTTCGTCTTGAGCTACTAAATATCCATCTAAACCTTCAATAACAACAAGTTTATCTTTAGGTAAGGAGATAATATTATTTTGACTATTATAAATTAAGGCTTCACCTCCTAATACTGCATTTTCAGCTTCATCTTTTTCCGATAAATCATATAAAGAGTTCCAGGTTCCTAAATCGGACCAGCCAAATTCTCCAAGCATTACATAAACATTCTCTGCCTTTTCCATCAAACCAAAATCGATAGAGATGTTAGGACAAAGAGGAAAAGCTTCATTAATGAATTCTTGTTCTTTGTCAGAATTATAATCATCGCTTTTTAATTTTATCGCAATGTCTGGAAGATGCTTGTTTATAGATTGAGTAATAGTGTGTATGTTCCATAAGAAGATTCCTGAATTCCAGTAGAATTCACCACTTTCAATAAAAACTTTGGCTAAATCAAGTTCGGGTTTTTCAGTAAATGTTTTTACTTTATATAGGGAATCTGATATTTTTTCATCCACTTGAATGTAACCATATTCGGTTTCCGGGCGGTTGGGTTTTATTCCCAACGTTAATAAATTATCGTTTTCTGATACAAATAGAAGTCCTTTTTGGACAACATCCAAAAAACCCCCTTCATTTAAAATAAGATGATCTGCAGGGGTTACTACTATGTTGGCATTAGGATTTTTAGCAAAGATATGATAACTAGCCCAAGCAATACAGGGGGCAGTATTTCTTCGCGTAGGTTCTAATAAAATTTGTGATGAAGATATTTCAGGGAGTTGCTCCAAAACTAAATCATTGTAGTTGCTATTTGTTACAATAATAATGTTCTCAGCAGGAATTATTTTTCTAAAACGGTCGAATGTTTGTTGAAG
>CAYSSU010000066.1:0-10043 GCA_964433895.1 uncultured Prevotella sp.
GAGCAATTAACCTACGCTCATTTCCAATAAATTACACTCTTTTCGTAACTTCATGAGTGCAAAGATATACTAAATAGGTGAATTATGCAAATTATTATAAAGTTACGAGAAGAAAATCAAAACATTTTCTTCTCGTAACGGATATATTAAATAGTTAGAAATTTTATTATTTTTCAGCTGGTTCATCGGCTGTTGTTGGCCAATAAGGATTCTGATAAAGTGGACTTTGGTCTATGGATGCATGATCTGTAGCTGTGAGTAGAAATTGTTTTATAGGTAATGGCTGTAGGTAATGAGCCATGTGCCATGTAAGACCATCCTTGAAACTGTTACCGGTCATATTAACTTCGTGAGGACGATAATATTCACTCAAGTCTTTAGATGATACAGTGGCATTACTGGTTCCATCAGCAACCAATTTTCCAGTATACCAGTTTTCCATTACTGTTCCCCAAAGGTGTATGCCTTCTATGTGAGCTTTTGTCGTAATTAATTGGTCAAGCGAGCGCCAACGTTGTAAGTCCATTGAACGCAGTCCTTCACCTATTAATTCACAACGACGTTCACGGCGAATGTTATATAGAGCTTTGTCTGTAAGTAGATTGCCTGCAGTGTAAGCTCCCCAATCACTCTTTTCTTTATTCATGTCAGTGGCATTGATTGTGACTTCTGGATTTACTGCATCACCTATAAATCCGGCTTTTTGACGTACTATTTTCCAATATTCCAATGTATGACCGCTATTGATGTTTTTAGTTAACATATCTTCTGCCTCCATATAGTTGAGCAAAGCTTCTGTAGCACGAAATATTTCTGCAGCATTATAACAGTTACCATTACCACATTCTGCTTTGTCAAAGGTACCGCCTTTGCGAATGGTATATCCGATAGAATAGGTTACTTCATTATTTTTATTGATAATATCAGGTATTGGTTCTGTTTCTACATAGTGATCTTCTGTAGCACTCATGTTCTTGAATATATTTTTCTGTCCTGGTTCTTTTAGGAAGATAACAAGACGAGGGTCTCGATTCTTGCGTACTTTAGCTACAGAAGTATCGCAATATTCATAATTTGATGCGTAAATAGGTTTACCATCTTTCATTAGGTAAGATTCAATATATCCGCGAGTTAAACCTACTCCATAGTCACCATGCTGTAGAGCTACTTCCACACAGTTTGTCACGCTCAGGTCTTTACTGTATTGGCGCCATAGTAATACTTCAGGAGTGCCACTCATATCATTTGTTCCCCAAATATTGAAGTAAGGATTTTCTGTATCATTTTCACTTTGAGGTATAGAGCCTGTGTTTGTCTTTAATTGTCCTTTATACTTTTCTGCCACTGTTTCAGCAGCATTTGCAGCTTGTTCAAAGAAATATTTTGCTTCATTTTCTATACTTCCTGTAGGATATTGATAGTTGGCATTATAGTCTTTGGCTGCTCCGGGCCATCCTTGTCCTAGTGGTACGAATGGAGTACCAGCAAAGTTGGTAAGAAAAGAACCTTCATAAAGTGCTACTCTTGATTTCATCAATAGTGCAACATCGTGGTTAACACGAGTGTGTTTCACTAAGTCTTCTTTCATATATGTGGCAGCTGTATCAAGTGTGTTAATGATAAATCTGGCTACTTCATTGCGTGGTCTTCGCTTATTGGCAGCTACCAGTATAGCTTCTTCATCAGCCATAGGTTCAGTGATTATTGGCAAATCGCCCCATTTCTGAAGCATATCAAAGTAGCAATATGCGCGGAAAAAGTACATTTCTCCCAGGTATTGTCGTATGTTATCATCGCTACCACTGATTTTTCCATTCTTGTATGCTGTCATAGCCTTGCCTAACTGGAAGTTGATATTACGGATATTCCCCCAAGACCAGTTACCATTGTTATTGCCAACTTTCCATAGACCTTTACCATATTTGCCATCTGGGCTTGCATCAGCCATGTTATCAGTTTCATCGTCATTTGCATAAAGTCCATAACTCCAGTTGCCATGTCCCGGTAGAACATCTGTATAAAACTGATTGGCTGCAGATTCCACCTTGTCTTCACTTGTGAAAAAACCTTCCGGTGTAAGATACGATGGTGGCTCTTGTTCCAAATAATCACTGCACGAAGTTATTCCGGCAGTTAGAGCCAATGCTAAAAAAGATATCTTATATAATTTCATGAGTATTTCTTTTTAATATTATTGTTATTTTATAAAGTCACGTTCACACCAAATGAATAAGTGCGTGAGAGAGGATAGCCATTGCTATTGTTTGTTCCAAGTGTTTCTGGGTCAAACTGATTTGGCAGACTTGTCATTGTAAATAGGTTTTCTGCAGAGAAGAAAAGACGTACGTTGTTTAATCCCCATTTGGATGTTAGGTTCTGAGGAATTGTATATCCTATTTGTAAGTTCTTTAATCGTACATAGGCTGCGTTCATAAGGTAACGACTCTGTGTCTGCACGTTTTTACTGCTATATAGTGGGCGAGGAAGCCAAGCGTCTGTATTTTCATCCATATATCCGTTGATCACTGACCAAGAGTTGGCATCGCGGAAATAGTCTTTTACTTGTGTCAGTCCGGCACACCACCATTGACCGGAGTTCGTTGCTCCGAAGAGGTATTCCAGTCCTCCCCATGAACCACCTGCCCAATAGTCGCGTTTCAATACTCCCTGGAAAAATACTCTCAAGTCAAAACCTTTGTAACTTGCGTTGAGGTCTAGTCCTGTGAGATATCTAGGTGTTGAGTTGCCAATTACTTTCAAGTCGCCATGATCATCTAGAGTGCGTGCTCCTGATGATATCTTGTTATCGTTATTTAGGTCTTTATACATTATATCTCCTGCAGCCCAATTATCACCCAGTGAACTTTGGTCTACTTTAGCAATATGAGCCGCCATTTCTTCATCCGTTTTTGCAAGACCTTCTGTCTCGTAACCCCAAATCTCGTTTATATATCTGCCTGAAATATATGTATCAATAGAGTTCGTCGGATTGTTTGGGTAACGGGTAATCTTTGCTTTTGCATCTGCTATATTGAAAGTAGCACCATAAGAGAATCCATTGCTCAATTGATCACGCCAACTAATCTGGAATTCCCAACCTTTTGTTCTTAGGTCTGTATTATTGGTCACAGGTACTGAAGTACCTAGTACTGCAGGCAGTTCAGGAGCATTTCCCACCATATCTTTTGTATTACGTATATACCAATCGAATGAGCCTGTGAGTCGATTATTGAATGCACCGAAATCAAGACCAATGTCATAACTTTCTATGCGTTCCCATGTTAGTGCTGCTGATACTAGTCCCGGAGCACTTGTTGTATTGGTTTTCTTACCGTCTTGTAACCATGAACCTGCTGCGGAGTTGTAAGATACAGTCTGATATGTCTGATACCAGTTTGTGGTATTTTGGTTTCCCAAAGAACCATAAGAGGCACGTAGTTTCAATGTGTTCACTTTATTTTGCAATGGTTTCCAGAAATTTTCGCGGGCAATGTTCCAACCTAGTGATACTGAAGGAAATGTTTTCCACATTTTATCACGGCGGAAACGAGAGGTACCGTCACGACGAATGTTAAATTCCAGTAAGTAACGTTCGTCATAGTTATAATTTAAACGTCCGAAGAAACCGGCTGTTTGCCATTGGTTACGGGCTCCATTTACTGTAGGAACAATGGCTACGCCGTCATAACTCAATCCTGATGTAAGGTCTATTTCCGGTAGGGAAGTGTCTAGCATACCACTGCGCTGCAATCCAAACTCTAGTCGTTTAAGTTGTTCTGTCTGAAAACCAACCATCGCATGAAAGTTGTGTACGTTGGCTAGAGTCCAATTGTATTCAGAATATAATTGGAAGTTAAGATAATTGTCTTTATATTCATCTTCATGTACATTAGAACTCTTGTCGTATACTATTGCTTGGCCGTTTACATCATGATTGTATGTCATCTGTTTGTCCCAATGGCGAGTGATGTTATCTGTACGATAGTTGAAATCTATATGGGTTTTCCAATTTTTTATAGGCTCTATGACAAACTGCACTTGTTGGTTCAGAATGTCTCTTTGTTTGGTGTCTTTACCGGATGTGGCAAGGGCTAAAGCCGGAGATGGGGCGCTATAGTAATATCCGTTGCGATCATAAAGAGATAAGATAGGCCATCCCTGACGTGCCATATCACTATATAGACTACTGGTTAATCCGGCAGGACGTTTAAAGTCTGTCCTAGTCCAACGCATGGAATAGTTCATATTTAACCAATTTGTTATTTGTGCACCCAGTTTTACGGTTCCGTTATAACGTGCATAATTGTCAGTGGCTAGTTTGATGAAACCATCGTTATGCAGATAGTTAAACGATGTGTAGAAGTTCAATTTGTCATTGCCGCCTGATATACTGGCATTATGTTCTTGTGAGAAGGCAGTGCTTTTGTACACTGCGTCATACCAATCTACGTCATCTATTCCATATCCGTAACCGTCTGCCCATGTACTGCCGTTATTTGAACTAATACCATATAGTAATGTTCCGTCGGCTGTTTGGCGCGTACCTGGACCTACTGGTGCTGCTTCATGGTAAGCCTTTATCTGTGCCATACGGTCGTTGCTGAAGAATGTGCCCCAGTTGGTATTGCTAAATGTATCATTCATCCATGATGCGAAATCAACGGAGTTCATCATGTGTTTCTCGCGGATAAGATTGCTGAATCTGAAACTGTTGTTGTAGTTGATTGTAACCTTACCTTCTTTTCCCCTCTTTGTGGTGATGAGAATTACACCAAATGGTGCTCTTGAACCATATATACTTGATGCAGCTGCATCCTTTAATACTGATATATTGTCAATATCTTGAGGATTAAGAGTATTGATATCACCTTCCACACCATCAATAAGTATCAGAGGAGAACCGTCTGTGCCTTGCCCAATAGTTGTTGTTCCGCGTACATTGATGCTTGGCGTGGCATCCATTGCACCGCTTGATGATGAAATCTGTAGTCCTGGAACCATACCTTGTAGTGCTTGAGCTGCGGAGGTTACAGGACGTTGACTAAGTTCTTTTCCTGTTACGACACTCACGGCACCTGTGAGATTTACTTTCTTCTGAGTACCGAAGCCTACAACAACAACTTCATTAAGAGTCTTGTTATCTTCGTGCATAATGATACGTCCCATGTTAGTTGAGGCTTTCTGTATTAGCGTCTTGTATCCAACATAGGAAATTTCTAGTAAGTCATCAGGTTGAGCGTTAAGAGAAAAATTACCGTCAAGGTCAGTTATTGCTCCTGTTGATTTGCCTTTTACTTTGACGGTAGCTCCGATGACAGGATCACCGTTGGAATCAACAATAATGCCATGCACATCCTTTGTTTGCTGAACTGCATTTGCATTGTTCACCATTGCGTACCCTGGTATTGGTAAACCAACAGCCAAAGAAGTGGTGAGTATCGAGGTAAACAATAATCGTTTGCCTGATAATTGTAAATAGTAATTTCTCATTTTAGGTTGTACTTTAGTTATTTTTAAAATTTAATTTCTGATAATAGGTGCTTCTTAGATAGAAGATTTATACTTGGAGCAGTTTTCTTTCTATTTTTATAATGCAAAGATATTGCAATATTTGTGAAATATATGGGGCGATTTTCACTTCATAAGGGGCTATTTTCGTAATTCTTTTATATTCCATTCATTTCTCCACCTTATAATAGGTTTGTTATTCTCAAAGTTTATTGGCAACCATATATATCTGGCATCACTTGGATGTTCGGGGTGCCATATATCTGCCATGAATATATACCGATTGGTTCCTTCCACCTTTAATACATACGTGCTTTGTCCGTTGAATGTCTTTTGTGAATTTTCACCTCTACAAGGATTCGGCAATTTTGTCCATGGTCCCCAGATATTAGTAGCAGTGAACAAACGGGCTTCATTAGGCGCCCAACCTGTACATCCGCTGGTTATCATCCAGTAACGTCCATCGTGCTTGAATATGGCGGGAGCTTCATTCATGTCTCCGGCTGCTACTCGTGTGTATTTACCTGTGTGCTCGGTATAATCATCATTAAGTTCTGCTATCTGTAGCGTAAGATTGTCCTCTGAAGAATATATGTGATAAGCTTTGCCGTCATCATCAATGAATACCGTTTGGTCTCGTGCCATCTGTCCGGCTAAGAATTTATGTCCGTCACGGATATTCTCATGTAGGTCACGCTTGGTCATAAGTCCCTTTTCCACGGCATTGCGCCATGTAGGAGTCCACCATGTTTTATAGTTGTCAGCATTCAGAGTGTCAAGTATAGCCAATTGCTTCTTTCCGAATTCTATAGGATAAAGTCCGGGATTCACCCTGCCGGAATGTAGGTAGCGGTATGGACCGCATGGTTTGTCACTTATGGCAACTCCATATCGTGCTTCCCAATATCCTTTACCTTTCAGTTCCAAATGAAACCACATTACGAATTTATCTGTTTTCTTGTTGTATATAACCTTCGGACGTTCCAATATACAGCCTTTTTCTATATCACTTCCTTTCTCATTACTTACAGTCAATGCCACACCGCGGTATTTCCAGTCGGTGAGGCTTTTGGAAGAATAGCAGGTCACGCCCACGTATGCAGAACTGGTAGTGTCGCTCTTGTGTTCTCCGAACCAGTAATAAGTTCCTTTATAATATGTGATTCCACCACCGTGTGCATTTATGTGTATGCCACGGTTGTCGGGCCATACGGCTCCAGGATGAAACACATTCTTGCCTATTGCAGTCTTAGGCAAGATGATTATAAAACATATAAGGATAAGTGTTAATCTTAATTTCGACATAATAATTTAGGTTTTTGTTTCGCCTGCAAAATTACATGAAATCAAGATTAAGCTATGGGGCTGTTTTCGTATCATAAGGGGAAATATTCTGATAAATACGGTTAAGCCTAATAATATGTATAAGATTGTAAAAGAAAGCGGACTTACATGGCATAAAGCTGTTTAAAGTCTTTATGTACCTTTTAAAATAAAAAAACCGTTGATAATTCATAATTATCAACGGTTTAAAGTACCCAGACTCGGGATCGAACCGAGATGCCTTGCGGCACTGGTGTTTGAGACCAGCGCGTCTACCAATTCCGCCATCTGGGCATGGCGCCTTTATTTAAGACGTTGCAAAGATACAACAATTTTTTAAATTGCCAAAGTTTTATCGCAAAAAGTGTTCTTTTTGTGAAAGGATTCAATATTTTCTATAAAAACTTTGTGCCATTCACTTTTAATGAGTAACTTCGTCGCATAAAATTAAACACATATAAATGGCTAATGTTTTGAATAAGAATTATTGTTTGATTCTAGCAGGAGGAAAAGGCAGAAGGCTATGGCCTTGTAGTCGGGAACAGTTTCCAAAACAGTTTATTGACTTTTTTGGTACAGGAAGGACTCAGTTACAGCAAACGTTTGATCGCTTTGCTAAATTATTGCCAATAGAGAATATCTATGTAAATACAAATGAGAGTTATTTCGATTTGGTAAAAGAACAGTTGCCTGAGGTGGCTGATGATCATATTATGGCTGAATCGGTTAATCGTAATACCGCTCCGAGTGTGGCTTGGGCAAGTTTTAGAATAAGTAAGGTTTGTCCTGATGCCAGTCTTATAGTTTCACCATCAGATTTGATGGTTCTTAAAGAGTCTGCTTTCCAAAATAATATAAAGGAAGGGTTGCAGTTTGTCAGTGATAATGAGTGTATGCTGACAATAGGAGTAAAGCCTACTCGACCAGAACCCGGATATGGATATGTTCAGATTGGTGATTATTCTGAATTTGATGATATATATAAGGTAAAGTCTTTTATAGAGAAACCAGAACGAGATTTTGCTAAGATGTTTATGGAAAGTGGTGAATGGTATTGGAATACAGGTATGTTTCTCTCTAATGTGAAATATCTGCGAGATAGTCTGACTAATCTTCTGCCTTCTGTGTCGCGTAATCTTGAGGCTCAGAATATAAACTACTCTATAGATGAAGAAAATGCATATATGAAAGAAAATTTCCCTTCATATCCTAATATAAGCATAGATTTGGGAATATTGGAGAAGTGTGAAAACGTATATGTGAAGAAGTGCGATTTCGGATGGGCTGACCTTGGAACATGGCATGGCATATATGAAGCTATGCAGAAAGGTGCAGATGACAATGTTGTGATAAATTCTGATGTCATGTTGGAGAATGCCAAAAATAATATTGTCAGATTACCCGAGGGTAAATTAGCTGTAATAAATGGACTTGATGGATATATTGTTGCAGAAAAAGACAATGTACTGTTGATATGTAAGAAAGAAGACTCTTCGGCAATGATAAGGAAATATGTAACGGAAGTGCAAATGAAAAAAGGTGATGAATATGTATAATAAAAAAATCCCAATCGTAACAAAGCGATTGGGATTTTTTTATATAGCATTGAAAATTGTTAGTATTTTGTCTGCTGTAGCTTTCATTTCCTCTTCTGTGAGTTTAACATGGTGCTTGAAGTCCACATCAGTTTCGCTGTTCATTGGGAGCAAATGGATATGTGCATGGTTTACTTCAAGACCAAGCACAACTTGTGCAACCTTCTTGCATGGAATGGCAGTCTTTATTGCTTTGGCAACCTTTTTGGCAAAGATTTCAAATGCAGCCAAGTCATCATCTTCCATATCAAAGATATAATCTACTTCTTTACGTGGAACTACCAGAGTATGCCCTTTCGTAACAGGGTCAATATCAAGGAAAGCATAGAAATTTTCATCCTCGGCACATTTGTAACTTGGAATTTCTCCTGCTGCTATTTTACTGAATAATGTAGCCATAATAATATAAAATTATTCGATAATGATTTTGTCTATACGCAATTTGATAGTGCCACGAGGTATCTTGATTTCAACCTCATCACCAACCTTATGGTTCAATAGTCCTTGGGCAATAGGAGTGTGTATGGAAATTTTGCCTTGTTTCAGATTTGCTTCACTTTCACTAACAATGGTATAAACCATCTTAGACTTTGTTGCTAGATTTGTCATCTCTACCTTAGAGAGTATCTGCACAGAATCAGTGCTGAGGCGGCTTGTATCTACAATCTTTGCCTCAGTGAGTGCTATTTTAATTTTGTTGATTTTCCCTTCCAGATGAGCCTGAGCCTCTTTGGCGGCATCGTACTCGGAGTTTTCACTTAAGTCGCCCTTATCGCGTGCTTCAGCAATCGCGGCTGATGCCTTAGGACGCTCTATTGATTCGAGCTGCTTCAGCTCTGCTACAAGTTTGTCGTAGCCTTCTTGTGACATGTAAGCCATAATGTAATTAGTCTTTTAAAAATTAATAATGTTTTCGGCGAGGACAATAAAATAAAAGAATTCCAACATCATCCTGATGTCGGAATTCCGTATCCTTAATATATCCTCGTTATATTTATATCTTTTGCAAAGATAGCTATTATTTCTGAATAAAGCAAGCTTTTAAGCAATATTAAATGATTAATTATCTGCCAAATTGCACTCTGTTAACGCACACAGAATTGATTTAAATCAATATTTTGTTATTTTATAGATTTTTTCTGCCATTACCTCTTGACACGTATTGATATTTGAAATATCTTTGCAACGTGTTTTTCATAGTATTAGATTTAAGGTTAACAAAGGTTGGGACTCAGCGGAGCCCCTTTTTTTATGTCTTTTCATGAAACTAGTTATAAAGAAAAAGCCGCTACAAGTATAATACCTGTGGCGGCTTCTTTAATCTATATAATGTGTATTTTATAGTTCAAACTTGTAACCAAGTGTAATCTGGAATACACTGTTTTTTGAATCAGAATTTGATACAATCTTAGTTAATCCCCAATTGTAACGTGCATCAAGAACAACATTGCTGATTTCATAACTGAGACCTACTGGGATAGATAAATCAAATTTTTTTGCTTTAGAGTCAATTCCTTCTGCTTTAGCAGCATCATCATAATCAACGGTTGTACCATCAACTTTAGCCTGCATAATTCATAGGGATAAAAAAAGGTAAGCGTTCTTTTGCCCATGTCG
>CAYSSU010000067.1:0-9961 GCA_964433895.1 uncultured Prevotella sp.
AACACACAAGATGCAGATGACTGTTGGAGAGAATGGTACAGTGGTGTATAAGAATTCCCCATTTTGTGAAAACAAGAGAAAGAAAAGCGAACAAAAGAAAATATAAAGTACACATACACAGCGTTTTAAGGTTTTAACTGTTTTATGTCTGTTTCATAATATTTCAAAAATGTGACACGTTTTGTGACACGTTTTTATTGCAGAATCAAAACTTTTCATTACCTTTGCAACGAAAATTTAATCCTCAGCACTATGGCAAAGGCAACACTATCACTTTCAGCGAAAGCAAACAGCGATGGCGAACACATCATAAAAGTTCGCCTTGACATCACTCGTACCAACCGACCTCAGTTCAAGTCTCCAATATCAATCAAGGAGGAGAACTTCGTGGACGGACAAATCAAGATTCCTTCACGCACCAAGCTCAATGTCGCATACCGTGACAGCATCATCAAGAAGAAAGCGGACTTGGAGGCATTCATTGCGCATCTCAACGCAATTGCTATGGCATTGCCAGAAGAGGCTCGCAACAGACAGGACATAATGGATGTGTATGAGACTGTCAAAACCTTGAGTCCGTCAGAGATCAGCCGTACAACCATCATCACCAAGAAACGTGAGCAGGCAGAAGCCAAAGTGCGTCTCGTTGCAGAGATTCATGAGTCACATCGCCCAGATGTACTCAAATATATGCAGGACAGAGTACAGGGAATGATCGATGGTACGATAAAGCGCAAGGGAAACAACTACACAGAGCAGACCATACATACCTACAAAAGCTTTACAGTGGTTCTTGAAAACTTTATGAAGCAGCATCCATTCGCATGGGCAGATATAGATGAACGACTCATTGATGAGTTCGTGCTATACATGGAAACCTATGGCTACATGAAGAAAACCATCAACAAGAACCTTGCCGTGTTCTGTGCCATGCTCAACTATGCCTTCAAGGATGGCTACAAGTTCAAGTCATCCATCCTCAACAGCTTCCCTAGACTTGGTGTCAAGCGTGAGGACATGGCAACAGAGATATACCTTACAGAGGACGAACTCCAGGCACTCTTTGAAATGAAGCTTGAAGGTGAGGAGGAAATCGTTAGGGATGTATTCCTTGCAGGATGCTACACCAGCCAACGTTTCTCAGACTACTCACGCATTAACGAGAGCAGCTTCAGTACTCATGATGGAATAAACATTATCACACTAACTCAATTGAAGACAGGAACAGAGGTCTCTATTCCTATCATTAATGAAAACCTGATGACCATACTTCGCAAATACGACTTGAACCTTCCTGACGTTCATAACAACAAACTGAATGAAGTTATCAAGGTAATCATGAAGCGACTGTCCGAAACCGTGCCGAGTCTAAGAAAAGAAATGGTTACAAAGCTAACCATACAGCAAAGAGCTATGGAGAATGATGGACGCAGGAAATACAAGCGTAATGCCTATGGCGATGTTGTCATGCCACGATATGACCTTGTTGTTTCGCATACTGCAAGACGCACCGGCATCACCCTCATGTATCTCAGTCGAATACTCGACACACATGAAATGATGTCTATCAGCGGTCACAAGACTGAATCCGTATTCAACGACTACATTAAGCTGAGTGGTGTAGAGATTGCAACCAACATTGCGAAGAAAGTGGCAAATGCAAAGAAAGAGTCAGAGGTTAAGCAAGTGTTGATGAAGCAATTAGAATCCATGTCAGCTGAACAACTCGCTGCCTTGCTCGAACAAGCAAATACTTCCAAGTAATATTGCATTGTGATTACTCATTCATTATACATATTATATCAATTACAAGAATTACAGTTATGAAAGACAAATTAGATGACATATACGCAGATATTGACACCCAGTACGGCAAGACCCAGTTCGATGCCAATGTCAGATACATCCTCACATTGTTTGAAGAGCATTTGAAGGAAGATGGAACACTTGACGACAGAATCCCAGTTCCTTCTGTAGAGGCAGCACTGAAGACTATCATCCTGATAGTTGACCGCCCCGAACTCCCGTGGGAAACCATCTGCAAGGAGATTCGCGTCAAGAGAGTCATGGAATATCTCTTCATCCGTGCAGCCAACCATTATGAAGAAGTTCACCAGTTCGTGAAGAGGATGCTTGCCGAGAATACATCGAGCAGAACTCAGAGAGCTCTGTTTGGATTCCTCAACCTTTGGGACTTCTTCTGCCATAACGAGCGTCCGTCACGATTTGTCAATGAAATCATTTACCCAGACAAGTCTGAGCAAATTCTCTCCACCCTTCATCTGCTGTTGCAGGATGAGGTTGGCAAAGGTGCTGCACTTGTTCTAAGATGTGCCAGGGATGAAGGACTTATCCGAGACATACGTCACTCTATTGTCTGCACAGAGTTCCCCCATGTCCAGAAAACTGCATACAACAACTACATGTACTTCTCGTTTACGGATAAGGAGATAAACCGTATCAAAAGCGCACTTCGTACAAAGATTGGCTACACCAAGAATGAGGATGGCACACTCATCTTCATTGAGGTACCCTCAACAGAAAAGAATCTCTTCTACCAGTTATTCCGCATGATTGGATTTGCGAAATAAAGATACAGTTCCATTCGCACCTGCCCACACGTATTCACACCTTATATATAATATAGGTCTATAGTTTGAGAAAGCCTCAGATTATAGACCTTTTTCTTTTGTTGGTTAGTGTGCGAGTTTGCCAGATCGTACTGTCGTATAATGACAACAAGAGTAACAGCTGTTAGACGCAAAGTTGCAAAATCTCCCCATTTTCCACTGATTTTTAGTTAATTTCGTTAACACAAATGTCTCAGGGTGTTCGTCCAGTAATGGCAATCAAAGATATTTCCTGGTTGTTTCAAACTGTAGTAATTTTGCACTCGCTAAGGACTTCACAAGCCTCAATGTGAAGAACGAAGCCCGGCAGGTGCGAGGCAAGCGTTTTGTCTTTGAGGATCGCCAACAAACCTGCCTACTTTTGATATGTTAGATGTAATAACACCTACAATGCTGGCTACTGGTCAACCTGAGACAGTTGTCGTTACGAACATCGGCACTCTGAAGGAGGCTTTCAAGATGTGGGCTGCTGAGGAGGCAAAGGCTCGCATGGCTTCTGACGAGGATGTCATGATTACAGAGAAAGCCGCAATGGAAATGCTCGGCAAGAGCCGTTCCACGCTGTGGCATTGGAACAATTCCGGCTACCTTGTATGTTACAAGAAGGGCGGCAGGAACGAGTACAGACTCTCCGATGTTGAGCGAGTACGCAAGTGTCTTGGAAGCAAGTAGTGCAGTCAAGAATTAACCAGATGTGGAGGTGGGACATACTGAGCCCACTTCCGCATCCTAAAAACGAAAACTCTATGAAGTATTACAATGTACGCTACAGTATCACACTCAATGATCAGCAGCTCGACTATTTGTCTGACGAAGACCAGGACATAAACCGCATGAAGTGCTTCAAGACACTTGTACGTCTGGCGTCCATGGAGCCTTCCACTGTCAGCATGAAGAACTTTTCAGCTGGGATGTCAATCGGTCAGTTTGCCATCTCAAAGGTGGAACTTGCACGGCATTGGGACTGTGACCGAAAGACTGCAACACGAATCATAAAGGAGTTCAACGACATGGACATCATCACCTCAGTTGCCAACAACCGCACTACAATCCATACACTCAACTGCATCTCCATCTGGTTCACGAGCAGTGGTTGTATTCGCAATCCTCACTTCAGGTCTAATCCAAAAGTGAAGGTGAAGACGAAGGAGCCTAAACCGATAAAGAAACCTCCTCGTGTCCCACCTGAAAATGTGGCTACCACTGCAATCGCTCCAACTTGCAATAAGGCAGACGAGCCAAACAAATCTTCCTTTTCCCTTTTGTCTGATGGTTCTGTTTGCTCAGACAAAGATAAGGATAGCCCAATGGATGATTCTTCCTTTGACGGCAATAGTTCAGAATCTGTCAGAAACGAAAGCGCAAAGGATGGGAAGCAAATCAGTATAGCAGACTATGGAGCATCTTCAAGTGCTCACCGCTCAGAGTCCGAATCCAAAGAGAGCAGAGTATAACGGAAGACTGTAACAGTCGTCAGACTAACGAAAGGGAACAGAGAAGTGAGTGAGATTTACGGGGACGGAGAAAAAGGCTTGCCTTGTTATAGCCCACTATAACTACACACTGCGTTTTCGTAGTTGTGGGCTCTCCGAGGGCAAAGGCTCTGCCCTTGACTCGCTCAGGACTCTGTCCCAAGACCCTGCTTAGGAGTTTCACCCCATAAGAACCCTGAGCAGGAAGTGACTCTCTCCCTGCACCCTCCAATCAAGGCTCTGCCCTGATAACCCGACAAACAGGCTCAGCCAAAGTTTAACCACGCACTATGCGTATAACCAAATCACAGAAATGGCAGATTCAAAAGCATCAGACCATGTGAAGCCCTGCGACATTGCCAAGAGCGAGGCTCACAACAGGCGTGACGAGGACTACCTCAACGCCATCAACAAAGACAAGATATACATCCGCATGGATCTCACCCACAAGAATAAGTCTTATGTCTCACCCCTCATGAATGGTGTTGACCTCCAGACCTACTATGATCAGATCAAGGTAATGGTCAAAGAGAAGACAGGTAGAGCCATGCAGGAAAAGGATGTGGTCGTCAAGAAGAAGAACGGTAAGGAAGGCATCAGAAAAGGCAGCTCTCCAATCAGAGAGAGTGTAGTGAACATCACCGCTGATACCACAATGGAGCAGTTGCAACTCTATTGTGAGAGAGTAAAAAGCAGGTGGGGCATCTCAGCAATCCAGATCTACATCCATCGTGACGAAGGTCACTACGAGAATCCCGAAGATCCGTCCTCATGGGAGCCGAACTATCACGCCCACATTCTCTGGGACTGGATGGACCACTCGACTGGCAAGTCGTGGAAACTCAATGCTCAAGACATGAGCGAGCTTCAGGATATGGTGGCTGAGACATTGCTGATGGAAAGAGGCACTTCAAAGTCAGAGACAAACCTCGAACATCTGGAGCGCAATGACTACATCATCCATAAGCAGGAAAACAAGAAAAGGTTGCTGGAGGAAGAGAAAGCGAAGTCTATTGCCGAGAAGGAAGCAGCTGAGACATTGGCTGAGAAAGCTCGGGCGGAAAAGGAGTCTGCAGAATACGACAAGGCAATAGCCATTGCGGAAAAGAATGTCATTGAGAATGCCATCGTCAGGGTAAAGTCAGAGAAGATTTCCGCTGAGCGAGATAGGGATAGAGTGATTGCCGAAAAGAAGGATTTTGAAAAGGAACGTGATCAAACGGAAATTATCATCAACCAGAACCTTGAAAAACACGAATCTCTGAAAATCAAGCATGGCGAACTTGTCGAGAAATACAATGGGCTCGTCGACAGGTACAATGGCACACTTCAGAATCTCAATTCGTGGAGAGGTGCTAATGATTGGCAACAATATTTGGTTGGTTACTTTGGTAAGGCTATGTATGAAAATGACCAAACGGTGAAGTATGCCGTTGACTCATTGATTTCGTATGCAAACAATGATGATGGCAGAGGTGGTCATCAGGATTTCCTTCACGATGATCAGAGCACGGCAATAAAGATGGTGATGATGAATTTCTCGCCTAATGACAAGTCTGTGTGGCAGAAGATTGGTGCCTGGCTACTGCATCTGGCTAAAGAGTTTGGTCATCTCAGTGCTAATGCTGTCAGACGAATTGCCGACGAACTTACAAGTGTTGCTGATGGTAGATATGACTGGAGAATTGATAGGTTTATGAGGAGTAATGGGATGTCAAGATAAAAAACAGGACTCCCATGTTAAGCATGGATGCCCTGTTTGACGTATTTTTATTCTGTCGTTAAATATCCGATGTGTATATTGCCCTTTTGGAGCAATTGCTTTAAGTGAGCCTTGAGTGATGCGGGAGTAACCTTCTTGATATGTGAGACATCAGCAAAATCTATCACTATGCCATCTTGCTCCAGGACGAGATAGTCGCGGCGAAGAGAGTATTCGTTTGACTTATAGTGCTCGGCTCCTTTCTCGCGTTCCTTGATATAACTATCGATGAGAGACTGTGTGATGAGATTGCCATCGGCCATATCATGAAGTAATTGTTGCACGTCTTTTGCAATGCGTTCACGTTGTGTGGGATTGCAAGTATAGGAGATGGTTAGCTTCATTCTGTTGATTGGTAGCAAATCGTCGTTTATTCCACATCGTGGGGTATAGACATCGCTATGCTGAATGCGAAGTGTATTGAGCAAAAGATTGCCAAGCACGCTGCCGAGTACCTCGTTGTGAGCGTGAGACTCCTGTGTGTACTTGTAGCCTTTCTCCCATGTATAATAAATGTTAGTAGAACAGATTGGAGTGGCATTCGCAATCTTCTCGACGAGGGTAGAGTTGGCCGACTTATAATGGTCGGCAGACCAAGTCATGCGCTTTACGGGGTCAGCCTTCGAAGGAAGGGCACCGATGTATTTGAGTATTAATGGCATGATGCTGTCCTTGTTGCATTCGCCCTGTACGATGAGGGTGGAACCATTATAGTTTGAGTAATACTCCTTGACTAGTCTGCGGAATCCTTCAAGATTGTAATTCGTAAGCTCTTCCATCGTAGGTGGTGTCAAGCGGTCTGTTGACACAGATGGGAGGTATGAGATTTTGTATACAGACTGCATCATAGGATTGCTTGCAGATACAGCAGAAGTTTGCAGTTTCTGCATTTCTTCTTCAAATGCCACGGAGTCAACTTCAGTAGATGTGAGTGCTGCATAGAAGAATTTCATAAGCGACTCCAACTGTTCCCTATCACGAATACAGTGGTCGAGCGCATCTTCGAACGGTTTCACGTTTACGATTGCTGAACCATTGTAGAATTCGTAATGCCGTACGCATGATGACAGTATTCCGTTGTAGTGGATTTCATTATCCTTGAGGACGGAGAAACCTGAAGGACGGCGAAACAAAAAGTTGAGATTGTCATTGTCTGTTTTCTTGTTCCAAAAGACAACCTTGACTCCATTGGAAAGATATGCTTCGGAAATGCTGTCGTTGAGTACGACGGTATTCTTAAGCATACCCTGAATTGTAGTGATGTCGAGAGAGTCGACATGAAGGATCTCGAATTTCTTTGCCTTTGTGACGTCTATGTCAGCAAGTTCATCATCAGTCATGCTCCTCACACGGTCAAATATGGCCGAGAGGTCTTCCTCCGAAGGCATATCGGCACCCTCAGGGCTGATATGAGAAATAATCGTGTTCTTTCCGCTGAAGATATCGCAGAACTCCTTGTCGAGAAGTTCCTTGGTGGTGGAGTTTTCTATATGATTGTCTATCACATTATATACAACTCTTGACATAATTGGATTTCCTGCAAAGAAGTTCGTAGCAAAACTGTTTAACAAGTCTGTTGCCCGATAGTAGTCATTCTCAGCCTTATAACATGTGTCGGTCAAATTGATGAGGGTAGAATCCTCATTGTATGTTGCTGCACCATTATAGATGTATTCCTTTTTCCAGTCTTCATCTTTGAATCCGTTTCTGCGTAAGAATTCAAGTTGTTTGGCAAGCAGTTCGTAAGCCTTCTTGCTGTTTGCCGGGTCGGAGCCGAAGCCGAAGAGGAAGGATTTTGTGTTGGCAATGTCTGCTATATCCTGGTATACGATAGAAGCATCGTACATGTCCTTGTGCTTGGCTTTGATAGCTTCGAGTTTTCGGTTCAGGATATTCTCTATCTTGTTGCGATAGGCAATAGTTCTCTGACCACCCATAGTGTTGATGTCTGCCTCTGGTGCATTAGTTCGAATGATGATACCATTCAGAACATAAGGCATTTGCTTGTCTTGATAGAATGCGATTTTAGGAGTGCTGAAGTCAGGCAAGACAGGCTGTGCAGGGGAGATGTTTCCGCCTCGTTTCATGTCACCAAACATATTGCGAACCTTTTCCACCATTTCATCAGCATCGAAATCTCCAACTACGGCTATAGCCTGATTTTGTGGCTGGTACCAACGCTTATAGAAATTCATGACAAGTTTTGCAGAACAGTTCTCAACGATTTTCATGTCGCCGATAGGATTGCGCTGCGAATAGACTGAGTTTGCTAAGATGTCGTTCTGCATCTGCTCAGCAAAAGATATTGACTGTCGGCTTCGCCACTCTTCGACTATCACATTATGTTCGCTCTTCACATCCTTTTTGTCGATAGTAGCATCAGCTGCCCAGTCGCGAAGAAGGAGAAGACATGAGTCAATCAACTGCTCGTTGTTTGTAGGAATGGAATTGAGCAAATAGCGAACGGTATTGAAACCTGTAAAGGCATTGCTGTCATGTCCAAAAGGTATGCCGTTGCGCTGCATGAAACCAATAACTTCTTCTCCTGGGAAATGCTTTGTCCCCTTGAACATCATATGCTCGGTGAAATGTGCAATGCCCCGTTCATTATCCTTTTCGGCAGCAGAACCTGCCTTAACGAGAAGTTGGAAGAATGCACGGTTTGCTACATTCTTCGAACTGTACACGTAATATGTCAGTCCATTGTCAAGTACACCTTTTCGCAAAGCTGTATCTTGTGGAATTGTCTGCTGATCAATGAGGTCGGAATGCTTGAAAACTGGATATTCGGCATATTTTGTTTGCGCATACATAGAGCAGCATACCAAACATGTGAGTATTGATATTATTATTCTTTTCATTGTTTGTTTTCTCTTATCGTTTTTGTATTAATACAAGAAGGGCGTAAACTCTTCGTTGACTTGTTCACTCTTTAGGCTACCGCCAAGTGGCCTGTCGCTAACAAGCAAGAATGAGTCCACGCCCTATGACGTGAACTTCCCGTTCTGCTTGTTCTCAGCGACTGAATGTTTTGGCGGTATTCAAAGAGTAGAGAACAAGAGCGTGAAGCTCTATATGATTATATTGCGTTCGTTTTCCTTATGCAAGATTGCAATTCAGCACATCCTTAACTGAGAAGATTTTGCTGATTGCCTCGAATGAGAAGAACTGACCATCCATGATCATGTAATCTTCTCTTTGCGATTTGCGAAGTTGCTTAATCTCTGGAAATAATCCCACGGGAACAAGCACCTCACGTCCATCTGTCAGATAGACAGCCATCATTCCTCGCTTCTCGCTGAAGTCGAGTTTTTTGATGCCAAGATTTGTGTCCTTGAATCTGCACATATTCTTATTGTTTTTTATTGATCCGTAAAATATCGACCTTCTTTCCGTTGATAACACGGTCATAACAGTCGTTGATGTAGTCATAATGGTTCTCAATGACCGAGATAATGTCGGCTTCCTCGTCAGATGACAATTCAGACCACGCAATCTCAATGCACCGTTCTCCGTTCTTCTCAATCCAAATCTTGGCTACCGTATCACCGATGTGAGCCTTCTTGCTCCCACGTCTGGTTACATGGATATGCCTTCGATTCTCGTTTGCATCTGTGGGGAACACAGACAAGATGAAACAGAGGAAATATAGTATTTTACCCATTAGTTCTTCTTTTTAATTGCAGCAATTGACAGTGTATCACACTTTTGCTTTTGCAAAAGTACTACATTTTTTTGAAATATGACTCACTTCCACACTTAAAAGATGCTAATTGTATGAAAAACTTGCCTAAGTGCATGATGTAAATTGCATTTTGGACATCTTTTATCTTTCTTTACCCTCTCATTAATTCAATATCAAATTCACAAACCGTTGTAAAGTCCACTTATCAATCAACTACCTTTTGCTTCAAAAACATAATTTGTGACATTATTGTGACACAAATGGAATTTAGCCAACTTACAAACAAATAACAAACCATGCATATATTGTTGGTACGCAGCATTATACAGCACTTTACTCAAAATCTTTAAAATGGTAATAAGAATACCCCTATACTCTCATCAAGCGACATTGCTGTGGCCGAAGGCGAAGC
>CAYSSU010000068.1:0-9953 GCA_964433895.1 uncultured Prevotella sp.
ATATTTGAGAAGATATATTGGCGATTTTTTAAGAGGGACTTTTTCAGTGCCCTCGGTAATACTGCCACTGATATATTGAATCGTTTGGAGCCGATATTGCGGACAAGACCCAAGGCTATATTCCTGATGGTGGGAATTAATGATATCTGTAATGGTCAGACCGCAAGTCAAGTGTTTGAACGATGCCAGAATGTCATAGACCGTATTTGGGCAGAATCTCCTGGTACGAAGTTGTATGTGCAGAGTCTGTTGCCTATAAATGAATCTTTTGGGCAATGGAAAACTTTGGATGGCAAAACCAATGAGGTAGCAAGCGTAAACCGACTATTGAGACATTATTGTGAGAAAAATAAAATTTCATATATAAATCTCTTTGCAAAATTCAACAGACATGGAACAAACGAGATGCGTCGCTATCTTACATGTGACGGTTTACATCTGACTTCCCAAGGATATAAAATCTGGGCATTTGAGATACAGAAGTTTGTAGACAGTGTGAATGGTAATAAGTGATTTTCAGAAAGGATAACCAATAGCGAGATGTATGCTTTGTGAATCCTTGAAATTCGGCATATTATAAAATCCACTTTTGTATGGCAGGTGTAGTCCTATACCCCAATCTACTCTTATTACAAAGAAATCCAAATCATAGCGTAAGCCGATGCCGGTGCCGAGAGCCATTTCTTTAATGGCATTCTTAAATTGAAATTTGCCCCCCGGGCGATCAGTATTATCGTGCATAGTCCACACGTTGCCGGCATCAAGGAACATCGCTCCATATAGATTTCCGAAAAGACGTGGACGATATTCCAGATTAGCTTGAAATTTTATGTCTCCGGTCTGGTCCAGATAAGATGTGGTGTTATCGTCTGGTCGATAAGAACCCGGACCGATGCTGCGCACAGTAAAGGCTCTGATGCTGTTGGCTCCGCCTATATAAAACTGTTCAGACCATGGTGCCATTTCTGAGTTTCCATAAGCCCAGATTGCCCCTGCGTCAAGATGCCCCACAAGTTGTGAGTGTTCTGAAAGTTGCCATGTCTTGCGGAATTCAGTTTCTATCTTGAAAAATTGAGCGTATGGGTTCTTAAACATTTTTTTATCTTTTTCATACCATTTCTTTCCCGCAATGGTGTAACCTAAAGATAATATGTTGGCTGCTTCACTGACAGTGGTCTGCCACCAGATTGGATTGCGATAACTGGCAGGACTGGAGTATATGTAGCTATAACGCATTTTAGGAATAAACTGGTCTTTCATAGATACCTGCAGATATGGACTGCTCTGCATTATTGAATCAAATTTATCTGTGTGGCTTGACATAAATTCATACTCCATTACGAGAGGGGAAAACTGATGCATTGATGTTTCTGAAGTTTGAAAAGTGTAAGTCAGTTCTCCGGAAACAACATGCCGTTTGAAATATGAAGCACGGTTCATAACGTCTGAAGAAGCTTTTATTAGGGTGGATGGTGTTGTGTAGAAACGATGACGTCGCAAGAAAGGCAGTAACAAGCGTGGCATTTCCAAAGACACATTTCCGCCATATTCATAAGAATTTATCTTATCTGCATTGGCACCTGAGGCACTGTGTCCTGTCTGCCATTCGTATGAACCATTAAGATTAACATCAAGTTTTTCTCCTCCGCGGAAAGCATTGCGTTTTGTAAAACCAACAATCAGTCCAGGTCCCATGCGTCCGCTGGTACGTCCGGTGTAATTGGTTTCCACATAAAAGTCGTATGGCTTGTCAAAGACACAGTTCATAACCAAATCAAGAGTATCACATGTCAGCGACGAATCTCTTGGCGTGAATTTGAAATCCACAAGGCTGAATATTCCGTTGCTTACCACTTTATTATAAGATTGCAGATATTTGTCATAACTGTATTCCTGACGCGATCTTAGTTTTACGTCACGCATTATAACACGTGGACGTACCGGAGATTTTTTTCCGTTGAACTTTACTGTGAGATACCTGTGGCGTATAGAGTCTGAAAGTTGCTCCATTAATGTTTTGCGCAATTGCAGTTCTATATTGCCTATATACCATTTATGCTTGGCTTTTTCCTGAATGTTGTCTGCTAATTGAAATTTTAACTGAACACGTCCGGGAGCAGCAGTGGTGTCTGCTAAATATGAAGCATAGCCAGGTTCATAGAAATAATAACCATGGTTACGGAACAGATTACTTATACGGGTGCGCTCCGCATCCAGAGCCGAAACAACAAATGGGTCACCGCGATGTATTTTTGCTTTGCTTGTTGCTGAGTCTATCAGAACCAATGCACTGTCTGGAAAATTATTATATGAAATGCTGTCCAAAGTAAAAAGATGCCCCATATTGATATCGTAGCCGATTTTTGCTTTTCTGGGATTATTCATCTGCATTACATTATATTTGACTTTGCCATGAAAAAAGCCATGGTTTCTGAGTACCGATTGTGCAACAGATGCGCGCAAAGCAGGATTAACCCAACTCATAAGAACTGGAGCTTTGCCAAAACTTTTGTTTAACCATTTGCCGAAAACACCATGAGTTTCATGAAAGGCATTCCATATCCAAAGACCGTAAGGGAAAGGTGTACGATAATAGGAACTGCCGAAGAATGCTCCGTTGGGAGCACATGCAAGAGCTGCGTCTATTTCTGTTTTTGCATCAGAAATAGTCTCTTTGTTTTCGTAATTATTATAGTCAATCTTTGTCAGACCGGTATACAATTTATCACCTTCAGGTATCCCACTAGTTGTGGAACACGAAATTATCACTGTAATTGTGAGTGTCAGTGATAGAAAATTTATTATGTGGTTTTTAATTTTCATCTTTTATCAATAGAATCTTTTTTTTCATTATCGGGAACAGGAATATTTACTTTCTCCTCTTTAAAGCGGAATATATCTTTAAAATACTGTAGTTTTCTACGCCAGACAAAACCTCCGCCATATTTGCCGGTGCTTCCTTCCAACCAGTCATAACTGCTTCGGTCATAGAAAAGTTTAAGGTATTGTGTGGATGCATCATTTAGGCGATATTCAAAGGATACATTGTCAAAGAAAGTCTGATTTTGGTTTGATATATCAGGACCAGTAGACAATTTTCCACCTACCATAATACGGAGACGGTTATTCCAGAACCGTTTGGCAAATTTAAATGAATAGTCTGTGTGGCTGGAGCCACTTGCATCTGTAGTGTTGTCCATACCTATAGACAAGTCTAGAGTTCGTAGTGCATTGCCTGTAATATCATTTATCTGACTCTGCAAAAAGGCACTGAGAGCTGAATTCATTGAGAATCCGCTTGTATTGCCGTCAGTAAGATACATGCCTGTGGTAAGCATGGTTACAGCTATTTTTCCTCGTTCTTCCTTGGACATAGTTTTAAGTTGGTTACTTACAGTCATATCTTCAGGAGCTTCTATGATAAATTCAAGTCCCATGTTGTTCAGTGTCTTCGTAACCACAACTCCGCAGTTAAAATCTACAGACCGTCCGGTTCCTCCATCTGTGGAAACCAGGGCTTTTGTGGCTTCTGTTGCGGTGATGTTAAGTTTAGGATTCATAGGATCTCCTGTGAATTGTACATAACTTCCGTCCTGAATTGTAAAAGTTTTAAGTGGAATAACAGGTAGAGAATATTTCATTTCGCCGTTATTTAAGGTATATTTGCCGGTCAGCCCCAAACCATCCACAGTATTGTATTTCATTCTCAGATCACCGCCGCCTATAAGGTCAATATAGTTAGACTTTTCCGCATTGAGTGCACACAGTATATGTGCGCTTTCATTTATACCGACAGAAATATCCATATTGAAACCAGTCAATGGAGGACGTGTTATCGTCTGGGAGGCAGTGTTTTTGAAGTCGGTAAACTTAACAAGTTCATCCAACTGATTATCTGTGGTAAGTGGAGAATCGCGTAGTATATATGTCATGTCTGTAGAACCAAGTATATCTAGTTTTCCCCTCATCTGCAAATTGTCCAGACGCCCTTGCATACGTGCGAAGAAATTAACGAAAGCCTTGCCGTATGCTTCAGAATGGATATTCTCTTTGGAATCAACAAGCTCAAAGTTTTGAGCTCTCATTCTTGCATCTATAGTTATCTTGTTGAGATCAGAGAAATTAAGATTACCCGACATTACCAGAGGACTGTCATTGTTGGAATACATCTGAAAGTTCTCAAACAATAGTTTGCTGTCTGTAATTGTAACAGGGTCATTGTCAAATCTCATTTCCACACCGTAAGGCTGACTGATGAGATATGCCGAATCAAGATACAGTTCTCCATTGACATGTGGTCGTGAAAGTGTGCCTTTGATGCTAAGAGAGCCATCAGCATATCCTTTGAATCCGAGAATCTGATTTGGAATGAAACCGTTTGCCAGCAACATAGGTATGTGTTCCATGTTTAGTATAGCATCAAGACGTCCTGCATCGTTTGAATTATATGTGCCCTTTATACTGCCCACTTCATTTCCATTGCAGTTCAGAATACCGTTTATGTAATGGCTCCCGTCAGCTTTTGGCATATATACAAATTCTGTACCGATGTCTCCCATAGCGCAGTGTTGGTATTCCATGTTGTCTATTGTCATGTTTGAAGATACAGACAATTCGTCTTTTGTCTGTACAAGATGATAGTCTCCATTCAAAATTCCTGATATATCCGGTGTGTAAGGCAATACGGAAAGAATCTTGTGCAAATCAAATTTATTCAGACTTATGGTTATATCCTGCAGAGCTTCTTCATTTTCGTCATTACTGTATATCTGAACTCCCATGCCGTCTGAAGCATGCAGTCTTAAATTCGCTGATATACGTCTGTCATTTCCGAGGAATACATAATTACTGTCATTGACGGCAAAGCTTTTGTAGCCAAGTACAGGATTGTCACCAAACATACTTATACGTATGCCTTTTGGTTCCAGAGCAGCTTTAAGTCCCAGCCCAATGCCAAGCCTGTTGTCTGCATCATAGAGTTTCAATCTGGAAAAAGCACCGTTTTCATTAAGTCCGCCATCAAATAAAGCATTGAAAATATATTGTGGATTACGTTTGTTGTTGCATATCTGACCATTGTATGCAAACTGGTCTCTGTCACTGTTGATATTGAATCTCACGGTGTCCAGTTGCATGCTGTCAACAATCAGTGAGTCAATGTAAACGGAACCGTTTAATCCTGTGACATGATTTGAAGTCATGTCAATGTAGGCACTGCTGAAAATATAACCATATCTTTTCAGAATATGACCGAATACATTATTTTTGCCACAGGTAAAATATATCCTGGCATCAGGCAATTTTTTGCGTAATGCCACTTGGTCTATATGTTTCTTATCGAGTTGCGTAACAGCCTCGCTCATGAAATTAGTGCATTGTGAAAGTAATGTCTGGTAGCCGTTATTCCCCTGAATATTCAGATGAAAGTCACCGCAGTCAACTATTGCGCGGGTTGTATCACGTCGTGTAAGAATGTCTAGAACTATATCTTCAGGGCGATAAATTTTATTGTTGTCTTTAACAGTTACATCACTCACCTGCCCTTGAACCTTATATAATTTGTATAAATCTGTTTCAAAATCCACATTGGCACAGAATGATGCTGTAAGTGGTGTGCCTGTTATGTGGAGAGCATATAAATCAGCATGATTTAAATCACATGACACACTTGCTTTGATGTTTTTACTGTTTAGGAGTGCGTCAAAGTTTATCAGTCCCAAAGCTTTCGGATTCTTACTGTCTATGGCTACGTGGGCAATACCGTTTCGTATGTTGGCACCGGCAGTGATATTATCAAGCAGATATTCTCCATATTTGAAATGTCTTATGTCTGTCTTGGCATTTATGACCGTATTTTCTGATAACAAGTCTGTTCCGCGTCCTTTTATGGCAATGTTGCCTGTGAAAGCATTCAGCTTCATTCCGGGAATGAAATGCTGTATAGGGAATGCTGATGCGGAAAGTCTGGCATTGTAAGCCATTCTTTTGGTGTCAATATCTGCTATGGCTTTGATGTTTCCTCCGCCATGTGATACAGTTAGGTCTGTAGAATATTTGTTGCCGTTAATCTTGATTTGCCCCTTGGCACCAATCCCTCCTGGTATTTTTATGGTTTTGAGTATTTCTCGGCTTAACATTGATGTTATGAAATCAAGATTATATGTATGAGCATTAATGTCAGCTTTAGCAGTCAGATTATTTATATTGCTGAAATTTGCTGCATATCCGTTTGCATATAGATTAAATGCGGTAGGCAGTTCAATTCTGAAATTGTTGAAATCTATGCGTTTCATATTGCCGCTCAGTCTGCCGTCAACAC
Source organism: uncultured Prevotella sp. (assembly GCA_964433895.1). GTDB lineage: Bacteria > Bacteroidota > Bacteroidia > Bacteroidales > Bacteroidaceae > Prevotella. Next base: position 6,320 of record CAYSSU010000068.1, read on the forward strand.
TAAGTGGGTAATAAGGCCATAGTTTGCGGAATGAGTCCGGCATATTGCCCATGAACATGATAAGGTCTTTCTTGCCGAAACTACCGTGGACTGTGGCGTTGAATTTTCCCGGAATGGTATCGGCAAAAGCGTTTAGGTCCATGTCAAAATTGGCGTGCAGTGATGATGCCGGTGTCTTGAAAGTTAAATCTTTCAGCCATATATGAGTTGAATCCAGACTCATCGGACCTGTAAGTTTTGTAACTTCTATGCCGCTCTGTTCTTTAAAAGAGCAAGTTCGGAGGCGCATTTTCAAATCAGGCGCAAGATAATATAAAGAATCTACACCTATTGAAATATCTGAAATCTGAATATGGTTATAGTCCAGTCCCGGAGAATGAACCTTGAAATTATTGTCATATTTGAAATATCCTCCGGTCCAGTCAAAATGCTGTACATTATATAGCCCTTTGAATAAATCAAAATATCCATTCTTGGCAACCATATTTCCCATATAAGCCTGCACCTGAAGGGTATCTCCCGGCATGTGTACAGTAACGTCTGTATGTTCTATTTTGAGTTTGCCAAGATTTATTTTCCAGAAATTCTCACTTGGAGTGGAATCTTTCTTCACCGTGTCGCTGAGTTCTATATCCAAAACTGCGTTTTTCAGATTGGCTCCGTTGATTAGCATACTCTCAGCTCCGAGATTTATGCCATGAGCTTTTAAATCCAGTCTGCCCACTTTACCCTTAATGCGAGCCTCATGAATAAAGTTAGTGGTGTTTAACTTCATATCGTCAAAAGACAGCTCGTTTATTTCTATCTGCTTCCTGAACAGTGGAAGCAACTGAATGTCAGCAACAACCTTCTTTATGTCCGTGACAGTATCTTTCACCTGGGGCAGAGAATCATTCTGCCGTATGGCCTTAACACCTTCTATGCTTAAATTCAACGGAAATTCCAGATTAACATGATTCACGGTTATTTCCATATCCATCTTATCTGAGGCATAAGATGCAACTTGCCTTACTGCCCAATTCTGAAAAGGTGGGAAGTAAAACAATAAAAAAAATATTATAATCAGTAAAACGGGCACAGCTACAACTGTGCTAATTAACTTGAATGATTTTCTCATAAGCACTTCTATATCTTATTAAGTGCAAAATAAGCAATTTCTTGCGAATAAATGGCTATATAGCTAAGAATATTTTTAATTTTAGCTTTATTTCTTTACGCTTTGTGCTATATCTTTCCACAGATTGTCATCCGGAACAGGTGATTCCAACCTTATATTTTCTTTAGATACCGGATGTATAAATTCTATAAAATGAGCCAAAAGAGATATGCTCCCGTCTGGATTACTGCGTTTGGCACCATATTTCAAATCTCCTTTTATAGGGCAGCCTATATGTGCCAACTGACAGCGTATTTGATGGTGACGACCTGTTTTCAGATTAACCTGAATAAGAGTATAGCTGTCTGTGTGTCCTATGACCTTATAAGATAGAATCGCTTTTTTTGAATTTGGCACTTCCTTGTCATAGACATACGATTTGTTCTGTTTTTCGTTGCGTACTATCCAGTTGGTCAGTGTGGCTTCCGACTGTTGCGGACAATTTTTTGAAATTGCCCAATATGTCTTGTGTACTTCGTTGTCTCTGAACATACTGTTGAGACGTGACAGTGCTTTGGAAGTCTTTGCGAAGACAACCAGTCCCGATACAGGACGGTCAAGGCGATGCACCACCCCGAGAAAAACATTCCCCGGTTTGCAGTATTCCTCCTTTATATACCGTTTTACAGTTTCAGACAGAGGCTCGTCACCGGTTTTATCACCCTGCACTATTTCGCCACTGCTCTTATATACCACTATAACATGGTTGTCTTCGTAAACGACTTTCATTATCTTTGTGATTACATGTTCATGCCACCATCAACCTGGATAACCTGACCTGATACATAGCTTGACATATCAGAAGCAAGATATACGGCTGTGTTTGCAATGTCATTAACATTACCGCCACGGCGAAGAGGAATCTTGTTTATCCATTCTTTGCGTATATTGTCAGGCAGAGCCTGAGTCATGGCTGTGTCTATGAAGCCCGGAGCAATGGCATTGGCGCGGATTCCCTTAGGGCCCATTTCCTGACCGATGCTCTTTGCCAGTGCGATAAGACCGGCCTTAGAAGCTGCGTAGTTTGCCTGACCTGCATTGCCGTGAACACCGACAACAGAAGCCATGTTGATGATGCGACCATCACGCTGGCGCATCATTACAGGCACACAAGCATGGATAAAATTGAATGCGCTCTTCAGATTCACTGCAATTACAGCGTCCCACTGAGCCTCAGTCATGCGGAGCATAAGACCGTCTTTAGTGATACCTGCATTGTTTACCAGAATATCCACAGAGCCGAAGTCTGCCTTTACATTTGCTACAACTTCTTCTGTCTGTGCAAAATCTGCAGCGTTACTGGCATATCCTTTGGCTTTTACGCCTTTGGCTGCAATTTCACGTTCTGTTGCCAGACCGCCATGTTCTTCATCAATAAAAAGATCTGTGAATGCAATGTTTGCTCCTTCTTCGGCAAACTTAAGAGCGATAGCTTTACCGATACCGCGTGCAGCACCTGTTATAAGGGCTGTCTTACCTGTTAGTAATCCCATTTTATTTATTAATTAATTATGTTGTAAATTATTTCTTTTGTGATTTCCCCAGTGCGCCATACACCACTTTTGCTACAAGTGGCTTGCTGGTTTCCTCTGTTAGTCCATGTCCAAGACGTCCATATATGAAAGGTACTTCCAGACCTTTTATACAATAATGTGTTATATCTGCCACCAGGTCTATGTCTTCAATGTCAAATTCTCCGTCGGCTTTTCCTTCGGCATACACTTTCCTGAAAAGTTCAATTTCGTCTTCATCAAAGTTTTTCCTCACTTTTTCCACCATCCATATATTACGGAAAAACTCAGCTCTCAGATTACCGTTCCTGACCACTGTTTCTCTTATCATGCTGAGATGGGTATAGATTAGTTCGATAATCTTGTCTTGTGGGGTTATCTTCAGAGCAGCCACTTCATCAAGTTTATCCGACAGCCGTTCCAGTTCAGACTCTATCACGGCTGAATATACATCTTCTTTCCTATTAAAATAGGTGTATAGTGTTCTTCGGCCTTTTCCTGAGGCTTGGGCAATATCGTTCATTGTGGTATTTGCTATACCATTTTTTGCAAAAAGTAGCCTTGCCACATCTACCAATTTTTGTCTGGTCTTTGATATTGACATAATATATTCCTCCGTGGTTTAAAATTGCACATTATATTTTACATGTGCAAAAGTAGCGTTTTAATTTTGTTTTGCCAAACATATTATAGTATTTTTATGGTTAAATGAAAAAAAATATGGAAAAGTTTTGGTGGTTTAATAAAAAAGCTATACCTTTGCAACCGCAATCAGAAAAAGGGGCGAAGTTAATCCTGCATAACTTGATTTGCAAATGGTTAATATCGCGGAGTGGAGCAGTTGGTAGCTCGCCAGGCTCATAACCTGGAGGTCGCACGTTCGAGTCCTGCCTCCGCAACTAAAGGAAGAAAAAGGGCGTTTAGCTCAGTTGGTTTAGAGCATCTGCCTTACAAGCAGAGGGTCGGC
>CAYSSU010000069.1:0-9070 GCA_964433895.1 uncultured Prevotella sp.
GGTATTACTACAAAGATGGCGTAAAATCATATCCAGGTTTAATCAAAATTGATGGTCATTATTATTATGTCAATAGTAAATGTGAAGTGATACATGATAGTGAATACGATATCTTTAAGACGAATAATCTAAAACCAAAAGGAGTTTATACCTTTGACTCTGAAGGTAAAATGGTTGGCCAATTAAATGGTATTGTCAAAGAGAGTAAGGATAAATGGTATTACTATAAAAATGGCGTAAAATCATATCCAGGTTTAATCAAAATTGATGGTCATTATTATTATGTCAATAGTAAATGTGAAGTGATACATGATAGTGAATACGATATCTTTAAGACGAATAATCTAAAACCAAAAGGAGTTTATACCTTTGACTCTGAAGGTAAAATGGTTGGCCAATTAAATGGTATCGTCAAAGAGAGTAAGGATAAATGGTACTATTATGTGAATGGTAAGTTAAATTATGCAGGTTTAATTAAGATTAAAGGCGACTATTATTATGTGAATAGTAAGTATGAAGTAATACATAATCGTTCATATACAATATTTAAAAATAATGGTCTAAAACCTGTAGGCACATATACTTTTGACTCGCAAGGTAAACTGATAAAATAAACATAATGGATTAAGTAATTTGAATCTTATAGTGATATTTTTTGTATTGCTATGAGATTCAACATTTTTAGGAGAAATTTATGAAAAAAAAGATAGCAGTTACAATTTTGGTATTATTTAGTTTGTTATTAGTTGCTTGTAGTGATAATGATAATGTAAATAATTCTACAAATGATGAATTGCAGAATAAAGAAACAGTAATTGAATCCAATATTGAAAACACTGAAAAAGAAGAGGATAAACTGATGAATATTGATACAGAATATGGCAGCCTAAATTATCCGCAACATTGGCAAGATGAATTGCAAACTGAAAAGATAATGGCAGATGAAATTTTAACCGTTTCATTCATGACAAAAATTGATGGGAAAACATATCCTTTATTTAAGGTTTTGATAAACGATGACGAAGCAACTACTGTTGGTTCACTTAAAGATGAAAAAGGTGTTAGCCGAAACGTCTCTATTGAAGCAGAAGAACCAGATATTTCAGATTTAAGCGAAGCATCACAAAATCAGATTTATGCCATGCAAGAAGACTTAAATTCGCTAATAGATGCTCTAGATTAATATTAAACTTTAGGGGTGATGAAAATAGATACTTTATTAACCTGGATAAATCAAAATATATTACTAATTATGCTAGTGTCTGGTACTTTGCTGAGCTTTATTTGGTTACTGCAATTTAGAGACAGATTGCGGATGACTTGGTATGCTGCATTAATCTTTTCAATTCTTCACACTTTGATAGGTCTATTTTCTGTTAAGGCATTTGCCTTTATAGAAACAGGTGGTAAAAATGCAGGTGGAATGAGCCTTTATGGCGGTGTCTTTTTTATGCCGCTTATTTATTTACTGGGTGCCAAAATAACAAAACGTAAGACAGCGGATGTTGTAGACATATTTACGGCCTGTATGATTGTGACGGTTATGCTAGCTCGTGTGAATTGCATTTTTGCTGGCTGTTGTTACGGCATTAATATTTTTGGCAATTCGGGTTTGCAATGGCCTGCACGTGAATTAGAAATTTTATTTTATTTGATTCTGTTACCCATTATTGCCTATCGTGTGAAAAAAAATACAATGGATGGTTTAGCCTATCCAATCTATATGATTTCATATGGTGCATTTCGCTTTATTAATGAATTTTTAAGATATTCAGACAGTAGAAGTATTATTCATCCAGCTCATATTTGGTCATTAATTTCTATAGCTGTGGGAATTAGTATTTACGCAGAAAAAAAGTCACGCAAGGAAAAAAAGAGGAGAAAGTTATGAAAATCACAAATGAATTTAAAGGCATTGCTCGGCGTTTTTTATCGATGTTTTTATCTGCATTATTAATTGTTGCCTTATTACCAATATTATCTCAGCCTGTTCATGCTGCAGATGCTAAAACCTTAACGGGTCTCTCTGATTCAGGTATAGGGGCATCATGGGTTGCTTCAAAAAATGAGACAAGCAGCGTGTCATGGACGGTTACTGATGAAACCACTATTTCGGGCACAACAAAGACTTCGACGGGTTGTAGTGAGACGACAATCGATACGACCTTAACCCTCACCAATAATAAACCGTATACAGCTACAGCACTTCTCACTTTTGATTATGAACTTGTGCTAAGTGGCGGTGAAGCTCAGGTAGATGGTGTAGACATTACAGAAAACCGTACGGATACATTTACTAAAGAATTGGCAACTGGTGAATCTGTAAAAATATATCTAAAATCAGGTAGTACAACGAATGCAACCACCTTTAAAATAACAAATTTAGCATTAGTACCTATGGGTTTAGATGTTACAACAACGTTTCAACCTGCTGAAAATGGAGATTATTCGGTAAACGGAGAAAAAGTAACAGAAAATTACAGCAATACACAAGGGGCTCATGAAGCATATAAATTAACAGCCACTCCTGCAGAAGGATACAAATTTGCAGGTTGGTATAGTGTCAATGAAGAAAAATATATCTCAACCCTTGCTACGGCTACATTTTATTTTGAAACAGATCAAACGATAACAGCAAAATTCTTTGAAGATGATAAAGCTATATTCCAAGCAGGAAGCAATCTTTTCACTGATTTGAATGAGGCAAATCAATATGCTGTTGAAAACAAAATTGAAAAAATAGTTTTAACTTCCGATGGTGCATTACCAGCGGGTGACTATACCATTTCATCTGGTGTAATTTTATTAATTCCTTTCGATGATGCATATACCTGTTTTACAGATACTCCTACAGCTGTGCAAAACGGTACAACAAGTAAAGCGACGGATTTCTATAGTAAACTTACATTAGCATCTGGTGCTCATATTTATGTGGAAGGTGCAATTAGTGTCGGCGGTACATATCAAGCTGCAGGTGGAAGCTATTCTGGCTCCATGGTTGATAAATACGGCTTAATTGAGATGGCGGCAAACAGTCAAATTACAGTAAATGATGGCGGAGCGTTTTATGCTTGGGGCTTTGTATCTGGTAATGGAACAATAATGGCAGAATCCGGGGCAAAAGTGCATGAATGGTTTCAAATCAGTGATTTCCGTGGTGGCACGGCCACTTCGGGGATGGTCAGTGGAACAGTTTTTCCTTTTTCTCAGTACTATTTGCAAAATATCGAAGTACCATTAACTTTAGCAGCAGGCGCAAATGAATATGCCTATACCGGTATTTATGCTTTGAAAAATATTACTGCAACAAGTGTAGAATTTATTGGTCAAGACGGTATGTTCCATGTGACAGAGGGGAGCATTACTAAATCGTATGATGGCAACAGTGACCGTATGGTTATTTCAACTAGCGGCTCAGTGGAAATGAAAAGTCTCGCACTTAAGCTAGGAACGTCATCATTTGATTCTTCAAAATATGTCTTACCGATTACCAATAATATTAAATTATCTATTAATTCAGGAATAATTAATATTTATCAGGATTTATCCATTTTACCAGGTGTACAAATTAATATTGCCCCAGGTGCAGAATTAAATGTTTCCACTAGCAATGATTTTTATTCTTATGATAGTGATGAATGGATGGCTGGTAAATTTGTCCATAACGGCAATGGTTATTTCGCTTCGCTGCCGTTTGCTTGGAGTCGAATCTATAATCGTAGCAATGCGGATTTGATGGATGCTGATATCGATGTTAATGGAACATTAACTGCTGCAGGTGGTATTTATACCACTTTATCTGGTGCAAATATTCATAGTAGCGGTGGTACTGGTGTTTACAATCTGATTGGTGGCCCAGGCAGTAAAGAATTTACTTCTCAAGTCACTCAAGGTAGTAGTGATGTAACAGTAGTAGAAATCCCTATCACTCCAGCTCAATTGAAAAATGCTGATGACAGTTATGCCAAGACAGCTGATCTTAGAGCGAATGAAACCGTAAATTACAGCGATGGAGAATGGGATGTTGAAAGAAATTACATTTTTGATATATCCTTTAACGCCAATGGCGGCAAAGGTGAGATGGAAAAACAAGAAGTGGATGTTGACGATGTAGATCCCAAATTAGCTCTAAATACATTTACTCGGGAACACTATACTTTTGATCATTGGAATACAGAGCCAGACGATTCAGGACAATCTTATGCAAATGGTGCCATCCACGATATAAAAGAAGAGACCACCTTGTATGCTATTTGGAAAATAGATACGTATGAAATTACTTGGGTAAATGAGGATTCAACTGAATTGGAAGTTAATCAAAAGGCTGAATTTGGTTCGACACCTGTATATAACGGTCAGCCGCCAACTAAAAAAGGCAATGATGAGTATAGTTATGTTTTCGCAGGTTGGGATCCAGAAATCTCTCCTGTAGATGGGGATAAGACCTATAAAGCAACTTATACTAAAGTTAAAAATAAATATCCTATTACTTGGAAAAATGAAGATGAAATTATCTATACAGATAATATCGAATATGGTGAGGTACCCGTTTACAATGGTGAAGACCCGATAAAACCAAGCACCGCAGAATTAGATTATTTCTTTGCTGGCTGGGAGCCAGACATCACAAAGGTAACAGAAGAAGCCGTTTACAATGCTACATTCACAACAGAAACTAGAAATTACAAGGTTACTTGGAATGACCATAATGGCTCACCGCTAGCGACAGTCACAGATGTTCCTTATGGAACGAAACCTGAATACCCTCATGAAGCACCTGAACGAGCTAGTGATGAACATTATAGCTATGTTTTCAAAGGATGGAGTCCTGAAGTAGATGTAATAACAGGTGATACGACTTATACTGCTGTTTATGAAAAAATAGTAAATCAATATACGATTACCTGGATGAACGGTGATGAGATTTTGAAGTCCGATACTGTCGATTATGGCAGCAAACCTGTTTACAGTGGTGAAATTCCAACAAAAGCAGATGAAGCACAATTTAGTTATAAATTCATTGGCTGGGATCCAGAATTAACAGAAGATACTGTAGTGACAAACAATGTGACTTATTTTGCACAGTTTGAAGAAATTGAAAACAAATATACAGTTACCTGGTTGGATGAAGATGGTGAAACCGTTTTAGAATTAGACGAAAATGTCGAATACGGTACAAAACCATCTTATGATGGAAGTACACCAGAAAAAGCAGAAAATGAAAAGTATACCTATACATTTAAAGGCTGGGATCCTGAAATTGATGATATTACGGTTACGCAAGATTTGACGTTTACGGCTGTATATGAACCTAAAGTTAAAACTTTTGAGATTGTTTGGAAAAACTGGGATGGAACCATTTTGGAAACTGATAAAGAAGTGCCTTATGGTGCGTATCCTTCCTTTGACTCAGAACAACCAAGTAGAGCAGATGATGATTATCGTTATAGCTTTGCAGGTTGGACACCAGAGCCAGAAATAGCCACAGAGGATGCAATATATACTGCAACGTTTAATTCAACACCAATTATTAGACATACCGTCTTATTTGATGCCAATGGTGGTGTAGGTAGTATGGCACAGCAAATCTTTGAGCAAGGTACGGATACTCAATTGTCAGCAAATGGTTTTACTCGTGAAGGTTATCAATTTATTGGCTGGAATACACAACCAGATGGTAGTGGTGCTGATTATACGGATCAAGGATCTTTAATTGCTTTAACATCAGATATTACGCTTTATGCCAAATGGCAAGGAAATCCACATACAATTACTTGGTTAAACTGGAACGATGATATATTAGGTACAGATACGGTGGCTTATGGAGATATGCCAGTTTATGAAGGAGATACACCAACAAAGGCAGAAACTCAGGATTATAGATATCGTTTTGCAGGCTGGTCACCAACTCCATCTGAAGTAACAGCTGATATAAGCTATAAAGCAATATTCAATGAAGAACCAATAGTAAAATATACCGTGACGTATGAGGCAAATGGCGGCAAAGGTGAGATGGAAAAACAAGAAGTGGATGTTGACGATGTAGATCCCAAATTAGCTCTAAATACATTTACTCGGGAACACTATACTTTTGATCATTGGAATACAGAGCCAGACGATTCAGGACAATCTTATGCAAATGGTGCCATCCACGATATAAAAGAAGAGACCACCTTGTATGCTATTTGGAAAATAGATACGTATGAAATTACTTGGGTAAATGAGGATTCAACTGAATTGGAAGTTAATCAAAAGGCTGAATTTGGTTCGACACCTGTATATAACGGTCAGCCGCCAACTAAAAAAGGCAATGATGAGTATAGTTATGTTTTCGCAGGTTGGGATCCAGAAATCTCTCCTGTAGATGGGGATAAGACCTATAAAGCAACTTATACTAAAGTTAAAAATAAATATCCTATTACTTGGAAAAATGAAGATGAAATTATCTATACAGATAATATCGAATATGGTGAGGTACCCGTTTACAATGGTGAAGACCCGATAAAACCAAGCACCGCAGAATTAGATTATTTCTTTGCTGGCTGGGAGCCAGACATCACAAAGGTAACAGAAGAAGCCGTTTACAATGCTACATTCACAACAGAAACTAGAAATTACAAGGTTACTTGGAATGACCATAATGGCTCACCGCTAGCGACAGTCACAGATGTTCCTTATGGAACGAAACCTGAATACCCTCATGAAGCACCTGAACGAGCTAGTGATGAACATTATAGCTATGTTTTCAAAGGATGGAGTCCTGAAGTAGATGTAATAACAGGTGATACGACTTATACTGCTGTTTATGAAAAAATAGTAAATCAATATACGATTACCTGGATGAACGGTGATGAGATTTTGAAGTCCGATACTGTCGATTATGGCAGCAAACCTGTTTACAGTGGTGAAATTCCAACAAAAGCAGATGAAGCACAATTTAGTTATAAATTCATTGGCTGGGATCCAGAATTAACAGAAGATACTGTAGTGACAAACAATGTGACTTATTTTGCACAGTTTGAAGAAATTGAAAACAAATATACAGTTACCTGGTTGGATGAAGATGGTGAAACCGTTTTAGAATTAGACGAAAATGTCGAATACGGTACAAAACCATCTTATGATGGAAGTACACCAGAAAAAGCAGAAAATGAAAAGTATACCTATACATTTAAAGGCTGGGATCCTGAAATTGATGATATTACGGTTACGCAAGATTTGACGTTTACGGCTGTATATGAACCTAAAGTTAAAACTTTTGAGATTGTTTGGAAAAACTGGGATGGAACCATTTTGGAAACTGATAAAGAAGTGCCTTATGGTGCGTATCCTTCCTTTGACTCAGAACAACCAAGTAGAGCAGATGATGATTATCGTTATAGCTTTGCAGGTTGGACACCAGAGCCAGAAATAGCCACAGAGGATGCAATATATACTGCAACGTTTAATTCAACACCAATTATTAGACATACCGTCTTATTTGATGCCAATGGTGGTGTAGGTAGTATGGCACAGCAAATCTTTGAGCAAGGTACGGATACTCAATTGTCAGCAAATGGTTTTACTCGTGAAGGTTATCAATTTATTGGCTGGAATACACAACCAGATGGTAGTGGTGCTGATTATACGGATCAAGGATCTTTAATTGCTTTAACATCAGATATTACGCTTTATGCCAAATGGCAAGGAAATCCACATACAATTACTTGGTTAAACTGGAACGATGATATATTAGGTACAGATACGGTGGCTTATGGAGATATGCCAGTTTATGAAGGAGATACACCAACAAAGGCAGAAACTCAGGATTATAGATATCGTTTTGCAGGCTGGTCACCAACTCCATCTGAAGTAACAGCTGATATAAGCTATAAAGCAATATTCAATGAAGAACCAATAGTAAAATATACCGTGACGTATGAGGCAAATGGCGGTACTGGTAACATGAATCAACAGCATGTTGAGGCAGACACAGATGTAAAATTATTGGCAAATAACTTTACTCGCAAAAACTATAAGTTTATTGGCTGGAATACAAAAGCTGATGGTAGTGGAACAGTTTATGAAGAAGAGGATTCTTTTAAATTTAAGTCAGATTTGACACTTTATGCACAATGGCAATTTTATGAAGGTTGGTTAACGGATTCATCAGGTTCTAAACAATATTACATTGACGGCGAATTGCAAAAAACGGGCTGGACCACAATCGGAGATAAACAATACTATCTTGATATGTTGACTGGCTATGCCAAAATGGATGGTATTTATTGGTTAAATTACCCTGAAGGTTATGGCCCGGATAAAGACTTACTGGAAAATGAGCAATACTTAAATTATGGTTATAATGAGAATTCGTATTTTATTTTTGATCAGGATGGTACATTTTCTAATGAGCTATCTGGTTTAAAAAATTTTGATGATGGAACGACGCTTTATAGCCGAGATGGAAAGGATTACTCTATCTCATCAGATACAACATTATGGGTTAAAGCAGGAGAATTGCCATGGTATCCTGGCTTAGTTCAATCTGGTCAAGACTATTATTATTTCCCAGAGAATTACTTGGAAGATGACGATGATAATACGATGATAAAAGGGCAACTGTATACAGTAGAAAAGACAAATGATCTTTCTTGGCCTGAATCATGGGGAGATGGCGTATTTGATAATGGTGTTTATGAATTTGATCCAATTGGTAAGATGATTATTCTGAATGGCATTGTCAAGGAGAGTGAAGATAATTGGTATTATTACGAGAAAGGCTTTAAGTCTTATGCAGGTTTAATTGAAATCGATGGTGACTACTATTATGTTAATAGTAAGTATGAAGTGATTCACGATCGATTCTATACCATATTTAAAACGAATGGCTTGAAACAAGCTAGCACATATGAATTTGATTCTGATGGTAAAATGATTATTCTAAACGGCATTGTCAAAGAAAGTGAAGATACATGGTATTACTATGTTGATGGTGTCAAGTTCTATGCTGGTTTAGTTGAAATTGATGAAGACTATTATTATGTAAATAGCAAATTTGAAGTGATACATGATCGTTCGTATACCATTT
>CAYSSU010000070.1:0-8967 GCA_964433895.1 uncultured Prevotella sp.
CTAACTCCTCTATCAGAGTAGGACGATACCCTGACCACCCTCGCCCATCTACTACCACAATCGGGGCAGTGAGAGCGTCTGGAACAATGGCCAGCGCTTCCTCAAGATGGTCCTCTACGGCCTTTGTAACAAAGGGTATTTGGTGTTTCTTCAATGCACGTATGGTGGCGTCACACTGCACACAGCGAGACCGAGTCTTTACGTAAACAACTACTTCCATTAGACAACCTTTCCGTGTCGTGTTTGTAATGTTTGGATAGTTAGTGTGACGCTTCGCGCCACGAGTTTGCTGGTTCCCCGTGTGCCAGTTCAAAGGTGATACCGTTTATTGTTTGTTCGGTGCAAGTTAGTAACGCATTTACCACGTCCTGCCACGAATCTTTAGGTGCCTGTATCAACACTTCGTCATGTACTGTAAAACACAGATACCGCATGTAGGGACGGTATTCTTGTGCTAACCGGATCAGTCCATCGTACAACACTTCGGTGGTTGAAGATTGTCCCATAAGGGCGGGAGCTTGAGTATACGCTCTATCCGGTTCTACGGGCATAACTCGACCCCATGCGTTTCTCAACCAACCAGATTGCCCTAACTCAGACATTTTATTTTGCCATTTATTCACGTCAGGGTAAGCCTTTGCCATGGTCTGCACGAAGTGGCGGGCAGTTTCTTCGTCTTGCCCTGATGTTCTTATAAGGGTATTCAAGCCTGCTCGATAACCCCAAGCATGGGAAAGTCCTTTGGCAATATTACGATATTTAGCTGGGTCATCGTCATATGTGTCTCCGAACATCAGCCTTCCTGTTAATTCATGACCGTCCACACCAGGTTCAAAACGTTTCTTGTATTCCTTATCCCCTGACATAAACGCCACCGCACGGGCATCTGCGTTGCTCAAGTCCAAGGAAATCATGACGTTACCGGGGTCGGGGATAAAGTACCCTTTATCCCGTGTATCCCCCCGGCTCCCAAAGGTGGTTACGGCGGGTTTAGTCGTAGATGCTCTTCCTGAACGTTGAAGATTATCAATGTCGGGATGTACCCGACCCCTGCAATCAGTGTATTTCAGCGTCTGCGCGGCTAATGGGCGTTGGCCCTGTAGTTGGGCCAGGGCAGTCCCCAGAGGCTCTGCAAGGGTCCCTTTTGTGCCGTTTACAAGGGCGTCTCCGCTAAGAGATGGGCTCCCCGTAGCCGTTTGGGGCCAATCGGTTGCGTAAATGTCAATGCCGTTATCTGCAAGCACCCGTTCAATGGCTTGTTTCCCCGCCTTTGTCCGCCACGGCATTTTCCCTTGTGCCGGAAAGTCATAGCGTTGTACCAAGTCCGCCAGAACTTGTTTCCGTTCTTGATCTGCAGCATCGACCATGCTTTGCGCTAACTCTACGTCAATCAAAACCCCGTTGCGGGTCATTTGAGCGTTGATCGCAGCCTTGATTTGCTCTCGAGCGTCGTAGTCAGTGAGAGGGCGCACTGCCAGCATGGAGCGAACCAACTCTCGCAAAGCCACGATATCTTGACGGGCATACTCCAAGAATTGTGGATCATCTACGGGGATCAGCCCGAAGTCTAGCTCAGCCGTTGGAGTCGCCTTGAGATTGTGTTTCCGAGCCAGTTCCCGTAGGTCTCCGAACTTACGAGCCGACCCAAACTGGTAAGCCAAATTATCTAGACTGTACCATCGTCGGTATTGTGCCGGGGACGTATTGTTGCGGTAGTGGGTCCCGTTAGCATGGACGTAATTTACGGGACAAGGAAACACCACCTCGGCATACACGTAGGGGTCGAAAAGCTTATTTGCCAAGGCCAGGTCTAGCGCTCGATCTCCAAGCAACACTGAAAAGTCAAAGCTATGACCGTTGTGGGCAACTATGACACGCGCTTTTTCTATTTCCGCCAGAAGCACAGATAGGTCATCACTTACCTGCACAGGGGCTTCACCCCAAGCGTACTGAACCAGCCGTACAAAGTCCTCGCGGGGCATGTCCCAACGTTTTTCGGCGTTATGGGTCTCAATATCCAGGAACAATACGTCATCCGGAATCTCCGGAAGCTCCCCACGTTCACGAAGAATTTGAGCCTGTAAAAACAGCTCCGGGTGCGGGTGATTAGCGATTGCCAAAGGGGAAAGCAAAACGCTATCGGGGGCTTCTACTAGCGACAGAGCCGCACCGGGATATAGCTCATGAGCGGCACGAGATATGGCACGCTTGGCTTGAACAGTAAGATCGTCCAAGTAGGCGTAAGGTATCTCAATGTCGCTCACACAATCGCCTCCAATAAACCCTTTTTACCGTGCATCCGGACTCTTCCCTGTCGAACCAACACGTCCCGTATCTCGCCGTAATCCCGAAGCTTGTACTGGAAGCGTTTGAGTACCGCCGCTTCCGTCCGGGAGTGGTTGGGGCCAGTGCTAATGAACATCTCCATCTCGTCACATTTCGCACCGAAGGCCGAGGTGGAAACAGCGTTTAGCATACGCTTGAAGTCATTGAACCACAACTCTCCTTGACGAATTGCGACTAAAGTCTCAAATAGCTCAATTCGCTTGTTGCCATTGTGATAACTCAGAAGGGTTGCCGCTTTCATAACAGAGTCTCGTAACCGATCAATCCCTGCATCCAAAATACGGTCGTGAACGCTTTGTGCGTAACGGTGCAAACTGTCCGTAAAGTGATTGATTCGTGCTAGAGCATCGTGAGAAAAAGTCAGTCGAAGGGGTTTTTCGGGGTCATACTTGGACCGAACCCGAATGATCTCCCCTAAAATCCGATTGAACTCAAGATCAGCGTAGGACACCGTGTCTAGGTCAGTGGTTCCGTTTACCAGATCGGAGTCCCCAGGCTGATATGCCCGAGATTCAGCAATCGACCAAAGTCCCCGAGTTAAAAACCCCGAAGCGAATTGGTCCCGAGTAAGTGCTTCAGCGGTCTGGTCGAAGATACCCACGCCCAACAGATTGAACGCGGTCTCCGCTCGACGTTCATTCCCCGAATCTTTAGACGCACGCAGCACACGGTCCACATGACCGTCATACAGCTTCGTGTATGTTTCCAGCGTCCCCGCACGGTAGTTCTTTGTCATGTTTTCTCGGAAAAACCCGTTGATTTCGTCCGTGTGCAGGAGCGACACTTGTCCGTTGCGTTCAGACAGCACTTTTAGAAGCGCCTCGGCTGTAGCATCCGAACCGATATCGAGTTCTTCCATTTCCTGATCTTCTAATGCGTGAACAAAGCGAAGAAACAGGTTTTTAGCAGCAGACTTATGGGTGCGCGTAGAGTCACCCAATACAAACAACCATAGGTTCGGGCGAGGCTCGTCCCACAACAATACCGTGCGCACTCGATCTGCGTATGCAGTGCTCAACAACATGTACCCCAGAGAATAAGAGTAAGTCGGGGCATGATCTGGCGACCGAGACAAGGCCCAGTTTACGTAGTCATCAATCACTGTCGGGTTATCCGCCACCAAAGCACGTTCATCGGGCGTGAGAAGCTCTAGCTCTTTCTCGGCCACTCGCACTACGGCTTCTTGTTGTGTGGGGGTGACTTCCAGTTGATACTCGGCTTCCGCTTTACGAACTTCAGTCCACAGCACTTCAGGACCGTTTTCCCGCAAAGGAATGGTGACGCCGGATTGAGTCTTCTCTCCTGCCGCACGGGGGTGGTACTTATTGCAAGCCGCGTTCCAGGAGATAGCGAACACTTCTTCGGGGTCTAAACCGAACCGAAACAACTCCATTTGCATCCGGTACGCTCGCTCGGACCAAGATTGCCCCTCTTGGGGCTTCATTAGGTAGAGGTCGGTGATACCCGCCCGATTTACGTAATCTTCAAGCTTACTGTACCCCAGATCATCCTCGGAAATAATTTCGGGCACAGGACCGTCAAACGTAAGAACTTGTTTGTCGGTGATATCTGAGTATGCACCCAGAACTTCCTCTAAGGAGTAAACGTGATCGGTATAATCTGCGTCTGGGATTGTATATGGCGGTACATACTTAGTGTTAGTCGTACCCGGCACACGGAGAATCTTAGTCATCGACCAACCTCGGTCGCAACCGTCACCGCTGTGAGCCACTGCAATTTTACGAGAGGCTTCTTGCGCTTCCCGTGCCGGATAAAAACGGTCTAGAAGCCACAGAACATGGTAGTGACCCTCGCAAGGCTTACCAGAACGGTCTCGGGGGGTACACACGTCATTTGGCCCGTGTGCAGGAGATGTTTGCACAATGATGGATGGGGGGAGCCGGAACTTTTCAGGGGGGCAAATGTCTGCATCCGCCCACACCAGTTTGGTCTCAGCCAGATCGTCGGTTTGGACACGACGTTCGTTAGAAAACATGGACACCGAGTAATAAACATCTTCGTCTTGGCGCACGTTAACATAGCGATCAACGAACGACTTAGAGTCCGGCCACTTGATCCAACGCTCTACGTTAAGTTCTCCCTCCGCGTTGCGCCCGCTGATGGAGATGTAGCCCTGTCCGCCCCCGTAAATAGTGTCAAAAAACTTGCTCATATGTTTCCTCCCCTTTTTCTACTCGTTTCTTTAGCAATACACTACCATAAAAAGAAACCCCCGCACCCTCTCACCCAAGAGGTACGGGGGGTGCTGCGGGGGGAGAAAGGAGTGAAAGACCCCCGCAGCTAAGTGGAGTACCCGAGAATCGAACTCGGTTCCGAGACCTACCGCGTGCGGTTCTAATCCCGTCGAAACCAGTTGTACCCCTATTCGTGATCGCCCCCGACCCAACCAACGAGATTCAATCCCATCGGGGGCGACCAACGTGTTACAACGTTAGCTTACGCTTGCCCCCTTTGTCAATAGGGTCTGCTGCAACTACCGCGTTTTCCTCGTCTGCGTCCACCGCACGGGCAATACGGCGAATCGTGTTGCGCTTGTACTCGTCTTGTCGCCCTTCGGGAGACCCGTCCTTCTCCCAAGCGTAGGTGTCGGGCTCTAGACCTACGTTGATATTGACCAACTTCCCCACAAAGTCTTCCGGAGCTGGGATAGTCAGTTCTCCCGACTCGTTGTACTCGTCCAGGATTTCTTTCGCAGTACGTCCGTCATCATCAATCGCCGCCAGGAACTCCCACAATGAGTTATTGGGGTACCCTTGGGGGTTCTTGGCTGTGGGCGCCCAGCGTTCGTCAAGAAGGAGCATGGGGGAAAGAAACAGCACTCGCCCAGCGTTCTCCTGTCCGGGAGCCACCTTGAACGACAGGTTGTATGCGGGACGCCCAGCGTTAGCCCCGGTTCCACCAAACTCTCGGAATTCGGCGTTATAGATATGGGCGTCATACCGTCCCGGCTTGATCGGATCAAATACGTTCGCAGCCAGTTCTGCTTTGGGGGCGCCTTCTTTGCGCCTAATCACAAATCCACTCATAGTTATTCCAGCTCCTTTGTTATGTTGATTTCTTCGTCGTGACCGTCGGTCACGATCCAAATTTCATCCGTCGTCTTGTCGTGTCTAATCTGCATTACGAACCCGTAATCCTTAAACGGTTCGCCTAGTTCAAGTCTCATTCACCCTCCATCAATATCATCGTCATCATCCCCCCACATACCTGGCGACAGGAACCACCCGATCAGGAAGCCGGTAACCAGAGCGAAAATCACTGTTGAGGTCAGATATGCCACCTCAATTGCTACCTCAATCATTTTCTCCCGCTTGCTGGTCAATAAGATCATACAAGTATGGAATGCTCGCCCCCCGCACAACGGGGGGGAAGTTGAAACGGTCCTTCGTGATCTTATTGTCCTCAACGCCGAAGTAAGCCGTGGTGACTACGCCGTCTTTACCTCGCTTTCTGCGATCCAAGTAGATCACGGTGTCAGGGATAGACGCAAACGTGTCTTTGGCACCCCCTGAAAGGCGAAGTCGTTGTTGAAGTGCCCCGGTATCCGACTTTTCCTCCCGATCATGTATTGTAATGATCCCCAAGGGGGCGATCCTCTTGAGAATCTGTGCGATTCGGTTGGTCCACTTGTGGACATTACCCCATCCCACCATTGTGTTGGCTTCACCGCTTCGGGTCTTTGGAACACCGTCCCCGTACACGTAATAATCAATTGCCCAATCTTGAGCAATATCGAGTGTGTCCACGACAATAATGTCGTAATCGGTCGCCATGTCCGGGTCCGCCAAAGCTTCAATAATGGCTTCAAAGTATGCCAGGGGGTCCTCGTGGTCGTTGACGTAAATAATGTCCCAAAAGTCCGACTTGACGACGCCCACCGTTGAGCGCTCTGTGTCAATAATGAGGCCCTTTTTGAACCCCTCTACTCCTTCGGAACTAGCGGCAAAGAACGTCTTACCCGAGCCACTTGAGCCATATACAGCGATTAGCTCCGGTTTCGCTAGGGGGTCCGCCTTGTGCAGATGACCTCTTTCCGCGAGCATTTCTTCTAATTTCATCCGACTACCTCCACTCTTACCACACGGGCTTCCCATTTTTCTTGACGAAGCAAACGCAAATATTCCATTGCTGCTTCTGGGTATTGAAAGACCTCCGTTGGTCGAGCGGTCCACCTTTCGGATTCTACCCGCTCGACCTGGTACACGACCCGACTATCCGTCAATGTCTTGCACCTTCTTCACCGTTGCCAAGACCCCCACTTGACGTTGGCAAAGTTCGTACTCATACCCCGTCAACATCTTTTTAGCCTGAGTAGAGTCTGGCTTCGACACCAGAATGGCCTGGAACAATGCGTCGTCCAAGTTTTTCTTAGCGGTGGCTGCATCAAAGCGCAACGAAGGCCGAACGTCCACTACGTAGTCTCCGTCAGACTGGAGACCAAGCTCCAACCCTTTCCGAAGGCCCTGAAGTTCGGCATTCACGTCCTTGACCTGCTTATCAAGTTCCGCTTTACGCTGCTGGAGTTCGTAGATTCTCGCAAGATTTGTCATTGTGTTCTCCTTCTCTCGTCTCTTTCTTTCGTACCTTTAGTATAGAAGAGACGCAATACGGTTGGCAAGTTGTTCGGCTGTGATTTCACTCACAATAAGGCTTTCATAGGAAAGCATCAAGTCGGAGCGCACCACAATCTTCTGGGCGGTTATAGCTCCGTCTTCAAGTACAACACGGGGACGCAACGGGTCGAACCCGTATTTAGACACCATTTGATCGTAAATCATAGACTCACCTTTCTTTTAGCAGGCAGAACAAACGGCCTAACTTGGTTACAGTAATAGCAACTTTCAGCGGAGACCAAATCTTCAGGGTCATTATCGGGGTGTTGCAGCCAATAATATAGGTCTACCGCTCGCTGAAATGCCCGAACCGCCCAATCCTGGCGGTAGGGCAACTCAAGCCCCCAAACGTCTCGGTCAATAATCTGCCCGTCCCGAGCAATAAACACAATCGCTACGCGATTCACAGGCAGACCCTTCTGCACAAGGCCCCAGGCATAGAGCTGAACTTGGTACACGTAAGACTCTAGTGTGGCGCGAGCGTCTCGTATGGCGTCAGTGTCGTAATCGCTGGCAGTTTCCTGATCTACTACACGTTGATACAGCTTGATCTTGTCCCGCGTAGTGGTCTTAAAGTCCACGGACATTTTTTCACTGCCGATATAGAGGTCCGTCCGGCTGGTAATGACCCCGTAGCCCGGAATCTCCCCCAGTGTCACAGAGATTTCCCGCTGTGCTGAAGGGTCGGTGTTTCGCTCGTCTAAGTATGCGTGAATCGCTGTCCCCAGTACAGCTCCCATGTTGTAAGTTCCGCCTTCACGGGGGCGCTCTAAGATATCGTCCGCAAGACAACGATCACAGGGGTTACAGATATTGGACGCACCTATGAGCCGTTGCTTATCCCGGGCTGTCTTGCGGCTAAGAATCCGCTTAGTGTACTCAGCCGCCGAAAGCATCTTGCTCCAACGAAGTCAGAAATTCTTCCACGTCTTGTCCCTGGGCCACGGCGATATCGTAAAGACGATCTAACGCACGTTCATGAATGAGGTACTGTTCGTAGTCCTCTGGCGTACGTTTGTAAAGAGACCACGCATGGAATCCATCGTATTTTTCGGCAAATGAGCTATCTATCGTAGTCATCTGTATCTACCTCCCACTCATTTTCAGCCAGAACCTCGCGCACCACCAAGTAAAGTTCTATCCAGGCATACTTAGACAATAGAACGCGGTGAACCCCCTCGGGTGTGTCCACTGCGACATACTGGTCCGTGACAATCAGGTGGTTAATCTCGTCGCCTTGAATTTCTTCTTCGATCATCTCTACTCTACCGCCTTAGCTAGTTCTGCGCCTAGTGCCAGGTAACCCAGCCCGTCCACCCAGGAGTCTCTATGCGACAAGTTAGTCGATAACCGAGCCAGTTTCAACAGGGTCATCATGACTGCTACATCAGCGGGAACAAACAACTCCCCCCGATACGCAGACCACAACTCCGCTATCGTAGCAAAGTTATCTTGCGGGCTGCCATAATCTTTTTCCCTATCGCCGTTGATTAAGACTCCTGCCTCAATCAATGCACGATCCCTTGGTTTCTCATTCATAATAAATCTCCATTTCTAGCGCTTGTGCAATTTGGTGTTCGAGGCGAGCCCCTCGAGACAACTCCCACCCCGGGAGAAAAACTACTTTATCACAGACCAACAGATTTTGAAGCGATCTCCGCATATATCCCACCCAATCTGAGTCATCTAAAGACTTATCAGGCACAGCGGGATTAAGCACCGCATACCCTTGTTCCTCCCAAGACTTAGCGGCCTCGTAAAAGGCCGGTCGATTGTAGTCGGGTAAACCTGTCATGGGTCCGGCTATATAAATCATGCGGGAAACCTCTCCGTTTGAAGCCGTCCTTCTGCCATGCGAAAGTACTCTTCGTCTATCTCAAAGCCCACCACAGACATAACACTTAGAACCCAAGCCACTCGCGACGGACGGTATCTTGTTTTCCCTGTCGTCGGAGCCACCGACCAAGACCTTCAGCCCACTCCCGGT
>CAYSSU010000071.1:0-8763 GCA_964433895.1 uncultured Prevotella sp.
CTTAGCGATATTTTTTTTTATGGGCTAATTAACTAGCATCGCGGATA
This sequence comes from uncultured Prevotella sp., assembly GCA_964433895.1. GTDB lineage: Bacteria > Bacteroidota > Bacteroidia > Bacteroidales > Bacteroidaceae > Prevotella. The sequence goes on from CAYSSU010000071.1 coordinate 48, forward strand.
CGCTTACACGCGTTTTGTAATTCGTAAATGCGTTAATTAGAATTATAAATAGCGTTTTTGTTCATGCCAAAAAGCATAGTCAGCTGTTTTTTGATATGTGCTATATTAGCTTCCGTTATGTATTGAAACGCAGCATGATACGTATTGAATCGTTTTAGAATATGTGCTATTTATAAGTGTATCCAATTAAATGTATTACATCTGATATATCTTTGCGGTCTGTTATTTTCCTATAATTTCTTCTCATAATCTTTATTGTTTAATCGGCGACAAAAATACAAATAATGAATTAAAAAGTGAAACTATGCAGCTTTTTTTGTACCTTTGTGCCCGATATGGATTTAAATATTTTAAATGAAGAAGAAGCAGCTTTGCTGAACAAAAGTATCGACGAAGCTGAGAAAATAGTTTTGGTGGGACACAAGAGTCCTGATGGTGATGCGATAGGCTCTTGTCTCGGTTGGGCAGAATATATGCGCATGAGAGGCAAAAATCCGGCAGTATTTGTTCCCGACGCATATCCTGATTTCCTAAAATGGTTGCCGGGAAATGAAAAAATAGTGCGCTATGACAAGCATGCAGATGTGATAGACGAGGCTCTGAAAAATGCGGATCTTGTTTTTTGTCTGGATTTCAATGTCACAAGCAGAGTTGAGGAAATGCAGAAGGCTCTTGATGAGTCTAAGGCTAAAAAGATACTTGTAGACCATCATCTTGGACCTGACGTAGATTCTATTCTCACGATTTCTCATCCTGAGGCATGCAGTACCTGTGAACTTGTGTTCAGAATAATATATCAACTTGGTGGATTTGCCATGATGACATCAAAATGTGCCGTGCCGGTTTATTGTGGCATGATGACTGATACCGGTGGATTTACGTATAACTCCACACGACCAGAAATATATACTATTATCGGACTGCTTCTTACCAAGGGCATTGATAAGGATAAGATATACAGAAATGTATTTAATAATTACAGTTCCTGGGCTATGAGGTTGCGCGGATATCTGATAGACAGGAAGATGAATTATTTTGATGATTTCCATGCAGCGTATTTCACGGTAAGCCGCAAAGATATGGCTGATTACCATTTTATAAAAGGTGATATAGAGGGGCTGGTAAATGAACCGCTACGCATAAAAGGAACAAAACTGTCAATATCACTGCGTGAAGACGACAGACATGACAATACTATTCTGGTGAGTCTTCGCTCGGTAGACAACTTTCCATGTAATGAAATGTCGGCAAGATTCTTTAATGGTGGAGGACATAAGAATGCCAGTGGCGGCAAACTGAATTGTTCTCTGGAAGAAGCTGAAAAGATTACCAGACAGGCAATAATAAGCTATGAGGATATGCTAAAAGCTTAAAAAATGGGAAATATAGATAAAAACTTGATACACCTTTCTGTAAATCATCTGCTTTTCGTATCTTTGCCGAACAATTTATAAACCACATTATGAAAAAAATAACTTTTGCTCTGTTTGCGTTCGTAGCTGTCTTTATATTTGCCTCATGCGATGACACGGAGACTTATGCTGATAAAAAGAAGAAAGAAACTGCGGCTATAAACCAATTTATTGCTGACAGTGCTATAAACGTTATCTCGGAAGAGCAATTCTATGCTCAGGATTCTACAACTGATGTTTCCAAAAATCAGTATGTGCTTATGGCTAGTGATGGTGTTTACATGCAGATTGTTCGCAAGGGCTGTGGCTCTAAATTGAAGTCGGGAGATGCTGCAAGTGTTATAGCTCGTTTCTCAGAAAGAAATCTACTCACTGATTCTCTGCAGTTGTCTAATAATATAAATTATTATGCAACAATTCCTGATATATTTAATGTCAGGAAATATAGTAGCACTTTTTATGCTTCTTTTGTAAGCGGACTGATGAACACTGCATATGGAAGTTCGGTACCTCAGGGATGGCTTGTGCCTCTGAACTTTGTAAATCTTGGTCGTCAGACTGACGCTGATAGTGAGATTGCAAAGTTGAAACTGATAGTTCCGGCAGCTGAGGGGCAGGCATACGCTTCGGCAAATGTGTATCCATGTTTTTATGAATTGACATTTGAGCGTGGACGGTAAAGAAATAATAGAAAAAAAACTTAATTTTTATAATATATAGATGACACTTATTAAATCTATTTCCGGGATACGCGGTACTATTGGCGGCAGTGCCGGTGATACGCTGAATCCCCTTGATATCGTTAAGTTTACTTCGGCATACGCTACATTCATAAGACGCAGTGGCAAGTCGGATAGCAACAAAATTGTAGTGGGGCGTGATGCCCGCATTTCCGGACCGATGGTTAAGAATGTGGTATGCGGTACTCTGATGGGTATGGGATATGATGTAATCAATATTGGATTGGCTACTACTCCTACTACAGAATTGGCAGTACGCATGACCGGGGCTGCCGGAGGTATTATAATAACGGCATCTCATAACCCGCGACATTGGAACGCATTGAAATTACTTAACAATGAAGGTGAATTCCTTACAAAGGATGATGGTAACGAAGTGCTGTTGATAGCTGACAAGGAAGATTTTGAGTTTGCTGATGTAGACAACTTAGGAAGTTATGCTGATGATGACACTTTCAATAAGCGCCATATAGACAGTGTGATGGCTCTTGGACTTGTTGACACAGAAGCTATAAAGAATGCTCATTTCAAGGTTATAGTTGATTCTATAAATTCTGTAGGTGGTATTATTCTGCCGGAATTGCTTGACAGGTTAGGGGTGGAATATAAATTCCTTAACGGTAAGGCTGACGGTAACTTTGCACATAATCCTGAACCTCTGGAGAAAAATCTTGGTGGCATAATGGGGGAAATAGTCAAAGGCGGATATGACTTGGGAATAGTAGTTGATCCGGATGTAGACCGTTTAGCTTTTATCTGTGAAGACGGAAAAATGTTCGGAGAGGAATATACTCTTGTCAGTGTGGCTGACTATGTGCTTTCTCATACACCGGGCAACACAGTGAGTAATCTTAGTTCTACACGTGCTTTGCGTGATGTTACCGAGAAACATGGTGGAGTGTATACTGCCGCTGCTGTAGGCGAGGTTAATGTGACCACCAAGATGAAGGATGTGAATGCTGTCATAGGAGGCGAAGGAAACGGTGGAGTAATTTATCCGGAAAGCCATTATGGACGTGATGCTTTGGTTGGAATTGCTTTGTTCCTGAGTAGTCTGGCACAAAAAGGATGCAAGGTGAGCGAACTGCGAAAGACATTCCCTGATTATTTCATAGCAAAGAACAGAATTGATTTGACTCCTTCTACAGATGTGGATGCTATATTGGTTAAGGTTAAGGATATGTACGGCAAGGAGAAGGATGTTAAGATTACGGATATAGATGGCGTAAAACTTGATTTTCCTGACAAATGGGTACATTTGCGTAAGAGTAATACCGAACCTATTATAAGAGTGTACAGTGAGGCTTCTACTATGGAAGATGCTGATGCTTTGGGAAAGAAACTTATGCAGGTAGTTTACGATATGCAGTAAACTGATAATTCAGATACTTATATAAAATAAAGCATACGTAAATGCAACACCCATAAAGGGTATGCGTTACGTATGCTTTATTTGTTTAGAAATTGTCCTTGAACCATGGCAATCTTAATAAACAACTTCATGTATTTCTGCTGAAATGACACGAAGTCCATAGTATTGCCGTCTTCATCGTATATTTGTGTCACAGGAGCTCCGGAATCTTTTACGGTCATGTTTATTGCTGTGTTGCCATTCTCGTGGAAAAACGTGAGAGATTTCAACTTGCCATCTTTAGTTACAAAGAATCCAGACTTGTCATCGTCAGTCCAGATTTCTCCGCTGAAAGGCTTGTCATTATAATAGGCTATGTCTTTCTTGAATGTCACTTCGTTTGTATGAATTTTGCTTGTGCAGGCATTTGAAAGGCACAAGATAAGTAAAAAGACAAATGTTTTGTAGAAAATATTCAGTTTTTGTTTCATAATTTTTTTGTCAGTTGGCTTCGTCATTATCTGCCAGAAGCTCATCCTGGTCTATTAATTCTTTCATAGTTTCATCCATGGTATTGAAAAGTACATTGAGGTTTTCTTCTTTATTGCCGCATGCCTCTTTGAATAAATCCAATAATTCGTGGCCCGACTCAGACAGTTGACTGTCATTGACAAGCAGATTGATGTTTATTATGAAGAGTCGGTAGAGAGTAATTTGGTGAAAAGATTTCTTGTTTTCATTTGCAGCTTTCAATCCGGCAGCGTATGCTTTCATTATAGTACGTACCATAATGTTTATAGCTAACGGCTCGTCTACTGCTGAAAGCATCATACCATGGACGTAATTTTCAAGATGCTCAGGAATAGTAGTGAACATTCCATTGAGTAACATATTGAAGTTCCGTTTGTATTCAGAAATCATAGCTTCATACAGTTTACCGGTTTTACATGCAAACTTAAAGTAATCAAAAAAGTCAGGTTGCCGGTCTGCCATTTGCTTCTGCAAGTCGTCTTGAGCCTTTCTGATATCAGCATAGTTGAGTCTTACGAAAGAGGTGAACATTATATCAAAGAAATATTTGCTTATTTCTTCATAGTGTTCCACAATTATCTGCTTGATTATTTTGGGATTATTCTTCTGGTTAAAATCATCTCCACAGATTTTACTGTCGATTATTCCCATTCCAAAAGCTTCAAAGAAAGCTCTTACAAGTGCGGCTGTAGCCTGATAGCTGTTGACTCTTTTATTCATATAATCAGTTTTTATTCGAAAGTTTTAAATTCATATCCCTGGCTGATAAGCCATTCTATGGCCTCAGGCAAAGCTGTTTCTAGTTTACCTATGCTTTTAAGAGAATCGTGAAATGTTATTATGCTTCCATTCCTGGCATATTTTTTCACATTATTGACCACGTCTTTTGCATCAAGCCACTTGGAATAGTCTCTGGTTACAAGATCCCACATTATTATCTTGTATGTACGTAGAAGCCACCAATAGGTACTGTGGCGCATCCATCCATGTGGAGGGCGAAACAGATGGGCGTGTATCAGTTCGTTTGCGGAGTGTACGTTAATTCCGTAAGTAAGAGTCCAATGTTTGAAAGCCCCGATATGATTGAATGTATGATTACCGACTTGATGTCCGTCTTTTATAATTTGATTATAAAGATCATGGTAGCGCAATACATTTTCGCCTACCATGAAAAAGGTCGCTTTTATATTATAACGTCTTAGCGTCTCTAATATAAAAGGTGTCGACTCGGGGATAGGACCGTCATCGAACGTCAGATAAACAGAGTGTTCGTTCTTGTCCATTCTCCAAGTCGCACCGGGATAAATCCAGCGCAACCATTTTGCTGGTTGTTCTATAATCATATCCCTTTATTGTTGTGGCATCATGCCGCCTTTGCCTCTGTACATATTGAAGAAGTGCTGGAATTCACTGCTTGTCTTTTTGGCAAGACCGGCATTTATGATTCTTGCAACATCATTGGCTTGTTGCATAATTGTGAGTTCACGCAGACAATCGCTCATAGACTGAGAGAAATGATTGCTGTCAAGACTCAGATACCATTGCATATACTGTGAAGATGTTTTCCAAACATCATCAAACAGTTTCTTTGCTTGGGCTTTTTTGCCTAATGTAGCATAGCACTGTGCAAGATCCAGACTTCCACTCATATAGTTGTTAGGAACATTGTAAGAAGGGATAACCTGCTCGCATTTGTTCAGAACCTTCAGTGCTTTACTGTTCTTGCCTTCCATGATTAACTGTTTGGCAAGCTGGGCGAAAAGTCTTCTGTGGGTATAGCACATCCTCATTACGGTTTCATCAATATAGAGACCTCTTGTTTGCAATCCTCCGAACTTATAGCGGTTCATAAGATTATTGTAAGTCTTCTCTGTATCGAAGTTCTTAGCTCCTGGGGCGTTTGTTGTAAACGGAGTGATTCTGTTTGCCAGACCTTCCTGAACGAAGTTGTTGCCTAAGTTCATATAGTTTTCTTCGCCTACAGTAAGAGCCACGTATATAGGACGTTTCCAGTCACACTGAGAAATCATCTCCAACATCATGAGGTCATTCTTGTAGAGTGCGTCTTTCTTTGCAAGAGAGATTACCATTCTGTCAGGAATAGTATCTGATGCCATCATCATGCCGCTCTTCCTTACTGCATCTTTGTCTATTGTTACATAAACAGTGTCGGTAGGAATAAAGTGCATGTCTGAATTCTTGCTGCGAACCCAGTATTTCATTATGTTCTTCAGTTCAAATGGATTGTCGCCAAATTGTTTTCTTGCTTGTGCAGGATTCTGTTTGTAGAAGTCTAAAACCTGTTGCTTGGCTTCTGCATTTATCGGCACGTATTCATTGGTACCTGAACAGAAATCAAGTCGAGGCCATGATATTGGTACAGCCGGAGAATTGTAGGCCGGACGCTTCATCTGGTCAATGTACCAGTCGGTCTGAAGATAACTCAAGTTGCATACGCGCGCATCTGTCCGTACGCCTTCAACTTCCTGGTTATACCAGAGTGGGAAAGTATCATTGTCACCATTGGTGAAGATGATAGGATAACCTTTATCCTGCAATGTCATAAGATAGTTCTGACCGAAGTCACGACAAGTGTATCTTCCACTGCGGTCGTGGTCATCCCAAGTCTGACTTGCCATCTGTATAGGTACAAGCAATGCCAATATGGAAACTGCTGCGGCCAAGATAGGCTCACTTATATGCAAGTATTTCTTTATCAAGTCGTATATAGCTGCCACGCCAATACCGCACCAAATTGCGAAAGCGTAGAATGACCCAGCGTATGCATAGTCTCGTTCTCGTGGCTGCATAGGTGTCTGGTTCAGATATATCACAATAGCCAGACCAGTCATGAAGAATAGGAAGAATACCACCCAAAATTGTCGTATGCCTCGTTTGCCTCGCCATGCCTGCCAAAACAAACCGATGATTCCAAGAAGTAGTGGCAGACAATAGAATACGTTATGCCCCTTATTGGTTTTCAAATCATCAGGTAGATTGCTTTGGTCACCGAGACGTGCATTGTCTATAAACGGAATACCCGTTATCCAGTTGCCATGTTCAAGTTCTCCACTGCTTTGAATGTCATTTTGGCGTCCCGCAAAGTTCCACATGAAATATCGCCAATACATGAAGTTGCATTGGTAGCTGAGGAAGAATCTAAGGTTTTCAAATTGGTTAGGAACTTTTACAGTTATGGCTTCACCGCAACGGTCGTAAGGAACCTCACTGCCAGTCACACCACCCATCCAATCTTCGTATGCCTGCGCATGAGACTGATCGTACATACGAGGGAACAGCATGTTCTGGGCATAAGTATATTTGTTTTTGTGGCTTACAACAAAGTAAGAGTCTTTTTCATCCTTGTTAGCTTTTTCCTTGCGGCTGTAAATAGGTGCACCTTCACTCATTTCCGGTTTGCACATATTTCCGTCTACTTTCAGTGATACCTGAGAAGTGTAAGCCTGTCCATACAGTAAAGGACGGTCTCCGTACTGATCACGGCTCAGGTAATTGCCTAGGGTGAATATGTCTTCAGGAGAGTTCTGGTCCATAGGAGGGTTAGCTGCACTGCGGATAACAATCAAGGCATAGCTGGAATAGCCAATCATAAGCATCAGAATACATAGAAGCGTGGTGTTCTTGATACGGGCAGTAACATATTTTACTTTTTTCTTGTCTACTGTGCTTTTGTAATTTAGTGCAAACCAGAGTATGGAAAGTATTACAATGCCGATAATAACAGCACTCCATCCATATCCGTAGAATGGGATGCCAAGCATGGCTACTGAAAGAATGAATGAAAGATTTTCACGTTTTTCACTCTTGTCGGTATATGTTTCATATATGGCCCATATTACGGTTGCTACAAGCAATATAATATATATTATTTCTCCGGTATTGAACGGCATGCCCAATGTGTTGACGAAGAATAATTCAAACCATCCGCCTACTGTGATAATGCCGGGAACAACGCCATAGAGCACTGCCGCAACAATAACGAAAGAAACTATCAGAGCAATGAGACTGCCTTTTAGTTCTATGTTAGGGAATTTGCGATAGCAGAACACAAGCACAATGGCAGGTATGCAAAGAAGATTCAACAAATGTACACCTATTGACAAACCTGTCATATATGTGATGAGTACAAGCCAGCGGTCACTGTGAGGCTCATCTGCATGGTCTTCCCATTTAAGAATCAGCCAAAACACAATTGCAGTGAATGCTGAAGAATATGCATACACTTCACCTTCTACAGCGCTGAACCAAAATGTGTCGCTGAATGTGTAGATTAATGCACCTACAAGTCCGGCTCCCTCAATAATGATAGTTTTAGCTGTAGTGATACCATCCCAATCTTTTAGAATCAGTTTGCGTGTCAAGTGAGTTATTGTCCAAAACAAGAACATGATAGTTGTCGCACTGAGTAATGCACTCATTGTGTTGACCATACGTGCTACCTGAGAAGGATCACTTACAAACTGAGAGAATAGATTGGCTGTAAGCATGAAGAACGGTGCGCCAGGTGGGTGACCTATTTCAAGCTTATAACCCGTTGTGATAAATTCAGGACAGTCCCAAAAACTGGCTGTCGGCTCAATTGTAGAACAATATACGAAGGCGGCAATGATAAATGCCAGCCAACCAAGTACATTGTCTACTAATCTGTACTGTTTCATTTA
>CAYSSU010000072.1:0-8479 GCA_964433895.1 uncultured Prevotella sp.
TTCCAACAGAGAAAATAGGGGGTGATAAATCATTCAATGGCTGAAAGATTTATGTGCAAACTTAAATTTATCAATTTTTTTAAAAAATAAGTGAGTACAAAATTATATGCTCTTCGTCTTTATTCTTGAACAAGTTAGCTTTACTTAATATTATCAGCCTAAATGACGAAATCAAAAAAATGTTTGGTAAACTTATAAAATCTGTAATACTGTTGACTTTCATGGTTCTGAATGCTCAACCGGTAATGGCACAGCAAACTGCGGCAAGATACCATGTAGCAGCTTGTGATTGGATGATGCTTAAGCGTCAAAAGTTGGGAGAGTTCAAACTGTCCCGTGAAATAGGTGCTGATGGTGTAGAAATGGACATGGGAGCCTTGGGCAACCGTGTGCTGTTTGATAATCAACTGCGTGACGCAAATCAGGCAGAGAAGTTCCGCCATGCTTCTGACAGCTTGGGAATTCCTGTATGTTCTGTGGCTATGAGTGGCTTTTTTGCTCAGAGTTTCATCAAACGTGATAATTACATAGCTCTTATAGAGGATTGTTTCAATACTATGAGAATGTTTCATAGTAAAGTGGCTTTTCTGCCTCTTGGTGGCTGTGGAAAGGATTGGACACGTGCCGGAAGCGCAAGAGATACCCTTATAGCCCGCCTGCATATAGTTGGAGAAATGGCGGTGAAGGAAGGGGTGACGATAGGAATACGAACATCACTTAATGCTGCTGATGACATAAAACTGCTGAAGGCAATAAAAAGCAATGGCATTAAAATATATTATAATTTCCAAGATGCTGCCGACAATCACAGGGATATATGCCGGGAGCTGAAGTTGCTGGGTCGCAGGAGAATTATCCAGATACACGCAAGCAACACAGACGGCGTGAACCTGCCGAATGACCCGGAAATAGACTTGCCTGCCATAAGAAAGACGCTTGACAGGATGGGGTGGGGCGGCTGGCTGGTAGTGGAACGCAGCAGAGACGTGAACAGGGTGCATGACGTGAGGTACAACTACTCGCGCAATGTGGCTTGTCTCAAGGAGATATTCAGATGAAAATAATGCACGATGTGATAAATCCAATTCTACAGACTACTATAATAATCAATACAGAAAACAAAACAATACCGACAATTCTAGTAGAAAATAGAAAAACACTCTTTCGACATTAACTTGTTTCTTTACCGCTGTTGTCTTATATGTAAATGTGATGATAATAATCTATATAAACTATAAAAATAGATAATAAACTAATATAGTAAGAACTATGAGAAAAAACTTTTTATTGAGGAAGATTTTCGATGCTTTCTGTTTTCTGGTGGCATCGTTGTTCTTCTATTCGTGTGCGGATGCATACACTGATAATGAAAAATGGACCTCGTCGGTGACGAATTCAACTTTGAAATCGCCTTTGGCAGACTCTATTTCTGTTACTTCCAGCACAGATGGGGCTACGCTGACTTTCTCCTGGCCTGTGGTGTATGGTGCCGGCGGGTATCAATTCACACTGTACAATGTGGACGATCCGGACAAACCTGTGGTTGTAGGTGCCGAAAATCAATTTGTAGACGGTTGCTCTGTGACACGTGCCAGAGAGGATGAGACCAATTACAAGGTTGTCCTGAAGGCGATGGGAGATTCGGCCCTGAACAACAAAGATGCTGAGAGTACAGAAAAGACATTCTCAACATCGCTGCCTTCTTATAAGGTAATACCGTCTGGAACAGATATTACTGAATATTTCACTTCCAACCCAATTCCTGCTGATTCTGTAGGAACACAACTGATTTATGAATTAGAGCCAAATGGACAATACACAATGTCTGGTGCCATAGACTTTGGAAATCAGGCTGTTGTAATCAAAGGCGGCAAGGTTTCTCACTCTAAATTGACTATGGTAGGAACTTCAACTTTTGAGACTTCTGCTGCTGTTAACATTAAGTATCTGGACATTGATGCCTCTGCGTCCACAGCTTCTTCACTTATTACTATGAGTGCGAAGCCTAATCCTGATATACTCGGCACCGGAGGCTATTATATTATCAAGGATGCCATGTCTTTGCAGGGGTGCGACATCAACGGTTTGAAAGGCGGAATATTCTATGACAATAAGAAGAAATATTGCGTGCAGACATTTCTCGTGAATAACTGTGTTATCAAATGCAACACATCTTTGATTTCAAGTACGGCTTACTTCTATGCAAACCAGGGCTTTGTGAATGACCTTACAGTCAAGAACTCCACTGTCTGGAACGTAGGTGGAACGGCCAGTTACTTTGTTCAATGGAACGGGTCGGCACGTGCTTCACGTGCAGGATTCACGTCTAACAGCATCAATTATATCAGTTCAACTTTCTATGGAATCTGTGCTGGAAAGCAATGGGGTAATTATAATGGTTATGCCGGTCAGAAAACTTCATGCTGGCAGATTAACAAGTGTATCTTTGCAGAATGCGCTCCACAGATTTGCCGACGTTTTCTGGGAGGACGTAATGCTAGTAGTTATCCTGCATCCAATCTTTCATTCAGTTATAATACATATATGAATGCCGGTGCATTTGATGATGCCAGTGGCTATGACAACAGCGGGAATGTGATAATTTCTGACCCTAATTTCACTGATGCTGCTAATGGAGATTTCTCTGTATCAGGCAGTTCTGAACAGGCTGTCAATAGAACAGGTGACCCTCGATGGCTGCCTGCAGTGCAATAATATAATTAAGAAAAGATAAAAATATACTCACATGAAAAATAAATTCATAATCTGTTTATGTATGATTGTTGCAGTATCCTTGTCTGCTTTTGCCCAAAATAAAAGCGTGAAGGGAACTGTATACGACGAAGCAGGTGAGCCTGTAATTGGTGCAACGGTAGCGGTAAAGGGAACAAAGATAGGTACAGTGACCGATTTGGACGGCAATTTTTCTCTGTCCGTACCTGATAACGCAAAGGTAACAGTTACTTATATAGGCTTTATACCTCAGACTATTGTCAGCAAAGGAAATATGAAAGTAACCTTGCGTGAAGATAATCATAGCCTAGATGAGGTTGTAGTGGTAGGTTACGGAACTCAGAAGAAGAAGAATGTGACGGGTGCTGTTGAAGTTATCAATGCTGATGAACTAAAAGACTTGTCTGTAGGAAGTCTGAGCGATGCCCTCGTCGGACAAATGAACGGTGTGGGCGTGAAGACTAATGGTACACGTCCGGGACAAGCTGCGAGCCTGACTATACGTCAAGCTTCGGTAAGTACCAGCCAGACACCGGGAAGTACGCAGGGTGGAGACCCTGACCCCAGTCCTCTTTATGTAATTGACGGATTTATTTCCACTGAGACTGCATTCAATAATCTGGATGTCAGTGAGGTTGAAAGCATAACAGTCTTGAAGGATGCGGCTGCAGCTGTATATGGCTCTCGTGCTGCCTATGGTGTTGTTCTGGTACAGACAAAAAAAGGTAAGATAGGTGCGCCTAAGATTTCTTATACCGGTCAGTTTGGCTGGACAGATGCCCTCTATACCCCAAAGATGCTGAGTTCTTATGACTATGGTCGTGTTTGGAACGCTGTTACGGCAGCAAATACCACCACACAAGATAATGTTGATATAGCTACCAGATTGTTTCAGTCAGATGAATTGGAGCAGATGAAGAAAACCAACTATAATATTCTGGATCAGGAGTGGAGCGCAGCTCTTACTCAGCGTCATGGTGTAAATATAAATGGTGGTAATGACAATGCTACTTACTTTGCCGGTGGTTCATATTATACGCAGGATGGTAATATAGGTCGTCTGAACTATGACCGCTGGAATTACCGTGCAGGAGTAAACGCTAAGATAGGCAAATATGTTAGCACTTCATTGCAGTTCTCAGGCGATTATGGCAAAAAGGACAACGCTATAATAGCAAAAGGCGGAGGTACTGACGGCGATTATGAAAATCTGATGACTCATCTGCCATTCGTTCCTACTTATATGAACGGTTATCCAATCGTTTATACTGGTATGCAGAATGTTTCAACTCTGAGTGATGTGCATCTGTATAACTATCAGGCGGTACAGTCTTGTCCTGACAATGTAGGCACCACCAGCAACAATATGAATATCAATGGCAGCATAGAACTGGACATGAGCTGGCTTAAACCGCTGAAAGGACTAAAGTTCAAGGTTTCTTATTCAAAGAATATAAATAATTCCAAGTCAAATACTACCAAAACTAATATGAATGTTTACGGTCTTGCCAATCGTGGCGGAAGTTCTAATCATTTATATATATGGGATGGGATGGATGAAACTTCGGCTTATTCATTGACAAATCTGAGTACATTCTTGCTGGATAACGGCAGTCTGCTGAATCGTTCTATGGTTAATTCAGACAGTTATCAGTTTAACTTTACAGCCTCTTACGCCCGTAAGTTCGGCTTGCATGATTTAAGTGCTTTGTTCTCTATAGAAAAATCAGAGGCAGAATCAGAAGACCTGTATGGCGAGATAACAGACCCTCTTCCTTATACAGACAACCAGTCTGCATCGGCAACGGGTGACAAAAACACGAGTTTCAGCCGCACTGAATCTGGTATGCTTTCTTATATTGGACGTGTGAATTACTCTTATGCAGATCGTTATCTGCTTGAATTCCTTATTCGTTCAGATGCTTCTACTAAGTTTGCTCCATCTAATTATTGGGGGACATTTCCTTCAGTGTCGGCAGGTTGGGTTATGAGTGAAGAAAAATGGTTTAAAGAGAATATAAAGTTTATCGACTTTCTTAAGCTTCGTGGTTCATGGGGTATGCTCGGACGTGACAATATTGCTGCCTGGACATGGTCTCAGTTGTATGACAGAAATCAGGAGAAAGGCGGAGTATTTGGTACTAATCCTTCTCAATCAGTAGGCACGGGTATGTTATTGCCGGCTAAGGGTGTTAACCCTGATGCCCATTGGGATAAAACTTATAAGACGAATATCGGTATAGATGCCCGTTTCCTCGATGGTCGCTTGTCTGCAAACTTTGACTATTATTATGACAAGGGACGTGACTTGTTCATGGTTTATACAGGAACAACAAAGTTCCCTACTACTGTGGGTACTCTGGCAACGCCGGAAAACTATGGAGCTATTGATGAGTGGGGATGGGAACTTACACTTGGCTGGCGCGATAAGATAAGCAAGGATGCTTCTTATTGGGTGAAACTCACTACCGGATATAGCGATAACAAGATATTGAAAGGACCGTTCCAGGCTACTCCTAATCTTGATGATATAGTAAAAGGTGAGCGTACAGACCGTGGCGTCTGGGGCTACAAGTGTCTTGGAATGTTCAAGAGTTATCAGGAGATACAGGAGTATTTCGCAGAAAATCACATAACAGAGTATATGGGCAATACTATTAAGAACATGCACCCGGGTATGTTGATTTATGAAGATGAGCGTGGTGACAATAAGGGTGACGGCACTTATGCTGCTAAAGACGGTAAGATTAATGAGAACGATTATATACAATTATCAAAACGTTCCAATAATCCATACGGCTTCACACTGAATCTGGGCGGTTCGTATAAGGACTTTTCTCTCACTGCGCAGTTCTCTGCCAGCTGGGGCTCTTATCAGATTATACAGACAGATTTGCGCAAGTCCATTGATGATTTGGAATATCAGAACGTACCGTCATTCTGGAAAGATATGTTTGTTTATGAAGATATATACGACAAGAGCGGCAAGGTTACGGTTACCAAGAATCTCAGTGCTAAGTACCCTAACATGAGTTATGCTTCTGTTAATGAGGCTCCGTCTTCTTTCTGGCTTGTCAATGGTGCCCAGATTACGTTGAGAAACGTCTCTCTTGCATGGACATTGCCTAAATCATGGATAAAGTCGTTGGGATTGAGCAATGTGCGTTGGAATTTAACTTGCCAGAATGCGCTGTTCTTCTTGAATCCTTATCCTGACAAATCTTGGGCTTCTTATGCCGGTACATATAGCAGATACCCTAATCTGCGTAAGATAACAATGGGATTGAACGTGTCGTTCTAATATCCAGTCAATGTTTTAAAACAATGAAATTATGAAGAAAATATATATATTGGGAGCTCTCTTTACAGTCTTGACAGCAATATCCGGCTGCAGTGATGAATTTCTTAAGGAAAAGCAACCATACGGTAAGTATAACGAGACACAGGTGTATGGTAACTTTTCAAGTGCCGAGGAGCGTGTTAATTATCTTTATTATGCAATGTTGCCAAGCTCTAACTCCGGTTCAGGAAATGGCAATAAGGGTATTAATGATTATACGAGCGTAGGCGTAAACGATCCCTTTGAAAAGTCAACCTTGGAGTATGGTGGTTTTTCTGATTATGTAAACCCTGATATGGTGCTGGATTATACCAATATTACCGACTACTTTTATGTAATCAACAAGAGTTTAAGTCCATGGGGTAATATCCGTGATTGCAATGATATAATACAGAAACTTCAGGCTAGTTCGGCTCTTACCGAGAAGCAAAGAAACCAGCTCTTGGGGCAGGCTTACTTCTGGCGTGCCTTTCGTTACTGGTCAATGGTTAAGTTATATGGCGGTGTGCCAATCATAGAAGTACCGCAAAGCCCGATTGTAGGTGATACAAACGGCGAGGATAAGATAGTTCCGCGTTCTTCAACTAAGGATTGCATCAGTTTCATCTGCAATGATTTGGATAAGGCTGCATCAATGCTTCCTGCACGGTGGGAGAATGAATCAAAAGACTTTGGACGTATAACTACCGGTGCGGCTTTGGCTTTAAAGGGTAAAGTGTTGCTGTTTTATGCAAGTCCGTTATTCAATCGCTCTGACGATAAAGCGCGTTGGCAGGCTGCCTTTGATGCAAATAAGGCTGCATTGGATTCTTTGAAAAGAGGTAATTTTGGCTTGGCTTATCCTACAACAGGTGGTGAACATAATGGTGCAAATTGGGCCAGGATGTTTATGAACTATGAAGGCTCTGATAATGCCGGCAATACTGAGGCTGTGCTTATAACGCTGTTCAACAATCATGACAATAATACGGGCAACTATCATAAGTGGAATAATTGGGAACATACTATCCGACCGGTTAATACCAATGGCGGTGGCGGATTGCATCCTACGGCAGAAATGGTGGATATGTTCCCTATGGCAGACGGCAGCAGACCTAATCCGTTGACTTATAATAAGCTGAAGTTCTGGATGAACAGGGATCCCCGTTTCTATAGAACATTTGCTTTCCCGGGTGAAGAGTGGAGATTTAATGAGAATGGAGCACAGTTGAGTTCTGATGCGTTGAGTGGTATCTATCCTTATTCTAAATATCCTAACGGTAGCGACTATTGCCTTTGGAGTTATACTTGGTATGACAAGGCTGCCGACCAGACTGATGTTACGACCGGCAGTGGAGCCGGCTATTCCCCTGAAAAACTGAATAACAGGAATAGTGCAGTGTACATTCGCAAGCGATCTGATGACAGCAAGTTGGAAGAAACGCCGCTTTATATTTATTCGATTTCTTCTAGCAGCCCTAAAGGATTTCAGCGCAGTGCAGCTCCTATTATATTTATGAGATATGCCGAAGTGTTGCTCGATTATGCCGAAGCCGCATGTGGAATTGACAATAAAGCCGCGGCAATAGAAGCTTTGCAGGAGATAAGAAAGCGTGTGGGATATAGCGAAGGCAATAATAACTATGGTCTTGGTACATTAAGTACACGTGAACAAATCTTTGAAGCGATATTGTATGAACGTCAGATAGAATTGGCATACGAAGGAAAAGCCTTTGATGATGCGCGCAGATGGATGTTGTTTGATGGTGGTGCTCAGCCTTTTGCAGGCGCTCCTTCTACATTTACCCTCACTGGCTTTGGTGGAAATACTTGTAAATACCTTGGAGTGAAACCGCTGAATGGGCAACGCCGACATGAAATTATATTGTATGCTACTCAGACTGCTGCTGAAAATGAGGCTAGTGATCCATTGGCAGCACTGCGCCCTGTTAATAATAAGGACAAAACTTATGGTCTTGATTTGACTGAGAATATTACGGATGCTGGACTAACAGATTCTAACTTACGTGTACAAAATATGTGTAATTTTTATGAACAGTATTTAGGACGCAAGGATGTTAATTGTGATGGCAATGATGAGTCAAAGTCTATATATTATCGTCCTGAGTATTATTTTTTAGGTTTAAAACAGAGTGCAATGTCTACTAATCCAAGTTTATTGCAAAATGTAGGTTGGCATGATTTCAGTCACGGTTCTGATGGAACATTCGATCCATTGGCAAAATAATAATTCATTTATAGCTAAATATTCTTCATTAAGTATTGATAGAATATTGATTGGAAAATATGTAAAATAATGAAAAGTGCTTCTGTTTAATAAAGGAAGCACTTTTTTAAAAAAAATTGATTACAAAAATTATATGTTTACGTCTTTACACATAATAATTTATATATAAAATATGAAAA
>CAYSSU010000073.1:0-6747 GCA_964433895.1 uncultured Prevotella sp.
GTGGAATGCGTTACTGGTTCTCAAAGCGAGAGGAGCGAGAAATCCAGCATCACAATAAGTCATTCTATGCCCATGGCATAGAGGAGGATGTGTTCAGTTCCTGTTTCCGCTTTGCCACAGCAGATGATGAGAACAACAAAGACGTGAAAGTGTTCACCCTTTCAGCTACAGAAATATATGAGAAGATGAAGAAACATCACCCTGCAGCCATGCGAGGAGTAACGAGTGACAAGGTAAGCCGAATGTTGCCGGGACTAGGCAGAAGAATACATACCAGATACGGCAATGGATATAGAGTAGTGGAGAAGAAATAATTTTATTATAGAAGTTCTGCGAAAGATTTAGGAAGTACAATATTGCTTAAAGTCTTTGCAGCCTTAAATAGGGGAGCAATCTCCGAGTCAGCAAATCCTGCTATTCCGCATCCAATGCGTGTTACAAGGAAAGTCTTTTCGGGGTGAGCCTCAGCAAAGGCGATGAAATCATCCACATACGGTTTTATAGCATTAACTCCACCGTGCATGGTAGGAATAGCATAAGATTGTCCCTGTAGTCCTACACCGTTTCCCCATTCAGCCCCGAATTTCATATATGCGATGCAGGCAGCACCGCCACCGTGCATTCCCTGCAAGTTACTGCCGAACACAAATATTTCATCAGGCTGCAGCGAAGTGATATGTTCCGGAGTAAATGTCGGATGCGTATTGTTATTAGTCATAATATATGTTCTATTTTTTAATTTCTACACTCAGTCCCAGATGCAATGCATCAGATATTTTCTCAATAAACGCTTTTTCCATCAGATTATTGCTGTGAGTGATTTATTACTTTATTTAAAAAAAATAGATGAGATTTTATTTGTAGTTTTTATTAAGAATAATTATCTTTGTAATTAAATAGAAAAAGGTAAATAAAGAATATATGATTACAAATACACTTATAGATAATTCTACAAATCAGCTTAAGTTGGTTGATACCATAAAACAATGTATTTCCAATCCAGCTTGTAATAAAATTAAAATAGCTACAGGATATTGGGATATACCGGGAATGGTCTTAGTTTGTAAAGAATTAAGGGAATTTCTTTTAAAAGATGGGAAAACTGTTCAACTTCTTATTGGAGCAGACCCGGTTGTTCGTTTTAGTCAGTTGAATCGCCCAATTCACAAAGATGCACAGTTTCCACAGGACTATATAAAAAGAGATATTCAAGAATTGGAAGTTAAAGAATCTTATGTTGATGTTGTAAAATTATTGCAGAAGTATTGTAAGGAAGATGAGTCAGAAAGTAAATTGCAAATTAGAATATATAAGACAGACAAAGACGGTGACGTGCAATTTTTTCATGCTAAGTGCTATATCTTTTGCGGTAGTGGATATGCTACAGGTATAATTGGCAGCAGTAATTTTACTCAAAAGGGATTAGAAGGCAATTCTGAATTAAACTATCTCGAAACCAATCCTGCTATAGTATCAGCTATTCCAAATGAAACATCATTCAGCAAGGGACACATTGTTTGGTTTGATGAAAAATGGGACTTATCACAAGAATGGAACAAAACATTTCTTGAAGAGGTTTTGAAAGATGCTCCGATAACTAAAAAAGCTAATGAAGAATCTGCAGCTGATTACAATATGGCATTTACACCATACGAACTGTATATAAAACTTTTACAGATTAAGTTTGGGGATATTGTAGACAAAAATCTCGGCCAACAAATAGAGAGTTACCTTCCATCAAAGATAAGCACATTGAATTATCAAATAGAAGCTGTGAAGCGTTGTCTCTCCATTATGCACGAACATGGCGGTTTCATGCTTTCTGATGTGGTGGGATTGGGCAAGACCATTGTTGGCGTACTGCTTATAAAGCGTTTCCTCACAGTGCCCGAAGATGACGGACGCGAGCGCAAAGTCCTGATTATAACGCCACCTGCCATTCAGTCGTCGTGGAAAAATACTGTTGCCGACTTTGATAAAGAACAAACAGAGAAGATTGCACCTAACATTGACTATATCACCACTGGCAGCATCGGAAATCTTGTAGATGATGAAGACGATGATGGTGAAAACGACAGCGGAGATTTCGGAGGACGACTTGAATACCACAACTATGGGCTTATCATCATTGACGAAAGTCACAAGTTCCGCAACAGCAACACGTTCATGTATCTGACTCTCGATGACCTTATTCAACAGATTGGTGCCAACACAGGTGTATTCCCATATATAGGTCTGCTGTCCGCAACTCCACAAAACAACCGTCCTAATGATATTAAAAATCAGATATATCTCTTTGAACGCAATCGCACAGACAGTACGTTGAAAAAAGCCGAGAGCGGCAACATTGAGAAATTCTTTGCGCAGGCTAATCGGGAATATGACGAGTTGATTAAAGCGCAAGAAGGTGAGACGGAGGAAGACAAGAAGAAACGTGAGGCCGCATTAAAACTGCTTTCCAAAAAGATTCGTGAATGCGTGCTTGATGATATATTGGAAAGACGCACAAGGACGGATGTGGAAAATTATTACAAGAAAGACATGGATACACAACATCTGAAATTCCCTGTAATAAAAGGCCCGTGCGTTCTTGAATATAAGATGGACGATGAACTGGCACATCTCTTTGCCGACACGATGACCATCATCGCGCCCACGGAAAAAGAAAAAGAAAAAAGACAGAAGAACAGCTACCTGGGATATTACCGATACCGCGCAATACAATTCTTTAAGCAAGCAGACAACAAAGATAAGTATAAAGGCCGGGGTGCCATAGACTCTGACAAGGTTGCCGACCAGTTGGCGCGTATCATGCAGATATTGCTCGTCAAGCGGCTCGAAAGCTCGTTCACCGCATTCACCACGTCTCTTAGCAATCTGCGCCGATACACAGAGAACATGAGAAACATGTGGGAAAACGACACCATCTTTGTTTGTCCGCAAATAGACGTGAACAAAGAACTTGACGAAAAGGCGAAATCAATACAACGGAAAAGGACGGTGACGTTTGACGAATGTGTTGAGGACATAAGGGCAATAATCAAAAAATTGAATAAAAACGGCAGGAATGAGAAAAATCAAAATGCTGAATACAAGCGGAGTGATTTTGATTCCAAATATTTCGATTTGCTCAAACAAGATTACAAACTAATTGCTGATTTGTGCGACCGATGGGCAAAGAACAGCGAAGACCCTAAATTTGAGAAATTCAAAGAGCAGCTCAAGCCGGTTCTTTTAAATCCACAAACAAACACTTCGGGCAAGTTGGTTATCTTTTCTGAGGCTATAGATACCGTCAAGTCATTAGAGCGGGCGGTAAGAAACAAAGGATTCAACCCATTGGTTATTACTGCCGCCAACCGCCAGGAAATGGAGCAGACTATTGAAGAGAACTTTGACGCCAATTATGATGGCGTGCAGAAAAATGACTACCAAGTAATCATCACCACGGATGTGCTGGCAGAGGGTATCAACCTGCACAGGGCTAACGTGATACTCAATTATGACACGCCATGGAATTCCACCCGACTGATGCAGCGCATTGGGCGTGTCAACCGTATCGGCTCTAAAGATCCATGCGTGTATGTCTATAATTTCATGCCAAGTGCGCAGGGCGACACCGAAATTCAACTGGTACGCAAGGCGCACACCAAACTACAGTCTTTCCACATCCTTTTTGGAGAGGACAGCAAGATATTCAGCGATGACGAAGAGATTGCACAATATGCCTTGCATGATGCCGTAGAAGGGGAAGAGTCGCCAATGGAAAAATATGTATTTGAGTTGAAACAATATAAGGAGGCTAATCCTGAGCGGTATCAAAAAATTGAAGAGACGGCGGAAGGATGGATGATTGCGTCAAAGACCGTGGGCAATGCCTACTTTATGGTGAAGGCGCCACGCTCCTCAGGACTTGCCATAAAGGTGGCGCAGGATGGCGTTGCACAACCGCAAATAATATCTGCCGTTGATATGATTGATGCGGTGATGGTGGACAAGAACACGCCAGCAAGCCCCCTGCCTGATAACTGGTCTCAACTCTCTGCCGACGCGCTGCGCACATATAACCAATACTTTGTGCGCATCAACAAGTCAAGGGCGGGTGACAAAAGAACACAGGCAATGAATATCATCAATGACTTGTATCATAAAAATAAATTATCACGTCAATCAAAAAAAATTCTGGAAAATGCCATGAAGATGGTGCGCAATGGAAACATCGACATCATAAGAAGAATGATTGGTATCGGAAAACAACTGGAAGAGAACGGGCAGACGCTCTTTGAACTCAAACAAAACGACATTGACAATATTCTTGAAACAAGTATTGGCAAACTCGTCTCTACAGTCGAATTGAAACAAGGAAAGGCTGAAATAACACTGGCCACATGTAACTGATAAAACAATATAATCATGGACAAGGAATCTTTAAAACAATATCTAAGCAATAAATATCAAGGTAGTAAATCGTTTGTGGACAATGTCATTTTCCCAATCTTTGGAGAAGATAACTTTGAAGACCGTTCCGAAACAGACCTACTCATAGCCCAGCCAGAAACAAAAAAACTGGCGAAGGCCACTGGCATACACAGCGTAAAACAGATAGGACTGATAAACATAGGCATAGAGCAACTGTATATCTTTGACATCACTGTTGGCGACCGCATTATGATGGAGCGCAATCGTGTCAACATACAACGGCTTATCAGAA
The DNA here is from genome assembly GCA_964433895.1 of uncultured Prevotella sp. Lineage (GTDB taxonomy): Bacteria > Bacteroidota > Bacteroidia > Bacteroidales > Bacteroidaceae > Prevotella. Next base: position 4,712 of record CAYSSU010000073.1, read on the forward strand.
GTGTAATGGACTCTTACTCAAGTGCATTCATGATTTTCCATTACGAGGAAGAAAAACGTTGGGATTGGCGGTTTACCTATTGCCACAAAGGCGGGAACAAACAAGATGCCTCTGACAGCAAACGTTACACTTTCCTCCTTGGACCAGGCCAGTCGTGCCGTACTGCTGCGGAAAACTTCTTCAATCTTTTTGGTACTTTTGTTAAGAAAGGAAACCTTGAAATATCTGATATTGAAAAGGCTTTTGACGTGGAAGCACTATCCAATGAGTTCTTCGACAAATACTTGGGCTTTTATGCTTCTTTCGTGAAATTCATCACTGGCAAGCCTACCGCCAAAGAGACGGGAAAGAATAAAATCACACGAACGGCATTCGTGGAGACGGTGAAGCAGATGGATGCCATAGGCAAGAGCGACGAGTTGAACCAATTTACCAATGTCTTCAATAACGATGAAAAGGCGGTAAACGATTATATCAAAAAACTATTAGGGCGCATCACCTTCATGCACTTCCTGCAAAAGAAACTTTGGTTGTGTGGAGACCCCAACTACATGCGCAATCTTTTCAATGAGTGCAACGAAGACCGCGATGACTATTTGGAGCGCATTCTCGAACCGCTCTTCTTCGGCATATTGAATACAGGCGCATACAGCAATGACAAAGACAAAACTACCGAAGTGCGCAAAGCGTATTGGGAAGAGCATAACAGCAAGGCGCAGACCAACCACAATCTGACCGAATGGGACATTTCACTGTTGGATAAATGGAAAGATGTGCCATATCTTAATGGAGGACTGTTTGAGGATGACACGCTTGACAGGAAGCGCGTGCGCTTCCCTGCTGAAATGTTCAGCGCACTGTTCGAGTTCTTCTATCAGTACAACTTCACCATTGACGAGAACGACCCTAACGACGCACAAATAGGCGTAGACCCTGAGATGCTTGGGCGTATCTTTGAGAATTTACTGGAAGACAATAAGGATAAAGGAGCATTCTACACGCCTAAGGAAATTGTGCAGTACATGTGCCGACAGTCGCTCATCGCTTATCTGCAAACTGACATTACAGACAAAAAGACGAAACAGGCAATAGCTGATTTCGTCAAAACTTATGACGTGTTACTCTTGGGCGGTGCCGACACAGATTTGGCACGCACAACAGACCAACGGTTGAAAGACGTGAAGATATGCGACCCAGCCATCGGATCGGGCGCATTCCCCATGGGTCTGCTCAAAGAACTTTTCCTTTGCCGTGGAGCAATAGAGAATTTCAATGATGCTGCAGATATAAAGAAACATATCATCCAAAATAATATCTATGGAGTGGATATAGAGCGCGGAGCCGTGGACATAGCACGTCTGCGCTTCTGGCTTGCATTAGTGGTTGACGAAACAAAACCAGAGCCATTACCCAACCTCGACTTTAAAATAATGCAGGGCAACTCATTGCTCGAAAGCTATGAGGGAATAGATTTAAGCAAATTGAACAATATCAACAGTGATATTATCGTTGTTGAGCCAAAACGTAATTTATTTGGACAAATTGATGAAAAGCAACTGTCTTTTACATATAGCAAAACGAATTCTATAAAAGATATACAAAAAAACATTAATGATTATTTTTCAAGCAATGATCATACAAAAAAACAAGAAACAAAAGGAAAAATAAATAATAATGTTAAAACTATAATATCTTACAATATTGAATTACGGGTTCAACAGCAAGAACGTTTCATAGAAGAGGCAAATATTAGGGTACGTAACTTAAATTCACAAATAGTGAACATAAAAAAGCAATTTCAAGATTCATCCGCAAGCAAGCTAATAAAAGAATTGCAAACAAAAATATGCAAAGAACAAACAAAGATAAATGGATATGAAGCAACCATATTAAAATTGAATGTGGTAAAGGATAAAATGTCTTTATTAGATATTGCTGCAATGAGCAGTTCTTCCTTTGGCATACGTGGTTCTCTGATGTATTCTCTAGACCGTCAAAAGAGGGCTTCGACATCGTGATTGGTAATCCACCGTATG
>CAYSSU010000074.1:0-6080 GCA_964433895.1 uncultured Prevotella sp.
ATAGTAATTCCGAACACAGTGCAGGAAATTGGGTGCAAAGCGTTCTACCATTGTAAATCACTTACTGCATTGAAATTTGAAGATACAAATAATGAATGTTCATGTTCTTTTAATAACAGTAAAATCAACAACTATGCATTTTCAAATGCACCAATCAAACAATTATATATAGGCAGACCTATTACCGGATTTCACGGATGGAAAAGAGATGACCTCTGTTCACTGACTTTAGGCAGAGAACTGACTATATGGAAAAAGACATATTGCAGCAAAAGCATAAAAGAAATACACTCGATGATAGCAAATCCTGATCAACTGATTCCACATTTCGATGACGAAACTATATTAAAGGCAACCCTTTATGTTCCTAAAGGCACAAAAAAGGTTTATACAAATACAAAAGAATGGTCTAATTTCTTTGATATTCAAGAAAAAGACTTATAAAAAGATTATTTTTGTAATGATTATATAGAAACCTTAAGAACTATTACCATGACTAACATAACACTATTATACTAATAGTTATCTATTTTCCTTTTAAGAAAACAAAAAAAACACAAAAGGTGAAAAGTTTTCCATTTTTCATCATACCATATTGATACTCAGCGACTTGACATTATTTAACGCAACAAAAGTTATCCAAAAAACAAATCATTGATATAAAAACATTATCTTTGCAATTAAGTAAGAATATATAAAGACTAAACAGTTTTTTGTTCTATAACTATAAATTATTACAAGCCGCTATGGAAATACAAAACTTTACGATTACGAAGCGTGACGGAAAAAAAGACCGCTTCTCTCTTGACAAAATCATGAATGCCATTATAAAAGCATTCGACAGCGTAAATGAACCGGCAGACCTTGGTGCCATATCCAAGGTATTGAGCCACCTGGATATACATGAAAATATTAAGGTGGAGGAAATCCAAAACGAAGTGGAAGAGGCTTTGATGAGAGAGGGCTACTATAAGGTTGCCAAATCTTTCATGCTCTACAGACAACAACATACTGAGGACCGTGAAACTCTACAGAAAGTGGAATTTCTAACTGAATATATGGAAGCGTCAAATGCTGCCACAGGCTCTAAATATGATGCCAATGCTAACGTGGAGCATAAGAATATCGCTACCCTGATTGGCGAATTGCCTAAATCAAATTTCATAAGACTGAACCGCAGACTGCTTACTGAACGCATCAAGAAAATGTATGGCAAAGAACTGGCTGACGAATACATAAACAAACTGAATCACCACTTTATATATAAAAATGATGAAACTTCACTAGCCAACTATTGTGCCTCCATAACGATGTATCCATGGCTGATAGGCGGAACTCTGGCTATCGGCGGGGGTTCTACTGCACCGACTAATCTGAAGTCATTCTGTGGCGGATTTATAAACATGGTGTTCATGGTTTCAAGTATGCTTTCAGGAGCCTGCGCCACACCGGAATTTCTGATGTACATGAATTATTTCATCGGAAAAGAATATGGCAAGGACTATTACAACAGAGACGAAGAGGTGGTAGACCTATCACTGAAGAAACGCACTCTGGACAAAGTCATTACCGATTGCTTTGAACAGATTGTATATTCACTTAACCAACCTACAGGGGCAAGAAACTATCAGGCTGTGTTCTGGAACATATCATATTACGACAAATTTTATTTTGAATCCCTCTTCGGCAATTTCTATTTCCCAGACGGTTCACAGCCTGACTGGAAGAGTCTTAGTTGGCTGCAAAAGCGATTCATGAAGTGGTTTAACCAGGAACGCACAAAGACAATGCTCACTTTCCCTGTGGAAACAATGGCCATGCTCACCGAAAATGGTGACTGCAAGGATAAGGAATGGGGCGACTTTGCTGCTGAAATGTATGCCGAAGGACATTCTTTCTTTACTTATCTGAGCGACAATGCCGACTCTCTGTCTAGTTGCTGTAGGCTGCGCAATGAAATTCAGGACAACGGATTCTCATACACGCTTGGAGCCGGAGGTGTTTCTACCGGTTCAAAGAGCGTACTTACCATAAACCTGAACAGATGCATACAGTATGCTGTAAACCATAAGAAAGACTATAAAGAATATCTATATGAGGTAATTGATTTGTGCCATAAGGTGCAGACTGCCTACAATGAAAATCTTAAAGAACTGCAAAAGCACGGTATGCTGCCTCTCTTTGATGCCGGATACATAAATATAAACCGACAGTATCTCACCATAGGTATAAACGGACTTGTGGAAGCTGCAGAATTCATGGGGCTTAAGATAACTCCCAATGACGACTATCTGCACTTTGTACAGGGAGTTTTGAGCCTTGTAGAGAAATACAACAAGCAATACAGAAGTAAAGAGCTGATGTTCAACTGCGAGATGATTCCGGCTGAAAACGTAGGTGTGAAACATGCCAAATGGGATCGCGAAGACGGATATTTCGTTCCACGCGACTGCTACAACAGTTATTTCTATGTGGTGGAAGATGACTCTCTGTCTATCATAGACAAATTCAAGTTGCACGGAGCTCCTTATATAGAACATCTTACGGGCGGTTCGGCTCTGCACCTGAATCTGGAAGAACATCTGTCTAAAGACCAATACAGACAACTCTTCCGCGTGGCTGCCAAAGAGGGATGCAACTATTTTACGTTCAACATTCCAAATACAATATGCAACGACTGCGGACATATTGACAAGAGATATTTGCACAAATGCCCTAAATGTGGTTCTGAAAATGTAGACTACATGACTCGCATCATCGGTTATCTGAAACGTGTGAGCAACTTCTCCATGCCGCGGCAGCAGGAGGCTCACAGACGATATTATGCAGGAAAGGAAAACATGGATGCTTAAATACGTAAACACAGGAATAGTGTTTCAGGAAATCCCTGACGAAGTGACACTGGCCATCAACATATCCAATTGCCCGTGTCACTGTCCGGGATGCCACAGCAGGTACTTATGGGAAGATGTGGGCAAGCCGCTAACCACATTTGCTATAGAGGACTTCATAAAAGAATATGCCGGAAGCATAACCTGCATCTGCTTTATGGGCGGGGATGCCGAACCGCAATACATAAACAAGTTGGCGCAATATATACACCGTGAGCACCAAGAATACAAGGTGGGATGGTACAGTGGAAAAATACGTATCCCGACAAGTATAAGCAAAAACGACTTCGACTATATAAAGGTGGGACCATACATACAGCATCTGGGATGCCTGAAAGACCGCACCACAAACCAACGACTTTACCGGCACGTAGTTGGAGAAGACTTTGAAGACATTACTTCCAGATTCTGGAGAAGATAATATTGGACATTGCGAAAATCTCTGATATATATTAAATTGACTATATAAGAAATGAAGAAAAATCTAAAAACAGCCTCTATCTGTGTGCAGGGGGGCTATCGCCCAAAGAATGGTGAGCCTATAGAACTGCCTATCATTCAGAGCACCACATTCAAGTATGACAATTCAGAAGAGATGGCTATGCTCTTCGACCTGAAAAAAGAAGGATACTTCTATACCCGACTGCAAAACCCAACCAACGATGCTGTGGCTAAAAAGATTGCACAGCTTGAGGGTGGAGTCGGCTGCGTGCTGACATCAAGCGGACAGGCTGCCAACTTTTATGCCGTGTTCAATATCTGCGAGGCAGGAGACCATATTGTTACTTCCAATGAAATATACGGCGGAACATTCAATCTCTTCGGGGTGACAATGAAGAAGCTGGGCATTGAATGCACATTCGTAAACCCTGAATCAACAGAAGAAGAAATACAGAAAGCATTCCGCCCAAATACCAAACTTGTGTTTGGTGAAACAATTTCCAATCCGGGATGTGCTGTTCTTGACATAGAAAAATTTGCAAAGATAGCTCATAAAAATGGAGTTCCATTGATTGTAGACAACACTTTCGCCACTCCGGTAAACTGCCGCCCGTTTGAATGGGGAGCAGACATCGTCACCCACTCCACCACTAAATATATGGACGGAACAGCATCACAGGTTGGCGGAGCCGTGGTTGACAGCGGTAATTTTGACTGGATGAGCAGTGCTGACAAATTCCCAGGTCTGTGCACTCCCGATGAAAGTTATCACGGACTGACATACGTAAAGGCATTCGGCAAAATGGGATATACCACAAAACTAGTGGCACAGATAATGCGCGACCTTGGCTCTATTCCTGCGCCAATGAACTCTTTCATTCTGAATTTGGGATTGCAGACACTTTATCTGCGTATGGCACAGCATTGCAAAAATGCACAGAAAGTGGCTGAATTTCTTAATAGCGACAATCGTGTGGCATGGGTTCACTATAGCGGACTTAAAGGTGACGCCAACTATGAGCGTGCCCTTAAATATCTGCCCAAAGGCTCTTGCGGTGTAATAGCTTTCGGACTTAAAGGCAATAAGGAAACAGCAGTGAAATTCATGGACTCTCTGGAAATGATAAACATTGTTACGCACGTGGCTGATGCCCGTTCATGCGTGCTGCACCCGGCAAGTCACACACACCGTCAGCTTTCAGACGAGCAACTGCGTGAAGCCGGTATTGCTCCAGATTTGATTCGTCTGTCAGTAGGCATAGAGGATGTAGAAGATATTCTTGACGACATTAAGCAGGCATTGGATAAAATCTGATTCCATTTGTTTATGAACAGAATAGAACACGATAAGAAAATAATCAGAAAGATGATTTATCTGTATTGCCGCCATAATCTGAAGATGGCGGCAATGACAGATGAATATCTGCAACTAGCCGATTATGCCTGTCAGAGGCTCATACACTGTCGGTGGGGCAACGATAAGCCCACGTGCAAGGATTGTCCGGCACATTGCTATGCTCATGAAAAGAGACAGAAAATGCAGCAGATAATGAAGTGGGTTGGTCCACGCATGATAATTTATTCTCCTCTAATTGCCATACAACATATATGGCAAGGAATAATAAAAAGACCTCACTCTTAATAAAGCATTAATACTTATATTATCGGTTGCCTATTATCACTCTTTTAAGGTTGCTATGTCCATTTATCTTATATCTTATATTTTATGCTTTATAAAGCACAAAAACAATATATTTTTATGCTTTATACAAAACAAAAAGCCAAATTACTCACCAATATTCTACACTTAAAAGTATTAACTTTGTAGCCGATACTGAAGATTAGCAAAGGAGTGAACGGATATCACCGGAATTGGTGAACGGGTATCGACCGGAATACGCATCTTTGTATATACGTTTGGATGTTTTGTTTATTTTTTTTACTAATACAAATATACAAAATTCCCGTAAAATACGGGCCTCCAAACGCTCTTACTTTTACATACGTAAACTTTATTTATTTCCGAAACTTAAGTACTTTAATAGGGTTATAAATAGGTCTTAATCCTTATTATAGTGGAATATACTCTATGAGGTATGAGAGGAAAGATAACGGCAATAAAGCTAAAAGTCTTAATCCTTATTATAGTGGAATATACTCTATGAGCATTTCGAAGATTAAATAATAGCTGACCTATCGGCAGTCTTAATCCTTATTATAGTGGAATATACTCTATGAGAGACAGCGAGATATATGATTGGTGCGACGATGATGTCTTAATCCTTATTATAGTGGAATATACTCTATGAGGACGAGTATGTTGACATCGCGTTCAAAGATATTGGTCTTAATCCTTATTATAGTGGAATATACTCTATGAGAAATTATCAATAGCCTTGAAAGCGAAAGCTGCGAGCCGTCTTAATCCTTATTATAGTGGAATATACTCTATGAGCTACAGATGCTTTAAAAAAGCGAATTTAATAAGAGTCTTAATCCTTATTATAGTGGAATATACTCTATGAGACTTATTTCCTAGACGGAAAACAGTTACAGGGAATTGTCTTAATCCTTATTATAGTGGAATATACTCTATGAGTTAAAAACAGATATTATGAAACAGAACATTGCGCATCGTCTTAATCCTTATTATAGTGGAATATACTCTATGAGGACATTACAGAACGTCAATAAACCGTGTGCTTGAGTGCGTCTTAATCCTTATTATAGTGGAATATACTCTATGAG
>CAYSSU010000075.1:0-5185 GCA_964433895.1 uncultured Prevotella sp.
GTTAAAGAAGCTTAAAACATTATATTTATAGGATAACAGGAGAGGAGGGATAAACATTTATGGGAAATACTGCATTAAGAAAAGCAAGTAGTGCTAAACAAGATGAGTTTTATACTCAATTAAGCGATATAGAAAAAGAGTTAATTTATTACAAAGAACATTTTGTAGATAAAACTATATTCATGAACTGCGATGACCCAGAGTGGTCTAATTTTTGGAAGTACTTTTATTTAAACTTTGATTACTTTAAATTAAAAAAAATAATCAGTACGCATTATACAGCTGATTTAGACGAACCTAAAAAAGCTTATGCGTTAGAATATGACGGTTCAAATACTAAAAAAACAGAAATTGAAGGCGACGGTGATTTTCGCTCACCTGCAGCGATTGAGTATTTAAAACTATCAGATATAATTATAACTAATCCGCCTTTTTCCTTATGGAGAACGTACCTAGAACAATTAGTAGAATATAAGAAAAACTTTATCATTATTGGAAGTCAAAACGCATACACTTACAAGGAAGTTTTTAATCTAATTCAACAAAATAAAATTTGGGTTGGAAATAACTGCGGGGATATGTCTTTTAAAGTACCTAAACATTACCCTACAAGAGAAACAAGGTTTTGGATAGACGAAAACGGTCAAAAATGGCGTTCCCTTGGAAATATCGCTTGGTTTACTAATTTAGATATTGCTAAAAGACACGAAAATATAGTTTTAACTAAATTCTATGAAAATAATGAGGAATTATATCCTAGATACGATAATTATAATGCTATAAATATTGATAAACTTACAGACATACCTATGGACTATAAGGGTTATATGGGAGTTCCTATAACGTTTATGAACAAACATAATCCTGCTCAATTTACTATATACGGAATAATGAATACTGGGGAGGAAAATAAAGGTATTCGATATGAAAACACTGAACATGGAAGACCTGTTGTAAATGGTGTAGAAAAGTATTTAAGAATACTTATTAAAAATAACGCTCCTGTATCTCGACAAGAAATGTTAGGTTTTTAGGAGGTACAAAAAATGAAAATAGAAAGAAAACACATCAAAATAAAAGAATTAATCTCAGGTTTTGCAGACCTAGGAAATGACGGCGTAACAGGTTTGTCTGGAAAGCTAGATATTAGACCACCTTATCAACGTGAATTTGTCTATGACGATAAAAAACAAAAAGCCGTTATTGATAGCGTTATGAATGGTTTTCCTTTAGGGATAAAATATTTTAGCGTTAATGCACCAGGTAAATTTGAAGTGCTTGACGGTCAGCAAAGAATATTAAGTATTTGTCATTTTTACACCCATAGATTTAGTATTGAAGATAGAAATAAAAAAACAAAATATTTTGACGGCTTAACAAATGACGAAAAAGAACAATTTTTAAACTATGAATTAGACATTTATTTCTGTGAAGGTAGCGAAAGTGAAAAGCTATCTTGGTTCAACAGAATTAACATAGCAGGCGAACCTTTAACGCAACAAGAATTAAGAAACGCTAGTTATACAGGGGCTTGGCTTGCTTCTGCTAAAAGCTATTTTTCAAAAAACGGAGCACCTGCAGAAGATTTTTCTAACTTATTAAGCGGAAAGAAAAATAGGCAAGATTGGCTAGAAACTGTTTTAAGATGGAAAGCAGATGATGAAGATATAAAGACCATTGAGGAATTTATGGCGAAAAATCAGCAAGACGAAAACGCTAGGGATTTATGGCTCTATTTCTTTAGAGTAGTTAACTGGGTTAATCAAATTTTCCCTAAATACAGAAGCGAAATGAAAGGCGTTGAATGGGGTTTAATTTACAATCAACACAAGGAAAAGCTAAATAATTTAGACCCTGCAGAAGTTGAAAAACAGGTTTTTGTTTTAATGGAAGATGAAGAAATAAGGAATAAAAAAGGTATCTACTCTTACATTTTTTCCCATGATGAAGCAGATTTAAGGCTTAGAGATTTTACAAGTAAACAAAAAAGCGAAATTAAAGCAAACGCTAAAGGCATATGCGAGCTATGTAATAAGCCAGTAGAAACGGAAGCAGAAGCAGAATACGACCACCGCACGCCATGGAGCAAAGGAGGAAAAACAGAAGTTTCTAATGGTGCTTACGTGCATAGAACCTGCAATAGGCGAAAATCCGACAAATGATTATGTCACAAAATACGTGCTTTATGACATTTTTTCAAAAACTAGCAAAAAACATCGTATAAATATTTGAAATTTTTAAAATAACGCTGATTTTAAAAATAAATATACAAAAAATCAGACCTTAAAATTCTGCATAGATTTCTGAATAAAACGAGCCCCCAGATTGAGTTCTGCGGGCTTTTTTTAACGTTCTAATAGTAATTGCTATTCAATGGTTTAAATCCATTTTAAGCCCTGTTTTGTGCGAATATGAGCAAACCTTAGCTTCGATTTTCAAAACCCCCGAAACCCGCTATTTTACAGGCTTTTTTAATCTGTCCTTTTTTAAAATAAAGAAACCGCTGAAACCCGCTATTTTACAGGCTTTGGCGGTCTTTTTGTATTTTTAAATCAATTTTGAACGTGATTTTTTACAAAATGGCGAGCGAGCACCGAATTCACATAGTCTTTTTGGTCGAATATCTTGTGTGCTTGCTTCTCGCTTAACGAAATTAAAAACTCATCATTTTCACAATTATTCAAAATTTCATTTAGAATTTTGTAGGCTTCGACAAAATTATCAATATTGTTTGGGTTATTTAAAAGTGACTCTACATATTTTTCATCAATCATAAAATACCTCCTGTTCTTATTAAATAATATCAAAAACGGACAGAATCAAAAAGCGAAACGAAACAAAAAAAACAAGCGGGTTATCCCCGCATTTTTTATGTAGTGTAGCCCTCTGGTTATCTATCCCGAGCCCTTGGGTGAGGGTAGATAACCAGAGAGAACTCGTTTGGAGGAGACTTTAAATAAAAAAAATAATGTGAACTATAATATAAATGTATTTAGAAATAGTTATATTTTTTAAAATTTGCAGGGCAAAAAAGAAAAAATAACAAAGTGACAGGGTCACGACATTTATATATTTTCAAAATATTTTTAAGAAAAAGGAGAACGGAAAAGGAAAAAAAATCAGATAAGAAAGGAACAGAAAGCAAAGAAAAAGAGAAACTAAAACAATGTAACCCTACTACATTTTATTGAGTTTCACAGGTAGAAAAAGGACAGAAAACAAAGTTTTTATTTTTAATTCAATGTAAGAAAGGAGCAGGAGAAAAAGAACAAATAAGCCGAGCGGTGTTAGAAGCTTAAAACCACCGAGAATTAAGGTTCTCAAAATTAACGACCTAGCAGACGTTAAAGCCTTATTAAAGGTTAAATAGGAGTAGGAGCTCTCCATTTGCTAGCGTTTTAGTATTGGTAATGCTAAACGAAACGCATAACCCACCGCAAGTAAAGCGTAAAAAAGCTTGGTAGAAAAAACTCAAGAGCTACCTAAAAAAACAGAGTGACTGCTGATTAAGTCCTTAAATTTAATTAGCTAAAACTCGCCGAGAAGTCAATAAGACAGGCGGGCAACATAAGTTGTCTATAGCAAAGGGTCTGGTCACCCCTCGCTAGATATTGTTTGAACACCTTGCAAAACGACTATATGAGAAAAATAACGGAGGAAAGGAGAGATGGCGAGAAGAAAAAAAAGCACTCAAAAAAGAAGTAGTAAAATTAAGCAAAAAGAACAGATTAAAGAAAAGGAATTTTTAGAAGAATATAGAACATTAAACCAACAAATAGATAAGATTTTTAGCGACATGTATGCAAAAGGTTATGGCATCTCAAGGAACGATTTAAAAACAAAAATAAGTGAGACAGCGGGTCAAGATGAAGATAAAAAATTACTTATGGAAAACGAAACACGAGAAATAATAACCGCCACGTCCACGTTTACAGGTTACAAGAAAAAAGCTAAATTTTTTGCAAAATGGCTGACTAAAAACTATCCAGAAATCAATGATATAAGGCAAGCTAAAGACAAAGCAGATGAGTTTTTGAAAACGTACAAAGTTGCAACTACAAGGAAAGGTTATGCTTCTGCACTCGCAAAACTATATCAAATACCGTCTTATGATTTAACTGACACAAGCAACCTTAAAAGAAAAAGAAAAGATATAAAAAATAATCGTGATTTTGATTTAACCAAAAAAGGACAAATTGACTTAGAAAAAAACAAAGAATTTATAAAGTTTTTGGCGAAAACAGGCTTGCGACATTCCGAAGTAAATAAATTAAAAAAGAACGACTATAAAATAGATGAAAAAAACGACAAAATGTATATTTACGTGCATAGAAGTAAGGGCGGAAAAAGCCGATATGTTGAGGTTTTAGGCGACTACAAACCTATTTTACAGCGTATGCAAAACAACGCAGGACACGGTGATTATGTTTGGCCGAAAAACTTTAAAGGTAATTTAACTAAAGGCTTAGCTCAAACCTGCAGACGTATTTACGCTAATGCTCACTATTTAGAAAACGCCCGAGATTTAGACACATTGGATAAAAAAGAAAAAATATATTTAAGGAAAGAACGACTAGGAGATGTTTACGACCGTGAAAAAATTTTAAACACTAGCGAAATGTTAGGACACGGCAGAGAAGATGTTATAACTACATCATACATGGGCAGTAAAGACGATATGCCTATGATAGTTGATTTAATAAATACATGGATAGATTAAAGGAGGTATAACAAATGACCGAAAATACTTATTTAAAAGCTGAAAATGAAAAATTAAAAAATACTATAAGAAAAATAAAACAAGCTAAAAACAAATCAAGCAATAACTCGCCTGATATAAAGATTGACGGTATTAAATTTATAAAATCAGACAGAGATAAAGAATATTCTGATTTTTACGATTTCTATACCTTAGAAAAAAAAGTTTTAATTACGTTTAAAACAAGTCTAGGCGTTGAAAACGACCGAGAAGAACAAATTATGTTTTTAGAGTGGTTTTTTGATAACGAAAAAATCAAAGAATATTTTTCTGGATTAAATGTAAAATTCAAAGATATTTATTTAAAGGGAAATAATTATTATTTTACTGTTTCTTGTATGGCTGATGTTATTGACCGCCATTTTCCAACGCTTTAAGTAAAAATTATTTAACCATATTGTTTAATGTTTAATAAGACTTATTTAA
>CAYSSU010000076.1:0-3678 GCA_964433895.1 uncultured Prevotella sp.
TGGGTAAGCCAAATAGCCAAAATTGTATTTTTCTGTCCTAACGCTTGACCGGCTGCTATTCTATCATTATAAAGAGTACCGATTTGCTTTCCTAAAAAGAACTGACATCCACAAATAACCAAGCTTACTACCGCAATCAATATTTCAGTTTTACCATCTGCCGGATGATAAATGATGGCATATATGGTTTGGGCTGTTACAATAGCTAAAGAGATAGCCCACAAATAAAAAGCCAAGCCATGATAAGAGAGTAATATCTGATGAAGCCGTTTCCAATATTTTTCTAAAAGAAAGGCTAAAATAAAGGGCGCAACCAACAAGGGGAAAACACGACTCATAATGAGATAAAAAGCCCGAAGAAACGATAAATTCTCATTAGAAGTGATAAAAGGGAATACAATAGAAATATAAATTGCTACCACAATATTAGTTAATAAAGTATAGGTAGTCAAACTGGCAGCATTACCTCCTAATTTATCAGTAATAACCGCAGCTGCGGTTGCTGTTGGACAAATAATGCAAATTAAACCGGCTTGAGCAACTAACTCATTTAAGGGCGCCATAAGATAGTAAAACAACAAAGAGCCTATAATCTGAATTAGAAGTAACCAACCGTGCACCGGTTGAAGTTTTAACTCACGAGGAGAAATCTTACTAAACGTCAACAATAACATTGTAAAAATGAGAAAAGGAGTCAAAAAAGACAGCTTTATCATCAAAGGAAAAGTCAATGCGCCTACAACCATAGCTATGGGTAGTGTCCATCTTTTTATAAAATCAATAATCATCACAAGCACTATTTTTAACCTTCATCATTATAGACACAAAGTAAGGTTTAATTCTTTAATTAATTTAGCAAAAACAGCATATTTGCATATTTTTTATTAAAAAAAGCAAATAAACCAAAGCATCGTTTAGAGATAGGTTACAAAGGAGCTTACTTCCCTCTTTTAAAACTATAATAGGTGTTGAGGTTTCACTTTTTTCAATTAAATTTGTAGCCATAGATTTTTCAATATGAAACTGCATAGATTATTAATAATTAGTTGTTTATTCTGTTCGTTTGCATTATTTCCAAGCTTTAGTATAACTGCTTGGAGTAAAAATTTTAAAGTGGTTATCGATCCAGGACATGGTGGTCATGATCCAGGAGCTGTTGGGAAAACAGCTAAAGAGAAAGACATTAATTTAAATGTTTCATTAAAACTGGGAAAACTCATTCAAGATAAAAACCCCGATGTGGAAGTTATTTACACCCGCAATAAAGATGTTTTTGTTCCATTAATGAAAAGAGCAGAGATTGCAAACAGAGCCAAAGCTGATTTATTCATATCGATTCACACAAACTCCGTAGCTGGTTCAAAATCAGTAAAAGGAGCTTCAACCTGGACATTAGGATTAGCAAAATCAGAAGCTAATTTAGAAGTTGCTAAAAGAGAGAACTCAGTAATACTTTATGAGGATGATTACAAAACACGTTATGCCGGTTTTGACCCTAACTCTTCAGAATCTTATATTATTTTTGAATTCATTCAAGACAAAAACATGGCTCAAAGTGTAGGTTTTGCTTCCATGGTGCAAAATGAATTTAAGACAAGATGTAAAAGAATTGACAAAGGGGTTCACCAAGCGGGTTTTTTAGTTCTTAAAGAAACAGCCATGCCAAGTATCTTGATTGAATTAGGTTTCATCTCTACACAAGAAGAAGAGAGGTATCTTAATTCTCATACCGGACAACAAAACATGGCAAACGGAATCTACAAAGCTTTCATAGAATATAAAAATGCACATGAACTCCGAATCGCTCAAAATAAAAAGGAAACAACAAAAACAGTTCAACAATCAAAGACCAATGCAGTAGTTGCTTCAAAAAATAGAACAACACCACCAAAGGTTCAAAAAGAAACCCCAAAAACTGCAAATAAATCTACAACAACAGTTAATAATAAGATTGAAAATCAAGACAACCCCATCTTTAAAATTCAGATAATGACTTCATCTACTCCTTTAAAAGAAAACGATAGACGATTTAAAGGATTAAAAAATGTGGAATACTATTTTGAAAATGGATTATATAAATATACTTTTGGTGCCACTTCAAATTACAATGAGATAAAAAAAATAAGAAGTCAAATTGTATCTAAATTTAGCGATGCTTTCATCATTGCCTTTAAAAACAAAGAAAAGATAAATGTAAATCAGGCAATTGATGAATTTCTAAATAGTAAATAGAAAATGAATAAACTAATAAAAAAATATTTCACAAAAGAAGTCAAGATTGGATTAGCCGGGATAGCCGCCTTATGTGTCTTACTCTATGGAATCAATTTCCTTAAAGGAATAGATTTGTTTAAGCCTTCATATCACATTTTCGTAAAATTCCACCACATCAATGGTTTAGCTAAATCAGCTCCGGTCTATAGTGATGGTTTTAAAGTAGGAATTGTACGCGGAATGAATTACGATTATCAAAACCCGGGTAATGTAGTTGTAGCTGTTGAATTAGAAGATAATCTATTAATCCCAGTAGGAAGTAGTGCTGAATTAGTCACCGGTTTAATGGGAGACGTAACCATGAATCTTAATTTAGGTGAAGACAGAACTTTAAGACATAATCCGGGAGATACCATACCGGGAAGTATGGCAGAAGGAATGTTAGATAGAGCTAACTCGTTAATCCCTCAAGTAAAACAAATCCTCCCTAAACTAGACACAGTACTTGTTTCGCTGAATACATTGTTAACCAATCCGGACATAGCCAAAACATTAAATAATGTTGAGAAAACCACTACTTCTCTGGCATCTATGACTGCTGAGATTAATAGAATAGTATATAAGGACCTACAACCACTTACCACAAAGATTAATACGCTTAGTGATAATTTCTTGGCTATTTCAGATAACTTAAAAGAGATTGACTATGCCTACACTTTTAATCAGATAGACTCAACACTCACTAATGTAAAAATCCTTACAAATAAATTAAACAGTAAAGATAATTCGTTAGGATTACTTCTTAATGACACAGATTTCTATAAGAACTTGAATGCAACAACTGAGAACGCAGCGAGTCTCTTAAAAGATTTACAGACAAATCCAAAAAAATACGTCCATTTTTCTATTTTTGGCTCAAAGAAAGATTAGGCTATTTAGATATAGTATAAATAACAAATATTATTCATAAATATAAAAAAATAGGCTATATTGCTGAAAATATGTGCAATATAGCCTATTTTACCAACAGACTAAAAATCCTGAAAAACACAACCCGATATGACATAGATAGATGATTACCAGCCACTTAAATGAAATAACACAGATGTAAATCAGCTACCAAACAACTCAAAAAGCTAAGTAGCTGAAATTTAAGCCCTTATTTTTTTATCCAATAATAAAAGAAAAACCGCATTTGTTTTTCTCGAATAAGATTCGCATTTTTGCAGATAAGAAAAGATTCGCGTAACTATAAAATGTATTACTAATCATCATGACTAAAAGTTCCCATGTGACGCTCTGGGATGATTGTCTAAAGATCATTCAAGACAATGTGCCGGAGTCTACTTATAAAACTTGGTTTGCTCCGATTGTTCCATTGAAATATGCTGACAATACACTTGTTATTCAAGTGCCTAGTCAGTTCTTCTATGAGTTCTTAGAAGAAAGATTTGTGGATCTATT
>CAYSSU010000076.1:3778-4997 GCA_964433895.1 uncultured Prevotella sp.
GTAGCTGAAAATCCTGCTAAAACAGTATTTAACCCGCTATTCATTCATGGAACTTCCGGTGTAGGTAAAACACATTTAGCCAACGCAATTGGTACGAAAATCAAAGAAACTTTTCCAGAGAAACGTGTATTATATGTATCCGCACACTTGTTTAAAGTGCAATACACAGACTCAGTAAGAAACAATACAACCAATGATTTTATAAATTTCTACCAAACAATAGATATTTTAATCATTGACGACATTCAAGAGTTTGCCGGGGTCACAAAAACACAAAACACCTTTTTCCATATATTTAACCATTTACATCAAAATCGTAAGCAATTAGTACTAACATCGGATCGTTCACCCGTATTATTACAAGGAATGAATGAACGATTGTTAACCCGTTTTAAATGGGGAATGGTAGCCGAACTTTACAAACCATCCGTTGAATTAAGAAGAGACATCTTGAAAAATAAAATTCATAGAGATGGATTAGATTTCCCTAAAGAAGTGATAGACTATATTGCAGAAAACGTTAATCACAGTGTTCGTGATTTAGAAGGTATTGTTATCTCAATGATGGCTCATTCTACTATCTATAACAAAGAAATAGATTTGGCATTAGCTAAGCGCATTGTTTCTAATGTTGCAAAGGTAGAGAATAGGGTGATTACCATAGATCAGATAGTTGATATTGTATGTAAATATTTTAAATTGGAGCTCTCTACTCTACATTCAAGATCTAGAAAAAGAGAAATTGTATCTGCAAGACAGATGGCTATGTATCTTGCTAAATTAAACACAGACTCGTCTACTACCAATATTGGACGATGCATAGGAAACAGAAATCATGCTACCGTATTGCACGCTTGCAAGGTAATGGAAGAACAATGCGAAGTAGACAAAGGGGTTAAAGCTGATTTTGATGCATTACAAAGAGAAATTAAGAAATGAATGATACATATAAAATGATTACTAAAAATAAAAAAGGAGGGGAATCCCTCCTTTTTTATTTTGCTTAAAGAAACCCTTGTTTCTTTAATTGAATCAATAAATCCTTAGAAATCTTTTCATTATCCTCTTTCTTATAGCGAATATCAGTAAAGACTTGAGCTAACGTCTCCTTAGCATTTTCCTCAATAAACTTTTTATTTTCCTCAAGAGACTCCTTCACGGTATATAACTCATCAATGGCTTGGGTAGTATAATCCTTATAGGTCTCATTATGAACAAT
>CAYSSU010000077.1:0-4723 GCA_964433895.1 uncultured Prevotella sp.
GTTGCCGGGAATAGGCAGAAGAATACATACCAGATACGGCAATGGATATAGAGTTGTGGAGAATAGGTAAAAATATATTTCCGAAATACGTGAAATTTTTATTATAAAGATTGATTCGTGGAAGTATAATTTTACTCATTTCTGATTGCGGTTTCACTATATTTGATTATCTTTGCATGAATAAATCAAACTTAATATTCAGAGTAAGTAAGCTAATGGATAAAAATATGCTAACCATAGACAATCTGGTAAATGATAGTCTTTGCAATTTCCTTCGTGGTAAAAGTGAAATAGATGAGAGACTTCCTGAGTGTCCTGATATAGAGAATCTTTGGGAGAATGTAGTTTCAGGATATATTCCCGATGGAGCACGTGAATTCAATAAATATCCGTCAGCATCGTTGGGATGGATGTTTTTCATAGGTATGGCTCTTGCTCAATATTGGGATACGGAGTGGAATATATATTCTAAAGTAGAAAATATATATACTTATATGCGCGATAAACGCGACTACGATCATCTTGATGAATACATTTGTCAAGTGGTATTGCAACTTGATAAATGTCAGGAGAAAGAGTTAAATGATATTGTCAGTGAGTGTGCAGAAATAATACTAAATATTCTGAATCATCAGAATATTGAACCTGCTACTAAAGAGGCATTCATGGCATACGTGGCTTGTCTGCATCAACTCTATATCATGGGTATGTCGGTGCAGTTGCATCGACTGGGATACCACATGACAAAGATATAGATTACTTGGCAGCTATACATTCAATCTCTACTAAAGCATTCTTTGGTAGAGTTTTTACAGCTACAGCAGAACGAGCTGGAAATGGACTACCGAAGAATTCTGCATATACTTCGTTTATATCAGCAAAGTCTGCCATGTCTGCCAGGAATACTGTTGTCTTCACAACGTTGCTTAATCCTATTCCTGCAGTTTCAAGAATATTCTTGGCGTTAGTGAGCGACTGTTTGGTCTGTCCTTTTATGCCGCCTTCGGCAAATTCGCCTGTCGTTGGGTCTATAGGTAACTGACCGGAAACAAACACCATTCCGTTTGCCTCTATTGCCTGACTGTAAGGACCTATAGCCTTAGGTGCCTTGTTTGTGTTGATTGCGTTCATACTTGTTTATTTTTTTTGCAATGATACATATTTCTTTGTAAATTCCATAACTTTATGATAGTATCCATTTTCGTGTTTTGTGAATGACTGTGCATGACCGGCTCCATGTGTGAGCCATAGCTCTTTGTCGGTTCCATGATGCGCATTGTAAAGAGGCTTAACCATTCGTGTAGGAACAAAGTCATCTACATCACCGTGAATGAATAGCATTGGCAGAGATGTTTTGGCAACTTGTTTCAGAGGAGATGCTTCCTGAAAACTCCAGCCGTAACGCAGTTTGCAGAGCATACTTGTGGTATACATTAATGGAAATGCAGGAAGTCCGAACTGACTTTGCAGTTCGTATGAGAATTCGCCCCATACGCTTGTGTATCCACAGTCTTCTATGGCACACTTCACAGATTTTGGCAGATGCTCTCCCGCTGTGTTCATAACAGTTGCTGCTCCCATAGACACACCATGCAGGATAATGTTTGATGTGTTGTATTTCTTTTCGGCTACATTTATCCAGTTGATTATGTCCTTACGGTCAAGCCATCCCATTTGTATTTCATCGCCTTCAGACAGTCCATGGGCGTGAAGGTCTGGCAATATTACATTATATCCCAGGTCGTTGTACATCTTTGCCATATACAGAAACTTGATGCTACTGTCTTTATATCCGTGTACTAAAATGGTTGTTCGTCCGTGGGCAGTGTCGCATTCGGCTATCATTGCGTGATGCCGTTCTCCTGACGGTTGTATTATGAAGGTATCGCGAAGAGCCTTTGCCTTCTGCATACTGTCAGTCCAATGCCTCATATATGGAAAATGAGTATATAGGGTGTTATACATACTGTCTCTGTTTGTCCGTTTCGGGTCAGGACTCAGAGAATAGCTCAGCATATAGAAACTGCCGCCAATAGTAGCGATGATTAATATCAGCAATATGCCTATGAATGTATATCGTAATTTCTTCATGATGCAAATATATAGAAAAAAGCGGTTGAAATATGATATTCCAACCGCTTTTTATACTATTTTTTGATTAAAAACTATGTTCTTTTATTTAAGCCCATCCGTAAGATTGTCCTTTAAGGAGGGCTTCGCCATTGATATTCATCAGTTCAACATATCGTCGGACGATTTTCTTCAAAATGACTTTTGCTTCTTTTGTTATCCTTTTCATAATTCTTTTTACTTTAATTTCATACCTGTTTACTAACTTGGAGCGTATTGTGGCTCCCTGCATTCTCTCTCTTACTTGCCAAGTCCCATTTTCTTTGCGCTAACCGCAATTACTGATGCAACCATAGCTACTTCTACAATCATCAATACTGTTACCATAATTATTATCCTTTCTCAATCTTTACGAGGTCTGTTGTTATCCTATTAGAACCTCTTGTTAAATTTATCTTTTGTTTCCTTAACCCGCTGCAAAGATACGTCAGATTTTTCAAGTATGGACAATAAAAGTATTACAATTGCATTAAAAATGCGGTTTTATTGACTTTTGTCAATTATATTGATTTTAGTCAAGAATTCTTTTGCCGGTTCTCTTTTGTACATTCGTGTCTGGCATATATACGGGCTATGATGGCTCCGGAGATGTTGTGCCATACTGAAAATATGGCTCCCGGAATGGTGTCAAGGGGGTAGGCTGCAAAATGCAGAGCAGCCAGAGAGGAAGCCAGACCGCTGTTCTGCATTCCTACTTCAATGGATATTGCCGAACGTTTCTTATGGCTGAATCCCAATAGTTTGCCAACGCCATATCCAAAACTGAGTCCGCACAGATTGTGAAGTATCACAATAAGAATTATGAGAACACCACCGGCAAGTAATGACTTATGATAAAATCACATGTCTTTTTCATAGACTATTCTGTATATGTTCTTATAAATTGAATGCAAAGTTATTAAAAAATATTGTAATAAAATAATTGAGATATGAATAAAATTGTTTATCTTCGCATTATGAATATAGAAAAGGTAATGGAAGAGATTAGAATCTTCGTGGAGAATATAATTGGGTTATGTGGCTTGTCTGGATGTGTTGTCCCTGTGGTGAGGCATGTGGCTCTGGTGATTATAGCTGTGTTGCTTGCATGGCTTAGTGGGGTGCTGTGTCGCAGGTTGCTTGTGCCGCTGGTGGAAAAACTTACGGCTAAAACCGAGGCAAAATGGGATGATGTGCTTTTCAACAGAAAGGTTCTCCTTTCGGCTTGCCATATTGTTCCGGCAATTATTATCTGGGAACTATTGCCGATGGTGTTTTATCAGTTTCCGTTTGTTATGGAAATATTGAAACGTGTTACGGCGGTATATATCACTGTGATGTCGGTGCGACTGACTACGGTTTTTATTACATCTTTCCAGCGCATGGAAACATCGGCTAGCTCGTCCACGCAACAGTATATGCAGTCTTTTTGTGGTGTATTGAAAATCCTTATATTTTTTGTAGCGGCAATCATTGTCGTGGCAATAATATTAGGTAAGAGCCCTTTTACTCTGCTGGCAGGATTAGGTGCCACTTCTGCTATATTGATGTTGGTATTCAAGGATACTCTGGAAGGTCTGGTGGCTGGCGTGCGGCTAACGAGTAATGATATGGTACATAAGGGTGACTGGATAACAGTGCCAGCTGCTAATGCCGACGGCACAGTGGAAGATATCTCTTTGAGTACTGTGAAAATACGGAATTTTGATAATACTATAATTACGGTTTCTCCAAAGACGCTTGCTGAGGGCTCTTTTCAAAATTGGAAAGGTATGCAGGAAAAAGCGGGTAGGAGAATGGCGCGTACTGTTTATTTTGATTATCATAGCATTTGTGTTGCTACTGATGATTTGAAGAATAAATTACAGGAGAAAAAATATTTCTCTGAAGATGAGCTTGATGGTGAATGGATAAATATGTCTCTCTATCGTAAGTTTATAGAGCGGTATCTGAAGTCGCGTGATGATGTGCTGGAACAGGAAACGCTTATGGTGAGACAACTAAAAGGTACTGATACCGGATTGCCTCTGGAAATATATTGTTTTATGGAGCAGAAAGAGTGGGTGAGTTTTGAACATCATTCTGCCGATATCATGGAACATGTGTATGCTTATGCGCAAGATTTTGGACTTGTCATATATGAGAGAGCAATTCGATGAATTGTTCTCTCGCTTGGCATTTTTATTTCTTGTGTTGTTTCTTTATATCCTTTATCATTTCTAGTCTTTCAAGATAGACGGGTCTGTATTTGTCTATCTGTTCTTGAAGGGCTTTGCTTCGTTGTTCTAATTCCTGATACTCTTCAGTATCGGTATTCATGTCTTTCTTTAAATCCAACATTCTGGACAAAAGACATTTTTGTGTGTCTTCTGCATCTTTAAGCTGTTGGCGCATTCTTTCCAGAGATTCTAAAAACTTAGTAATCTTGTCTATATTGTCTTTTTGTTCCATGTTTATTTATAATTTTGTTGCAAAGTTAATAAAAAAAATGTGTTCTTCATCGGTATGATGTAATTTAATTATAATAATGTTTCTCTTAGGGGCTTTATGCGCGCGCGTATATATAATAAGGTGTAAAGGCTTGTAGTATGGTTCTTTTGTCCATAATTACGAA
>CAYSSU010000078.1:0-4685 GCA_964433895.1 uncultured Prevotella sp.
GCTGAACGACCAATACGGCTGGGCCATCAGCCTCCTCGCCGTGGTCGCCGCCCTCACCCAACTGGTCGCCTATGTGCGTCACCAGGTCAGGGTCCGACGCAACCACAAACACACCACGATCAGCCGTTTGGCTGGCATGAGCAAACTTGGAGGCACAAGGTGAACACCAACATTTTCAAGGCATCCAACGGGTTTAAGGTCATGGTGGACCCCGATGGGGACCTAGAGGTCTGGGATGACGAGGGCAACCACGAGACTTGGATTGCTGAGAACCAAATCCCTGTATTGGCCGAGTATTTTCAGCACCGCAGGGACGAGGAACTAGGCCGGTGGCGAGAGCCGGAGAACCCCGATTACGTGGTGTACCCGGATGAGATGAGCCCCGATTGGGTGCTGGTCCTCCAGGAATCCACTGGGGACACCGATACGGTGTTCAACCAGCGCAGGAAACCTGCCGAAGACGGCGAGTTCACACTGGTTGCAGACCGCTACTTCGCGGCCCACCCAAAACCAGAACCGCGCCCTTGGGAGGACGCTAAGCCCGGCGAATATTGGGCGCTCACCCGGGACGGCATCGAAAGGGTTTATTGGGTGGCCGAATCCTACCTTGGACTCGCTTTCCACAGAATGACACGCACGCAACACGTCAGAACCACTTATTTGAAGAACGACACTATCACGGCTGGCCGTCGGATCTGGCCCGAAGCAGGTGACGGGTCGCTTGCGGTGTTGGACCGTATTCGCGAGGCCGTGAAAGGCCACCCTGAATGCGACGTGCACCCCGACGGTGACCCCATCTCGTGTGGGTGGAAACGCGCCTACTCGGACGTGGTAGCAGCCCTCAAAGAGGGAGACAACCAGTGAGTGAGCGCAGTTGCTTGATCTGCGGCATAAGCAAAGCCGAAGTGGTCGCCGTCCGTAACCGCGAGGGTTACACGCTCGGTTGCGGCATCGAGTCAAACACTGAAGCCGGATTCGACTACGAGGAGCTTTCACCCCGTCACAGGTGGGCCCCCTGGAAAGACTCTGATTTAGCAGACATGGGCCTGAAACCTGAGGCGTTCGATAAGTGCCGCGCCTCGACCCTGATGGATATTCAGTATGCACGCTGTGAGGACCGGGTCGCGGGCCACAACCTCGCCACCGCAGACGAGCCAGATTTTGGGATCAAGGCTGGCATGTGCTGGGACTGTGGCCTGACCCCGACCATCGGGGGTGAGACGCATGAGTGACCCGATCCGTACTGAAACCGGCACGCATGTGACCGCCACCTTCAACCCCAAGTTGGGCATCGTCGTCGAAATCATGGGGACAGGCCACGTGTCACGCATGATCCTCAACCCGCAGGCTGCCCGCGAGTTGGCCGAACAACTCGACTTGGCACGCCTCGGCACCAGTAACCCGTTCGCCTGCCAATGCCCGGACTGCCACTGCACCAGGCCCCTCTACTACCCCAACGCACCCACAATCTGCGACCAATGCCAAACAGGAGACCACCAATGAAAATTATTGAACTAACCGCGTCCAACGTAAAACGCTTGCGAGCCGTGGACATTACCCCTGATGGGACATTACAGGTTATCGGCGGTAGGAACGCGCAAGGCAAGAGCAGCGTCCTCGATGCAATCTGGCTGGCCCTGGGCGGCGGTAAAGCATCCAAGGGCACGCCCCTACCGATCCGTGATGGTGAGGAATCCGCGGAGGTTCGCCTGAATCTGGGGGATCTCGTAATCACCCGCAGGTGGACCAAATCAGGGACCACACTCAAAGTTGAAAACGGTGAGGGCGCAACCTTTAAGAGTCCTCAGGGCATGTTGGACGCCCTGGTCGGGCAGTTATCTTTTGATCCGTTGGCATTCACTCGCCTATCACCACGTGAGCAACGCGAAGCACTCATGAACCTGGTGGACATCGGTATCGACCTCGAAGCACACGCCCAGAAGCGTCAGCAGGTTTATGAGCAGCGCACCGAGGTTGGACGTCAAGACACTGCCATCGGTGACGTCGAGGTTGACGACGAACTATCAGACGTTGAGAGGTCCGCCACCGACTACATCACACGGATACGCGAAGCCGAGGAACACAACAAGAAAATTGATAACGCGCTCTGGCAGGTGGAAGTGACCTCTGAGGCGGTATCAAAGGCCGAGGCGCAAATCGCTGAGTTAGAGGCACAGGTTGCGCAGTGGCGCAGCGAACTCGTAGATCTGAAGGAACTGGCTCTTGCAGACAGAGAGGACGTGTCCTCTCTGGAACACGAACTTGCTGGGGTTGAGGAATATAACCAGCGGGTACGCGCCAATAATGCGGCGCGGGAAAAGGCTGCTGAGAAGGCGCGTCTAAGCGAGGCGTGGAAGCGCCTCACCACTGAAATCACGGTCCTGGACGAGGAGAAGGCCAAGGCACTCAAGGCCGCGAAGTTCCCAGTCAAGGGCCTCGGTTTTGACGACCAGGGCGTCACCTATCAGGGCGTGCCCCTATCGCAGGCGTCGTCCGCTGAGCAGATTCGTGTGTCCCTCGCTATGGGGATGGCCCTGAACCCGCGCCTCAAGGTCCTGATGATAAAAGATGGGTCGCTGCTTGACGAGGATTCGATGGCCGCGATTCATGAGCAGGTCGCGGAGCACGATTTCCAGCTGTGGATCGAACGCGTCGGCAACGCAGACCAGGGCGCCGTCATCATCGAAGATGGGCAGGTGCAGGCGTGAGCACTGTTGAGATCAATGTTGCGTGCGCTGTCCCTAACATGCCTGAAAACGTGTACCACGGCGACCCAGTGCAGGGCGGCTCATTGTCCTACACGGGCATGAAAGAGCTTTTGAAAAGTCCTGCTCATTATCGGCATTACATGGATGCGCCGCGCGTACAGAAACCATCATTTGATGCGGGTCATATTGTGCACGCCCTCGTTTTGGGGACTCCCTTGGATGTGACGGTGATTCCGCAGGAAATCTTGGCATCCAACGGGGCAACCAGCACCAAGGCCGCGAAGCAGTTCATTGAGGAAGTCCGCTTGGATGGGTTGATCCCCGTGAAAGCGGGTGACCTGGAACCTCTCGAAAGGGTCGCTGAAGCAGTCCTGGCTCACCCAACTGCGAGAGCCCTCTTTGAGCATGATGGCCCAACCGAACTGTCAATGTTCGCGCCCGATCCTGTCACTGGTGTGTGGGTGCGTGGTAGGGCCGACAAGGTCAGTGAGTGGGAGGGCGAGACCGTCCTCGTTGACCTGAAAACCACGCCGGATGCTGACCCCAGGGAGTTCAACCGGAGTGCGGTAGCGAGGTTCCGCTACTACCTGCAAGCCTCCGTTTACGGGTGGCTCTACCGGGAGACCAACCCAACGCAGGTAAGTACCCCCGAAATGTTGTTCGTCGCTGTCTCCAAAACGGAGCCTCACCTAGTGAGCGTCAACCGCCTCGACTGGGCGTATGAAGACCTGGGCCAAACGGCGATGCGAACAGCACTCGACACCTACAAGCGGTGCATGAACACGGGCGAATGGCCCGGATACCCCAATGAGATCAGCCTGCTAGAGCCCCCCGCCTGGCTCATCTACGAAAACGACGAAGCAATAGAGGTACCAGCATGACCACCACCGATCGGATGGACATTTCCGACACCATCATCGCGAAATCTGACCAACTCAACGCTGATGACTTGATAAGTGGCCCCGTGACCGTGACCGTCAGCGGAGTTTCACGAGGCGCAGCGGACCAGCCGGTGAACCTACAGCTCACCGAGTTCCCCGGCAAGGCATATCGGCCCGGTAAGAGTATGAGGCGTGTCCTTATCGCAGCGTGGGGTAAGTACGCGGCTGACTATGTGGGCCGGTCACTGACCCTCTACCGAGACCCGACGACCACGTGGGCCGGTGAAGAAGTTGGCGGCATTCGCATTTCGCACATGAGCCACATTGAGAAAACCAAGCGGATCGTGATTCAGGAGCGTCGCGGCAAGAAGACCCCATATGTGGTGGAACCCCTGGTTGTCGCCGCCCCTGCCCTGTCGGTGTCGGATGAGGAGATCGAGTCGGCTGACGTGGATGGTTTACGGGCGTTGTGGTCCCAGGCATCCCCCGTACAGCAGGCGCGCATCCGTGAACGGGTCACTGAACTCCAGGCTGAGGACGGTGACGCGGCGTGAGGCTGTATGTTGCTGGCCCGATGACTGGGCTACCGGAGTGGAATCGGCCCGCGTTTGCTGAGGCCGCCGCAAGGTTGGAAGCTGCCGGGTTTGAGGTTGTGAACCCCGCAAGCCTGCCAGAACCATGCGAGGACCCGGAGTGGTTGGACTGGATGCGTGCCTGTATCCCCCAGCTACTGACGTGTGACGGGGTCGCCATGCTGCCGGGGTGGGTGGGTTCGCGAGGCGCAGTCATCGAGACCCTACTCGCTGATGACCTCGGTCTCCCTGTGATGAACGTCGACCAGTGGGTACTCCGTGGAGGTGCCTCATGGGTCTCCTAACGATGAAACAGCCGTATGTGGTGGCCCCGGTTGAGGACCGCCTGGGGTGGATGACCGACGCCTCATGCGCCAAACCCGGTGTCAGCAACATTTGGGATTGGATGGATGAGGACGGCCAAATCTGGGTGTGCTCGTATTGCCCCGTCGTGGATGAGTGCCGGGCGTATTCGGACCGCCTGGAGGGGCGTAGGGAGAAGGCGGCAAACCAATGATTGAGGT
>CAYSSU010000079.1:0-4681 GCA_964433895.1 uncultured Prevotella sp.
AACAATGGCAAAAAGAAGAAAACGAAATAGAAAAACAATAAGAACAACAAAGGGAATAAAAAGAAAGTTTAGTAATACAGCAAACAAAGTACACCCTAAAAACGTAAATACAAAAGCAAACAGAGGAGGCATAAGATTATGAAAATAAAAAGAAACTTTTATAATCCGCAACCGCTAATAGAAACATTTAGCGAAACTGGTACAAGTGAAAAGATAATCAAAAAATATAACAAACGTACAAGAAAACTTGATAATATTAAAAAAATTGATAATCAAGCAATGATACAAAGTTATCATGAGGAAACAAATTACAAAGGAATGATGGACAAGTTAGGAATTAAAAGCGGCTACGACGAGCGCATTTTAGAAACATACCAAACACCACCAGGGGCATTTTATGGCGATATTACAGAAATGCCAGAAAGTGTATTCGCAGCAATGGACGCTGTTGAAAAAGGTATAAACGTAATGCAATTAATTGAAAAAGAAACTTTAAGACTTGAAAAAGAAACTTTAAGACTTGAAAAAGAAAAAGAGGTAACAGAAGATGAACAGATTTAATGATGCAGCACTACACACAAAAAAACGCGCAAGATTTAAAGGACTATCACATAATAATACGTTAGATTTAAACGTTGGAGATTTAGTACCAATTATGGACCTTGAAGTAATACCAGGCGATACGCATGCCATAACAACAAATTTATTTGCAAGACTAACAACGCCACTTGTACCAGTAATGGACAACCTTATTTTAGATTATTTTTACTTTTTTGTACCAAATAGACTGGTATATGACGAATGGCAAAACCTCATGGGCGAAGAAAAAAGCGCATGGCTGGACCAACAAGACTATGAAGGACCTCATTATGTACCTGGAAATAGAAGTTATGTACCATTCCCAAAAGGAAGTATTGCAGACTATTATGGAATACCAGATCTGGGAGAAGAACCAGCATACCCAAAAATACCTATTAACACATATTTACCGCGTGGTTATAAATTAATTTGGAATGAATGGTTTAGGGACCAAAACTTGCAAGACCCAATGGTTGAACATGTTGCAGGAGGCGACAGCGTAGGAGTACTTGACTGGCAAGACGACGAGGGCAACGCTTTAATGCCTTTAAAAGCAAATAAATTACATGATTATTTTACAAGTGTTTTACCAAGTCCACAAAAAGGGCCAAGCGTCTTTATACCGTTTGAAGATATACCAATAACAAGTAATCAAAATGAAATACCAGAAGAATTAAAAATTAGTCAAAGTAATATTAAATTAAGAGATAAAGCGTCATCAAATACTAGTGGTCCAAAAAACCTTATATTTAGACAAACAAATGATTATGACGGATTTTTGGCATACGATAACAACAGCCATAACACAGGACAGGACATAAAAGGTAACTTATCATTTACTAATTTATGGGCAAAAGCCGAAGAATACGGCGCACCAACGATTAATGCTTTAAGATTTGCATTAAGAGTACAAGAAATATACGAACTTAATGCAAGAGGCGGCAGCAGATATGTTGAAATGTTATATAATCATTTTGGAGTAGTTAGCCCAGACGCAAGACTACAAAGACCAGAGTTTCTGGGCGGTGGTCGTGAATACGTAGGTATGCAGCAAGTTGTTAATACAGCAGAAGCAACAGGAGCAACAGGAGCATTTAGCGTAACAAGACATAGTAAATATAATTTTACAAAGTCATTTACTGAACATGGTTATATACATTGTTTAGCTGTTGTAAGATACAAACACACATACAGCCAAGGAATACCAAAACATTTTACAAGAATTGATACATTAGACCATTATGTGCCATTACTTGCAACGCTTGGCGAACAACCTGTTTATACATGGGAAATATTCGCAGATGAAACAGAAGGTAAGTTTGTATTTGGCTATCAAGAAGCATGGGCAGATTTGAAATATAAACCAAATAGACTTACAGGAAGCATGAGAACTAATGTACCAGACAGTTTAGACGTATGGCACTATGGCGATAAATATTTAAGTAGGCCTTATTTAAGCGCAAATTGGATACAAGAAGATAAATCAAATGTTGATAGAAGTTTAACTATAAGCAGCGATACAACCAAACAAATGATTTTAAATTGTAGTTTTGATATTACAACAGATAGAATAATACCATTGTTTAGTGTACCAAATATAACTGGTAGGTGGTAAAAATGTTAAGAGATAATCTTACAAGAAAACTTGCAGGTTTTATTGGTAGAACAATTGCAAAAGGACAAACAACAGCAAAACAAATTGGTAAAAACATAAGATCTGGAAAAGATAAATTTGATAATTGGCTTATTGATAATACTAAAGGCAGATACTGGGAAGATATAAGAGAGGCAATGTTCGGAAATGCAGAAGGAAGTACAGCAGGACTTGAACGCAAAAGAATTAAAGAAGCGCAACAATTTCAAACACAAGAAAGAGAAAGCGCAGAAGATTTTAGCGCAGATCAAGCAGATATAAACAGAGAATGGCAAGAAAACATGAGCAATACAGCAGTAAGAAGACAAATGAACGACCTAACAGCGGCAGGAATAAACCCAATTTTAGCCGCTGGACAATTAGGCGGAGCAAGTTTCGGCAATGTAAGTACACCAATGAGCAGCAGCGCAGGAGCACCAGGAGGACAAACAAAAGAAGCCGACCCACTCAAAGGAGTAATAAACTCATTAATAATGCTAACAGCAATATCAATGCAGGGACAAAATAACGCTTCAAGATTAGCACTTGAAACAGCAAAGTTTAATGCGAAAAACAAACCAACATGGGCGGACGAATACTATGACAGAGAAATGGCAGAAATCATGAAAAAATGGAATAAATAAAAAAAAAGGTGTCACTGAATGCTAATATATCAAGTATTATTAGCATTCAGTGAACTATTAGGAGGTGTAATAATGTCAATAATGACATGTACAAATCCAACGTATCTTGCGGTTTATTTAGAATATAAACACAACAAAAGAAGAGTTGAAATAATATCACGTGACAGATATTTGGAAAATACAAGTAATCCGCTTATAAAATATTACAAAACAAGATGCCGCAAATGTTTAGCCTGTAAATTACATAAAGGTTATGAATGGGCCAACAGACTACTTGCAGAAAGTTATACAAGTAACACAAGTTATTTTATAACATTTACATTTGCAGACGAACACATGCCAGATCCTGATAAATTAGAAGAAACATCAATAATGAGGCCTATACAATTGTTTATGAAAAGATTGAGAAAAAGATATCAAAACTTAAAGTTTAAATATTACAGTGTATGCGAATTAGGCGGCAAAACTTTAAGACTACACTATCACATGATTTTATATAGTGAAGTTGATATATTTAACGATAAATACTTTTATAAATATACAGAGGACGGCCATGCTTTATATATAAGCCCAACGCTTCAAAAGATCTGGAAATATGGAAATGTTAATTTTAATATAGCAGTACACGACACAATGAAATATACAGCAAACTATGTACAAGACAAAGGCAACGTATTAGGACATTCATATAGCCAAAATATTGGTAATGAATATATTAAACAAGTGCAAAATAATGAAGATATGTACATTATAAATGGACATTTTAGCAAAGTACCAGAACCACTTAAAAAACAAGATAAGTTGGAGAAATACATTAACAATGTTGAAAATGAAATTTTAAAAGAACATGAGGAGGACTTAAAAGACTATGAAAGAAAAGCAAGACAACTTAATAAATCTAAAAAGTTTAAATCTACTTAATGAAAAAAAAATAAAAGCATTGGAAGAAATAGTAAAAGCAATGCAAGAAAGTTTAAATCTTTATGAAGAAATAATTAATAAAGAAAATTTAAACAACAAGTTCAAAATGGACAAATATTATAAAATACAAAGAAATTATGCTAATATAATACATCTTAAAAAAGTGCTAAATGAAACATACAAAATTAAAACAGCTTAATAAAGCCATTATAAGAGCAAGTGAAGATCTGATCTTGTATTACAACACAACTTAATACGTTAAAACACTAAAAACGCATTTAAATTAATTTATTTGCGTTTTTTTTAAGTTTTAGTATAATTATATTAAAGGAGGAAAGAAAATTGAAAAAAGACATTGTAAATAACGTTGTATCAGCAATACCATTTATAAGCGCAGCAGTACTTGAAGATACTTTACAAATATTAATGTTAGTATTAGGGTCGCTATCATTTTTAATTAGTGTAATTTATTCAGGTATTAAAACATGGTTATTGTTGAAAAATGGAAAAATTGAAGAAGCTTTAAACGAATTAGAACACATTAAAAAAGAAATGGAGGAAATTAAAAAATGAATAAAATAATTGATAATACAATAAACGACCCTAAAAATAATCATTTAGTAGTGTACAAAGTAATAGTAAACGAAAAAGAAATACAAGCACACTCATTTATACCAAAAGAAATAAATGCAGTAGAACACTTACAAGTTTATTATGAAGAAGTAAACAAAGCACTAACAAAAGAAATTAGAGAAACAGTTAAAGAGGAAGATCTAGAAGAAACATTAAAAAGCAACTATATAAATCTAAATGTAGAAAGTATTAAAGCCTATGAAATAAAGGAGATAGAACAATGGCAAAAAGAAGAAAACGAAATAGAAAAACAATAAGAACAACAAAGGGA
>CAYSSU010000080.1:0-4358 GCA_964433895.1 uncultured Prevotella sp.
CTGATTTTGATGCCTTTTTCGATAATAATCAGGGGACTTTTTCAGTGCCCTCCTTTATGCCCCGACATGAATTTATTTGCATATTTCACCATTGTACATTATAGATAAATAGTTATCAGCATCCTTCAAGTTGTAAATCGTTTTTAATTACTGTTACTAAGTTGATAGGTGGTAAAGTAATAGAACTTAATACTGTGGATTCTGTTTTAGCGCTTATTATACCTCTTGCAGTTCCGACTACGATTGTAGCCATATAACGTAAGAACTCTACAGGTATGATATTTTTCTGTTTTATCTCTTCAACACCTGTGATGAAACTTCAATACGTACAGAACTTTTCACTTTCTGAGAATCTAACTCGATGTATTCATCAACATCAGTATATGTTATATTTGGTATTTTTCCAATAGCAAGAGACAGCTCAATAAACTTACTAAGTTTATGTTCGAAATCTCCTGA
The DNA here is from genome assembly GCA_964433895.1 of uncultured Prevotella sp. GTDB lineage: Bacteria > Bacteroidota > Bacteroidia > Bacteroidales > Bacteroidaceae > Prevotella. The sequence goes on from CAYSSU010000080.1 coordinate 460, forward strand.
TAGAAGTTGCGATACATAACTTTTACTACAACCAAGTTTTTGAGCTAATTGAACCCGGTTCAAATTCTTAGTTGTCATATAAGATTCTATCTGACGATAAAGTTCCATCTGTATATTTGTAGTCCAATATGTAGGACTAGTCAAAAGTTCTTTTCTATCCATAGTTTTTATCTATTTATTATTGATATATTTCATTTCAACAAATTATCAATTACTCTATGAATATTAAGAAGTGTTTGACTATGAAAAGATGGAAAATCTTTATATATACGTGCAGAACTTTTTTTTACATACAAATATTTAAAGTCTTCCAAATTTTTCTGAATTTGAAACATCAAATTGCCTATTTCCATTGATAGAGGGTATTGACTTTTTCTTGGAATTTTATTTTCATCTATAAAACCTATAGACTCACATTTAGAAAGTATCTTTAAATTGCCATTCCAATAAATTCTTTCCATATAACTAGTAGGGTTAATTTTGCCAGATTTGTAATCTTCCATCCATTCATTTGCTTCTAATTTCAACTTTTCAAACAGTTTATTGTTTACAATAGCAAAATCAAGATCACTATCTCTAGAAAATAGCGTTCCATAATGTTTAGGATCAATGGAAAAACCAGTCTTTGCACTTCCTATAAGAAACACTGACTCATAAGGTATATCGAGTTTCGTAGAAATTAATTTCTTAATCTTTGCATATAGAATCGGGTATTCCTTAAAACAATAAGGCAAATTATCAATAACATATTGGTTTATAACACCCTCTGCTTCTTGATTTTCATCTGTTAAAATCAAGTTTATAAACTCTTGGGGGTGTACATGTAATTTTATCTCCTTTGCAAGGGGAGAAAGTTCAAAAAAATTCTTTAAGCTCATATAGTGTTTGTTCCATTTAATTTTAATAAATAAGAAACTCTTCTATCTATTTTTTTTAATTTAATAATATTCAATTGTTTAGGCTCAGGATACTTAAGTCTAGCAATAATATTAGCTGCCGTTAAATCATCAATTTCTTGGCATTTTTTTAAATTATTAGAATAAAGATAAGTTTCTAAATTAGGATATCTTGTACCATAATAGGCAATCCGCAAATAACATGTTGCTATTTGATTCTTCGTAAATTTCTTATCAATCCATATAGCAAGCATTATTTCTTTTATCTTGCGAGTAAAGCATATCCTATAATCACCAGTAATGGTTCTTACTAATTGCTGATTAATGGTACTAGCTCCTTCATTGCATCCTTTAAAAATGTTTTTATAAAATGCCCTAAAGATTGCAATCAAATCAAAACCATGGTGTTGATAGAATCTTTTATCTTCACCAAGAATTAAATATTTTATCAAAGTTTTTAGAACTTCATAAGATACTAATCGCTCTATTTCAGAATCATTTACTTTAATAACATTAAAAATAAGCTTTTTCTCCCTACGAAACATATAATTATTCAATTGGTACTAGAACCATTTGTATAAGTCACCTGACTACATCCTTGAATCTTCAATTAAATTTTAATGTAACTTAATCTATTCATCACAAATATTCGAATAGTTCGAATAAAAAATTTAGGATGTAACTTTGTACTAAAAAAATTCAAACACTAGAATAATTCTAGAGAAAATCTTGATATTTACCAGTATTGGAGGGGTATAATCTCAAATAGAAACGGAATATGATAAAATTATTAATCTTCATTAGCATCAGCATTCAAGACTATACTCCATCTTCTTACATTTCTATTTTAGTCATGATTAATTTCCGGACAACAATGAATGCATCCATCTGCATTAGGGTAGATTTTTTTTGCTTCTTCTAAGGCATCTTCTGAAGAATAGAACTCACCTAAATACTCAGCATTAGAAGGAGCAGGCATCCAATAACATCCTTCTCTATGAACTTCATGATTGAATCCACTACCATTTTGGCAATTCTTGTTTACATAATACTTTTGTTTCATAATATATGATATTAAATTATACATTTACAAAGATACGTAATAAAACAAGAAAGTGTTTCTATATTAACAAAATTTTATTTACATCTACTTAATATTAAGATTTGTATATCAACCAATTATATTATTTTAGACTTCTTAATTCAACTTAAATAGATACCTCACACTAGTGATATCATAAAACAAAAATCTAGCAGATTATGCCGATAACCACTGATAAAGAATCGACGTAATTTGCGAAATGAAATTTGATGCTTGCGCCAAACTCCTCTATATCATACAATACTTTATTTTCTAATTACATAAATTTAGCTTTGATGAACTGCGGTACTTTCCACATCATCTTTTCCAATTTAGTAATTACAGGATTCATGCCGTGCGAATGATACATGCGGATATCCTCTCTCCACATTTGTTTTCTCTTGGCACTGTCGGTACTCAATCCCCCCATACGCATTCTCACGATGTACTCATGAAGATAAGCCACAGACAAGTCACCACCCAGAAGATACCGGAACAACAAGTCCGAATCTGCAGCTATCTTAAATGTCTCATTATATAAGCCACGTTTCTCCATCACGTCCCTACGTATATAACATGTAGGGTGTAATGGCAGCCAACCATGTTTCACTTTCCATAAACGATAGTCTCCACCTACCCAGTTACGTACCACCTTACTCGTGTTCTCAGGATTTACAAATAGTCCATCACCATATAGAAAGTCAGCACCCGTCTGTTGGAACTTCTCTACAATACGACTTATAGTATTAGGAGAATACAAAAAGTCATCAGAGTGTACCAAGCCAATAATATCACCGGTAGCAGCACGAAGCCCCTTATTTATTCCCTCATACATACCATGGTCAGGTTCACTCACAACCTTTGCAACACGTCCCTTATATTCGTTTATTATGTTTAGGCTATTATCAGTGCTAGCTCCGTCCACAATGATATATTCTACATCACTATAGTTTTGCGCTAGCACACTCTCAATAGCGTCACGAATAGTAGCCTCGCGATTGTAACACGAAGTTATTATTGATATTTTCATATTTTAAAGTATTCTGTTGTTTCCTTTGTTATATGCTCTTAAGATATTCCTTTATACTCTGTTCATATTATCAAATTTATATCCTATCAACAGAAGTTAAATAGTTATCTCTTATCCATTTACATATATCAACTTTATTGTAATTAAAACGTTTCTTCGTTTCATAAATTTTGGCATCTACAAGCATTCTGTACCAGAAACCTTGCAGTATATGCCATACAAACCCCTGTCTACCATCTAAGAACCCTCCCTTTATTATGTATCTCAAACCGAAGTTTATAAATGGTCTTACAAACAATGGCGACTTAATATATCTTAGTTTCAGCCATCTCTTTCGCTGTTCTTCTGTTCCAAACAACTTAGGCATCACCTCACTTGCCTTATCATCCAGTCCATACTCCATCATCAGCATGTCTACCATCTCTCGGGTAGCATAGCCGTTATGTTTCTCAGTCCACCATGTCAAGTTGTTTAGATTGTCATCTACCTGGTTACCTTCGTCTACGGTAATAGCCCGTCCGTCAAACAATCGAATATGTTCGTCCATCCAACGGTTTTCACAATCACCTTTTCCTCTTCGCCACACCTTCAAATGGTACGAGGGATACCAACCACCATGTAATAGTTTCCGTCCCATAAAATCAATGCGCTTACGCACATATATACCGTTTACATCATCATCGCACACTTCTATAGCCGTCTTTACAGCTTCTCCTATGCCACCTTCGAGATATTCGTCAGCGTCAATTCTCCATAACCATTCTGATTGAATATTACAGTTGTTCAGCCCCCAATTAAACTGTGTAGCATAATTCTTCCATACATTGCTATATACTCTAGCCTGCATAATTCATAGGGCTTCACCAAACTGTTGAATTTTGATTATTCTGTT
>CAYSSU010000081.1:0-3668 GCA_964433895.1 uncultured Prevotella sp.
AAAGGAAACATTTCCACAATCAACCTACACATTCGACTTCATGCAAAACATGATTTTAATGTCTTCTAAGCTCAGCAAGCTTGGTGGTGGAACTTATATACTCGATGGATGTGAAGTCAAGGAAAGTACAGTTACTGATGGCTTAATAGTCATCGATGGTGAGCTTATACCATTCATAGGTGGTGACCTCAAAAAGTTCGTTGCAATTCAAGAAGTCAAAGAAACCGACCACTTCATGGATATCGAATATCCAGAAGCCTATATCCATCGTAAAGCAGTATTGTCAGATACAGGCACAATAGCGTGGAGTAGTATTAAGCGAGTGCTCACCAATCAAGAGATTCAAGAACGATTTGATAGCCTAAAAGGTGATGTTCCTGGAACGGTTAAGATGTGGGCTGGTACAGTTGCAAGTATTCCTGAAGACTACATGCTGTGTGATGGTAGGCCATTGAAGAACATCGAATATCCAGAACTATATAATAGCCTGAATGGAATACATGGTATTGATGGCACAGATGCATTTAAATTACCTGATTTGCGTAATCGATTTGTCGTTGGTTATAATAATGCTCATGCAGACTATGGCAGCATTGGCGCCACTGGTGGTGAAGAAAAAGTAACACTCACAGAAAAGCAGATGCCAAAACATAGGCACGTATACACTGATGATACGAATGCTGAAGGTAAATATCCATCAGTTGAATTAGGTTTCCCTCAAGGAGTCGGTGGTGTGAATGACGGACAGTCTTCAGGTTCAAGTACTGGTCGTGGTACTATTTATCGCACAAGCCTTGAAGGTGGTTCAGAGTCTCACGAAAACAGACCTCCATATTTCGTATTAGCATACATCATTAAAGTAAAGTAACTATGGCAGGATTAAAAGAAATACTAAGTTGGTTCGAGAAAAATAAATACCCAACACAAGAGCAATTCAAAGAGTCGTGGACATCATTCTGGCATAAGTCAGAAAAGATGCCTATGGAGCAAGTTGTTGGACTTCAGAATGAGTTGAGTGATAAAGCACTTAAATCAGATTTAAACGCTGTTGAAACGGAACTTAAAGACAAAGCAAGCAAAGAAGAGCTAGCTAATGTTGTAGCTGGCCTTGTTCCGATGGGTTCAGTAGCTAATCTAGCTGAATTAGAAACTAAGGTTAAGCGCAACAATGATGCCTATTATGTCGAAGATCAACTATCACCTGAAGGTAATGCTTATATCTATCGTTGGGATGCTGGATTGAATCTATGGGTTAATACAAAGCAGGTGGTGTTTAAGGATGTAATAACACAAGGTCTAGGCGATTCTTCTAACAAAGCTATGAGCCAAAAAGCTGTTACTAGAGAACTTACTGAGTTAGAATCAGATATAAAAGGAATTGTGGGTGGACCACAATTCCTTAATGTCTTAGAAACTCCGAGTCAAAGAGTAATTGGTAGTTACATTAGGATAACTGGAGAAATAATAAGTGGATACCCAACACGAATGTATCATGTCTATGATGTTTCGGAGGGTGACAGAATCACTGTGTCTGTTCATCAAGATGGTGTTCCTACTTATATTGCATCTGGTGGCGCAATTGTGTCCTATTTCAATGGAGACGTATTTGTTGTTATGAAGTTGCGGGGTGATAATACTAAACAGGACTTTGATTATGCCGACACTATCCCAAGTGGTGTGAATAAGGTATATATTACTGGCTCAAGTGGAGAAGGCTCATACATCAAATTATATAAGAACTATACAAGCTCTCTTGTTGAACTTGACAAAAAAATCAACAATCTTGAGTCTGATGTTGAAAGGAGATATGTCAAGAATGTAGAGCATGAAAAGGTACTTGACAAAGCCAACGCCGTTCTCAATACAAATCTCTTTATAGGGGCAACAGACCCAACGGTATGGACAAAAAGTTATGATTCATCGTTTTTCCCGATGAAGAGGGGGCAACAGATAACAATAAAGTCAAATGCAGACCATGGAGCAATTTATGCGTTTGTTACAAAACTGCCTTCTTATGACGGTGAAGCTGTTTTGTATATGGATGGTGAGACTGGAAGAAGAACTGACATACCAATAGGACAGGAGAAGACTATGGAATCTTCAAGTGATGGTTTCCTTTATGTATTTATGCGCTCTGGGTATGTTCCAGAATATGTCAAGACTATTGATTATTTGTCTTCAGATTCTGTTTATAAAGAAATAGATGAACTAAAGGATAAGGCATCAATCATAGGAAAGTTTGATGGCAAGGCGCTGGTTAAAAGCAGTGAAAACATACTGGGATTAGGAGCATCGTTCATGCGAGGCAATCCAAGCGGGACTGGTAGCAATAATTCATGGCTACACACTATGGCTGCCTCATTAGGGTGTGGTGTAGTAAATGATGCTTTGGGTGGAACGAATATTTGCTACCATGCGAACAGATTGTATGATGGTACTATATTGGGAACTGCAAAAGCTCCAATATTAGATGTGCCGGCAGTATTGATAATGCACTCTCACAATAAAGATGTATATAGTCTTGATGAAGTTTATCAATCATATAGTGCAGAAGATTACGAAAGAAATGGGATAGTGCCATTTGCGACAACAACTGGCAGTGAGCAAGATGATGTGATTTATGCAATGGCATTTGATTATGTCATCAAGAAGATCATATCATTATATAATGCTTGCAAGACAAGTGTTGAGTATGCATCTGCGGTACAAGCATACATGGGGATTTATGTGCCCAAACCGTGCCAGATAGTGTTGGCAACACATTGGCATGATGCGAGAGAGGTGTATAACAATAGTGTAAGGAAACTTGCAACAAAGTGGGGACTTCCGTTAATTCGCTTTGATGATAAGATTGGCTTTACAAAGGATATAGTCAACCCATCAACCCAGAGCCAATCATCATTGGAGTATGTTGGCAATGTTGGTGGCGCATCACCGATTGAGAGCATCAATGATGTTGTCTATGGATGGCATCCTATGTGTGGAAGTGCGGATGTATATATTCAAAGGAAGATGGCTGCGATTGCAAAGGAGAGTTTTGAAGTTGTAGAGTAACTAGGTGAGTTAAGCAAAATAGCGAAATCAATATTCTGTTTTTTATCAAATCAAGGTTTAAGACAACAAAGAAAAATTGTAAATTAAAAATCGGTATGGATTCAAAAATTGATCACAAGGAATATGTCTGAGAAGGTTGGATATTTAGCAAAGACAAACACCTTAGGCAGATATATAATAGTAGAACACTTTGCTACTGATTATACTGTCAGTCAGCTTAGAAAAGACTACGATAATGGCAATAGATGTAAACATATCACGAATTAACAATTTTGAGTATTCATTCAAGTTGTCAAGCCGAAATGGAATAAGACACGTAGCAAAAGCATTGACTTTTCGCAACCCTGACCCATATGCGTATTCACAAAAGATTGAAAAATTTGACAAACGTAGATTGACGTTTAAAATTGGTATGTTACCAACAGGGGTATAAAAACTTAGATTATGCAGGATGGAAGGCTGATATAATTAAATGGAGATATACAGTAGACGATTAGATTGCAATAATTTTAAACACATTTAGTTTTTCGTAAAAACACAATTTGATTTTGTAATTATAAATGGATAACTGATTTTACTGAAAAAATATTTTATTTTTTTTCATATTCATGAGC
>CAYSSU010000082.1:0-1827 GCA_964433895.1 uncultured Prevotella sp.
CTTGCGGTAAGCCAGCAGTTGCCATGGCAGCTGCAACACCGGCTCTTAACTTACGATCAACTTTGTGTAAATCACGACGCACACCACCAATTTCTGTATGTAGGTCGTTTCTTACACCCTCAAGCTGACTAACGTTAACTGCGTCGCCTGCATCAACACCAGCGGCAACATGAGTGATTCTCTTATCACTCATGTCAATACCACTGGAGTTAATAACTGGACCACCATTTTTAATGGAAACTTCATTAGTAGTAACCTTGGTAGCATCAACGTTAATAGCTGTAATACTATTAACATTCAGATCTTGGCTGAGCTTAACTTCAACCTGACCGTTATTTTTACTACCCGTTTGCGCTATTGAAATATTTTTATCGCCAGTAAATTTAACTTGGCCGTTAGGACCAATGTTCGAGGTATTACCCTTCTCATCAGTCACGTTCCAACCTGCACCTGCGATAGTTTCAACGTTTTCGATTTTCGTCGAAAGATCAGTATGAACGCCGCCTAGTGCATCGTTAACGTTGTTGTATGAATTACCAGCCACGTTCAGCTCAGTCACTAACTTGCCATTTTCAAACTTAGAGTTACCGCCCATACCATCGGCAATACTGTCACCCATATTTTGAATCTGGCCACCATTGACTGCGTCTTTGCTACCAGCTGCAATTTTGCCGTCAGCTAAGTTAGTAATGATCGTGCCTTTACCACCATTCTCTTCAAGAGTGATGGTCTCTTTCGGATCACCCGTCTTGCCATCGTACTTAACAGCTCGATCACCTAAGTCAGTCACATCCTGCTTAACATCTTTTAACTGACCAAAGTTGACGCCATCAGTATCAGCAGTACCTGCAGCGACGTTAGTAATTTTGAAGTTGCCCGCATCAATACCCGTAGCAGTGATACTTGGACCACCATTTACGAAAGAGAAACCCTGATTATTCATAAGGGCATTACCAGCTGTTACAGAAGTAACATCTAGCTCTTCGGCCAGCTGAATCTCCAATTTTCCATCTTTTTCTACAGTACGGATATTTTTCGCTGAGGATTTTTTTGTGCTATCTAAGCCGCCAACGATATCCAACTGCTGTCCCAACTTCTTATGGATAACTGTGCCATCGTTACCAGCAAAGCTAAGTCCTTTATTCACCAGTTCATTACCCTGACCGTCAACATACTCTTTGTTAACAATGTGGGTCTTTTCAGTAATCGGACCGGTGTAGTTCACGTCACCTTGATTAGTCACATAGAAGTTATCACCCAGCTTCGTTTCGCCGCTAACCGTTACTTTATTGAACTCAACTTCATCAGAAGTCGCCACTTCGTAGTTATCTGAACCATCAGCATTCTGAGTTTTGGTCACAACAATGTTGTCACCTTCGCTCACTGATGTTTTAGACTTCGCTGCTTCGCCTTCAATCGCATCAGCAATGGTCGTGTAGTCATTCTGATTCACATTGAATGGACCTGTCACCGAACCATTGTTATTGGTAACGCCGCCACCAATGATCGTTGACGTTGAACCTGCAGACAGATTTAACTGCTCTTCTGTTGCAGCGCGACCCACAGTGCCGAAATCAGTACCGGCCAATGTGGTGTTGCTCAAGCCTGCAATCGTGTTGCTGCTGCCGTCGACAACAACATTACCGACGGTTACTTTATTGAAATCAACTTCATCAGCGGTGGCAACTTCGTAGTTATCTGAACCATCAGCATTCTGAGATTTGGTTACAACAATGTTGTCACCCTCAGTCACTGACGTTTTAGACTTCGTCGCTTCGCCTTCAATCGCATCAGCAATGGTCGTGTAGTCATTCTGATTCACATTGA
>CAYSSU010000082.1:1927-3612 GCA_964433895.1 uncultured Prevotella sp.
ATTACCGACGGTTACTTTATTGAAATCAACTTCATCAGCGGTGGCAACTTCGTAGATGGTTTGACCATCAGTACCTTTAGCTTCAGATACTTTGATGTTAGTACCTTCAACTACTTCGGTTTTCGAAGCTTTAAGCGCAGTATCAACATTCGTGTAATCATTACCACCAACTGTATAAGTTGGGTTTGTAACAGCGCCTGTTACTGGATTAAACGTAGAGCCACCACCTAAATGATTAGCAACATCGCCACCTGTTTTATCCGTGATCGTTTTATGCTGCTTCAACTGTGAGACGTTAACACCATCGGTGTCTAGTGCACCTGCCGCCACGTTCTGTAAGCGCCTTTCACCACCTACACTACCAACGGCCACCGCACCCGTTGCCACCCCTCCGACTAAAAATGCTTGCTGATTATAAGCATTTGTTTTGGATTTCGTACCAACAGCCACACTATTATTATGCAAAACTTCTGAGTTTGAGCCCAACGCTACACTATCAATAAAGTTGGCTTGAGCACCCTCACCTACAGCAATAGATCTAGCTTTATCGGCCTTCGAATGCGCACCTAAAGCAAGCGCATTGATACCTGTCGCTTGCGCATGCGCACCAATTGCTAAAGTGTGATCTGCAGTTGCTTTAGCTGCCGCACCAAATGCAATGGAGTCTTTACCTGTTGACAGAGTTTGCTCTTGGGTCTGGTAAACAGTCCCCTGCTGATCGCCAGTATTTCCAGCATTGTCGATATCAGCGGAACCAATAGCAATGGAACGATTGCCCGTTGCAGTCGCTGAGTGCCCCATAGCAAGGGAACCTTTACCGGTAGCAGCAGATACGTTACCAATTGCCTGGGCAAAATCTTCTCCTGCAATAGACTGACGACCGATGGCTAGTGAAGTATTTCCTTTAGCCAATGCGGCAGGCCCTACAGCAATGGCAGCCACATCTTCAGATTTTGCTTGAGCACCCAAAGCAACACCTAAAGAAGCAGACTCCGCTTTCATCCCTAGCGCCGTTCCACCGTTATAAGCTTTAGCTTCTGTTCCAACAGCTGTAGAACGATAATAACCCGCTGTATCAAGCGTACCGATATTCGCACTCGCATTATGGTAGGGGTTACCGCGATCATAAAAGGTTGTATTACTGCCCCCTGCCTCATCCGCGACTGAGCCACAACCAACAGCAACACTTTCATTTTTTCCAGCACTTGCAGCAGGGTTACAATTGTTAGACGTTCCAATAGCCACACCACCACCAACACCAGTAGCAGCCTGTACCGCCACCGCTATGCTGCTAAGCCCAGCAGTTAAAATGATATTACCTAACGCCTTACGCAAGCCTGTTGTCAAAGAAGCACCTGAGCTTGCCGCTTTTCCTTTACTTGCTGTCTTCTCAGCAACAGCAACAAATGTTTTTGTCTTTTCATTCCATATACTTTTAAACGCATGATTCACTGTTTGACTCTCCAACAAGTTAAAACAAAAACCACCCTGCTTAGACAAACATGAGCACCGCAATTTCGAGCGTCTATAGACACCTCTAGAGTGCTCAACCTAAGAAATATGGCATGCTTACCCCTGAACGGGGCCTTTGCTTTCAAAGCTCAGAGCTTATGCATTTTTATTCATGCAGCGCTCTTAGTAGCTGTTATGAAGGGAAGTATGACAACGAAAAAAGCCTGAGCTTT
>CAYSSU010000083.1:0-3405 GCA_964433895.1 uncultured Prevotella sp.
CAGGGACTAGAACAGGGACTAGAACAGGGAGCTGATTCAAAAATAATTAGTCTTGTTTACAAGAAAATGCAGAAGAATCAAACACCTTCTCAGATTGCAGAAGATCTTTTTGAGGATGAGGACAAGATTAGTAGAATCTATAATGCAATAAAGAAGCACCCTGATTCCTTTGATGCAAATGTAATTTATAATGAGCTTTTTTTGAAACGTTAAGAAATCTTCAGGTGAATTTAATGCCGAAGAGATATACATGAATCTAACAACTAAAGATCCTGAACGTATTATTCAGAATCTAATGATGGCTAGTGCTCAGAAGATTAGTACTGATAAGACACTGGTAATATTTGACGAAATACAGGATTGTCCTGAAGTACTGAATGCACTAAAGTATTTTTGTGAGAATGCTCCGGGGTATCATATTGCTTGTGCAGGTTCCTTACTCGGTGTCGCACTTTCAAAACCTGCTTCCTTTCCAGTTGGAAAGGTTGATTTTCTACAAATAAACCCTATGACGTTTACGGAATTTCTTTTGGCAGATGGCGATTCTAAGTAAGCGCTTAATATTTCGCCGTATTGCTTAATCCTTTTTTATTCGGTAAAGTGGAGTATTTTACTACACTTTACTACCGTTCAAATATAAAACGGCTCCAGCCATATTTGAAGCCGGAGCACATTGACAATTCATATACGATTTATTTTTCAGAAGTGACTTCTACCATACCATCATCTCCATCAAACTGGGCTCTTATTGCTCTTTGGTTAAGTTCATCCTTGACGTTTTCATTCCAAGGTGCAAGCGCTTCGAGCTGGTCATCACTCATATCGGAAGAAGGTGCTTTATCCAGTAAATAGTACAGATAGTGATATGGATTTGCTCCATTGATTTTTGCCATTTCTATCATGGTGTAAACAAGAGAGCTTGCTTCTGCACCATTTACTGTATCTGAGAACAGCCAATTTTTCCGCCCCATCACGAAAGGCTTTACTGCCCGTTCGCTGGCGTTATTAGAAAAACTGCAATAGCCATCTTCAAGATAGTTTGTAAGATACTGCCTTCTGGATGAGATATAATTTACTGCTTTGTCCATTCGTGATCCGTGTACAGGCACCTGTTTGTCAAGCCACGACCAAAAGGCTTCCAGAACAGGTTTTTCTTTCTGGAGGCGTGCTTCTTTTATGGCATCAGCAGTTTTATTCTTTTGGTGGATATCTCCTTCCAATGAAAAGAGCTTGTCAGTATATATGACGCCTTGAACAGCGGGGCTTGTCATGTCATTCTCTTTTCCCTTTGGTATTGCATCTATAAGATATCTTCTGGCGTGAGCCCAGCAGGATGTTCTCACAACAGTTTTTACCCTGTTGTATCCGCTGTAACCATCTGTCATCAGATATCCGCAAAAGCCATCAAGAAAATCAGCTGCAGTATCTCCGGCTCTTGTAGGAGAATACTTGTAAAGGACAATGGGCGGATTTCCATCTTCACCACTGTGAAATACCCACATATATGATTTTGACTGGGCCTGCTTTCCCGGTTCCTTAAGAACCTGCAGTGGAGTTTCATCTGCCATTGCATGATGCCTTTTAAGAAGAACCCTGTGAAAGTAATCAAACATTGGACTAAAGAATTCTGTAGCATTACTTATTATCCAGTTAGCAAGTGTTGCTCTTTCAAGCTTTATGCCGATTTCATCCTTGATACTGCTTTCCTGCCTGTATAGTGGAATGCAGCTGCTGTATTTCTGATACATTACCCATGCAACTGTTGATGCCGATGCCATTCCATGAAGCATATGTGGATGACCATCAGAGCCTTTGACTATGATAGGAGGTTCTGTTGATATTTTGTCACATTCAGGGCATTTATAATTCATGCTGTAATACTTGATGATTCTGCCTTTTGCCGGAACAAACATGAATTCTTTTCTGATAAATGTTCTTCCTATAGGAATCAGAGGCGCGCCACAAACACTGCAGAATTTTTCACTTTCCTGGAGATCAAGGACTTTCTCATATACCTTCAGACCAGCAAATCTTTCGTCAAAAGTGGTTTTGGTTTTCTTCTTTTTAAATGATACTTCTGTTACAGCAGCCTTCTCTTCTTTAGCAAGAGCTTTTGCATCCTGCTCAGCTTCAGCCTCATCGAAAAGATTATACTGACCGGGCATATCAATGACTTTTTTCTCACTTGATCTGCCAAAGAGTTTTTTGGTCAGAAAGTCAACCTGCTCCTTTAGATTATCTCGCTCCTGCTTTAATTGAGCGTCATCAGCCCTGAGTTCAGCAATAGTCTTCTGAAGCATTTCCACTGTTTTATTCAGATTTGTTATAAGATCCTTCAGCTCTGCAAGCTGTGTATCTTTTGAACTTAACGCCACTGTTTTTCTCCGTTTCTTAATATAACAATTATACCAAAAACGGAGACCAATTAATAGTAAAAGGTGCTCAAAAAGTGCCGAAAATACGCTGTTTTACAGACTCTTTATGTGCAATATTCAGATTGGATTTATGACCTGTTTTGACCAATTTTTATTGCCTTTGGCTGATCAATATCGATGCCTGACATAAGCCAGTCAAACTCCTGCCATGTCAGATTTCTTGCTTCTGATGATTTCCTTGGCCAGCGGTATCTGCCCTGGGCAGTCAGCCTTTTATAGATCATTACATAACCATCGGGTTCTTTAAAGATAACCTTTATCCGATCGGCACGTCGCCCACAGAAAAGAAACATGGCAGAAGATATGGAATCCATTTTAAGCTGATTCTGAATGATGCTGCAGAGACCATCTATGGATTTCCGCATATCCGTGTAGCCACAAATAAGATATATTTCACTGCAGGACGTGATATCCCCTAGCATGACTCGCTCCTTATAGCATCAAGAACGATGTCAAGTGCATTACGGTCAACATCATTACTGACTTTTACCATCACATTTCTTATAGAGATTTCTATCGTATATGAATTGTCAAAGTGCGAGACTGTATTTCTTTGATATACAGCTGCCGAAGGACTATCCGGCTCTATGTCAATCCTGACTACATCCTGCTTGGAAGATGTAATATCAAGAGTCTGACTTGTAGTATGAAATGCTGAATCAGGTAACTGAACAGCCTTTTTTCTTAGCTTTGAAACCGCATTGTAAAATGAACTGGCGGGAATATCGTGATTTTTACACCAGTCATAATCAGAAAGACCGCTCTGACGACACAAAGTAATCAGATCAAACCATTCCTGAAGGGAGCGCTGTGGATGATGAAACTGTGATGACATATGTTATAACCTCCATAAGTGTAGAGAAATGTTACCGGCATCCAGCAATACTGGAGTAAAATACTACCGACTCCACTTAATTATGGAAGATAAATATAAAAATTTCTATCCGCTATATTTTTAAGCGCTTACGAA
>CAYSSU010000084.1:0-3352 GCA_964433895.1 uncultured Prevotella sp.
CTGTCGTCCTCGGTACCGGCTTACCGAAAGACCACGGCTCGAAATCTGGGTTGATCGTGAATGCCGCGCCCGGATCAATATCTGGCAGCAGCAGTTCCCACTCTTCCTCAGTGATGTACAAGCCAGCTCGGGCCGCATCCACATCGAGGGAGTAGGAGTAGTCATCGATTCGTTCAGAGCGTTTCCCCTCAGGGTTACGCACACGACGTGCCACTACTTCACTGATGACATCCCGCAGCGCTTCAGAGTCCAGCTTGTCCAGGGAGCCCAAGCGGTTCTTGATCCTGCGCTGCACCTTCTGAATCCACGCCCCTACTTGGCTGCGTTCAGCTTCAGACTCGATGGGCCGCCCGAGAGTGGTTGCCACGTCATCCACGCTGGCGTAATCCGCCATGATTGTCATGGCAACCCTCCTTCCGGCTACTTATCAGATGCGGCAGGTGTCACCTTGACGGGCTTATAGCCCGCGTTGGTGAACACCTCAACGTTTGACTTCAGGACTGTGACAATCGGCCCCAGGGGGCTCTTGAGAGTCACGGTCTCAGGGATCTTCTTCTGTGCCTGAGCCATGGGTTAGTCCCTCACGAACTTGACGAAAGAATCCGTGTCAGCGACAACGAACCCGTACTCTGCTTCGGCGCGGATTGCGACGAGGTTGTGCTCCCACAGGGACGTAAGTTCACCGTTGATGGTGACTGTGGCCTGTGTGGACACGTCGAAATTGATCCCACCAACCACACCCCAAGCAGTCTTGGACCAGTCACCAACAAACCCGACCAGTGAGTCGGCGCCGACACCGTCACCCAGGAACGAGGCCCGGTTGAGGAGCCTGCCGGCCTGCACGGTCTGCGCCGTGTCGGTGTAATGCGGTTCCACAAACAGCGGTCGCCCGGCAGTGTCCTTGGCAGAGAGGAAATCTGTCTCTGCCATCGTGTCGAACGCGAACCCGGTTGCCTTCTTCTTCCCCTTGAGGAGAATGTCGATACCAGCAACGAGGTCATCGTAAAGATCCGAGCCTAAGGTCACGGACTGTGACGTCTCCGCCAGGTAGTTATCGAAGGGACCGGTGCCAGTGCCGTCACCACCGAGGTTGTGGATGGTCGCCAGGTCGAAAGCGCGAGCGAACGACTCCGCGAGCAGTTCACGCAGGGTAGCGGAATAGCCTCCGGGATCTGCGCGCACCACTTCAGCAGAGCTCACCGCAATAGCGGCCAGCTTCTTCGGCTTCATGGGAATCAGGCCCAGGGACGCTTCGGTAGTGGGCTTCTTACCGGCTTCACCTACCCAGTTAGCTGATGGCTTGCTGGTCACGATCGGGAACTCGACGCCCGACGCGGCCAGGGGGACTCGGCGCGCCAACTGCTGTACTACTGAGGAGTTGGTGGCCTCATCGAAGATGGCGGAGGCCTGTTCAGGCTTGATGAACCCCGCGAAGTCGGTAGTTTTCTTTGCTGCACTAATGGTCATGGTGTTTTGCTCCTTTCGAGCACGAAATGGTTTAGATATTGAGTGCGTTCCGTAGTCCCTGTTCCAGGGCGTCACTGTTGAGCGCAACGTCTTCGGCACCTTGAGTGCCATCTGGGCGCATCCCCAGTGGCTTCGGTGCTTCTTCACTTACTGGTGGCGGATTGAACGCTGCCAGGGCCTTGTCAGCGGACGTAGCCAGCTCTTCAGCAGTGCTACCGGTGATGAAGTCGTCCAACTCTCTTGGCACGTTCTTCTCGCGTAGCACCTGGAAGCGCGCAGCCTGGGCCGCTGCGTCGGACGCCGCAGTTTCAGCAGCGCTGACTTTGGTGGTCAGGTCCGCAATCGTCTGCTCAGCAGTGGCAAGGGATGCTTCGGCCTGCTTGCGTCTCTCACGCTCACCAGCCAGTTCCGCGAGGATCTGCTCTTTACCACCTGCAGGGCCCTTGTCATCAGGGTTCGGGGTGTCACTCATGTGTCTGTCCTTTCCGACTCACTCGGAGTAGGTGCGCCCACCTCACGTAGGCGTCAAAACCCGCCACGGTTTGTGACGGGCAGATCTTGGGACCGCAACTATTGGCGGTTCGGGTTGGTCAGTACTTGTAGGTACCGCTTTTCCACGGCGGCGGCAATCTCAGGGGTCAACGGTGACCCGACCGGACCACCAATGTTGTTGGGGCCGAGGCCGTAGGGGTCGGGCGTGTTTCCAAAACCTCCGGATGTCCACGGGTTCTTACCTTCGAGTACTTTCAGCCAGTCCTGTTCAGCGTCATACAGGCGCCGTTCAGCAGCGGTCATCGTGTAACGACTGTTCGGATCTCGCACTCCCGTTGCTCGGGCATCAAGGACAGCCTGTGACGCCGCTTTCCGGGTACCGCCGCGACCCATCTGCCCGAAACCTTCACGCTGACCTCGGAGAGCCCCCAGCGGGTTCTGCCCACCGGGAAGGATGTAGCCATGCTCCACCAAGAGCGTGTGTGCGCGCTCTTTCGACCCGTCTGCCCACTGGTAGATCAACTCGGGTGTGGCGCGCCTCTGACCGGGTTTTAGGCCTTGTGAAGCGTATCCACGCTTGCTGGTTCCTTCCGTTGTGAAAAGCCCGTTGGGTGTCATACCCCGTCGGGAGTTGACCACCTGGCTGATGTCAGCACCATCACGGATGGCCTGCGCACGCGCCTTACCGAAGGCCCGATCCTGCTCAACCTCAGACAAGTTGTTGAAAGCCTCGTAGGGGTCGTCATACATGCCACGCGCTTTGGCTGCATCACTGCTCATGTGGGCAGCCACGTGCTGGCAGTCGCACTGTGGGTGCCTCAGAAACCCTTGGTTCCACCGGTAGAAGCGGCCGGCCAGGATCAGGCACCTGTCACAAGCCCCGCCGTGCGTGACACGAACGTAACCGGTGCCAGGGCGGACAGCTGTCATCACCGACTGGGCTTGCCTCGCAGTGTCGGCAATGACGCTCACCATCAGCATCATCAGGTCAGACTCGGCCTTACGCAGGGCTGGGACAGCACCCATACCCTGCTTGATGTTGCTCTTAGCCTTGATAGCGGGGGAGTAGAAAAGTGTGTCCAGGTCACGCCCATCAGGGGCGAACCCAGCCAGAGAATCAGGGTTCAGGAAGCCACGAGGAGCAGCCCACGCCCCCTGGTCCTCAAGTACACCGGCAGACATGACCAGTGCCGACGATGCAACCTCACGTTGAGCCTGAGCAGTTGCAGCAGTCAACGCAGGCAGTTGCCGGATCCACGTCTGACTAATCGCACTGGGTGCCACTCGTCGCCAGTGTTTGCTCGCCGTCTCTGACATGACAGCTTCCAACTCCAGAAGCCGCGAGTAATGGGTTCTCTCAGCCTTACTCACCCACATGGGCAGAGATCTTCTC
>CAYSSU010000085.1:0-3175 GCA_964433895.1 uncultured Prevotella sp.
GACCGTCAAAAGAGGGCTTCGACATCGTGATTGGTAATCCACCGTATGTTGAAGCCAAAAAATTGAAATACATTGCGAGTACGCTAAAACAGTATTTTACGATATATTCGGGAACTGCCGATTTAAGTATTTACTTTTTAGAGCAAGGAGTAAATCTTCTTAAAGGAAATGGCATTTTGAGTTATATCACTACAAATAAATTTTTCAATACAGGCTACGGTAAATCTGTAAGGAAATTCATATCTGAACGTAATATAAACCAATTGATAAACTTTGAACAGGTAGAAGTTTTTGAAGGTGTTTTGGTATCAAGTGTTATTTTGAATATACAGAACCATCCTAAGGCTATAGACAATAAATTTGTTTATGAACAATTTTACAAATTAAAGGCTAAAGATTTTAGAATGAAATTTATTAAACGCCAACTATCATTTGGCACTTACCCTCAAAACTTTCTTGATGAAAGCGAATGGTCTTTTTCTGATACTTCTGAATTGTTGATAAAATCGAAGATTGAACGAAATGCGACCATACTGAAAGACATTGAAGGAGTTTCGGTATATCGTGGTGTAACAACAGGTTATAATCCTGCTTTTATTATTTCTAATGAAAAGCGTGATGTACTCATTGCTGAAGATGTCAAAAATGCTGATGTTATAAAAAATATGTTGCAAGGACGTAATATACGTAAATGGTATTACAATGAAAGCGATGAAAATTTAATATTTACAAGACGAGGCTTTAAAATTACCGATTATCCATTTATGGAGAAATATTTATCCTCATTTTTTAATCAATTAAAACCTAAAATAAATTCAACTGATGAAGAAGGGAGAAAGCCTGGAAATTATAGATGGTATGAAATTTTAGATAATACAGCATATTATCCATACTTTGAAAAGTCAGAAAAGATAATCTGGGGTTTGACAGCTGATAAATGGGCTTTCGCTTATGACGACAAACAGCATTATTTGCCAAGTAATGGATATATTTTAACCTCACAATACATATCCATTAAATATTTATTGGGGTTGTTAAACAGTAAACTGATGCACTATTATTTTAGCTTCATAGGTGTAATGACAGCCGGAGGTGCATATACCCTAAAGGCAGCGACAATAGAATCTTTGCCTGTTATTATCGCAAAGAATCAAAGTCCCATAATAAGCCTTGTAGAAAAAATTCTTGAAATCAAAAGTTCTAACACACAAGCAGACACCTCGGATGAAGAATATAAAATAGACAATTTCGTATATCAATTATACGACTTAACAGACGATGAGATAAAGATTGTTGAAGAGAAGGTCAAATAGAACATATTTATTTTATCTGACTGCTGCACAATAGCATGAGACAATTAAAAAAACATAATATTATTGGCATATTGTTGTATCGCATTACAACAATATGTATCTTTGCATTAAAATAGAATGAGAATGAACAGAAGCATAATTGCGTATAAGCACTATTTCAATGAGTTCATGGCAGCACTTGATGATGGCACTCGCGACAAAGTGTTATACATACTGACTCTACTTCGTACACAAGACAGGATGCCTGTTAAATTCATAAAGATAGTAAAGGACGGTCTATACGAATTGAGGATTGAATATAATAAAAATATTTATCGATTATTCTTTGTCTTTGATGGTAATAAAATAGTCGTTTTATTCAATGGATTTCAAAAGAAGACACAAAAGACACCGAAATCAGAAATAGAAAAGGCATTAAAATTAAGGGAGGAATATTATGCAAGCAAAAGAAATAAGTAAAGACATCTATGATGTTGACGGATTACTTGACGAGCGATTCGGCAAAGAAGGTACACCAGAAAGAGCAGAAGCAGAAGATAAGGCTTTTGCATTTTATTCGGGTGCGGTAATTGAGGAAGCCCGCAAAAAAGCAAAGTTGACAAAAGCGGAACTTGCACGAAAAATCGGCAGTGACCGCTCTTACATCACAAAACTTGAGAATGGCCAGATAGAACCAAAAGTATCGACTTTTTACCGCATTGCTGCTGCACTTGGATTTTCTGTCGGGCTTACTCCAAAATTAGGATAAAGACAATAAAACCATTCCATAGATAATCATAATATTTATTTATGGAATGAGGTTTATTATTCATAATTAGAAAGTCTGAATTCTATTTCGTAATTCTTTATGAATTCCGTTTCTTCTTGAGTTAAACCATATAAAGGACATATCAAATCGTCAATACAGTCTATTATTGGTTTTGACTTTCCTATTTTGTATTCTTTAAATGAACTTACATTATAGCTTGATGTACCTGATGATTGCCTAATATTCGCATTGTTTTCTATATCAATCAAGTATTCCACATACAAGGTATTCAATTGATTAATTGTATCATTAGTCAATGGTGGTAAACGGAATTCTGATATTTCATAACTCTTCCAATCAAGATTATTAGAATAAATCTGATAAAACCAAAAAGATAAATTACTGCTGAGAATACATCCTATTGCATTTTGTAATAAGGAATCAACATAAAATGGTTTCTCCTTAGTTGAGTCAGTAGAATAATTTGTTACCACTTTGTAATATCTTCCACCTGTTGTTCTATAATAAATTGGGCTACCATCAGATTTGATATAATCTCCTAATCGTTTATTTATGAACAGTTTATTTAAAATATCAACCTCTGCTTGCTTACTTATTTTTGGAATACGTCCATATAATAAAAGATTGTTCACTTCAACAAATTCAAGATTATCAACTAATGTTTGCAGATTGAAATTATGTCCTTTCCTGTACATCTTGGTTGAATAAATGTGGCGGCAAATATCTTCTGTTTTTCTAAATGTCATAATAGATGTGTTTACAACTGCATTTTCAAATACAGGCTTAGGACGAACGGCATAAGACGAGATATGTATGTTATCACAATTATTTAATAGCAAACGATGAACACCAGCTGATGAGTCACTTGAAGTTAAAGAAATTGGCACTATCATAGCGAAACATCCGCCATTGCATAATAAATTATATGACAATTCAATAAACATTGTGTATGTGTCAAGGGAACCTTTTTGTATGCCTTTTTTAGTTTGTGTAGTCACATATAATTTCTTTAGTAACGCTTTCTCTTTTACAGATAACTTTGCTCCATACGGTGGATTACCAATCACGATGTCGAAGCCCTCTTTTGACGGTC
>CAYSSU010000086.1:0-3162 GCA_964433895.1 uncultured Prevotella sp.
ATTTCTGCTGAAAATCAGTGGGTCTGCTTATTCAGTTGTCAATCTTGATAAGATGATTTCATCTTGGATTATTACAAATTCTATTTCGGTCCTATGTATAATTCACATAGTTCCACATGAATTCTTCAAAACCATTATGGGAGGTCGAACGTGACCTTGTCAAAGGAGTTCGAAACGCTTTTATACATGCAGACAACGGTCAGCAGTGTGCAAGCATGTTTGACGAACTCGACAAGTCGAACCCCGACATCCATGAGTACATCAACCGCATTCAGGGAGCGACTGGCAACGACCGCTACTTCTGCATGTTGAACTCTTATATTGCCATCACCAGAAGGAGCGCACCAACGCACCTTTGGCGAAGCAATGTCAAGAGTGACAGTCCTGACTATTGCTTCGATGCCAACCAACTCGATCAGTCTGAGCCAGAACGAGAGGTTGTGTGTCACTTCCGTAGATAACAAAATCCCACTAATAATCTTTTGCCTGATTATCAGTGGGATTATTCGTAATGATAGCTTAAATTCAGAAATATACTTTATATATCATCTATCGCTTTTTGATCTAATTCTTGTTGTCCCAACTTAATATTCTCACGATCTTCATAGACGACCTTAATTTGTGAAGATTTGGTAATTTCCACAGTTATATGACCGCCTAAAGCAAGATAAAAAGAGACGTAATTGCATTTCCCTTTTGCGACAGCTCGAAGTTCATATCCATCTCCATCTTCGTAGGGTGAAGAAAAGAATTCAAAATCTTTATCTAATGGATATTTAGTCTTGTACATTTCTTTCTTTGCGAAATAATCATTCTTCAAATTTCGCCAATCATCCCTTTCTGGAAAATACACAATGACTTTGAATACCGTATTTGTCTTTGGAGAAGCCATTACATTAAGAGTTACAAATTCATTTGCAAATTTACCATAAAACTTGTGTAAGGTCTCAAAAGAGTCAACATGGGTAAATCCTTTTAATGTAAGACTATCCTTGAAACTTTCAAAATTTCCAGTTACTTCTGTCCCCATAAATTTAATATGTTGACCATAAGAAACAGAAACGGATAATATTAGTGATAAAAAGAGGAATAACAGTCTCATTTTATAAAGTTTAGGGGGACAGAATTCTATCCCCCAATAATTTATAATTTTTCAGCGTGAAGCAACTCTGGATGGTCATAAGTGTAATATACACGGAAAACAAATGTGTATTCGTTTACAACATCCTTAATTTGAATAGGAAGCATTAAACGAATTTCTCCAGCTTCTTTTCCGCTATATTCTTTTGGCAACATAGACCTTGTCTTCCATCCATTACCATAAGTAGAATAACCAATCTTATATCCTTCGTCATAATAGACATTGGCTGTTGGGGTTGCTAAATCATCAATTTTGGCACCCTTAATGACTACAGTAGCAGGTTGGTCAGCCTCACGCTGTGAATACTTAGTGCCGACGTGCATAATTTTTGATGTTGAACCATCAAGACCAACAAAAGCAGCTTCGTTCCAAATAATCTTGAGTGAATGTTCTGAAATATTCTTCAAAACAAATTTGAATTCTTCACTAGTACCAAAAATTGTTATATCAATTATGCTGTCATTATATGAAAACTTGTCAACACCAGCATCTTGAATAGTTTTTGTTTCACCATAGCGGTTTGTTGCATCTTCTGGCTTTTCAACTTTTGCTAATGCTGTTTTATAACTTCCTTTCAAAGCATCTGCAAAAGGTGCAATATTTACTTTTGAATAAGGACAGCTTACTGTTGCACCTGTACGTTTGTTCTTCACGGTTACGTTTGTTACAGCAGTTGCATCTGTGGTCTTATCCTCGCCCATAAAGACATCGGTAATCTCATACTCATCCTTAACCATATCATGCTTTATCGTCTTTCCGAGAAGCTCCTGCTTTTTCTGATTAAAAGGTTCAGTAAATACAACTGGCATCCATCCGATAAGAGGCCATTGCTTTACTCCACTCCAAATGCTAACCTTTACAGAAACTTCTTCATAAGCTTTAAACTTGATTTTGGTTTTTGCACCATCTTGAACAGCTACTACAGTAACTTTTTTGTTTGGCTTATCATTAAGCGTTACATCTTTTACTGTAATCTTTGTAATAGTGAAGGTTTTACCTTCGTACGATTTGTCATAAGTAAATCCTGATTTAGTCCATGTTTCCAATTTACCATAGGCAGGACGTACAAAGAAACTCTTACCAACATATTGTTGATAACCTTCTGAAGTTTTTTGCTGTTCGAAACCAAACAACGAGTTGGTGTCAAATGCGAAAACTGTGGTAACAGCCAGCAACATCGCAAATAGAACAAAAATTTTTTTCATAATTGAAAGTGTTTAAATATTAACGATTTCGTAATTAATTTGTAAAATCAGTAACCACATCACAATAACATCCACAGATTAACTTCTGGAAGAGTTTTGTTTGGGTACACGAATAAGTTCGTTAATGTCTACATCAAGACATTGAGCTATCTGAATCAGAGCTTCAAGAGGTGGTTGAGCAGAATTAGTGACCCATTTGGATATTGTAGCTTGATCTCTGCCAATCTGTTCTGCAAGCCACTTGTTTTGTAGATTCTTTTCTGCTAGAATCACCTTTATTCGATTAAGATTCTTGTTATCATTTGCCATTTTTATTGTATTTTATTATGCAAAGGTAATAATTTTCTTTGAAATACTTTGCTATTTTTGTAAATAATTAGAGAAATTAGAAAATATTTTCTGTATTTGAAAGTTGTACAGGCCATTTTGGGGAGTATTTTAGGATAATAAATGAAGTTCAACAAGTATTTCGTACCTTGCTTGTACCTTTGATTCGTAATATGCTGAAAAATAAAATAAAATTCTATTCGCAAGGAAACCCTTACTATTTCAATCTCACACATATTAGCAATCACATTGATGCATTGAAGTGCATTTTTCTATCTTACAACATGTTTTATTTTAACAATCACCAAAATGATAGAAAATGAAAAATTCCGTTCATTTGTCTTGGCTAACCTTGGCTGCACTCGGCAAAGTTCAAGCAAGCTTGACTCTGCGCTCGTTTGCACAAGCTTTCCGTGTTAAGATATGTTAAGCGAATGTTTTCATTTTGGGGTTTTTGAAATTTTTGTTTCCAGTTTGTTTCTTTTGGTT
>CAYSSU010000087.1:0-3098 GCA_964433895.1 uncultured Prevotella sp.
GCAATTTACCATTTATAACAGCGGTGACGCCACCCTAAGCGGTTCTATCAGCACGCCTGCGGGTTACTCAGTTGCTGCTGCGGGCAGCAAAGACACTGGGACTGGAGCTGATAGTCGCAATACCCTGTCCTTCTCTTTGCCTGTGAATACTTCCCAGATTTACAAACTCAGTTTCAACCCGACCGCAATTGCCACTTACGCTGGCAATGTGCTCATCACTAGCAACGACCTCGATGAAGGCACGCTGCTGCTGGCTGTCACCGGATACGGATACACCCCACCCACAATCTCACTCAACGACAATACCCTTTTTGCCTCACTTTACAACGGTGGGCAGAGTACAGACAGTTTCAACATCCACAATTCCGGCAGCCAGGACTTGAACTTCACCCTCGCAGAATCTCCCGCGGTGGGCTGGTTCAACGCCACTCCTGCTTCCGGCAGCATTGCTGGCAATGGAAACCAACTGATTACAGGGACTTTTTCGCCCGTGGGACTTGCACCCGGCAGTTACAATACGACAGTCCTGGTCAATTCCAACGATCCGGCTACGCCCCAAGTCTCTGTGACGGTGCAACTGGTAGTGAATAACAGCAGCCCCGCCATCGAATTGCCTGTGGCACTGAATTTTGACATCTATGCAGATCTGAATCTGGCAGAGGATTTCTCGTCCTATCTGACCGACGTGGACGGGCAAAACTTGACCCTGAACTATAGCGGAAACACCAATATACAGGTGGATATCGAAGGACTCGCGGTCACTTTCAGCAGCATCGCTTATTGGTGCGGCTCTGAAGAAATCACTTTCTCTGTGTTTGATGGCTACGCCTATGCTTACGACACGGTTTTGGTGACCGTCACCCAACTGATGTATCCTCCTTCCAACCTCACCGCCACGGCTGGCAACAGATTGGTGGAACTCAGTTGGACAGCTGCTACCCCTGCCGGTGTGAGCGGTTATAGAATATACAGAGACGAAGCCTTCCTCAGCGATACGCCTGGCACCCTCTATACCGATAACAACGTCTCCAACGGCGTTCTCTATTCCTACCATGTGACCACGCTCTATGCCAATCCTGCCGGGGAATCTGCAGCTTCAAATACTGCAACAGCCCAGCCGATGGCTATCACCAACGTCGTTTTGGGCGATGGAACACTGAACACCGGAAATACAGAAGGCTGTCCTATAAACATTTACAACAGAAGCCTGCACGGTCAATCTGTTTACACCGCCGCGGAACTCAACGCTGCCGGCGTGTATGGACCGGTGGATATTACAGCGCTTGGCTTCAAGGTGAACACCGCTCCCAGTATTGCTCTGCCTAGCTTTGTGGTACGCATGAAACACACCACCGCTTCCAACGTAGCCAGTTGGCAGAATGCCACAGGTATGGCGACGGTTTACAGCGCCTCATCCTATCTGCCCACTCCTGGTGGATACGATATGCTGACTTTGTCCACACCCTTCACTTGGAACGGTACCGACAATATTGTTATCGACACTGCCTTCAACCGGGTCAGTTCATCTGCTTCCACAGGTACGGTGCAGTACACCAGTGTCACCAGCGGATACCGTTACGCGCGCAGTAACACCTCCAATCGGGTCAATACCTTCACTGGCGGCAGCGTCAGTGTTTACCGACCCAATGTGCAACTCACCATCTTCGGAGGCGCAGACGCTCCTGCGGAAATATTGGTTGACCCCGTGGCGCTGAACTTCGGCGAGGTGGAAGCAGGCAGCAGCGATGTCCGTCAATTCACGATTGCCAATACCGGCGAGGAGGAACTCACTGGATCTATCAGCACTCCCACCGGTTACAGTGTTGCCTCCCTGGATAGGACCAATGAGGTTTTCGGCTCTTCGATGAAAACTTCCTCCACTGGACGCAATACTCTGGGATTCAGTCTGGCTGGAGGCGGCAGCGCCATTTACAACTTGACGTTCCAGCCTCTGGAAGCTATCGTGTATGATGGCAATGTGGTAATCACCAGCAATGATGAAGAAAACCCCACTGTCAATATCGCCCTTACCGGCAGCGGCTACACCCAGCCTGCCATCTCTCTGGATTTCAGCAGTTTGGCAACTACTCTGCCAATAAATGCCGAAGGGACAGACAGCTTCACAATTAGCAACAGCGGCAGCAAGAACCTGACCTACACTCTGGTGGAAAACCCCGCCGTAGGATGGTTTAGCGCATCTCCCGCTTCCGGTACTGTCTCTGGCGGAGGAAACCAAGTTATCACAGGCTCCTTCAGCGCGGATGGTTTGGCTCCCGGCACTTACAACAGCACCTTAATTGTCAATTCCAACGACAGCGACAATCCGCAACTGAGCGTGAGCGTGGAACTGACTGTCACTAACACACTGCCCAGCATCGAACTGCCGGAGAATCTCGCCTTCGATATGTACGCTACCCTTGTTGAGGATTTCGCACCCTACTTGACTGACATCGATGGCCAAACACTCGAACTTGGATACGAAGGCAACACCAATATCCTCGTCTCCATTGAAGGTCTCGCTGTCACTTTCAGCGCAGCTGAGGGCTGGTTTGGCTCCGAAGAGATTAACTTCTCCGTTTATGATGGCTATGACTATGCCTACGACACTGTAACTATCACAGTCAACTTCGTGAATACCCCACCCACCATCGTTTTGCCCGAAAACCTAAGCTTCGATATGTACGAGACCCTGGTTGAGGATTTCGCTGCCTACGTGGGAGATATCGATGGCCAGACCCTGGTTCTGGGATACGAGGGCAACAGCAATATCCTCTTATCCATTGAGGGCCTCACCGTAACCTTCAGCGCCGCTGAGGGCTGGTTTGGTTCCGAAGAGATTACCTTCTCCGTATTCGATGGCTACGACTATGTTTACGACACAGTTATCGTAACAGTCAATTTCGTGAATACCCCGCCCACCATCGAGCTGCCAGAAAATCTCGCCTTCGATATGTATGACACCCTGGTTGAGGATTTCACTGCCTGCGTAGGAGATATCGACGCACAGACTCTGGTTCTGGGATACGAGGGCAACAGCAATATCATCATCTCCACCGTGGGTCTCAGTGTCACTTTCAGCGCAGTTGAAGGCTGGTTCG
>CAYSSU010000088.1:0-3093 GCA_964433895.1 uncultured Prevotella sp.
GGAGCTATTCCGTTAGAAGTAGAAGGAGGTAGTATGAGCAGAACCGTTCCAAGCACAATTAACAGAAAAAAACTTAAAATAAAAATCCGAGTGGGACTTGATCTAAAATAGTATACAATAAATTTCATTTACCAAAATGTTTAGAGCTATTCATCTCATTGTTAGTCATTCCCCAACGAAAAGTACTGATTTTTATTGAAAAGGATAACTTTAAAAGCTTTTTTCTTTTATATTCTAATGATTAAGAGTTAAAAATTAGTCTGTCTTAAGATAAGAAAAATAAAGTATCCTAAAAGAAGGTAAGTTCAAAGTGATGAAAGGGTCTCTTTTTTTATAGAATAGTTAAAGGAGTTCCTCACTAAGATTTTAAAGAAGATGGTTATTTAAAGCTCCCTGATCGATGTTTAGTCGGTCTGGGATCGACGACCCTTAGAACCCAGACCGAGGGGTAGTTTAACCCAGACCGAGAGGCAGCAGGTCTGAGTTATAATTAGTCTTAGGAATATTTTATTAATATATGTTTAACCCCTGATTTGTAACTTAAAATCTTTAGTTAATTTAAAAGTATTGTTACCTACATTATAATTTTTATAGGATAGGAATGCATGTAAATCTCTAGCCACTGCACTACTTGATATGTTGTTCGCTACTTCATTGTTATTATATTGAAGCGTAAAGCTGTAACTTTTTCTATTGCCGACTTGTTTAAATAGATTACTATCGAGTTGGATTGAGCTTTCTTTTTTTCTACTATTCAAAAGGATTTGAATTTCCTTTGAATAGACCTTCCATACATCAAAATATTTGCCTGATTTTAGATTGTTATCAGTTGTTATTTTACTACCGGCTATTATGTTTTCCAATTCTATATCAATCTGTTGATTGTCTTCTTGAATTAAATTAGCATGAGCAATGATACCTAATTTTTTACGTAACTCTTTAATCTTATTTCGAAAAGGATTATTCTTGTTCTTATGATCAATGTTTAGAACAGGGCAGATATCGTTAATAAGTAGGGTTTCTAGAGTGTCAATTTCTTTCTTTGATTTGGGGTATTCATAAAAAGCAACTGATAAGTTTTCAAACATCCATTGTGTTACAATATCTTCGGATTGATCGTCAAATTTGTAATGACTAATTCTATTATTGTTAACATCAGAAAGACTTCTGATAATGGGTTTAATGTTAATTGTTTGTGATAGTAATGCACCAATACTTTTCCTAACTGTTGAGCTACCTGTTTTCCCTGACTTAAAATGTACGTTACAATTTCGTGCTTGTTGACTACTTTCAGTTTTTCCAATATAAACAATCTTATGTTTGGGGATCACAAAGTCACTCAAAGGAAAATTGGTTCCAATAAAAAAGAAAGCATAAATGCCTGGTAACTTAGAAAACTCTTTGATCTTTTTTACAGGAGTATGATTGTTGCAAAGGTTCATTATAATATCTTGTACTTCCATATATTTTATTTTATCGTTAAAATATCAGTAGAATTTTATTTATTGATAGATTCATCTTTTTCATTAGTTACTATATATCTCCTAATATAGGAATAATAAATTAGTCTGGTTAATAAGAGAAAATAGATGACTTTAATTTCTATTTATTCTTTATAATCTGAAGTTGCATAAAGAATCTAATGTTGTCAAAAAAACATTGTCCCCTGTTGTACATTAATCATGTGATACATGCTTTTAAGTTATTGATATTTCGGTTATCCTGTTTGTAAATAACTTTTAGATAGTATTTTTTTAAAAAGGCATCAAAAGATTTAGCTTAACTCTCACGAATAATGAACTGATCGTATAACTATGAAAATAAAGGTTCAATTTTTTTGGGTTGACGAGTTCTCTGTGGAAAATGTCCAAGTTATACTAGAGAAAAGAATTTATGTTTCGGAGCAAAGATTAATTCTTAGCGTTGCGAGAAATGTAAAACATTTTATCTATATTGTCATGAATGTGATATTTTTGCCCTTGTATCAAGCTTAAAGGCTTTGCTAAGCAGCAACTGAAATATGGGTAAAACTTGATAGATAATCAGAGACTATTACAGGAATAGGGAGAGATTTATTTCTTGAATCACTACAATTTAATAGTAGATAAAAACATTTTATGAAAAACTTTCTAGAGATAAATAAAAAGGCATGGAATAATCGGGTAGATGTACATTTGCAGTCAGGTTTTTATGAATTTGATTCTTTTCTTAATGGAAAGACTTCTTTGCCTTCTTTGGATATTGAGTTACTAGGAGATATCAGGGGTAAGTCTATTTTACATCTGCAATGTCATTTTGGAATGGATACCTTGTCTATGGTGCGAATGGGAGCAGATGTTACCGGAGTCGATTTTTCTGATGTAGCAATTGATAAGGCAAAAGAATTGAGTCGGAAATTAAATATTGAAGCAGACTTTATTTGTTGTGATGTATTAGAACTCCCAAAATATTTAAATGAAACTTTTGATATTGTTTATACTTCTTATGGTGTTATAAATTGGTTATCTGAATTACAACAATGGGGTAAAGTTATAGCTGCAATGTTAAAGCCTCAAGGTAAATTCATTATGATTGAGTTCCATCCTGTATTATGGATGCTTGACGAACATTTTAAGCAACTTGAGTATCCCTATTCTCGGAAAGAGCCGTTTGCTATGGATGAGCCAACTTATACAGATAATGGCGAGAAGACTATAGATAAAGTTATAACATGGAATTATGGTTTGTCTGAGCCTATCAATGGCTTAGTTCAAAATGGTATAGCTATTCAAGAATTCAATGAATACTACTATTCGCCCTTCAACCTTTTATCTAATATGATTGAAACTAACCCAAAGCAATTCAAAATAAAAGGATTAGAAGATAAGATACCTATAACCTATTCTATAATAGGAAGAAAAGATTAAGGGGAATTGTGAGTGTGATATAACAAATTTTTAATTTTATAGATCCGTTATGCATCTAATCATGTAAATATATTAGGTTATATTTAGTCGAATGAATATAAAACATAAAAATAATGAGATAGAAACCGATTAGAATTAATCCGGAAAATGTAGAAGTCGTAGGAAAATATTTTCACATAACAATTAT
>CAYSSU010000089.1:0-2966 GCA_964433895.1 uncultured Prevotella sp.
GAAGCGCCTGCAACCAGTCGAGCACCACATTGCCGGCACTGACATCCAGTGCCCCTGTCGGCTCATCTTCGAAGACGATGCGGGGCTGATTTGCCACTACTCGCGCGATTGCCACACGCTGACGTTCACCTTCCGAAAGGCTCACTGGGGGTTTCTTCGCATGTTTTGCGATGCCGAGCCGTTCCATTGTTTCCACCACGGTGCCGCGAGGGATCTTGCGACCCGCAAGCCGGGCCGGTAATGCGATGTTGTCTTCGACGGTCAGAGAGCTAACAAGGTTGTATTCCTGGAAGATGAACCCGATGTTCTCGCTGCGGAAGGAGGAAAGCTGCCTAGCATTAAGTGCCAGGATATCCGTGCCCAAAACCTCGATCGAGCCCGATGTTGCACGTTCCAGGCCTGCCGCGCAAGAGAGCGTCGTTGACTTGCCTGAACCTGATGGTCCGACAATCGCGGTGAGCCGCCCAGCGGGGATGTCAAGGTCAATGCCGTGCAACACGGAAACGCTTCTGCGCTTGCGGCCGGGCACCGGGAACTTCATATGAACATCGCGAAGACGGATACACGGTTCGGGTCCTTGGCTCTTCATCATGACCCTATGCCACCGGTGTCGGTGGCAATAATCGGTGGGGCGTGGTTCCGGTTTCAACGGCGCAGGGTAGAGCCAGCTCTACTTCTCATTCCTCATGCGGCATGAAATGATGAAAATGTGTCCAAACTCCGTGCCGGGCGCCAACATCTACCGAACACTAAACGCCGCAACCACACAAAACCGGGCTTGACAAACATAGAAGAGTCCTGGACCGCTACAGTCCAAGTGGTTGGTTGCACGCAGGTGTTGATACAAATGCGCGGCCGACCAGTTCCAGCGGTCGAGGGGGTAAAAATCGAGGGGTGGGGGGTAAAGTACGGCGCCTCTCTTTGCGGCGCGCCTACGGGTACCTCAGCCTCGTTCTCAAAACAACTCGAAGATGAATCGCCCCGGGAGGATTCCCATCCGTGCTGCTAGTTCCACCTGGGTAAGCCCGGCTACCTTGTGTGTCTCATACACCAGCTCAGCAACATCCCAAGCAGGGTGCCTCAAGCCGCAAGTCTCTCAATCACGGCGGACACGCACAGTCTCAGCAACAGTTGGCCGCTGGTACCAAGCCGCCACCTCCGGCGAC
This sequence comes from uncultured Prevotella sp., assembly GCA_964433895.1. Taxonomy (GTDB): domain Bacteria; phylum Bacteroidota; class Bacteroidia; order Bacteroidales; family Bacteroidaceae; genus Prevotella. Next base: position 1,167 of record CAYSSU010000089.1, read on the forward strand.
GTCTCCACGGTCCACGACATTCCCCCATGTCACCAATCTTGTGTACGTAGGCAAAAATACCTCGACTCAAAACTCGGCTGGTTTGCAGACACTCCGCGCGTGCTGATAGGTATTAGTATCAATCACTTGACACATTGGGTCTTTGAGTACAGGATGTAATCACTATTCCACTGCTTAGGGGCCCCGTGAGTTTCGCACCTATTTTTCAGTTGCTAGTGGTTCTTGCTGTAATTGCCGCAGTGGTGAGCATTGTCAGCGCAATCAGGTATCGCACTCATCTGGGGCAGGAACCTTGCGTGGATGCGCGTCGGCGCATCGGTTCCCTGTATGGGTTTGCCGCTTTGATAGGCCTCATGTTTGCCCTGGTGGCGGTTGCTCTCTTTCCAACGGTTTATGTAAACGCTACTGCGATACCCGGCATGTTCGCTGCACTAGCCCCATCGCTTGCAGGCATAGTTTTTGTTGTCTCAGCGGGCTTCGGGGAGTCCTTTTGGCCAAAGCCGAAAGGACAAAGACGAGACGCGTTCCTTACCAGGCGCCCCGCGCTGGCGAACGCGGCGCCGCTTGCCTTATGGGCCTGCGTCACCTGGGCGCTCCTATTAACGGTGGCCCTCGTGTTCTGCGGCATTGTCGCTAAGCGCGGCGGCGAGGACGCTGGCCGAGCGATCATGCATCCTATTTGGAACCCGAATGTAGATGGTTGGAATGGGCCGTTTCCTGGCTTTCCATACGGCATTCCCATGATGATCGGCGTCCTTGCCTTAGCCCTAGCCACGCTAGCGGTGCTACGCATAATCGCTCGGCGCCCAGCCATCCCGGGAATTCAACCAGATGTGGACTTACAGCTCCGCCAGACGTCGGCCACCAACCTTGTCAAAGGAGTGCAGCTATCGCTCGCTGCTAGCCTCTCGGGTGTTTTACTGGTCGCGGGAATAGCAGCGAGCCAAGGCGGAAGTGTGGAGGTAGACGGCTACATCGCTGAACTGGCCGGACACTGGTGGGCCTACCCGGCAGTGCTCCTCGCATTTGTCGTTATCCTCATTGCCCTCATCGTGACGGCATGGAAACAAAAATGAGCTACCACGTCACCGTCGACATGGCTTCGGCTGTACCCCCCTTTGAGCAAGTACGCTCACAAATAGCAGCGCTAATCACCTCAGGAACACTAACCTCAGGGCAACGTTTGCCTACCGTACGAGACCTAGCGGCAGACTTAGGGATCGCTGTTGGCACGGTCGCCCGCGCCTACCGAGAACTTGAGCGCCTTGGACTGGTCACATCCCGGAGACGCTTGGGGACCGTCGTGTCTGCAACAAACCAGCTCGACACCCAGACCGTACAAGCAACAGTAGAAGACTTAGTTCGTACAGCCCGCGCGGCCGGGATGACGGACGAGGATGTCCTAGGACTGGTTCAAGGAACACTACTAGCAACGCCCGACAACAATGAAGAACCACAAGAGAAATGACAGCCATCATCCACTGACCGAAGTAGCTAGAGACCGTGGACCAAAGAGGCTCACACCTTTTCACGTCGGACCCTACAATTTTGCGCACGCTGCGCTCATCACCGCAGGGGGTAAAAGCTTGGGGGGGGATTCCAACCGGCTTCACACTAATCGTTTTTTGCAACGCGCGGACACAGCCGCATGCGGCAGGCACCAAAGTCCGAGAACCGCACAAAATCAAGCTAAAATCGTAACGCCGTGCATCCTTGCGGCAAAATACCTTTGTATCAACACCAGCGTGCAAACAGTGGAGCTAGGGGGAGTCGAACCCCCGACCTCTTCCATGCCATGGA
>CAYSSU010000090.1:0-2827 GCA_964433895.1 uncultured Prevotella sp.
GAGGGTGTATCATTATAGAATACACTCTCTTTGTTTTTTTTAGGCAGAAATTTTCTTTTCCGCTAAAAAGTCAAAATTCCCATAAATTTTAATTTTAGAATTTGAGATTTTTTGAAATTTAGCCCAAATAAAGCACAGAAATAAAATTAAATGCAATTTTTCGTCTAAATCCATCTTTCTATACAGCTTTAGCAGGTTAAATGCTATGGCAAAGACGCCAAAATCCATCTGAACCTTTTCAAATCCTTTATGCCTGAATCTTTTATAGAACTTATTGAATTTCATCTGGCCAAATACGGCCTCCGGCTCTATTGCCCTTTTGCGCCGGTGTTCCCGGCCAGCTTCAGAATTCAGCAGTTCTCGAACATTTATTTTAAAATTTCTAAGCCTTAGATTTACCTCTATCTGTCTCTGGTCTCCATGCGCTTTATAACACGAACCTCTCAAAAGGCAGCCTTTGCAGTTTGACGCCCTGTATATGCGCAAAACAGTTTTGAATCCGGTGCGTGTGCGTATGTCTCTGTCATATGCCGGCTTCATGTGCTGTCCCATCGGACATACAAAATAGTCCTTGTCAGAATTATAGAATAAGTTATCCTGCAGGAACGGATTATTTTTATAAGATTTCGTCTGTTCTTTATGAAAATAGTTGAACTTCACAAATGCCTCAATATCATTATCTTCCAAAAATTTATAGTTCTCTTCGCTGCCGTATCCCGAGTCGGCGCAGACGGCTTTGGGCATTATGCCGAGCCTTGCCTGCTGAAGCGTGAGAAATGACTTTAACGTGGTAGTATCCCCCGCATTGGGGTAAAGCGCGAAATTGGTTATAAACTGATTGTTTGTGCCTATCTGAAGATTATATCCCGGTTTGGTCTGCCCGTTATTCATGGCATCTTCCTTCATCCGCATAAAGGTCGCATCCGGATCCGTTTTTGAGTAGCTGTTCCGGTCACCTAAAATATCCAGCTTATTTTCATATTCAGCCAGCTTGCTCTGATGCTTTTCAAGCTCTTTGATCTTCTTTATTTTTGTCTTATCTTTTTTTTTATCAAGGTTTTGCTTATTAAGTTCATCTATTTTATCTTTTAGCGTCTTGGAGTCTATTGCGGGCAATTCTTCGTCATTCAGCGAGGCGTTATCCTGCGCGATGCCTTCTTCTATCTGATTGAGGATAGAATGTATTTTGGCTTCAAGTTTAGCTTTGTTTTTTTCCGTGGTTTTGCGCCATACAAACGTGTATTTATTGGCCACGGACTCTATCTTGGTGCCGTCAATATAAGAAACATCCAGCGAAACGTATCCCAGACCGGCAATCATTAAAACAACTTGAGAAAAAAGATAATTGATATAATCCTTCAGATGCTCGCTTCGGAACCGGTTGATTGTATTGAAAGACGGGTATTGGCCCCCGCTGAGCCACATATAGTGAATGTTCTCGTTCAGAGATTTTTCTATCTTACGGCATGAGTAAACATTATTCATGTATGCGTAGAATATTACCTTTAAAAGCATCCGCGGACTATATGAGCTTGCTCCCTGAGATTTGTAAGACGCAAGAAGATCTGAAATGTCTAAGCTGTCAACAATAGAGTTTACCAGCCGTACAGGATCATTTTCTTTAATGCGCTCATCTAATCGCATGGGGAAAAATTGCAATTGCCCCTGACTGTATGATTTGAATTTTGGCATATCAAAAATTGCATAAAGATTTAACTCTCTTCAAGTTACAAAAAATAAATGACATAAAAAAACTCATTTACAAAAATAAATGAGTTCTTTTAATTTTATTGAAAGTGATTTATGATACACCCTCTTGCTTTTTATTTATTGTTAATTTATGTCTATAAGCAAAGGTGTATGCGAAATATATTATTTGATAATTTCAATTGGCCTCCTTATTAATAAAGAAATTAATATACGAAAACTATTACTCAAAATAGTCATAATCATAGAGATTATCCATAGGAGAGGGATCCTGTGATAAAGTTATCCAATAATATATTCCTGCTAAGATGGCAATTCCTACAAGTATGGCAAAAAATATTTTGAAGAAGCTATATGGCCGTTTTCCTGAAATATTTCCGCTTACCCCATTTACATAAAACATATATTCTTTATTTTTGAAGTGGAATGAACTAATATAAATAGGCAAAAGGACATGCTTAAATTTCACCTGCCTAAATTCCACATTCATACGATGAATTCTTTGGCCATCTCCCCCTATATCTCTCCTGACATTTATTTTCTCTTGCTCGCGTATTTGTTTTTGCGCCTCATCAAATCCATTTTTTATATCTATCTTATATTTTTCTGTGATGAAGCCTGATAAATAGCTAGGGTTATATTTTACCATTTTCTGCGTATTCCAATGCCCGACTTTCGCCAGAATAGACGCCTCGAGCGTATCGGTACCTCGAACCAATATTTCCTCGTATTTAGTCGAGATACGCCCAGATACAAAAGTCCATGCCATACGCGTTTCAGTCCTTCTATTCTTTCCAGTTCCTATCACTACCGTATATCTTCTTCCGCGTTCACCGGAATATTGCGTGTCGGTAACTGCGTCGTAAGCCCAATAAGGCATATATACTCCGCGAATATTCATAGGTTGGAGCAAAGCTTTTTTTAGCGCATTCGGTGCAAACCAAAGACTATTTGACCATTTTTTCAAGATTTCGGAAGTTTCATTTTTGGGAATTCGAAAGGGGCATAAATATTCAGGTTTCACGCTTCTTTCATTATGCACCATTCCTTCTATGAGCGGTGAGTCACAGTAGGGACATTTCATTGATGTCATGTTTTCGTCAACCGTGAGGATAGCCCG
>CAYSSU010000091.1:0-2767 GCA_964433895.1 uncultured Prevotella sp.
CTGCATTTCCCGTGTTATCAGTTTATGTTTCGTATGTTGAAACGTCGTTTCAACATACTTGTGAACTGAAGCTACGAGCTATAAATATACTCTTAAATATTTACATTATTTTACTTCAATTGCTTGATATTCAATATGTTGTATTTGTATTTAGTTTTCTTAATTTCTGATAATTAATACCTATTAATTCTTTTATCTCACCTTTTTTTCTTACCTTTGCAAACGATAAGAATAAGGATAGTGCTCTTTTTGTTTTTGAAGTGTTATCCATTAAGGTATCTAACGGAATTTAGACTTAGGATGTAAATCATTCTCATATAAATCCTAGTCGTGAGAATTAATCTTTTAATATTTCTCGGATTCCATAAACAATAGAGTATGAAGAGAAGAAGCAAAATTATGTTATTAATACTTTCTGTGCTCATTCTTTTACCTGTTTCAGGTTTTGCCGCAAATGACATGGAAGTTGAAAATGAAAATTACGATTGGAGTCCGGTGATGGATGCAATAATTCAAGTGGAAAGTACCGGAAATGATAGAGCAAAAAGCGGCAGTTCTATAGGTGCTATGCAGATAACCCCAATATTGGTGGTTGAATGTAATCAGATTCTTAGAAAACGAAAAAGTAAGAAAAAATTTAAGTTATCTGATCGTTTCAGCAGGGCAAAATCAAAGGAAATGTTTCTATTGATTCAGTCTTATTATAATCCGCTGAACAGCGTGGAACAGGCTATTCGGTCATGGAATGGTGGAATGCATTACAGCATGAAAAAAACTCAAAGATATTTTGAGAAGGTAATGAATATTTTAAAATAGTATTATAGGGGTCTGACTGTCAGAAAATGACAATCAGACCTTTTTCTTACTAATAAATATTAAAATCAAGTGCCATAAGGAACTTTTGCATTACTTTTGTAGTCAAATGAATATAAACATTTAAAAATATAGACTATGACATTGATTATTGTATTGGTAGTAATTGTACTACTGGTTTTATGGTTGATTGGAATTTATAACAATCTGGTGAAATTACGTAATAACCGTGAGAATGCTTTTGCTAATATAGATGTGCAGTTGCAGCAACGCCATGATTTGATTCCTAATCTGGTTTCTACAGTCAAGGGGTATGCTGAACACGAGAAAGAAGTATTCCAGAGAGTTACTGAAGCTCGTTCTGCAGCTATGAGTGCCAAGACTATAGATGACAAGGTGAATGCAGAAAATTTTCTGACAAGTGCACTTTCTGGTTTGAAAGTTTCTTTGGAGGCTTATCCTGAATTGAAGGCAAATGAAAATTTCTTGAAACTTCAGAGTGAACTTTCTGATATTGAGAATAAATTGGCTGCGGTACGACGTTTCTTCAACTCTGCTACTCGCGAATTGAATAATGCAGTTGAGACATTTCCTTCAAATATATTTGCCAATATGTTTGGTTTCAAGAAAGAGCCTATGTTTGAAGTACCTCAGGAGCAGAGAGCTGAAATCAATAAAGCACCGGAAGTAAAGTTTTAAGTAGATGAAATATGTAGGAATGCTGACACAGATAAGGCGCAATAACACAATGAGTGCGTTATTGCTTCTTATGTTTCCTGTGATTATTTTAGGGATGATATGGATTTTCCTTGCTTTGTTGAATTTTTTTGGTAATGGCTATTATAATAAATACGGAGAAGTTTTACATCAGTTGAATACAGATGATGTGAATTATTATTTCGTAACAACAATTCCATGGGTAATTCTAGGTGTCGGCATTTGGTTTGTCATAGCATATTTCTGTAATTCTTCAATGATTCAGAGTGCAACTGGTGCCCGCTCTGTGACGCGTCAGGAAAATCCCAGACTTTATAATATTGTGGAGAATCTGTGCATGACCTGTAATATGGAGATGCCTAAAATATGCATAGTGGATGATGACCAGCTTAATGCGTACGCAAGTGGTATTAACAGCAAATCATATACTGTGACTGTTACGCGAGGACTTTTGAATCTGTTGGATGATGATGAACTTGCCGGAGTATTGGGGCATGAACTTACTCATATTCGTAATCATGACACAAAACTTCTTATCACAAGTATTATTTTTGTTGGAATAATTTCCACTGTAATGTCGTTGGTCATAAGAACTATGTACAATATGATGTGGTTCGGTGGTGGAAATCGAAAAAGTGATGATGATGGCAAGGGAAATGGATTGTCTATAATTGTGATATTATTGATAGGCTTGGTGTGCTGTGCTGTGGCTTATGTATTTACGCTGTTGACACGTTTTGCAATTTCCAGAAAGCGTGAATATATGGCTGATGCAGGAGGTGCTGAATTATGTGGCAATCCTTTGGCTTTAGCATCTGCTTTACGCAAAATATCCGGTAATCCAGGCTTGGATGATGTAAAGCGTGCTGATGTTGCCCAACTTTTTATAATTCAACCGGATGAGATGGAGCAGGGATTGCTGAGTTTTATGGATTCTCTTTTCAGTACACATCCTGATACGGAAAAGAGGATAGCAATACTTGAACAATTCTAAAATGGATATGAAGAGATTAAAATATATTCTACTGTTGATACTGACACTTCATTCTGGAATTTTCTATGGGCAGCATAAGACCAGCAATACCATAGTTATGTTGGGCAACAGCCTTACTGAATATGCCGGAGACTGGAATAAACTCTTGCATACTGGTAATGTACTGAATAAAGGTGTGGCAGGTAATACGAGGGCACTGAAAAAGTCCCCTGATTATTATCGAAAAAGGCATCAAAATCAGAA
>CAYSSU010000092.1:0-2650 GCA_964433895.1 uncultured Prevotella sp.
CTGACTCATAGCACAACCTCAGCAAGGCGTTTAATTACGATGCAGTCAGATTAGCCGGGCTAGATGTCAAGAATGTGACAAAATGAGCAAGAATTAACCACCAAGCATAATGATGACGAACACCATTACACTTGGGCTACCTGATATATTTTATGGCTGAAGTAATAAAGTAGATTGTGTATGCGCTTTTACAGTCTCCGCATCCAAATACTGCACCATATACTCACCCCTTACATAGGCCAAAGCTTGATCAGCGTAATGTTTATCAAAAAGCACTCCGCTTTGCCCTACAGGTAAAATACCCACCGATCTCCCAGGTATTGAAAAATCAATAATCCTCCTAGTAGACGGCCCATACTCCACAATCCAAGGTGCCGAACCATGTCGAGCAGACAAATTATTCGGAACCTCGTGACTACCTGGAACAGCGAAAGGTCCAACATTTAGCAGCCAGCCTAGGATTCTATTTTTACCTAAAGGGTGCTCATGAACTAACGTATGCGCTCGTCCCCACAGCCAACGCTCAGGATTATCACCATATAATTGAGTTAAATGTCCCCAAGTTTCACGCCATGCTTGCTCGACAATTTCTGCGCGTGTTGCTGATTGTAAAGCTCCATTTCGCGCCCACCAAGGTGAGTTTAAGTCAGCTACTATTTTTGGCAGCGCATGATCGATGACTCGGGTACGTAATGCTGTTTTAAAAAACACCTCACCTAAATCATCAGCCAGCGCCGCCCTCATAAGCTGATAAGAAAATTCCGTATAAATTGTAGCTGCAACACTATCAACGGGATAATCCCCCTCCCAGAGAGCTAGCATCTCTACGCATGAATGTTCTTGCCCCGTCTTTGCTGCTCGCCGTAAATCACCTAAAATTGGTTGTAAAACACGCTGTGCATAATCAGTTTCCACATCCAACTGCAAAGCTTGGTTATGGAAAACATTCCATCTTATATTATTATCTGATAGAAGATCATTTAAACGGCGGCCACGATCTGGCAAATTATAATAACCAGGTATCTCTATTTTTGCCGATGATACCGGCTGATGATTGGCAGAAACAATATAGCCACGCGAAGGATTTTCTTCTTGCGGATTAGCTGTAAACGGGTGGTACTCCCACGTGCTCGTTTGTACATTTTTACCATCTAAAATATATGTAGAATCAACCCCTAAAGGGCGCTTGGGTAATTTAGCAGCCGCCCACCATGCTATATCGCCCTGTGTGTTTGCCCACATAACATTAAATCCTGGCGCATGTATTTTACTCGCTGCCACTCTAGCCAAACTAAGCGTGTCTGCCCTATTTAACTCATAAAAAGCATCCATAATCGGGTTTTCAGTTTCTAAAAATGCCCACCAAATAGCAACAGGCGTATCTCCCAAAGTCTCATTCAAGGCATCATTAATGATTGGTCCATTCGGGGATCGCCGCAAAGTAAATTTAACGGGATCAGCTCCCTTTACTAAAACAATCTCGTCTTGCTCTTCAAACTTAACCCACTCACCATTGTGTAAAACTTCATTAGCATTCTCTGGATTAACTGTTTCAGCTATCAAATCCAGATCATCATTCTGAAACATAGTAATACTCCAACCGAAATCACTATTATGTCCCAAAGAAGCAAAAGGACTTAAATCCCCAAAATGCCCATACAACTCGAAATCTGGCGCTGACAAGTGCGCCTCATACCATACTGAAGGTAGGGAGAAACTAATATGAGGGTCTCCTGCTAATATAGGTTTTCCACTTTCAGTTCTATCACCACTAATAACCCAAGCATTACTTCCTTCAAACTGAGGTAATCTAGCATTAACTAATACCTCTTGCGTAAGTTTTGCTATACGATTCAGATCATACCAATCTGCTTTTGTAATAATTTGCTCCAAGGATGATTGAGACTGCCAAGCAATTTCAAATGGTTCTAAATAATCACTACCCAATCTATCCCTTATATACGTCATCAGGGGCTCTGTTCGAAAAGCTGTTGCAAAGCTATAAGCCGTATATCCTACGATTGCAAATGAATCTTCTTTAGTAAAAGGACGCTCCTCAATATCTAACAAGTCAAACTCTACTGGCTTTGGCCTCGACTCTTGATAATGATTTACCCCTTCTAAGTAAGCCTCTAAAACCCTCATAGATTGACTATTAGGATCCATTTTTGCCATATAATCATTCGCGTGATCACGCAAACGCAAGGTACGAAATAAACGATCCACCTCTATCATCTCTGGCCCCAATATTTCCGAAAGCTCACCGTTTGCTAAACGGCGCATAATTTCTAACTGAAACAAACGATCCTGAGCCTGAACGTACCCTAGCGCACGATACATATCCATTTGATTTTCAGCTTTAATATGCGGCACACCACGTTCATCGTATGCAACTGAAACCGGCGCAGTAAGCTGAGGTAAATATAAAGTACCACTACGCTGAGGTTGTTTAGTACTTACATACCAAAAACAAATGAATAATATAAAAGCAACGATTGAAATAAATATAAAAAGTATACGTCTCATTATTATTTCCTTTTAAAATCAGTTTCAAAAGATATTTTAGATTTACAGATAAAGAATAAAGAAAGTAAACAAATAATGCATGGCACGACGGAAACAAAGAGCACAATCGAAAACATCGCGCTAT